>NZ_JBBUKU010000002.1:437113-724479 GCF_038066655.1 Pigmentiphaga sp. YJ18 | reverse complement strand
AAAGCCGGTCTTGACGATGGCCTGGCGGATGAGATCCAGGATTTCTTGTTGGCGTGCGGTCAGCTTGGACATCTCGGGCTCCGTGGCGGGGCGCCCGCCACCGGGTGGCGACGGCGCGTATCGGGCTTCTGTGGTTTTATCCAGTAACTGTATTTTTATACAGTATCGATGCGCGGCGCAAGCGGAAAACGCAACTGTCGCGGGAACGCCAATCCGGCCGCGGGTATCATCGGACTCTCGTCCTCCTGTGCACGCCCGCCATGTCCCTGCCGCGCCTTTGCATCGTCGCCACCGGCGGCACCATCGCCGGGGCCGGCGCCCGTCCCCAGTCCACGATGGCCTATGCCGCCGGCGCGCTGGACGTGGCCGAGCTGTGCGCCCGCGTGCCGGGCCTGGACGAGGCGGCCGGCATCCGGACCGAGCAGTTCGCGGCCATCGACAGCAAGAACGCCACGCCCGCCTTCTGGCAGGCGCTGGCCGCGCGGGTGCAATCCCTGCTGGACGAGGGCCTGGACGGGGTGGTCGTCACCCATGGCACGGACACGCTCGAGGAAACCGCCTACTACCTGCACCTGGTGCTCAAGACCGACAGGCCGGTGGTGCTGGTGGGCGCGATGCGGCCTGCCACCGCGCTGTCTTCCGACGGTCCGCTGAACCTGCTGGACGCGGTCACGGTGGCGGCGCATCCGCAAGCCGCCGGACGCGGCGTGCTGGTGGTGCTGAATCACCAGGTCCTGGGCGCGCGCGACGCGGCCAAGACCAATGCCAACCGGCCCGATGCCTTCACGTCGCCCAACGCGGGCGCCCTGGGCTGGGTCCAGGACGGCCGGGTTGCGTGGATGGGGCGGCCCGAGCGTGCGCACACCCACGCCACGCCGTTCACGGCCGCCACGCCGCTGCCGCCGGTCGAAGTGCTGGCCGGCTATGCCGGCGGTTCGGCCGCGCTGATCCGGGCCGTGGCAGCCACCGGCGCGCGCGGCCTGGTCTGGGCCGGCACCGGCAACGGCTCGGCCAGCGCCGACGCCCAGGAGGCGCTGGACGACTTGGAGCGGGACGGCGTGGCCGTGGTTCGCGCGACCCGCACGGGCAGCGGCTGCGTCGCGGCCTCGGGCGGCCTGCCGGGCGCCGGCACGCTGTCGCCGTGGAAAGCGCGCGTGCTGCTGATGCTGGCGCTGGGCGCCGGCATGGACGACACCCAGGCCGCGTTCGATACCTACTGACGCGCCGGGCAGCGGATCAGAGGTCCAGGACCAGCACGGGCGTGCGCGCGCGCGAGACGCATACGCACACCACATCGCCCGCGGCCCGTTCGCGCGCCGACAGATAGTGGTCGCGATGGTCGGGCTCGCCTTCGGCCACGCTCGTCACGCACATGCCGCATTCCCCGCGCCGGCAGTCGTACAGCGGCTCGATGCCCGCCGCCAGCAGCGCGTCCAGCATGGTCTGGCCGGCCTCGACCCGCACCGTGGTCCCGGAGGCGCGGGCCACGAGGTCGAAGGGCTGGTCGTCGCCCAGCGACAGGGCGCCGGCGAAGAGTTCGTAGTGCACATGCGAGGCCGGCCAGCCGGAGGCGGCCGCGCCCGAGACCACGCCGGCGATCAGCGCCCGGGGACCGCAGACATACAGGTGCCGCCCGGGCCGGTGCTGCGCCAGCAGCCCCGGCAGCGCGTCGCGCAGCGGTTCGGCGTCGTCGTAGTACAGATGGACGGACGCGCCCGTCGCCCGCGCTTCCTCGCGCAAGGCCATGTGGCCCGCGGTGCGGGCCGCGTAGTGCAGCTCGAAGGCTGCCCCCGACCGCCGCAGGCCGCGTGCCATGGAAAGAATGGGCGTGATGCCTATGCCGCCCGCGATGAGCAGGTGTTCCCGCGCCTCGCCGGCCAGCGCGAAGTGATTCGCGGGCGGCAGCACGTCCAGGATGTCGCCGACCTGGCGCGCATGCATCCAGGCCGAGCCGCCGCGGCCGTCGGCGCATCGCAGCACGGCGATCTCGTAGCGGCGCTCGTCGCTGCCGTCACCCAGCAGGGAGTATTCCCGCAGGTCGATGCGGCCGTCGGGCAGCGCGACCTGCACCCGGATGTGCGCGCCCGGCGCGTACCGGGGCAGCGGCCCCGCATCGGGCAGGGCCAGGACGAACCGCCGGATCTCGGACGTAAGCGTCCGCACCTCTTGTATCAAGAGCTTCATGACTGCAATCCTTCCCGTGACAGGATCGAATGGAGGGACGCGGCGAGCGCGAGCAGGTCGCGGTCCCGCCCGCCGTGGCCGACGAGCTGCATGCCGATGGGCAGGCCGTCCGGGGCGCGCAGGCCCGGTACATTCACGCAGGGCGGGCCGAGCAGCGTCCAGACTCGGCAGAAAACCGGATCGCCGGTCGCGTGCAGGCCCAGCGGGGCCGCGCCCGGCGCGCTGGGGACCAGCAGGGCGTCGATGCCGTCCATCAGGCTGGCCAGCTCCTGCCGGGCCGCCTGCGCCAGTCGCTGGGCGGCGGCATAGTCGGCCCGGGAACAGGCCAGGCCTTCTTCGATCAAGCCGCGCAGGGCCGCGCTCAGTTGGTGCCGGTGGTCTTGCCACTCCACGGACAGGCTGCGCGCGGTCTCGAAGGCCATGACGGTCTTCTGGGCCTGCGCGAGCGGCCGCCATGCCTGCGGCAGTTCCAGGCGACGCACCAGGACGCCGGCTTCCCGGCAGCGCCGCTCCGCGTCTTCAAAGGCCCGGGCGCCCGCCGGATCGATGGCCGGCCATTCCCAGGTGCGGCACACGCCCAGGCGAAGCTGTCCGGGCTGGCGGTGCGGGGGCAGGGCGCGATAGGCCTCGCCCGACAGGGCGCTGCGCATCAGTTCCAGGTCGTCGGCGCCGCGCGCCAGCCACCCCAAGGTGTCGAGCGACGGCGAAAGTCCCTTCGCGCCGGCCAGGTCATGGCATCCATGCGTGGCTTTCAGTCCGAACACGCCGCAGTAGGAGGCAGGCCGGATCAGCGAGCCGGCGGTCTGCGAACCGAACGCCAGCGGCACCATGCCGCTGGCCACCGCGGCCGCGGAGCCGCTGGAGGAGCCGCCCGGCGTATGCAGCGGGTTGCACGGATTGGCGGTCGGACCGGGGTTGAAATAGGCGAACTCGGTGGTGACGGTCTTGCCCATCACCACCGCGCCGGCGGCACGCGCGGCCGCCACGCAGGCGGCGTCGGCGCCGGCCAGTCCATCCTCGTAGATGGGAGAGCCGCAGCGGGTGGGGAAATCCTGCGTCAGGAAAATGTCCTTCACCGCCAGCGGGATGCCCGCCAGCGGACCGGCCGCGCCCCGGCCGTCGATGCGGCGCGCCTGCGTGCGCGCATGGCCGGGGTCGATCGCGCGCCAGGCCCGTATCGCGGGTTCGTCGGCCTCGATGCGCGCCAGGCATTGCTCGACGGCGTCCAGGGCGGCGTGCCGGTGTCCGTCGAGGGCGGCGCGCAGTTCGACGGCGAGCGGTGGGAGGGAATGAGTGTCGTCGTTCATGGCATGGAGAGAAGGTTGAGAGAAGCATTGAGCGCATCACGCACGCGCTCGACCAGGGCGGGCAATTCGCGTGCCGCGCGCGCGGCGTGGGTCCGGTGGCGGACAGGGTCCCACCGGATGGCGTGCAGGCTCGCGCCGCGCCGGCGCAGCGCCGACAGCGGAATCGAGATGTCCTGGCCTGGCGCGGCGATGCCCAGCGCCGCCAGCCGCGCGCCATGCCGGGCGCAGCCCAGCGACGCCGGCAGGTGCTGTCCATGGGAGGGATCGAGCACGACGTCGGCGCCGCCATGTTCGCGCAGCAGCACCGGCCAGTCCGTCGTGTACAGCGCGCCGTCGTGCGCGCCGGCCCGCATCGCCCGCCGCATGCCGTCGCGCGTGGCCGTTGCCGCGAGCGGCTGGGCGCCCAGTTCGCGGGACAGCGCCGTCATCAGCAGGCCCCAGGGCGTATCGGCCTCGTGTACCAGCACCGCCTCGCCGGGGCCGGCCAGGCGACGGTCGGCCAGCGTCCACCAGACCACCGGCCACAGCGCGGGCAGCAGCAGGGCGGCACCATCGTCCAGCGCGGCTGGAACGGACAGCGCGCCCTCGACGGCGACGGTCATCCCCGGGACGCTGGTGCCGGGCGCCATCGCGGCCACGCGGGTGCCGGCGGCCGGGCCGCCCGGCGCCTCGCGCAGGACGCGACCCACGACCGGGACGCCGGGTGCCAGCGCCGAAGCCAGGTCCGGCGCTACGCGCCGCACCTCGATCAGGAGGCGTCCCGCGCCGGGGGAAGAGGGGGGAATCCCGGTTGTCATCGATGGCTTTCCTCTGTACCTTGAATCGACTCGTCTGTCCGCCGGCGCGCGTCACCCAGTCCGCGGCCACCATCAGGATCAACCGTGCTCCAGAATGTCCACGGGTCGCCTGACCCCCAGCTCGAAGGCGCGCTGCGGGCGCCCGATTTCTCGCTCAGGCAACTGTCCTATTTCCTGGCCGCCGCGCAGCATCAGTCCGTGCAGCAGGCGGCGCAGGCCTTGCATGTCTCGGCGCCCGCGGTATCGGCCGCGATCGCGCACCTCGAAGCCACGCTGGGCACGCAGTTGTTTCGGCGGCGCCATGCCCGCGGCCTGATCCTGACCGAGTACGGCAGCGCCTTCGCGGTCCAGTGCCGCCGCATCCTGCAGGATGCCTGGGGCCTGGGCAGCGACAGCGTGCTCGAACGCGGCGACCTGCGCGGCCAGGTGCGCGTGGGCTGCCTGACGACCTTCGCGCCTTTCGTGGTGCCGCCGCTGCTGCGCCACGTGCGCGAACAACTGCCCGGCGCCCGCCTGACCTGGAACGAAGGCCACCACGAATACCTGCTCGAAGGGCTGCGCACGGGTTCGCTGGATCTGGCCGTGCTCTACGACTTCGAGATCCCTTCGGGCGTGCAGGTGGTCACGCTGCGCCCCGCGCCGCTGCAGGTGGTGCTGCCGTCCGATCACCGGTTGGCCGCCAAGGGTTCGCTGACCACGGCGGACCTGAACACCGAGCCGCTGGTGTTGCTGGACCTGCCGCGTACCCGCGAATACATGCTGACCGCGTTCAGCTCCAATGGCGTCATGCCCCGCATCGCCCAGGCCGTGTCGTCCATCGGCATGCTGCTGGGCATGGTGGCCGCGGGGCATGGCTTCTCGCTGCTCAACTTCTGTCCGCCCTACGTGCTGCCCGGCGTGGGCAGCATCGTGTCGCGCGCGTTCGAGTCGCATGTGCGTCAACCCAATATCGTGGTGGCGTATTCCTACCGCTATCACTATCCCCGCGTCGCGGCGGCCATCGTCGAGCAGATCTCCGTCCTGGTGGACGACCTGCTCATCCAGGCGCAATGACCGTCAGGGCGCCGAAGCCAACTGGAATGCGCCGCTCTTCACCGTCAGCATGCGTACGCTGTCGGGCTGCGCGCCGAAGTGGTCCGTGGGCCCGTAGGCATAGACGGCGGTGACGCCGACGTAGCGCGTGTCCTTCTCCAGCTCGTCGCGGATCGCCGTGGCGTTGCCGCCGGCCGTCCGCATCGCGTGCAGCAGCAGGTTGGCCGAATCGAAACCGTTGGCGGCGAAGGTCGACGGCGGCTTGCCGTATTTCTGCTGGTAGGCGGCCAGGAAGTCCTGCAACACCTTCTTCTGCGGATCGGCGTCGGACAGCGAGGCCGCCACGTACAGCTTGGAGGACGGCAGCAGGATGCCGTTGGCGGCATCGCCGGCCAGCCGCAGGTAATTGAAGTCATTGGCCGCGTGCGTGACGTACAGCGGCGTGTCGATGCCCAGCGCGCGATGGTTGCGGGTGGCAATGGCCAGGCCCGGCCCCGTGGCCCACAGCACGATGGCCTGCGCCGTGGTGCCGCGCAGCTTGGCCAGTTGCGGCGTCATGTCGGTATCGGCGTTGCCGAAGGTCTCGCTGGCGACCACCTCGATGCCGTACTGGCCCGCCAGCGCGGCCAGCGTGTCGCGGCCGTTGGTGCCGAAGGCCACGTCCGAGTTCAGCATGGCCACGCGCTTGATGCCGCGCCCCTGCATGTCCTGCAGCATGACCGTCTGCACGATCTGGTCGGTCAGCGGGGCGATGAAGACGTAGCGGCGCTTCTCGGGCGGCAGCACGATGCCGCGGCTGGCGCCGTTGGCGATCATCGGGACGCGGGCCCGTTCGAACACGTCGGCCACAGCGAAGTTCGACCCCGAGCTGCTGGGGCCGATCACGGCCGAGACTTTTTCCTGCGACAGCAGCCGGCGCGCGCCGGAGACGGTCTTGGTGTTGTCGCTTTCACTGTTCAGGTTGACCAGCGACACCTTGCGGCCGCCGATGCCGCCGCGCGCGTTCAGTTGTTCGACCGCCAGTTGCGCGCCCTCCAGCGTGGGCTGCCCCAGCGAGGCGACGGCGCCCGAGGTTTCCAGCAATGCGCCTATCTTGAGTTCCTGGGCGGCGGCGGGAAGAGCGGACAGGGCGGCAAGGGCGACGACTGCGTATTTCCAGAGCTTCATAGGGACTCCCCTTGGGGGTTGCTGGGTTGGATGTGCGACAGCGCCTGGAGGAAGGGATCCGGCGCGGCTTGCCAGATGCCTCCTCCGAGACGTCCGTGTAGGCCCCGGACGTCGAGTATGCCCAGGGCGACCACCGGGGTCTTGCCGGTATCGGCCACTTTGCGGGCGGACAGCCCCATGCGCGGGGCGGTCAGATTCATGGCGGGGTGCGGGCCCATCAGCAGCGAGGCGGCCAGCACGTCGGAAGGCTCGGGCATGAACGCCGCCAGCGCGCGCTGCTGTTCGGGTGAGTAGGAGATGGCCATTCCTCCCAGGCCCAGCGCCTCGACCACGGCGCTGTCGCCGATGGCGGGCAGGGCGTCGCCGGCGCTGTGGCCGGGCGCCAGCGTTCCTCGTGGCGGCAGGGCGGGCTGGGTGATCCACGTGCCCGGCCGTCCCGCGACCTGGATGCCGACCCGCACGCCGTTGCCGCCCATGGCGGTGACCAGGCTGGCCCCGGCAACGCCCTCGGCCGCCGACAGGATGAGCTTGGCGGCGGCCATCCACAGGTTCAGGAAAAAGCCGGGCGACTCGTCCAGGTAGCGCCAGGCCTGCTCGGCCTCGCCGGCAAGCGAGGCCGCACGCAGCCGCTCGGCCAGGATGGCCGTGCCGGCGGCGGTGCGGCCGTGGCAGTCGTCCCCGCGCGACAGCGCGAGATCGGCGATCGCCAGCAGGTCCAGGCCGGACTCGCAGCCGGCGCGCACCTTGTCCGCGAACGCGCCGTTGAGCCAGCGCAGGTGCTGCACGACCTCGGGCCGCGGCAGTCCCAGGCGCATGGGCCACGCATTGCCGCCATTCAGGGGGGCGAAGCAGCGGCGGCCGCTGGCCTGGTCGTCGACCACCTGCACCATCTGGCTGGGCGACAGCATGCCGGCCAGGGGCACGACGCAGTGGAAATCCTGCGCCGGCCGCAGCGCGATCTGGCCACCGCGCAACGCGTACAGCGCGCCGGCCCGGTCCTGGGCCCACCCCTCGAACAGGGCGGCGTTCACGGCGGAATTGAGCACCGGCTCGGGCACCTCGCGCATATCGGCGAAAGGCGGTCCCGCATGCAGCAGCGTGCGTTCCGGATAGTCGAAGACGGAGGCCGCGGGCAGCAGCCCCGTCAGCACGGGACGCACGGCCATCATCGCGGCGAAGGCCGCGGCGTCGGCCTGGTTGGCAGGCTTCGCGTTCATGCGCTCAGCCTCCGTTCCTCGCCGTTCCAGCCCAGGTAGGCGTCGCCGATGTCGTCGCGGCGCAGCAGGTTCGCGCTGCTGTCCTCGGCGGCCAGGCGGCCGTTGACCAGCACATAGCCGCGATCCGAGACCTGCAAGGCCGCGCGGGCATTCTGTTCGATCAGCAGGATGGACAGGCCGCGTTCGGTCAGGCGGGGCAGCGACTCCAGGATCTCGCGCGCAACCTGCGGCGCGAGCCCGAACGAAGGTTCGTCCAGCATCAGCAGGCGCGGGCCGCTCATCAATGCGCGGCCGATGGCCAGCATCTGCCCCTCGCCGCCGGACAGCGTGCCGGCTGGCTGGCGCAGGCGCTCGGCCAGGCGCGGGAACAGGGCGGTGACTTCCTCCATGGTCCTGCGCATCGCCTCGGCCGTCTCGCGGCGCGGCGCCAGCAACTGCAGCACGCCCGCGCGCCGCACGCGCGGATAGAAGCCCATCATCAGGTTCTCCTCCACGCTCAGGCTGGGAAACAAAGACCGCCCCTCGGGCGCCAGCGCGATGCCCAGGCCCGCGCGCAGCTCGGGCGCGACGCGCGACAGGTCGCGCTGTTCGAACATCAGCCGGCCCGCGTGCGGCCGCACCTGGCCCACGATGGCCTTGAGCAGCGTGGACTTGCCGGCGCCGTTGGCGCCGATCAGCGACACGATCTCGCCTTCGCGCACGTGCAGGCTGACGTCGACCAGCGCCTCCAGCGCGCCGTAGCGCACCGACAGCTTTTCCAGCGCGAGAGCGGTGCGCGCCTGTCCGGACGGCGCGGCGCTGCGCAGCCCTGCGGGGATCTCGGTATTGCCCAGGTAGGCCGCCACCACGCGCGGGTCGGCCCGGACCTCGGCCGCTTCGCCGCGGGCCAGCACGCGCCCGTGGTGCAGCACGACGATGCGCTCGGCCAGCTTGCCGACGAAGGCCAGGTCGTGTTCGACGAACACCACCGTGATGCCGCGCCCGCGTATGTTCAGGATGGCCTTGGCCAGCATGTCCTTTTCGGTGCCGTTGAGCCCGGCGCCGGGTTCGTCCAGGTACAGCAGCTCGGCGCCCGAGGCCAGGGCCCGCGCCACCGCCAGCAGGCGCTGCTGTCCGGCGGTCAGTTGCGAGGCCGAGGCGTCGGCCATCGAGGCCAGTCCCACCGCTTCCAGGTGGCGGGCGGCCAGGCGGGGCAGGTCGGCCGCGCCGCCGGTCTTCCAGCCCAGGCCGGCCAGGCCCGCGCCAAAGCCGCTGCGCGCGCCGCGCACGCCGGCGGCCATGACGTTCTCGCGCACGGTCAGGCCGGTCAGGATCTCGGCCGCCTGGAAGGTGCGGGCCAGGCCACGGGCGTTGATCTCATGGTCGGGCAGGCCGGTTACGTCCTCGCCCTTGAAGCGCACGCGTCCGCGATCGGGCCGCAAGGTTCCGGAGATGACGTTCAGCAGGGTGGACTTGCCGGCGCCGTTGGGGCCGATCAGGGCCAGGATCTCGCCGCGACGCACATCGAACGATACGGCGTCCAGGGCCTGCAGGCCGCCGAAACGGATGGCGACGTCCTCGACTTCCAGCAGGGGGGAAGGGGTCTGGGTCATGCCTTGGCCTCGATGATGGAGGAAACCTTGCGCTTGTCCGCGGCGCGGCGGCGCAGGAAGGCGCGCACCGCCTCGCCCGCCTTGCAGCGCGGGTACAGCATGGTGGCGATCAGGAGCAGGCCGTAGATCACGACGTCCAGGCTGCCGAAGGACTTCAGGCCTTCGCTGACCAGCACGACGAAGAACACGCCGCCCAGCACGCGCCAGGTGCCGGTGAAGCCGCTCAGCGCGACGATCAGCAGCAGCTTGATCGAATACGCGACGTTGAACGGATCCGGGCTGATGTAGCCCATCCAGAACGTGTAGAGCGCGCCGGACAGTCCGGCCAGCGCCCCGCTGGCGGCCATCACCGCGCGCTTGACGCGGTCCGGGGCGATGCCGATCGAACCGGCCACGCGCTCGTTCTCGCCGACCACGCGCAGCGCCAGTCCGAAGGGCGAGCGGATCAGGTTGTCGGCCAGGATCAGCGCGGCGCCGGCGGCGATCCAGCCCACGATGAAGAAAGCCTGGTCGGAAGCAAGCTCGATGCCGCCGATATGCAGGGTCGTGCCGACGGAGATGCCGTCCGGGCCGCCGGTGACGGGCTTCCATTCGGCCAGCACGGTATGCACGATCATGCCCAGCGCCAGGGTCGCCATGGCCAGGTGGTGTCCCCGAAGGCGAAACACCAATCGGCCCACGGCCCAGGCCGAGACGGCGGACAACGCGGTCGCGGCCGCCACCGCCAGCCAGGGGTCGAGCCCCAGACGTTCGGAGGCGATGGCGGCGGCGTAGGCGCCGATGCCGACGAAGGCCGCGTGGCCCAGCGACACCTGCCCGCAGTGCCCGACCAGCAGCGCCAGGCCGACGGCGGGCAGGGCGAACAGCGCGCACACCACGAACAGGTTCAGCACGTAGTTGTTGCCGAACAGGAAGACCAGGGCCAGCAGGCCGGTCAGCGCGAGCGGAGGCAGGCTTTTCATCGCTTCACCATGTCGAATTCGCCGAACAGGCCGCCAGGGCGGGCCACGAGGAACAACAGCAGGAGCACGAAGGCGATGGCGTTCTTGAAGCCGGAGCTGAGATAGCCGGCCGAGAAGGCCTCCAGCAGGCCGAGGAAGATGCCGCCCACGGCAGCGCCCACCGGATTGCCGAAACCGCCGATGATGCAGGCGACGAAGCCCTTGATGCCCAGGGCCGCGCCGCTGTCGTACTGCATGAGCGCGATGGGGGCGATGATGATGCCGGCGATCGCGCCCACGGTGCCCGACAGGAAAAAGCCCAGGGCCCGCATGGCTCCGGAGGGAATGCCCATCAGCGAGGCGGCCTGCGGATTCATCGCACAGGCGCGGAAGGTGCGCCCGAGGTAGGTGCGGGTCAGGAACAGATAGAGCAGGGCCATCAGGACCACGCTGGTGCCCAGCACCCAGAACACCTGGGGCGGCACGGACACCCCGCCCAGGTGGACCGAGGCCGAGCCCGAGAACGCCGGCAGCGCATGCGCGTCCGTGCCCCAGGCCACGACGGCCGAACCCTGCAATACCACGCTGACGCCTATCGTGAGGATGATGCCGCGCAGCGCGTCGCCGCCGACCGGCCGCAGCGCGTAGCGCTCGATGGCCATGCCCAGCAGGCCCACCAGCAGCACGCAGCATGCCGCGGCGGCCAGCAGCGGCACGCCGGCGGCCAGCAGCGTCGAGGTGCCGAGCGCCGCCAGCATCGCCGACTCGCCCTGGGCGAAGTTGACGATGTTGGTGACGTTGTAGACGGCGGTGAAGCCGATGGCGATGAGGCCGTAGATGCAGCCCACCACCAGTCCCGAGACGAGGTATTGCAGGAATTCGGTCATTACGGCGTCCCCCTGGCGGCATCGCCCGCCGGCATTTCCATCCACGATTCCGAGAAGGCCAGGAACGCCGAGCTCTTCTTGCCGCCATCGAAATTGCGGGTGGTGACACGGCCGCGCAGGGGCCGTCCGTTCACGGTGATGCCGGCGCTGGCCGCGTCGATGAACAGGCTGTACATCTCATGCCGCTGCGTCGGCCCTTTTTCGGGCGGCATGTCCACGGCATAGGGCTCGGTCAGACCGTCCCAGGTCATGACCACTTCCAGTTCCGCCGAGCGCAGGATCTCCTGGTAGCGCGACCGGGTGTCGCCGGCGGAGCGGGCTTCCAGCAGCGGCAGGTAGCTCACGGCCTGCGTGCCCGCCGACACCCGGAACGAGGCGAACTTCGAGAAGAAGCCGGCCATCAGGTAGCGGGCCAGCGGTTCGTTGTCGGTGATGCAGACGTTGCAGGCACGGGGCAGGGTGGCGGCCTCGTCGGGCTGCTCGAGCAGCAGCACGCCGCGGCCCAGCCCGAAGGGCGAGTAGTTGATGCGGAAGTAGGTGGCCAGGCCGGTCCAGGGGCCGTCGTCGGTTTCCTTCAGATAGATGCCAGGGTTGTCTCCGGTCCATGCGACCTTGCCGGGATGGATGGGGGATTGCATGCTTTCGATCCTGTAGGAGTGGGGGAAAGACGGAATCACTCGGTGGTCGCCGCCTGGCGCGCGGCGAACTCCCGGATGCGGTGGCGGATCTGCTCCGCACGGTCGAGCGCCTCGTGGTGCTCGCCCTTGACGATGATGTCGGTCACGGCCTTGCCGATGTCGCGCACGCAGGCGCGGTCGTCGCCGTCCTGCACCGGCGGCACCGTGACCACGGTGTCATGGGCGTAGGTCGGGATGGCGCCGTTGGCCCGCAGGGGCGAGACCGCGAGCGCCTGGCCCTCGGCGGCCTTGCGCGCCTCGCGCCGCAGCAGTTGCCGCAGCATCGCGACGCCGCGGTCGCAGCGCGTCAGGTTCTCCAGTCCGTGGACGGCGATGGAGCGCTGCGAGATCTGGGCGTCGTAGTCGCCCGGCATGCGCTGGCGGTCCTCATAGGCGCGCTCGCCGTTCTGGCCGAAGAAGTCCACGCTTTCGACGCCGCACAGGCTTTCGTCGGCGATGCCGCGCGGGTCGGCGTCCGGGTGGAAGTGCCGCCAGCCGATGATGCGGCAGGTGTGGTTGTCGATGGGCGTGGTCCAGCGCGTAATGGCCACGCGGGCGAATTCCTTGGGCTCCAGACCGTCTTCCCAGATGTGGCCGACCTGCGCCAGGTTGGGAAGAATGATGTCGTTCGAGCGCACCCAGACCTTGTCGTTCCAGCGGCGCGAGGTCACGTAGACCATGCCGGCGGGCGTGGGGACGAAGTCCATTTCGGGCAGCTCGCCCCAGGCGTCCGAGAACTGCGTGAAGCTGATGCGCGTGTGCAGGAACACCGCGTGGGCCGGGTCCATCACGTTTTCGTGCACCTGCAGCCAGTTGCACGGATAGGTGATGCAGTAGGGCACCAGCCGGTCGCCGGCTATGTCGTAGGTGTCGTACAGCGGGAACTCGGGCAGCCGGTCCGGCGGGCCGAAGTAGCCGAAGATGATGCCGCGGTATTCCTTGAGCGGATAGGCGCCGTGGCAGATGTTGAAGCGCAGCCGCGAATCGGGCGGGTCTCCCGGGGTCTCCAGGATGCGGCCGTCCACGCCGAACAGCCAGCCGTGGTAACAGCAGCGCAGTCCCTGGTCCTCGCACACGCCGAACTCCAGCGACGTGCCGCGATGGCTGCAGTGCTTTTCCAACAGGCCGGGCTCGCCGCCGCGGGTGCGGAACAGCACCAGCTCTTCGCCGAACATGCGCACGGCGACGGGCAGTTCGCCCAGTTCCTGCGACAAGGCCACGGGTTGCCAGAAGCGGCGCAGGTATTCGCCCATGGGCGAACCCTTTTCCACGTGCGTGAGTTCGGCGTTCTCGGCCGCGGCGTGGTCCCTTTCGTAGGCGGAATAGGGGTGGGTCAGGACGGCTTTCTTTTCCATATCGCTTGCAGGTGGTTGCGGGGATATGGAGGCCACTCTACGGAAGACGCCTGGTACGCGAAAATAATTAAAACGGCGTGACGGTTCAGTTTTTCCGAAGCAGCACCAGAAACGGTCCCGGATGGGCCGGCGCGGTGCGTCCGTGCCCGGAAACGGGCCCGAAAACCACGCCGGATGGCCGCTTGGGGGCCGTTGGGTTGCTTTTTGCCCCTGCGCCAGCGATAATAGAGGGCTTGATTTTTGGCGGAAGCTATTTTTTCGCCAGATTGATCCCTTGTCCGACTCTAGACGCTTGAGCGGACTTGCGCCTACAGCGGGCCCATCCGGACGCCCGCGGGACCATCCACAAGGAGCTTCGATGCGTCACTATGAAGTAGTTTTCATCGTTCACCCGGACCAGAGCGAGCAGGTTCCGGCCATGGTCGACCGTTACAAGTCGCTGATCACCAGCCAGGGCGGCACGATACACCGTCTGGAAGACTGGGGCCGCCGCCAGCTGGCGTACCCGATCCAGAAGCTCGTCAAGGCTCACTACGTGTGCATGAACATCGAGTGCGGCCAACCCACGCTGGACGAACTCGAACACGCTTTCCGCTACAACGATGCCGTGCTGCGCCATCTCGTCGTCAAGATGAAGAAGGCCGAGACCGCCCCGTCGCCGATGATGAAGATCGTCGAGCGCGAGGAGGCCCGCAAGGTGTCCACCGAAGCCACCCCCGCCGAGGCCTGAGCCCCGGCTGGACTGGCATGAGGTCGATGCCCAGGACGACACGGCGTTGAACAAGGTTCATCTGACCGCCCAGGTGGTCGAGTGCAAGCCGCTCAGGTATACCCCGGCCGGAATTCCGGTGCTGGAACTGGCGCTTGCCCATGAATCCGAGTTGATCGAAGGCGGGAGGCCCCGCCGGGTCGAAATGCTCGTCAACGCAGTCGTCGTCGGCGATCTGGCCGGCAGGCTCGAGCGCGAAGCGCTGGGCCGGTCGATACGGATCGAAGGGTTCCTGGCACCGACCCGGAAAGGTTCAAGCAGACTGAGGCTGCACATCCAGCAGGCCGCCATCGCCCGAGAGGGCGACGAAGGCGGGCCGGCAGGGCAGCCCCAGGTGTGAAACGGATTGAATACCCAAGAGGTACATCATGGCCGCATTCGGCAAACGCAAGGAAAAGAAGAAGTTTGGTCAACAGAATCCGCTGTTCAAGCGCCGCAAGTTCTGCCGCTTCACGGCAGCCGGCGTCGACCAGATCGATTACAAGGACATCGAAGTCCTCCGTGACTTCATCCAGGAAAACGGCAAGATCATTCCTGCCCGCCTGACCGGCACCAAGGCGCACTACCAGCGCCAGCTCGACACGGCTATCAAGCGCGCCCGCTTCCTGGCGCTCTTGGCCTACACCGACAACCACAATTGATTGCCGGGAGAGACCATCATGCAAATCATCTTGCTCGAAAAAGTCGTCAACCTCGGCAACCTGGGTGACGTCGTCCGCGTGAAGAACGGCTATGCCCGTAACTTCCTGATTCCCCAGAAAATGGCCAAGCGCGCCACCGACGCCGCGCTGAAAGAGTTCGAAGCGCGCCGCGCCGAACTCGAGAAGATCCAGGCCGACAAGCTGGCCGCCGCGCAAGCCGTGGCCCAGCGCCTGGAAGGCTACTCGGTGTCCGTCAGCCAGAAGGCGGGTGTGGACGGCCGTCTGTTCGGTTCGGTCACGAACTTCGACGTTGCCTCCGCGCTGAAGCAGGCGGGCTTCGAGTCGGTCGAGAAGGGCATGGTTCGCCTGCCCAACGGCCCGCTCAAGACCATCGGCGAATTCCCGCTGGAAGTCGGCCTGCACACCGACGTCGTGGCCAACATCACGGTGGTCGTGGTCGGCGAAACCGCCTGACGCCTTTCCGGCCGCTCGTCGCCGAGCCGGCCGGACGTCCACCGCCGGGGCTCCCTTCCTCGAAGGGCCCGGCACAGGAACCCTCCATTTCTTCGCGGAATGGGGGGTTCTTTTTTCAGGGTCGACCCTGGCTCGCACGCACCGCTTCCTCTTGCGTCCAGCCGGGCTAAACTGTCGTGGGCCGGCATTCCCGCCGTCCATGCTCGAACACCAGGTTTACCGCTTCTATGAATTCGCCCGCCGATCCCCAACTCGAGTCCCTGCGCGTCCCGCCTCACTCGGTGGAGGCGGAGCAATCGGTGCTGGGCGGCCTCTTGCTGGACAACGCCGCCTGGGACCGCGTCGCGGACCTCATCAAGGAAGACGATTTCTACCGCTACGACCACAGGCTGATCTGGCAGCAGATGGCCAAGCTGATCGGGCTGGCGCGTCCCGCCGACGTCGTGACGACGCACGAGTCGCTCCAGACCGCGGGCAAGGCGGAAGAGGCGGGCGGGCTGGCCTACCTGAACTCGCTGGCGCAGAACACGCCGTCGGCCGCCAACATCCGGCGCTATGCGGAAATCGTGCGCGACCGCGCGGTGCTGCGCCGGCTGGTCACCGTGTCCGACGAGATCTCGGCCGCCGCCTTCAGCCCCCAGGGCAAGGACACGCGGCAGCTGCTGGACGAGGCGGAATCGAAGATCTTCAAGATCGCGGAAGAGGGCGCGCGCGGCAGCGCCGGCTTCCTGTCGCTGCAGCCGCTGCTGACCCAGGTGGTCGAGCGCATCGACGAGCTCTACCACCGCGACAGCACCTCGGACGTCACGGGCGTGCCCACGGGGTTCTCCGACCTCGACAAGATGACCTCGGGGCTGCAGCCGGGCGACATGGTCGTGGTGGCTGGCCGCCCCTCCATGGGCAAGACCGCCTTCTCGGTCAACATCGGCGAGCACGTGGCGGTGGAAGAGGGCCTGCCGGTGGCGATATTTTCCATGGAAATGGGCGCCTCGCAGCTGGCCATGCGCGTGCTGGGCTCGGTCGGCCGCCTGGACCAGCAGCGCCTGCGCACGGGCAAGCTGCTGGACGAGGACTGGCCCAAGCTGACGCACGCCATCCAGAAGATGCAGGACACCCAGCTCTACATCGACGAGACGCCCGCGCTCAGCCCCATGGAACTGCGTTCGCGCGCCCGCCGCCTGGCCCGCCAGTGCGGCCAGCTGGGCCTGATCATCATCGACTACCTGCAGCTGATGTCGGGCAATGGCGGCGGCGGCAGCGAGAACCGGGCGTCCGAGCTGTCGGAAATCAGCCGCTCGATGAAGGGCCTGGCCAAGGAACTGAACTGCCCCCTGATCGCGCTTTCCCAGCTCAACCGCGGCCTGGAACAGCGCCCCAACAAGCGCCCGGTGATGAGCGACCTGCGGGAATCCGGCGCCATCGAACAGGACGCGGACGTGATCATCTTCCTGTACCGCGACGAGGTTTACAACCCCGACACCCCCGACAAGGGCACGGCCGAGATCATCATCGGTAAGCAGCGTAACGGCCCGATTGGTACCGTTCGCTTGACCTGGCAAGGCATGTACACGAAGTTCCAGAATTTCTCGGGCAACGCGTTCGTCGATTCTGACTATTAGTTAGAGCCCCCCCGTACGCGCTGACGCGCGCCCCCCAGGGGGCGAAACCGGCGGACTGGCAAAGCCAGATCCGCGGTTTCCTGGGTCTGGGGAAAACATCTTGGTTTACTGCGCTGGTGCTACCGATGGCAGCCAGCGACAGCAACGGTGCAACGACTCCAGATAACGGCGCTAGAGTCGGGATGCGGTGGATCCGGCTTCGCCGGTCCACCCGCATCGCCCCCTGGGGGGCGCGCGAAGCGCGTAGGGGGGTGCTACACTCTCGCGGTTTTTTAACACGTCATGTAACTGTCACGTGGCGTACTGCGAGGACGTGATGTTTGGACGCTTGATGCCCAAAGAGGGCCGCTTTTTCGATCTGTTCACGGCGCATGCCGATCTGTCGCGCCAGGGCAGCCGGGAACTGGCGGCACTGATGGCCGACCTGGGCCAGGCCGAGGAACGGGTCAAGAACATCGAGACGCTGGAGAAGAAGGCCGACAAGGTCACCCACGACACGGTGGATCTGCTGCACAAGACCTTCATCACGCCGCTGGACCGGGACCAGATCCACAACCTCATCACGACCATGGACGACATCCTGGACCTGATGGAGGACGCGGCCCAGTGCATCACCCTTTATGACATCCGCTCGGTCACGCCGGACGCCCGCGCGCTGGCCGACATCGGGGTGCAGTGCTGCGACCGGCTGCACATGGTGGTGAGCCTGCTGCACAACCTGAACGACACGGCCAGCATCATGAAGATCTGCGAAGAAATCGACCGGCTGGAGTCGGACGCGGACCGGGTCATGCGCCGAGGCATGGGCCGCCTGTTCCGCGACGAGGCCGACACCCGCCAGTTGATCAAGATGAAGGCAATCTACGAATTGCTGGAAGAAATCACCGACAAGTGCGAGGACGTCGCGAACCTGATCGAAGGCATCGTCCTGGAAAACGCCTAGTCGGAAGGATTTCATGGATACGCTTCAGATCAGTTTCGCCACGCTTGCCTTCCTGGTCGTTCTGGCACTCATTTTTGATTTCATGAATGGGTTCCATGACGCAGCCAACTCTATCGCCACCGTGGTTTCCACGGGGGTGCTCAAGCCTCATCACGCGGTCGCTTTCGCCGCGTTTTTTAATTTCGCCGCGCTTTTCGTCTTCCACCTGAAGGTGGCGGCCACCGTCGGCAAGGGCATCATCGACCCGAGCGTGGTGGACCACTACGTCGTCTTCGGCGCGCTGGTGGGCGCCATCGCGTGGAACGTCATCACCTGGTTCTTCGGCATCCCGTCCTCGTCCTCCCATGCCCTCATCGGCGGCATCGTGGGCGCGGGCCTGGCCAGTTCGGGCCCCAGCGTGCTGATGGTCCGGGAAATCCTCTACATCGTCGCCTTCATCGTGGTGTCGCCCGTGCTGGGCTTCGTGCTGGGCGGCCTGCTGATGCTGCTGGTGTCCTGGCTGTTCCGCCGCACGCGTCCGCTGCGGGTGGACGGCTGGTTCCGGCGCCTGCAACTGGTTTCGGCGGGGCTGTACAGCCTGGGACACGGCGGCAACGATGCGCAGAAGACCATCGGCATCATCTGGCTGCTGCTGATCGCGGCCAATGTCCCGGGGGCCAAGGACCATGTCCCGATCTGGGTGGTGGTCAGCTGCTACGTGGCGATCGCGCTGGGCACGATGTTCGGCGGCTGGCGCATCGTCAAGACCATGGGGCAGCGCATCACCAAGCTCAAGCCGGTGGGCGGCTTCTGCGCCGAGACCGGCGGTGCGATGACACTGTTCCTGGCGGCCATGCTGGGCATTCCCGTCTCGACCACCCACACCATTACCGGCGCCATCGTCGGCGTCGGCTCCAGCCGCAAGTTCAACGCCGTGCGCTGGGGCCTGGCGGGCAACATCGTCTGGGCGTGGATCCTGACCATCCCGGCTTCGGCCCTGGTGGCCGCGGGCGCATGGTGGGTGGGCAAAACCCTGTTCTGAGGCCGGGACACCGCGTTACGGCATGTTTCCAGTATGATGGCGCGCCATGGCGGCCGGCAAAGGCCGCCTGGAGCCGCCGCGCGGGGAAGAGGAGAGCGCCCGGGCGTCGGCATGATCCCCCTTTCCCGGAATCGCCATCATGACACCTGCACCGATACAATCCTTGCTTGAATCGCGCGCGCTGCTGCTGTTCGGCCGCATTCTCCTGACGTTCATGTTCTGGACCAGCGGCCTGGTCAAGCTGTTCGATTTCCAGGGTGGCATGGCCGAGATGAGCCATTTCGGGCTTGAACCGGCCTGGCTGTTCAACGTGCTGACCATCCTCGTCCAGCTGGGCGGTTCGCTGTTGATCATCTTCAATCGGGCCGCATGGCTGGGCGCCGGCGCCCTGGCCGTGTTCACGGTGCTGACCATCCCGCTCGCGCATCCGTTCTGGAAGTTCGAGGGCGAGACCGCGTTCCACGAAATGATGGTCGTGCTCGAGCACATCACCGTGATCGGCGGCCTGATCGTCGTCGCCATCCTGGGCCATCGCGGCGCCCGCAGGTAATTTCCGTTCCAGCCATAAAAAAGGACCGACCCCGCCATGATCCGCCATATCGTCATGTGGACACTCAAGGACGAAGCCGAAGGCGCCGACCGCCAGACCAACATGCAGAAGGTCCGGCAGTTGCTGGAAAGCTGCCGCGATTGCGTGCCCGGCATCCTGGAATTCGAGGTGGGGTTGGCCACCGATGGCCACGAGGCCACGCACGACGTCGTGCTGAACTCGCTGTTCGCCAGCCGCGAGGCGCTGGACGCCTACCAGGCGCATCCACGCCACGTGGCGATCAAGCCTTTCATGGGCGCGGTGCGGGCCGAACGGGCCTGCCTGGACTACGATCTGCCGGCGGCAAGGTAGGGCGGGGATGTCGACCACGCATCCCACCGCCGTCACCGACGTACCCATTCCCTTCCTGGCCTGGCTGGGCGCCCAGCTGATCAAGGCGGAGGGCGGCCAGTCCGAGGTCCGGCTGGACGTCCTGCCGCAGCACTGCAACAGCTGGCACGTCTGCCACGGCGGCGTGCTGATGACCATGCTGGACGCGGCCATGGCCACGGCGGCGCGGTCGCTGCACCCTGAATTGCGCGGCAGCGCCACGGTGGACATGACCACCAGCTTCGTGCGCCCGGGGGAAGCCGGCCGGCTCGTCGCCTACGGCAAGTGCTATCACCGCTCCAGCACCATGGCCTTCTGCGAGGCCGAGGTGCGGGACGAAGGCGGCGGGCTGGTGGCCCGTTCCAGTGGGACCTTCAAGTACATCAAGAAACGCGGCGACCAGGGCGTCGATGGCTGAACTGCGTCACCCCCGGCCCCTGGATCCGCAGGTGGCCGACCTCGTGTCGCGGGTGCATCGGGCCAATCGTCCGCCTTACTGGCACTACACGCCGCAGCAGGCGCGCGCCATCCACGAAAAAGCCAGCAAGGTGCTGGAGATCGCCGCGGCCGAGGTGGCCGAGCTGCGCGACCTGCCCATACCGGTAGGTGGCGGAGCCACCATAGGCGCGCGCCTGTATACGGGCATGCAGGCCCCGGATCCGGCGCCGCTGGTGATCTTCGCCCACGGCGGCGGTTTCACCGTAGGCAGCGTGCGGGACTACGACGCGGTCTGCCGCATGCTGGCCAACGGCGCCCGCTGCAAGGTGCTGTCGCTGGACTACCGGCTGGCGCCCGAACACCGCTTTCCCACCGCCGCCGACGACGTCTACGCCGCATGGCGGTGGGCGTTCGAGCGGCATGCGATGCTGGGCATCGATCCGGCCCGGGTGGCGGGGATGGGAGACAGCGCGGGCGGCACGCTCACGGCCCAGGCCGCGCTGCGCGCGCGGGACGATGGGCTGCCGCTGGCGGCGCAGGTGCTGCTGTACCCGGGTACCAGCGCCTGGCAGGACACGGCCTCGCACCGGGCGTATGCCACCGGCTATCTGCTGGACGAGCGGACCATACAGTGGTTCTTCAACCTGTACCTGCGGGACGACGCCGACCGCCTGGACTGGCGCTTCGCGGTGCTGGACGCGCCGGAGTTCGCCGGACTGGCGCCCGCCTTCCTGCAATTGGCGGAGTGCGACCCGCTGGTGGATGAGGGGCTGGAGTACGGGCACAAGCTGGAGGCGGCCCGCGTGCCGGTGCGGATCCAGGTCTACCAGGGCGCCATCCACAGCTTCTACAACATGGGCGGGGCCTTGCGCGTGGCGCGGCAGGCGCACCGCGACTCGGTGGACTATCTGCGCGCGGTGTTCGAGACCTCGAACGCGGCCTGACGCAGCGAGCTGGGAATCAGCAGCCGCGCCTGCTCGGCATTGTCGAAGCCGCGTTCGGCCGCCTCGATGTGGCCGTCGCGCGTGGCCTGAATCACCGTCTGAGCCCGCGTGCCGTAGTCGGGCGTGATGATGAAGGCCGCCGACAGCGCGCGCTCGCGCTCCAGGCTGATGCCGGTGCTGGGCAGTTGCGCGTCTTCGGCGATCGTCGTGTCGCTCAGCATCTGGAGATAGGCCGGCGTGCGGGCTTCGGTGGCCTTGAGCGTGGCCAGCGCGGCGGTCGTGCGTACGACCTTGGGCCAGGGCGTGTCCAGCATCGCGTTCGACAGCCCGTACACGCCCGCCGCCAGCGCCTCGGGCAAGGTGGAGGAATGGCCGCGGCGGTGGGACAGATACCACAGCGACGGTGTCCGCCCGAACAGTTCCCCCACGATCAGGTTGAATCCGTTGAACGGCTCGGCGCGCCGGGCCAGGTCGCGCAGGTAGCTCGCCGGCGTCGAGGCGCCGGCCAGGAAGGCGGACACCAGCCCGCCGCGCGACGGCGCGGCCGGATCGTTTCGGCCCCCCTCGCGATAATTCGTGATCGCGGCGAAGCGTCCCTGCCGCGTGATCCCCATCCAGGTACCGCCCGCGGCCAGGTCGCGTCCGGCCCAGATGTCGGGATGATCCTGCCACCAGTCGGCGGGCGCCGTGGGCCGGGCGTAGAACTCGTCGCGGTTGGCCACCATGAGCAAGGAAGTCGGGCCGCGCGGATCCCAGGCGAAGGCCATCAGGCACATGGCGTCAGCCTTCCCATCCCGCCGGGTCGGCGGGCAGGTCGACGAAGACCTCGCTGCGGCGGGGGGCGAGCAGCAAGGGCGCCAGTCCGCCGGCCTGCACCGCCTCGGCCAGCGCGGCCTCGAGCGCGGGCATGTCGGCCACGTCCTCGTAGACCTCCATCCAGGTGACCACGCCGTTGTCGGCGGCGGGGCGGGCCTGGAGCGCCACACGGGTGCTCCAGGCCCGGCCGGCCTCGAGCACCCGGCGGGCGGGCGCCAGCGCCTCGGCGCGCCGCGCATGCGGCAGTTTGTAGTAGACGTAGAGATTGTGCATGGCGGATCCCGGCGCTGGGCTCATGCCGAGCGGGTATCGTCGGACAGGGCGTAGGGCAGCGCCTGCGGCTGGATGATCGGACCGGCGGGCGAGCCGGCGTGCAGGGGGGCATCGCCTTGCGCGGCGGCCAGCGAGCTTTCGTACAGGATCGCGGCCCGGTCGCCGTCCTGCGCCGCATTGACGATGCGGCCGCAAGGCTGGTCGTCGCCTTCCTGGAAGACGTCGGTGCCGGCCAGCGCCTGGGGATCCGCCTGTTCGCCGGCGACATGGCCCGCGAACATGCGGCGCTTGAGCTTGCCCAGGTAATGGCTGCGCGCGACCACTTCCTGGCCAGGGTAGCAGCCCTTGGTGAAGCTGACCCCGCCTATCAATTCCAGGTTGACCATCTGCGGCACGAACAGGTCCTGCGTCGGCGCCGTGATCCAGGGCAGGCCCGCGGCGATGTCGGCGGCGCGCCAGGCCTGGACCAGGCCAGCCTGCGCGGGTGACGCCAGCGCCGTTCCCAGGCGCTGCAATGCGTCGTCGGTTCCTATCCACCACCAGCGCGGCGACGATTCGGCGGCGGAGGGCGCCGCGATCCAGGTCGCGTCGGTCAAGTCGGCACGCGACCAGGGCGCGGCGGGCAGCAGCCCGCCCGCGGCCGTTTGCAGGGCCGCCGCATCGAGGCCGCGCCAGACGCCGGCCACGCGCAGCGGCGCGGCGGCAAGCCTGACCTTGGCGCGCAGCACGAACATGGACAGGCGCTTTTGCAGCGCCTGGGCGATGCTGGCATCGACCAGGGCCAGCACGCGCGGGACCGGATCGGCGGGGTCGGGCTGGGCGCGCCAGACGATGGCGCTGGCAAGCAGCCGGCCCTTGGCCGTGCAATAGCCGGCCAGCCGAGCGTCGGCCTCGCCGAGTTTCTTGACGTCTTGGGTCAGTTGCCCCTGGAGGAATTCGATCGTGTCGGCACCCCGGGCCTCGAGCACGGTCAAATGGTCCAGCGGCGCGATGTGCGCGATGGCGGCATCGGGCCGCGCGCTCGCGGATAAAATCTCTTGGACGGACATCTTGAAACGGTCGATGAGGTCGATCGAAGTATTATAGGCGCCCATGCCCAAACGACATTTTTCCCTGAAACGCGCGCTGCTCGTGTCGCTCGCCGCGCTGTTGCTGGCATCGCTGGCCATCGTCGGCGCCGGCGTCGCGTGGCTGCGCATGCCGCTTTCCCTGCCCGCCGACAAGGTGGACTTCGTCATCGATGAAGGCACGACCATGCGGGGCATCGCCCGGCAGGTGCGCGACGCCGGCATCGCCGTGCCGCCCGAGGTCCTGATCGCCTATGCCCGCCTGACCGGCACCGAGCGCCGCATCAAGGCCGGCGGCTACGAGGTGGCCCGTGGCGATTCGCTGTGGACGCTGCTGAACCGGCTCGCGCGCGGCGACGTCACGCAGCGGGAAATCCGCTTCATCGAGGGTTGGAACTTCCGCCAGATACGCGCGGCCCTGCGCCGCCATCCGGACGTGCGCCAGACCCTGGACGGCCTCGACGACGCCACCGTCACGGCCAGGATCGGCGCCTCGACCAGCCACCCCGAAGGCCTGTTCTTCCCCGACACCTACCTGTTCGCCGTGGGTTCCAGCGACCTCGACATCCTGCGCCGCGCCTACCGCGCGCAGCAGCGCGAACTGGCCGACATCTGGGCGCAGCGCGATCCGGACCTGCCGCTGGGCTCGCCCTACGAAGTCCTGATCCTGGCCTCCATCGTCGAGAAGGAAACCGGCATGGAAGCCGACCGCCGGCGCATCGCTGGCGTGTTCGTGAACCGGCTCAGGGTCGGCATGCCGCTGCAGACCGATCCGACGGTCATCTACGGCCTGGGCGAGGTCTTCGACGGCAACCTGCGCCGCCGCGACCTGCGTGCCGACACACCGTGGAACACCTACACGCGCCGGGGGCTGCCGCCCACGCCCATCTCGAACCCGGGCCGGGCCTCGCTGCTGGCCGCGGTCCAGCCCGAGAAGCACAAGTACCTGTATTTCGTCTCGCGCGGAGACGGCACCAGCGCCTTCTCCGAGACCCTGGACAGCCACAACCGCTACGTCGCGCGCTACCAGCTCAGGGGGCAGGGGTTGCAGCCGCCGCCGTCCCTCCAGACCGAGGCGACGCAGCCATGAGCGCCGGCATGAACGCCGCCGCCCGCCGTGGCCGCTTCATCACGCTCGAGGGCGTGGACGGCGCGGGCAAGAGCACGCATCTGGAGTGGCTCGTGGCCCAGCTGCGCGAAGCGGGCCTGGACGTGGTGCAGACCCGCGAGCCCGGCGGCACGCCGCTGGCCGAGAAGCTGCGCGAACTGCTGCTGAACGAGCCCATGCGGCTCGATACCGAGACCCTGTTGATGTTCGCGGGGCGCTGCGAGCACGTGCGCACCGTGATCGAGCCGGCGCTGGCGCGGGGCCAATGGGTGGTCTGTGATCGCTTCACCGACGCCACCTATGCCTACCAGGGCGGCGGCCGGGGGCTCTCGGCCGAGCGCATCGCGGTGCTCGAACAATGGGTGCACGGCGACCTGCAGCCCGACGTGACCTGGCTGTTCGACGTCCCGCTCGAGGTATCGCGCGAGCGGCTGGGCCGGGGCCGCACCCTGGACCGCTTCGAACGCGAGGACGATGCCTTCTTCGAGCGCACGCGGGCGGCCTACCATGCCCGGGCCGAAGCGGATCCGGCGCGCTTTCGCATCATCGATTCGACCCGCCCGATCGAGGCGGTGCGGGCCGAGCTGGCCGCTCAGATGCGGGCCTGCATCGCCCAGGCGAGCGGCGCATGAGCGCGCCCCGGTTCTATCCCTGGCATGAAGAAGCGGCCCGCGCCTGGCTGGGCCAGGAGCAGCGGCGGCGCTTCGCCCATGCCTGGCTGATCCACGGGCTGGCGGGCATAGGCAAGGTCGAGTTCGCGCGCGCCGCGGCCGCCAGCCTGCTGTGCGAGTCACCGCAGGACGGCATGGCCTGCGGGCATTGCCCCGCCTGCACCTGGTATGCCTCGGGCAACCATCCCGATTTTCGCCGCGTCCGCCCCGAAGCGGTGGCGCTGGCCGAGGGCCAGGCCGAGGAAGGCGATGCCGAGGAAGAAGCCACCGACGCCGACGGCAAGAAGGCCGGCAAGCGCGCTCCCTCGCGCGAGATCCGCATCGAGCAGATACGCGCCCTGGAATCCTGGGCCAACACCGGCACGCATCGTGGCGGACTGCGGGTGGTGGTGCTGTATCCGGCCGAAGCGCTCAACACGATTTCGGCCAACGGCCTCCTGAAGATCCTGGAGGAGCCGCCGCCCCAGACCGTTTTCCTGCTGGTGTCCGACGCGCCCGACCGGCTGCTGCCGACCCTGGTGTCGCGCTGCCGCCGGCTGCCCCTGGGCACGCCGGCGCCCGGGCCGGCGCTGGCCTGGCTGGAAGAGCAGGGCGTCCAGGATGCGGCCGCGCAACTGGCCGCCGCGGGAGGAGCGCCGGTCGCGGCCTGGCGCCGCGCCGAAGCCGGCGTGCCGCCCCGGGCGCCGTGGCTGGACACCTTCGCGGCCGCGCTCGCGCAGGGCAAGCCGCCAGACCTGGGGCAGATCGTCGATGCGCTGGACAAGATCCCGGCCGTGGAATGGATAGACGCGCTGCAGCGCCTGGCCACCGACGTGGCACTGGCTCAGGCCGGCATCGGCGCGCGCTATTTCCCCGAACTGGCTCCCCATAGCGCGAAGATAGGGGAGCGCGCCGAGCGCGGCCGCGTGGCCGAACTGTCGCGCTGGCTGACCCGCCAGCGCAGGATCGCCGACCATCCGCTCAATGCCCGGCTGTTCGCCCAGGACGTACTGGCCCAGGCCAGCGCGGCCTGCCTGGGCCGCCGTCCCGCGCGGGTGGCCCAGGCCTAGGGGCCGGGGCCACCCGCTGTACTATGGATTCCGCAGCCATACCGTCTTCCTTGCCCATGTTCGTCGATTCGCACTGCCATCTGGATTTCCCCGAACTGGCCGCGCAACTGCCCGAGATCCTCGAGCGCATGCGCGGCAACCACGTCGCCCAGGCCTTGTGCGTCAGCGTGAACCTGCCCGACTGGCCCCGCTTGATGGAGCTGGTACGGGCCCATGACAATCTGTGGGCCTCGGTGGGGGTGCACCCCGACTACGAGGACACGCCCGATCCCACGGTCGAGCAGTTGGTCGAGCTGGCGGCCACCCCCAAGGTCGTCGCCATAGGTGAAACCGGACTGGACTACTACCGCCTGACCGGCGACCTGACGTGGCAGCGGGACCGTTTCCGCAACCATATCCGCGCCGCCCGGCAAACCGGCAAGCCCCTGATCATCCATACCCGTTCGGCGGCGGAAGACACGCTGCGCATCATGGAGGAAGAGGGGGCCGCCGAGGTCGGCGGCGTGATGCACTGCTTCACCGAATCCCAGGCGGTGGCCGACGCGGCCATCGCGATGAACTTCCGCATCTCCTTTTCGGGCATCGTCACCTTCAAGAACGCCCGGGAGTTGCAGGAAGTGGCCCGCAGCATCCCGCTGGACCGGATCCTGATCGAGACCGATTCGCCCTACCTGGCGCCCGTGCCGCATCGGGGCAAGCTGAACGACCCCTCCAAGGTGGTTCACGTGGCCGAGAAGATCGCTGAGTTGCGCGGCCTGCCGGTCCACGCCGTGGCGGATGCGTCAACCAATAATTTTTTCAATTTATTCAAAGATATACAGCGCTAAATTAAAGCTAGAAATAACTTTAATTAGACGGCTTTTTTCGAAGAAAAAATATTTTTTAATCAATAAGTTGAACGGGAAATATAAGGAAACACATTATGTTTGGCTCGTGGGCTCGCCGGGGATGGGGTTTCCTGCTGCTGTGGTGCTGGCTGACCGCGTTCTCGGCGGCGCAGGCAAGCGCCGAAGAAGACTTCTGGGTTGCCGTCCGCAACGATCGCGCTTCCACGGTCAAATCGCTGCTGGGGCGGGGCATGGATCCCAACATGCCCAACGCCGCCAGCAATACGCCGCTGCTGGAAGCCATCAAGGAAGAGGCCTGGGGGGTCTATGACGTGCTGCTGGCCGACAAGCGCATCGACGTCAATCGCCAGAACCGGCTGCGCGAATCCCCCTTGATGTACCTGGCGATCCGGGGCGAGGCGACGCGGATGGAAAAGCTGATCGCGCGCGGCGCCGAGGTCAACCAGGAAGGCTGGACGGCGCTGCACTATGCCGCGTCCAAGGGCAACGACGATGCGGTGCGCGTGCTGCTGGAAAACTACGCCTACATCGACGCCGAATCGCCCGGGAAGATGACGCCCCTGATGATGGCCATGCGCTACGACCACACCTCGACGGTGAAGCTGCTGCTGGACGAGGGAGCGGACGGCTACGTCCGCAATGCCGAGGGCAAGAATGCCGCGGACGTGGGCCGGGACGCGGGCAACACGATACTGGCCAACAATCTGGTCGAGCGCCTGAACCAGGACCGCCAGCGCCGGCAACAGCAGCAGCGCCGCTAGGCGCCTGTTGCCGGGCTCTCGGCCGGAAAGGCCGGCAGGCTGCCGGTCCGCAGGCGGATGCCGACCTCGTCGCCCACGCGATGTCCGTCCTCGGCGGGCATCTGGGCCAGCACTTCGCTGCCGGAGGGCAGGCGCAGGGTGTACAGGTAGCCCGGGCCGCGAAAGACTTTGTGGACCAGTCGCGCCCGGATGGGGCTGTCGGCGTCGGCCAGCAGGTCGTCGGGCCGCAGCAGGACCCGGACCCGTCCGTTGGTGGAAGCGGGGCCCGGCGCGTCGATGTCGCCGAATTCGAGGCGGATGCTGCCGTTGTCCGCCCGCTGGCCCGGCACCAGCACGCCGGCGCCGATGAAGCCGGCCACGAATGCCGTGGCGGGATGATGGTAAAGATCGTAGGCGTTGCCCCATTGCACGATCCGGCCATGTTCCATCACGCCGATCTCGTCGGCCATCGCGAAGGCCTCGGCCTGGTCGTGGGTCACCAGGATCGCGGTCGCCTCGGCTTCCTTCAGGATGTCCCGGATTTCGCCGGCCAGGCGCTCGCGCAGGTCCACGTCCAGGCTGGAAAAGGGTTCGTCCAGCAACAGCAGTTCGGGGCGGGGCGCCAGCGCGCGGGCCAGCGCGACGCGCTGCTGCTGGCCGCCGGACAGTTCATGCGGATACTTGCCGCCCAGCGCGGCCATGCCGACCAGGGACAGGAGTTCCCGGACCCGCGCGGCGCGGACGGCGGCCGGTTCGCGCCGCAGGCCGAAACCGACGTTGTCGTCCACCGACAGGTGGGGGAACAGCGCGTAGTCCTGGAACATGACGCCCACCCGCCGTTTCTCGGGAGCCAGGCTGCGGCGCGGGGTGGCCACGGCTTCGCCGTGCAGCGCGATGCTGCCGGCCAGCAGGGGCTCGAAGCCGCTGATCGCGCGCAGCACGGTGCTCTTGCCGCAGCCCGACGGCCCCAGCAGGCAGCCGATGCGTCCTTCGTGCAAGGCCAGCGACAGGTCGTCGACGACGACGTGCATGCCGGTCGGCATGCGGTAGCCCAGGCGGACGTGGTCGAGCTGCAGATGAGGGTGGGGCATGGGGTCGGACGGATTGCGCAAGCGCATGAATATAATTCGTATTCCTGCTTGCCGCCAACGCCAGGCGGACCTTCGCCCCCGCGTCGTCCGTCGACTTGTCCTGGTATCCGATGCACCGACGCACCGCGCTTTCCTGGCCGGCCGCCGCTGTGGCCGCCTTCATCGCCTTGCCCATCATCAGCCTGCTGTGGTCGGTGTCGAATGCCGACGCCGGCGCACGGGACATCCTTGCCCACCTGGCCGGCACCGTGCTGCCGGGCTACGTCGCGACCTCGCTGCTGCTGATGGCGGCCGTCGGCGTGGGCGCGGCGGTGGTGGGGATCGCCACCGCCTGGGTCGTGGCGGCCCACGACTTCCCCGGGCGGCGCATCTACGAATGGGCGCTGATCCTGCCGCTGGCCATGCCCACCTACGTCATGGCCTACGCCTTCACCGATTTCTTCCAGTTCTCGGGGCCGGTGCAGACCCTGCTGCGAGACCTGACCGGACAGGCCCGGCTGCCATGGTTTCCGGCCATCCGGTCGTGGTACGGGGCCGCGCTGGTCTTCATCTTCGCCTTCTATCCCTACGTCTACCTGCTGACGCGCACGGCCTTCCTCGAACGCAGTCCGCGCCTGTCCGAGGCCGCGCGCACGTTGGGCTGCGGCCCGACGCGAGCCTTCTTCGCGGTGGTGCTGCCGCTGGCGCGCCCCGCGGCCGTGGCCGGCATCACGCTGGTGCTGATGGAAACGCTTGCCGACTACGGCGCGGTGTCCTACTTCGGCGTGCAGACCTTCACCACCGGCATCTACCGGGCCTGGCTGTCCATGGGCGACCGCATCGCCGCGGCGCAACTGGCGTCGGCCCTGCTGGCCTTCGTGTTCGTGCTGGTCTGGCTGGAGCGCCGCAGCCGGAACCGCCTGCGCTTCCATGCGGGCGCCCAGCGCCACGTACAGGCGCCGCGACGGCTGTCGGGCCGACAGGCGCTGTGGGCCAACCTGGTATGCCTCGTGCCGCTTGTTCTGGGGTTCCTGCTGCCCGTGGCCATCATGCTGCGGTTCGCCGCCCAGGACTTGCACGTCATCGACTGGAACCGCTATGCCATGTGGCTGGGCAATACCCTGCGGCTGGCGGCCACGACCTCGGTGCTGGCCGTGGCGCTGGCGCTGGGGCTGGCCTACGCCGCGCGCCTGGCGCCCGGCAGGCTGGTGCGCGCGGCCAACGGCGTGGCGGGCATGGGCTACGCGGTGCCCGGCGCCGTGCTGGCGGTGGGCCTGTTGATCCTGGTGGGCGCGCTGGACGGCTGGCTGGAGGCGTGGGGATGGTCCTTCCAGGGCACGCTGACCGGCACGCTGACGCTGCTGGTCTACGCCTACCTGGTCCGCTTCCTGGCGGTGGCGCTGCAAACGACGGAAGCGGGGCTGTCCAAGATCACGCCGTCGCTGGACGCCAGCGCGCGCAGCCTGGGGGCGGGGACCTGGGAACTGCTGGCGCGGGTGCATCAGCCGCTATTGCGGCGCAGCCTGCTGACCGCCGCCTTGCTGGTGTTCGTGGACGTGATGAAGGAATTGCCCGCGACCCTGGTGCTGCGGCCGTTCAACTTCGACACCCTGGCCGTCATCACCGATCATCTCGCTTCGGACGAGCGGCTGGGGGAAGCCGCCATCCCGGCCCTGACCATCGTGCTGGCCGGCCTGCTGCCCGTGATCGTGCTGGCCCGCGCCATCTCCCGGCGGGACAAACTTACGAAAAGCTGAAAGATTTGACGGGAGAGATGGGAATGACAATAATTCCTATCTCGTTGTCAACTCGACCTTATCCCGAGGCCTCGTCCATGCTCAAGCTTTCCCTGCTGACCGCCGCCTTGCTGGCCGTCTCCGCCGGCGCCCAGGCGCAGGAACTGAACATCTATTCCGCCCGCCACTACCAGACGGACGAACTCCTCTACAAGGGTTTCACCGACCAGACCGGCATCAAGATCAACCGCATCGAGGCCGGCGACGCCGCGCTGGTCGAGCGCCTGAAAAGCGAGGGCGCCAAGAGCCCGGCCGACGTGATCCTGATGGTCGACGCCGCGCGGCTCTGGCGCGCCGAGTCCGACGGCCTGTTCCAGCCGGTCAAGTCCAAGGTGCTGGCCGAGCGCATCCCCGCCAACCTGCAGGGCGGTGAACCGGGCCAGGACCCGCAATGGTTCGGCTTTTCCACGCGCGCCCGCGTCATCGTCTACAACAAGGCGACCGTCAACCCGGCCGACGTCGATACCTACGAGAAGCTGGCCGACCCGAAGAACAAGGGCAAGGTCTGCACGCGGTCCGGCTCGCACCCCTACATGCTGTCCCTGCTGGGCTCGCTGATCGAGCGTAACGGCGAGGCCGCTGCCGAGAAATGGGCCAAGGGCATGGTGGCCAACATGGCGCGCAATCCGCAGGGCGGCGACACCGACCAGATCAAGGGCGTGGCTTCGGGCGAGTGCGGCGTCGCGCTGACCAACAACTACTACTACGTGCGCATGGCCCGGTCCGACAAGCCCGAGGACAAAGCCGCGATCGCCAAGATCGGCTTCCTGTGGCCCGACCAGGCGGGGCAGGGCGTGCACATGAACGTGGCCGGCGGCGCGGTGGCCCGCCATGCGCCGCACAAGGAAGCCGCGGTCAAGTTCCTGGAATACCTGGCCAGCGACAAGGCGCAGAACTATTTCGCCGCGGGCAACAACGAATGGCCGGCCGTGCGTTCGGTGAAAACCGACAACGCCGCGCTCGAGGCCCTGGGGACATTCAAGGCCGAGACGGTGTCCATCGGCGCGATCGGCCGCAACCAGGTCACCGCGCAGAAGATCCTGGACCGCACCGGATACCGTTGATCGTCCACGCGGCTCTGTAGAATGGGGGGGTCGCCCCCCATTCCCATCGTTTCGCGCATGCCCGCTTCTTCGCCGCTCGCTCCCGGTTTCATGGTCGTTCACGGCAACAGGCTGGAGGAACTGCGCGGGCTGGCGGTGTCGTGGATGAAGCGGTACCCGCTGGCGCCGCTCGAGAACGAGATCATCCTGGTCCAGAGCAACGGCATCGCGCAGTGGCTGAAGTTCGCGCTGGCGGCCGATCCGGACGAGGCGGGGGCGCAGGGCTGCGGGATCGCGGCGGCGGTCGAGGTGCAGTTGCCGGCGCGCTTTCTCTGGCAGGCCTATCGCGCCGTGCTGGGCAAGGACCTGCTGCCCGAGACCTCCTCGCTCGACCGCAGCGGACTGACCTGGCGCCTGCTGCGCCTGTTGCCGCAAGTGCTGGGCGACGAGGCCTTCCTGCCGCTGCGGCGTTTCCTGGCCGACGACGACAGCATGCGCAAGCGCCATCAACTGGCCGAGCGGCTGGCCGACCTGTTCGACCAGTACCAGGTGTACCGCGCCGACTGGCTGGACGATTGGGAGCATGGGCGCGACGTGCTGCGGACATCGCGGCGCGGCACCGTGCCGCTCGACGCGGAAGACCGCTGGCAGGCCGCCTTGTGGCGCGCGGTGCTGGACGACGTGGGCGACGACGGGGTGATCCAGAGCCGGGCGCGCGTGCACCGGCGTTTCCTGGCGCGCCTGGCCGAGACCGAGGTGCCGCCGCGAGACCTGCCGCGCCGGGTGATCGTGTTCGGGATCTCGTCCATGCCGGCGCAGTCGCTGGAGGCGCTGGCGGCGCTGTCCAAGTTCTGCCAGGTCCTGTTGTGCGTCCATAATCCCTGCCAGCATCACTGGACCGACATCGTCGCCGACCAGGACCTGCTGCGCCACCAGTACCGGCGGCAGCAGCGCAAGCCCGGCATGCCGGCGGCGCCGGACGCGCAGGCCATGCACCGCTTCGGCAACCCGCTGCTGGCGGCCTGGGGCAAGCAGGGCCGCGACTACATCCACCTGCTCGATACCTACGACATCCCGGAGCGCTACCAGGAGCATTTCGCGTCCATCAGCGACCGCCGCATCGACCTGTTCAGCGAACCGCCCGCCGAACATCTGCTGGCCCAGGTCCAGGACGACATCCTCAACCTGCGTTCGCTGGAGGAAAGCCGCGAGCAATGGCCGCCGATGGATGTCGAGCGCGATGCCTCCATCCGCTTCCATATCGCCCACAGCCCGCAGCGCGAGGTCGAGATCCTGCACGACCAGTTGCTGGCGCGCTTCGATGCCGATCCCGGCCTGCGGCCGCGCGACGTCATCGTCATGGTGCCGGACATCGACGCCTACGCGCCGCACATCCGGGCGGTGTTCGGCCAGATCGACCCGCGCGATCGTCGCCACATTCCCTACACGCTGGCCGACCAGGGCCAGCGCGGCCGCGAACCGCTGCTGATCGCGGTCGAGCACCTGCTGCGGCTGCCCGAAAGCCGTTTCGCGGTCAGCGAGATCCTGGACCTGCTGGACGTGCCGGCGGTACGCCAGCGCTTCGGCCTGCGCGAAAGCGACCTGCCGCAACTGCATCGCTGGATCGCCGGGGCCGGCGTGCGCTGGGGCGTGGACGCCGGCCAGCGTGCCAGCCTGGGGCTGCCCGGGGGCATGGAGCAGAACACCTGGCGCTTCGGCCTGCGACGCATGCTGCTGGGCTATGCGGCCGGCGCCGCGCCGGCGTTCGAGGGCATCGAACCCTACGATGAAGTGGGGGGCCTGGACGCGGCGCTGGTCGGGTCGCTGGACGCCTTGCTGGAGAGCCTGGAGCGCATCCGCGCGGCGCTGGCGACGCCGGCCGCGCCCCAGGCCTGGGGTGTCCGGCTGCGAGCCCTGATGACCAGTCTTTTCATCCCGACGACCGAGCGCGAGGAAGCCGCGCTGGGCAGCCTGTCGCAGTTGCTGGACGACTGGCTGGAGGTATGCGAGCGCGTCGGGCTGGAAGAAACACTGCCGCTGGTGGTGGTGCGCGAGGCCTGGCTGGGCGACCTGGATCGCAGCCGCCTGAACCAGCGCTTCCTGGCGGGCTCGGTCAACTTCTGCACCCTGATGCCGATGCGGGCGATTCCGTTCCGCGTCGTCTGTCTGCTGGGCATGAACGACGGCGACTACCCTCGGGTCCAGACACCGCCGGATTTCGACCTGATGCGCGCCGACTACCGCCCGGGCGACCGTTCGCGCCGCGAGGACGACCGCTATCTGCTGCTCGAGGCGCTGCTGTCGGCGCGCGACGCGCTGTACGTAAGCTGGGTCGGCCGCAGCGTGCGCGACAACGCCGAGCGGCCGCCGTCGGTGCTGGTGGCGCAATTGCGCGACCATCTCGACGCGGGCTGGGTAAGCGACGACGGCTCGGACCTGCTGGCCGGCCTGACCACCGTCCATCCGCTCCAGCCGTTCAGCCCGCGCTATTTCGCCTCGCGTTCGGGGCGGCTTTTCACCTATGCGCGGGAATGGGCGGTGATGCACGAGGCGCACGAGGCCGCGCCATCCGCACCGCAAGCCTTGCCGCCGCCGGCCACGGGAGCGGTCCTGGACCTGCCGCAATTGCAGGCTTATGCCCGCGACCCGCTGCGGGCCTTCTTCAACCAGCGGCTGAAGATCCATTTCGACGAAGCCGAGGAAGCCGCCGAAGACGAAGAGCCCTTCGCGCTCGACGGGCTGACCCACTACCAGTTGAGCGAACGCCTGTTGCTGGCCGGCTTGCCCGCGGAAAACGCGGACGAGGCCCTGGACCGGTTGCGCGCGACGGCCCGGATGCTGGCGCGCGGCGGCGAGCTGCCGCTGGCGGGATTCGGCGAACGCGTGGTGGAAACGCTGATCGCGCCGCTGCCCGACGTGCTGGAGCGGCACCGGGCCTGGCGCGCGCAATGGCCGCAGGCGTGCGAAGTCCCCGCCGCGGTGGATCTGCGCCACGGCGCGGTGCAATTGCAGGGCTGGCTGGGCGGCCTGCGACGCAACGACGACGGCGGCCACCTCTGGCTCGACGCCATTCCGGGCGAACTGGGCGTGGCCGCGCGCCTGCCCAGGTGGCACCGGCTGATCCGCCCCTGGGTCGCGCATCTGGCGGGCAATGCGATGGGGTTGTCCCTGCACACCGTGCTGGTGGCCACCGACGGCGAATTCAGCTTGCCGCCCGTGGCCGAAAACGAGGCGCGGACCTGGCTGGGCGACCTGATCGACGCCTGGGACGCCGGCATGCGCGTCCCGCCGCCGGTGGCCGTGCGCACCGCGTTCGCGTGGCTGGCGGCGCTGCCGGACGAAGCCGCGGCCTACGAGCAGGCACGCAAGACCTACGAGGGCGGCCCCACGGTGCCCGGCGAGGTCGACCGCAATCCCTACCTGATGCGCCAGTTCCCGGACTTCGAGGCCTTGTGGTCGGACGAGGAATTCGGTTCCTGGGCCCGGACGCTGTATCTGCCCCTGTTCGAGACGGCTCGTCCGGCGCGCGCCGAGAGGAAAGCCGGAGGAGGGCGGGCATGAACGCTACGTCCCCGAAACGCGACCTGGCGCTGGCCCTGCCGCTGCATGGCAGCCGCCTGATCGAGGCCAGCGCCGGCACGGGCAAGACCTTCACCATTTCCGCGCTGTTCGTCCGCCTGGTGCTGGGCCATGGCGGCGACAGCGCCTTCGGCCGCGAGCTGCTGCCACCCGAGATCCTGGTGGTGACCTTCACCGACGCCGCCACCCAGGAACTGCGCGACCGCATCCGCGCCCGGCTGGCCACGGCAGCGCGCTATTTCCGAAAGGAAAGCGATGCGCCTGACGACTTGATCGCCGCCTTGCGCGACGACTACGACGCATCCGACTGGCCCGCCTGCGCCAACAAGCTGGACGTGGCCGCGCAATGGATGGACGAGGCCGCCGTGTCCACCATCCACGGCTGGTGCCAGCGCATGCTGCGCGAACACGCCTTCGACAGCGGCAGCCTGTTCACCCAGACGCTGGAAACCGACCATACCGATCTCCTGGCCGAGGTCGTGCGCGACTATTGGCGCCAGCATTGCTATGCCTTGCGGGACGAGACGCTGGACTGGGTGTCGACGAACTGGATCACCCCCGATGCCTTGCGGCGCCGGATCGCGCCCTTGCTGGCCCATGCCTCGGCTCGCGACATTCCCGGCACGCTGACGGAAATCCACGCCAGTGCCCGTACCCGCCGCGCCGAGGCGCTGGCCCGGTTGAAAGCCCCCTGGGCCGCCTGGAGCGAGGAGCTGCGCGCGCTGTGCGATGCGGCCTGCGCCGCCAAGCGCGTCAACGCCCGCAAGTTCCAGGCGCGCTGGTACGGCCCCTGGTTCGACCGGCTGTCGGCCTGGGCGGCCGATGCCGCGCTGGAAGCCCTGGACCTGGGAACGGGCTTCCAGCGCCTGACCCCGGCCGGCCTGGCCGAGATCTGCGAGGCCGGCCATCGCATCGACCATCCGGCGCTGGACGCCATGGTCGACCTGCCGCGCCTGCTCGCCCAGTTGCCATCCGCCGATGCCGACATGCTGGCGCACGCCGCGTATTGGGTGCGGACACGCTTCGACGAGGAAAAGCGGCGCCGCGCCGAGATGGGCTTCGACGACATGCTGACCCGCCTGGACGCGGCGCTGCGCGGGGAAAACGGCGAGCGGCTGGCGCGGGTCATCCGCGCCCAGTTCCCGGTGGCGCTGATCGACGAATTCCAGGATACCGATACCGTCCAGTATCGGATCTTCGACCGCGTCTACCGCATCGCCGACGATGCCGACGATTGCGCGCTGCTGATGATCGGCGATCCCAAGCAGGCCATCTACGCCTTCCGCGGCGCCGACATCCATACCTATCTGCGTGCCCGCCGGGCGACGGCGGGCCGCCACTACACGCTGGGCACCAACTTCCGCTCCAGCTCCGGCATGGTCGCCGCGGTCAACGCCGTTTTCGAGGCTGCCGAGAACCGGCCGGGCGGGCAGGGTGCCTTCCTGTTCCGGCGCGGCGGCGACGACCCGCTCCCCTTCGTGCCGGTGGCCGCGCAGGGCAGGGCGGAGTCCCTGGTCACGGACGGCACGCCCGCCGCGCCGCTGACCTTCTGGCTGGCCGACCAGGACGCCCCCATCGCCGGCGGCGCCTACCGCGCGGCCATGGCCGCCGCTTGCGCGACCGAGATCGTCCGCCTGCTGGCCGGCGGCCGGGCGGGTAGCACCGGTTTCCTGCAAGACGGCACGATCCGGGGCCTCGCACCCGCCGACATCGCGGTGCTGGTGCGCGACATGGGCGAGGCCCAGGCCATCCGTTCCGCGCTGGCCGAACGCGGCGTGCGCAGCGTCTATCTGTCGGACAAGGACTCGGTGTTCGACGGCCAGGAAGCCGCCGATCTGCTGCGCTGGCTGCATGCCTGCGCCGAACCCGACGACGACCGCAAGCTGCGCGCGGCGCTGGCCAGTACGACGCTGGACCGGCCGCTGGCCGAACTCGACCGGCTGAACCGCGACGAACGTTTCTGGGAATCCTGGGTGCTGCGCTTTCGCGGCTACCGGGACCTGTGGCGGCGCCAGGGCGTGCTGCCCATGCTGCGGCGCTTCATGGACGATTTCGGGCTGCCGGCGGCGCTGGCCCGCCGCGCGGACGGCGAACGCGCCCTGACCAACCTGCTGCACCTGGCCGAGCTGCTGCAACAGGCGGCCGGCGAACTGGACGGCGAACAGGCGCTGATCCGCCACCTGGCGGAACACCTGGCACAGGACGGCCAGGCCAGCGAAGCGCAGATCCTGCGGCTGGAAAGCGATGCCCAACTGCTCAAGGTCGTGACTGTCCACAAGTCCAAGGGGCTCGAATATCCGCTGGTCTTCCTGCCGTTCGCCTGCTCGTTCCGTCCCGCCGACCGTACGCGCCCGCCGCTGCGCTACCACGACGAATCCGGCCGCCTGGTCGTCAGCATCGCCCCGGACGAGGCCGAGGAAGCGCTGGCGGACCGCGAGCGGCTGGCCGAAGACCTGCGCCTGTTGTACGTGGCGCTGACGCGGGCGCGCCACGCCTGCTGGCTGGGCGTGGCCGACCTCAAGCGCGGCCGCGCCGCCGAATCGGGCTGGCCGCTGTGCGCGCTGGGCTATCTGGCGGGCGGCGGCGAACCGTTGACGGGATCAGGCCAGCTGGAGTCCGTGCTGCGCACCCTGGATCCTTCCGGGACCTTGCTGCGTACCGTGCCGGCCCCACGGCCGGACGCCGACGTCCTGGACATGCAGGCCGGCGGCCCCGCCGAACCCGTGTACCGCACGCCCGAGCGCCAGCCCGGCGAACCGTGGTGGATCGCCTCCTACAGCGCCTTGCGCGTCGCCAGCCTGACCGAAGGCGACGAGGAAGCGCGCGAAGCCCGCCTGCACGGCGACACCAGTCCCGAGACCCCCGAGGCGCAAAAGCTGTTCGACGACGACGTCCCCGACACGGACGAGACGCTGGCCACGCCGGCCGGTACCGGCATGCACCGCTTTCCGCGCGGCCCCGGGCCGGGCACCTTCCTGCACGGCCTGTTCGAGTGGGCGGGAGAGGAGGGCTTCGGCGCCGCCGTGGCCGCTCCGGACCGCCTGGCCGACGCCGTCGCGCGCCGCTGCAACCGGCGCGGCTGGGAAAGCTGGATCACGCCGCTGGGCCGCTGGTTGTCCGGCGTGCTGGCCGAGCCTCTGCCGCTGGGCGCGGGACAGAGTTTCCGCTTCGCGGACCTCGAGTCCTACCGGGTCGAAATGGAATTCTGGTTCGAGAGCCGCCACGTCGACGTCGAACGCATCGATGCCCTGGTCCGGCGCCACGTCATGCCGGGCGCGGCGCGGCCCGCGCTGGAGCCGGCCATGCTCAACGGCATGTTCAAGGGCTTCATGGACCTGACCTTCGAGCACCAGGGGCGCTATTACGTGGCCGACTACAAATCGAACTGGCTGGGCGCGACCGATGCGGCCTACACCTCGGCCGCGATGGCGAGCGAGATCCTGGCCAAGCGCTACGACCTCCAGTACGTGCTGTACCTGCTGGCGCTGCACCGGCAACTGACGGCGCGGCTGCCGGACTACGACTACGACCGCCACATGGGCGGCGCGCTGTACCTGTTCCTGCGCGGTACCCGGGCGCCGACGCGCGGCGCGTACTTCGATTGCCCGCCGCGCGAACTGATCGAACAACTCGACCGGCTGTTCGCCGGCACCGCGCAAGTGGAGGCACAGGCATGAGCCACGGTGCCTCGAACTACGAACTGCCGTTCGATGCGCCCGCGCAGGCATCCCCGGACCTGCGCGACCGCGAGGCGCTGTTGACGCTGCTCGACGCCTGGGTCGAACGCGGCTGGCTGCGGCGGCTGGACCGCGCTTTCGTCGGCTTCCTGGTCGACTGCCAGCCCGATACGCAACCGCTGGTAGCGGTGGCCGCCGCGCTGGCCAGCCATCAGCTCGGACACGGCCACGTCTGCCTGGACCTGGCCCTGACGCTGGAGCGGCCCGACGAGGCGCTGTCCCTGCCGCCCGAAGGCGACATGGGGCCCGCGATGCGCCTGCCCTCGGACCTGCTGGCCGGTGTCGACGTCGCGCAGTGGCTGGCCGCGCTGGCTGCCAGCCCGCTGGTCGCGGACGCCGCGCGGGCGCAAGCGCCCGATGACGGCCGGCCGCTGGTGCTCGATGCCGGCCGCCTGTACCTGCGCCGCTACTGGGACTTCGAGCGGCGCATCGCCCGGGCCCTGCGGGAACGCCTGGCGCACCCGGTGGAAACGCCGCCGGACCTCGCGCAATCCCTGGCGCGGCTGTTTGACGAAAGCCAAGGGGCCGACAGCGGCCCCGACTGGCAGAAACTGGCCTGCGCGCTGGCCGCGCGCGGCCGCATCGGCATCGTCACCGGCGGCCCGGGCACGGGCAAGACCACCACGGTCGTGCGCCTGCTCGCACTGCTGCAGATGACGGCGGTGCAGGAGGGGCGTCCGCTGCGCATTCTGCTGTCCGCGCCCACCGGCAAGGCGGCGGCGCGCCTGTCCGCGTCCATTGCCGACCAGGTCGGGCGGCTTCCGGTGTCCGACGCGGTCCGAGCGGCCATCCCCACCGACGTCTCGACGCTGCACCGGCTGCTGGGCAGCCGGCCGGACACGCGCCATTTCCGCCACCATGCCGGCAACCCCTTGCTTATCGACATGCTGGTCGTGGACGAGGCGTCGATGATAGACGTGGAAATGATGGCGCACCTGATGGCCGCGCTGCCGCCCCACGCCAGGCTGGTGCTGCTGGGCGACAAGGACCAGCTCGCGTCGGTGGAGGCGGGCGCCGTGCTGGGCGATCTCTGCCGCGACGCCGAGGCCGGCCACTACACGCCCGAGACCCAGGCCTGGCTCGAACGAGCCAGCGGCGAGAGCCTGGCCGGAACGGGTCTCTCGCCCGGCGACGCCGAACGCCATGCGATGGCGCAGCAGATCGTCATGCTGCGCCGCTCGCGCCGCTTCGGCGCCGGCAGCGGCATCGGGCAACTGGCGCGCGCGGTCAACGCCGGGCTGCCGCAGGAAATGCGTGCCGTGCTGGAACGAGAGTCCGCCGCGCCCGACCCCGATGTCTACGACACGCGCGGCATCCGGCCGGACGCGCTCGACCGCCTGCTGCTCGACGGCCATCCCGCCACCGCGCGCGGAAAACCCTGCGGCTATGCGTACTACCTGGACGTCATGCAGCGCCACCGTCCGGCAGCCGACCGGCCGGGCGACGATCCCGCCTGGGAAGGCTGGGCGGCCCGGGTGCTGGCGGCGTTCGACGCCTTCCGCCTGCTGTGCGCCGTCCGCAAGGGCGAGCAGGGCGTCGAAGGCCTGAACGCGCGCATCGCCCGGGCGCTGCGCGCGCGCGGACTGATCGAACAGGAGCAGGGCTGGTACGAAGGACGGCCCGTCCTCGTCACCCGCAACGACTACGCCCTGGGCCTGATGAACGGCGACATCGGCATCGCGCTGCGCGTGCCGCAAGGTGCCGGGGAGGGCACCGCGCTGCGCGTGGCCTTCCTGCGCAGCGACGGCACCGACGGCGTGCGCTTCGCGCTGCCCAGCCGGCTCAACGCCGTCGAGACGGTCTACGCCATGACCGTGCACAAGTCCCAGGGCTCGGAATTCGCCCATACCGCCTTGCTGCTGCCGGACCGGACCAGCCCCATCCTGACGCGCGAACTGGTCTACACCGGCGTGACGCGCGCGCGCACCTGGTTCACGATGGTGGAGACCGCGCCCGGGGTGCTGGAGGAAGCGGTGGCCCGGCGGGTCAGGCGCATCAGCGGGTTGTCGGTTTGAGGTTTGAAGCCGTATCAATCCATGGTCACGCCGGCTTCGGCGATGACCTTCTTCCATCGTACGCGCTCGGCCTCGATGAATGCCCGGGCTTGTTCCGGGGTAGAGGGCTTGGTCTCGGCCCCCAATGCCAGGAAGCGCTTCTTCACGTCGCCATCGGCCAGGATGGCTGCCAGTGCCTCGTGCAGCTTGCCGACGATGGGCGCCGGCGTGCCCGGCGGCGCCATCAGCGCGAACCAGGCACTGCTCTCGAAGCCTGGAAACCCGGACTCGGCGGCGCTGGGGATATCGGAGGCGATCTCGGTACGCGCATGATCGGCCACCGCCATGATGCGCGCCTTGCCGGTGTCACGCAGCTTGAGCACGGCCGAGATGTTTCCGAAAAAAAGATCGATGCGGCCCGCCATCAGGTCGGTCAACGCGGGGCCTTCTCCCTTGTAGGGAATGTGGACCAGCGAGGTGCCCGTCATCGTCGCGAACAACTGGCCGGTCAGGTGCGACGTCGAGCCGTTGCCTTGGGAGCCGTAGGTCAGCTTGCCTGGGTGGGCCTTGGCGTAAGCGATCAGCTCGGGTACCGAACCGACCGGCAGGGAGGACTTGACCGTGATCGCGTTGGGGCTGCCTGCCAGCAAGCCTATTGCCGCAAAGGACGAGGGTTTGAAGGCCAGGTCCTTGTACAGGTATTCGTTGATCGACAATGGCCCGGGGGGCGTCGCCAGCAGGGTATAGCCATCGGGGGCGGATGCGTAGACCTCCTGGGCCCCGATATTGCCGCCCGCGCCCGGACGGTTCTCGACCACCACGGGTTGGCCCCACCGGTCGCCCAGGCGCTGGCCGACGATGCGCGCAAGGGAATCGATGGTGCCGCCGGCCGGGAAGTCGACCACGATGCGGATCGGGCGCGAAGGGTAGTCCCCGGCGGCAACGGCGGCGGGGCTTGCCAGCGCGCAAGCGGCCAGCAACGGGTAAGCCAGATAGTTCATGGACATGTCTCCTCTCCTTGCCGTTCTGCGACGGCTGGACAGCTGGATGAACCGGCGGTGCCGGGATGGTGGATCAGAAGGGGTAGGCGGGAGGCCGGTCCTGGACGGTGACCCACTGCCACTGCGTGAACTCGTCCCAGTTGGCGGGGCCGCCGATGCGGCCACCGTTTCCCGAGGCTCCCATGCCGCCGAAGGGCACGCGAGGATCGCCCGCCACGGTCTGGTCGTTGATGTGCAGCAAGCCGGTGCGCAGGCGTCGGCCCAAGGCCATTGCCCGCGCCACCGAGCGCGAGACCACGGCGGCCGACAACCCGTATTCGCTGCGGTTGGCCAGGGCAACGGCCTCCTCGTCGCAGGAAAAAGGCGTTACCAGCGCGACCGGCCCGAACACCTCTTCGTCGAAGGCCGGCATGCCCGGCTGAACGCCATCGAGGACGGTGGCGGCATAGAAGGGGCCCTCGGCCAAACCACCCGCGCACAGTCGCGCGCCGGCGGCTATCGTGCGCTTGACCAGTTGGTCGACGCGGCCGAGCTGGCGGGCATTGATCATGGGGCCGAGCCGCACGCCGGGTTGCCGTGGATCGCCTGTTTTCATCTTGCCGGCCTTGTCGGCCAGCAGGTCGACCAGACGGCCGGCGATGCTTTCGTGGGCCAGGATCCGGCCCGTGGCCATGCAGATCTGTCCCTGGTGCATCCAGGCGCCGAACGCGGCGCACCCCGCGGCGAGCTCGAGATCGGCGTCGTCCAGCACGATCAGGGAGTTCTTGCCGCCCAGTTCGAGCGACACTTTCTTCAAGCGCTCGCCACACAGAGCGCCCACGCGCTTGCCCGCGGCGGTCGATCCGGTGAAGGCCACCATGCCGATCCGAGGGTCGACGCACATCGCCTCGCCCACCTCGGCGCCGCCGGGCAGCACGTGGAGCAGCCCGGCCGGCAACCCGGCATCCTCGAACAGTCGGGCGATATAGAGGCCGCCGCTGACCGCGGTCTGCGGATCCGGCTTGAGCACGACGGCATTGCCCGTGGCCAGCGCCGGCGCCACGGCGCGCATGGACAGGGTTAGCGGGAAATTGAACGGTGCGATCACACCCACCACGCCGTGCGGGATGCGGCGGCCATAGCTCAACCTGTCGGCAGCGGAGGGAAATACCAGCCCCTGGGGTTCGCCCAGCATGGCGGCGGCCTGATGCAGGATCAGCACGGCCGAGCGCAACTCCATGTCGGCCTTGGCCCGGATGGCGCCTGTCTCGCGCATGATCCATTCCGCCGCTTCGGCGTGATGACGCTCGACCAGGCCGGCCGCCCGGCGCAGGATCGCCGCCCGCTCGTCGTGCGGCGTCGCGGCCCACGCGGGCTGGGCTTGCTCGGCCAGGCGGGTCGACGCCGACAGCGCGGCGGGCGTCGCCAGCGTCAGCCTCGCGAGCAGGGTGCCGTCCGCCTTGTCGATCGCGTCGTATGCCAGCCCGTCGGCCGGCGACCAACTGCCCTGGAACAGCTTACCGGTCCAGGGCCGGACATCCAGGAAGTCCGGGGCCCTCATTCCAGCACCTGTTCGGAAATGGGATCAAGCATGACTTCGACGACGGCACTGCGGCCCGAGCGGACAGTCTCCAGCGCTTCTTGCAGCGTGGCGCGCAGCGCCTGGCCTTCGCTGACGCGAAAGGCCGCGGCCCCGCTCGCCGCCGCGGCTATGTCCGCCAGGCGCGCGCCGTCCGCCACCGTTATCCAGTAGCGATCCCTGCTTTTCGCCGTGGACTGGGCGTGCACCAGGTTCGTGGAGACCTTGGGCGAATTCCAGCCCCGATTGTTGTAGACGACCGTGAGAATGGGTGCGCCGTAGGTTTGCGCCACCCAATAAGTACTGCTGGGCACGCCGAACAGGAAGCTTCCGTCGCCACTGAGCGCGATCACCTCCGCCTCGGGATCCGCGAGCTTGACGCCCACGGCGGCGTTGATGCCCCAGCCCAGGCCGCTGCCGCCGTTGACGTAGTAGCTGCCGGGCCGGTTCAAGCGCAGCGTCGACAGAATGGTCTCGGTCCCGGAAGGCTCTTCGCACACGATGACCGTGCGGTCGTTGACCAGTTCACCCACCGCTTGCGTCAACTGCCTGACGGTAATGCCACCCTGCCTGACCGACAGCGAGGGCAGGGGAGCGGCGGCCACCCGCTCGCGCGCCTCGGCTATCCATTGCCGCCGTTCGGCCGACACCGGTTCCGCGCGATCGCGGCCGTAGTCCAGCAACTGCCGCAGGACATAGTCGCTATCCGCAAGATAGCTGCGATGCGCGGGAAAATGCCAGAACCCCATGCTGTCCTTCACCGGATCGGTATCGATGTGGAACAGGCGCGCGTCCGGTGCCGGGCCCGTGCGCGAGACGATCCACGGTACGTCCACGTCCAGCATCAGGATGAGATCGGCGTCGGCCACCAGCGCATTGCGCCGGTAGCCCACATGGTGCGGATGCCCGCCCGGGAAATTGACGTATTGCGGCGCGATCTCGGCCACGGGCAGGCCCAGCCGCTCCGACAGTTCCACCAGACGGCCGACGGCGGCCTGATTGCGGCCCAGGTAGGTCGTCAAGACCAGCGGCCGCCGGGCCCGCGCCAACGCCTCGTGCAGCTCCGCCAGCGCCTCCTCGCGCAAGCCGCCCAGGCGGGCAGGGGACCAATGCGAGAGCGCCTCGTCGGACAGGGGCTCGGCCTGGCCTTCCCAGATCTCTCGCGCCCCGGTCAGATAGATCGGACCTTCCGGCGCCGTGGTCGCCACCTGCATCGCGCGCATCAGCACGTTGTCCAGCATCTCGGGAGCACGCAATTCGTAGGTCCACTTCATGTACTGCGCCGCGATTTCATGCTGGCGCGGCGCGTCCTGCGTGTAGTGGATGAACTCGGTGCGCGCGCCGGCGCGGTCGCCGCTGACGGTCACGGGCGACAAGCCGGCCACGATGATGGCGGGAACCCGGCCGCGCGAGGCGTTGTGCAGGCTGCAACCCAGGTTCTGCGTGCCGACGTCCACGTGGACCAGCACGATCTGCGGGCGGCGCGTCACCATGGCATAGCCGTGGGCGGCGGTAAGGGCGGTCATCTCGTGCGGACAGACGACGATCCGGGGCATGGCGGCGCCTTCGTCGTCGATGGCCGCGAAGGCCTCGATGAACGCCGGGTGGTCGCTGCCCAGGTTGGTGAAGAAGTAATCCACGCCCAGCCTGGCTGCAAGCTCCAGCAGGCGGCGCGCGGCAGTGGTAGCAACGGCCCGGGTGGTCATGACTGCGGTATCTCCATGTTCGCGGCGGGCGCATCTGGCGTGCGTCCACGTCGAAATTCATAGTAGGCTTGCCGTAGTCATTTTTTAAGTTTATTTGCTGTATTCCTAGAATTCACTAAATGAATGCATAGGCCATGAATACCTACCGTGCCGACCTCAATCTTTTCTCGGTTTTCCAAGCCATGCTGGAGACCCGCAGCGTGACGCTGGCCGCCGACCGCTTCGGCATCACCCAGCCCGCGATGAGCAATGCCTTGACCCGGCTACGCCAACTGATGGGCGACCCGTTGTTCGTCAACAGCACAAGCGGCATGCAGCCCACGCCGTACGCGCTCGAAATTGCCGAAACCGTGGTCAATGCCCTGAGCGGCCTGCAACGGGCGTTGGATCATCGCAAGAATTTCGACCCTGGCGTGAGCGAGCAGACCTTTCGTTTTCATATCCCCGACATGGGGCAGGTAAACATCCTGCCCATGCTGCTGGAGCGCTTGCAGCAGGTGGCCCCCCGGGTACGGGTGCAGACCGAGACCCTGTCGCAGGAGGACATACGCATCGGACTCGAGAACGGCCGCATCCATTTCGCCGCCGGCCACCTGCCCAGGCTGCGCGGCAGCCGTTTGAGGACACAGCATTTGTTCGAGGAGCGCTACGTCGTCTTGATGCGCGCCGGCCATCCGTTGTCGCGGAGCGTACTGACCCAGAAGTCGCTGCTGCAGGCGCCGCATGCGGTCGTGACGTCCCTGGGAGGCGGACACCAGATCATCGAGGAAGTTCTTCTCAAGAAGCACGCCCGGATCGTCACGTATTTCCCCAACATCATGGCTCTGGCCATGACGTTGACACGCACCGATCTGGTCGCCATCGTGCCGCGCCGGATCGCCACGGAACTGGCCAAGGAAGGAAGGCTGCAAGTCGCGCAGCTGCCCATTGCCATGCCGGCCTTCGACGTGGCGATCTTCTGGCACGAACGCTCGCACACCAGCCCGGCGTGCATCTGGATGCGGGAGCAGATGATCGATCTGTTCATGACGTGATACGCCGCACTTTCGAACCCGCCAATAATACGCATAATGTATATTATGTAAAGTCACGTAATAAGGAAGGCAAGCCGGCCGCTTCCTTTGCTCCCTACGCGTGCACATGTCCCTTGTCCTTGGCTACGGCGGTCAGCGACACGCCAAGCGCATCCATGACCCGGCGCAGCGTGTGATAGCTCGGATTGGCTCCCGGAGCCAGCACGCGATACAGGTTCGTCCGGGCCAGTCCGGTTTGTTTGGCGATAGTGCCTATCCCTCTGGCACGAGCCACGTCCCCCAACGCCTGGAGAAACGCGTCCGGATCTTCCTCCCGGGCGGCCGCTGCCAAGTAATGGGCAATCGTTTCGTCGTCGACAAGGTAGTTCGCCGGGTCGAACTCTCGCAAATCGGTCATGGAAATTCTCTTCCTTTGATGTCCGCCCAAAGGCGTTTCGCGTGTGTGATGTCGCGCGATTGGCTCTTCTTGTCGCCGCCGCACAGCAGGACATAAACCACGTTGCCTTGCCTTCCGTAGTAAACGCGATAGCCCGTGCCTTCATCGATTCGCATTTCACCGACGCCTTCGCCTACAGGGGCAACGTCGCCAAAGTTGTCAGCCAATGCACGCGCGCCGCGTTGGCGCCGGCGGCAGCCCGGTAGACGTATTCGATCAGCGCCCGGGCCCACGCCTTGTCCACGGCGTTCGGGCAGCGCGCCCGGATCCTGCAGGTAGACATGGCGGAATGTTCCTGGAGTTGGACCGCGGGACGAAGGAAAGCGGGGCGCCGCCCCGCCCTCCTCGTCCCGGCGGCCGCCCTGCCCTTATTGCAGCGCCTTCACCACCGCGTCGAAGAACGCCGTGTTGTTGATGACGCCCGCGCCCGTGGGCTTGGACTGCGCGCCCCAGGTCACGATGACCACTTTTTCCTTCTGGTTGATGTAGATGTTCTGACCGAAGATGCCGGTCGCGTAGAACGCCTTGTCGATCTCCGACTGGCCGCTGGTGTTCACCCACCACATGTAGCCGTAGTACGGCAAGGGATCACCGCCGCTGAGCGTCTTGCCGCTGCCGGCATCGGCCACCCAGTTGCTGGGCAGGATGGATTTGCCGTCGATCACGCCATCGTTCATGAAGAATAGCCCGAAGCGGCCCCAGTCGCGAAGCGTGGCGCTCAGGCCGCTGCCGCCGATCTCGATGCCGTCCGGCGAATCCAGCCACCAGTTGGCTTCGGCCTCCATGCCGAACTTGGACCAGATCTTCTCGGACAGGTAGTGGGCCAGCGGCTTCTTGATGGCGCCATGCAGCAGTTCGCCCGCGATCTGCGTTTCTCCCGTGCTGTAGTTGAAGGTGGATCCCGGAGCGGCCGCGCGCGGCAGCTTGCTCATCAGTTCCAGCGCCGTGCCCGGTTTCTGGCCGATCTGGGCTTCCAGCAGCGCCCGGCGATCCGAGGCGGGGTTGGTATAGGTCTCGTCCCATTTCACGCCCGAGGACATCATCAGCACGTCGCGCACCGTGGCGCCGTCATAGGCGCTGCCGGCCAGCTTGGGCACGTACTTGACCACCTGGTCGTTCACGCTGCCGATCAGGCCGTCCTGGATGGCGACGCCGATCAGCGTCGAGGTGATGGACTTGGCGACCGACATGGACATCCAGCGGGTCTTCTCGGTATTGCCGTACTGGTAGGCCTCGTAGGCGATCTCGCCGTTCTTGAGCACAAGCAGGCCCGAGACGCGGTTCAGCGCCAGGTAGTCGTAGATGTCGTAGTCCTTTCCACCGGCCGTGAACTTGATCGCCGGCAACTGTTTGGCCGCCTTGGGCAGCGGGCGCGGCGTGGCGGCGGGCGCGATGCTGCGGGTGGGGAACAGGCGGTCGATGTTGCGGAAGGTGTTGACCGCGAGATCGGGCGTCAGGGTGCCGTCGTACATCTCCCGCACCGTGCCTATCGGCTCTTGCGCATGCGGATAGGTATTGGCTGGCGGCGCGGGTGGCGCGGGCGGCGGATCGTCATCGCTGCCACAGCCGGCCAGGCCGATCATGCCGGCCAGCGCCAGGGTGTAGACGAGGCCGCGGCCTAGCGGCGGCATCCAGGAAGGACGGAATGTGGACTGGGGTACGGATACTGCGTGGTTTGTCACCGTTGTTCTCCTTATCGTGGCTAGCGGCCCGGACTCGGACCGCTGCAGGCGTCAACGTAAGCAATATGCGCGCCAATTGCCGCTCATGCATGGCTGCCCTGGGCCACGGCGCAAACGCGCCGCGGATACTTCTGGAAACGCGGAATCGTCTCCCCTCGCGGTGTCCGGATTCCCGGACGCCATGCGACACTGCGGGATCTTCCCTTCCCGCGGAGCAAGCCATGGATTGGTTGATGGACCCTACTGCCTGGGCCGGCCTGCTGACCCTGATCGTGCTCGAGATCGTGCTGGGCATCGACAACCTGGTCTTCATCGCCATCCTGGCCGACAAGCTGCCGGCCGCCCAGCGGGACCGGGCCCGGGTCATCGGCCTGTCGCTGGCCCTGGTCATGCGGCTGGCGCTGCTGTCCGCCATCTCCTGGCTGGCCACGTTGACCCGTCCGCTGTTCAGCGTGGCGGGCTTTTCGTTCGCGGGACGCGACCTGATCCTGCTGGCCGGCGGCCTGTTCCTGCTGTTCAAGGCCACGCTGGAACTGCACGAAAGGCTGGAAGGCAGCGGCGACCACGCGGGCAACCGCAAGGTCGAGGCGGGATTCTGGCTGGTCATCGCGCAGATCGTGCTGCTCGATGCCGTCTTCTCGCTGGACTCGGTCATCACCGCCGTGGGCATGGTCAACGAGCTGTCCATCATGATGATCGCGGTCGTCGTGGCCATGGCCATCATGTTGTTCGCGTCCAAGCCGCTCACGCGCTTCGTCAATGCCCACCCGACGGTCGTGGTGCTGTGCCTGAGCTTCCTGCTGATGATCGGCCTGAGCCTGGTGTCCGACGGCCTGGGGTTCCACATCCCCAAGGGCTATCTGTACGCGGCGATCGGTTTTTCCATCCTGATCGAGGCCTTCAACCAGACCGCGCGCCGCAACGCGCTCAAGCACGCGGCGCGCCGGCCGCTGCGGGCGCGGACCGCCGACGCCATCCTGACGATGCTGGGCGGCCACCGCACCGCCCAGGCTGCGGAGGAAGGCGCGCCCTCTCCCACGCCCGGCGCCTTCGCCGAAGAGGAACGCCACATGGTCAGCGGCGTGCTCGCGCTGGCCGACCGTTCGGTGCGCTCCATCATGACGCCGCGCGCGGAGATATCCTGGGTGGACCTGACGGCCGGCGCGGACGAACAGCGCGCGCGCATCCTCGATACGCCCCACAGCTACATGCCGGTCTGCCGGCGGCACTTCGACGACATCGCCGGCGTCGCGCGCGCCAAGGACCTCCTGGCCAGCCTGCTGGAAACCGGAGCCATCGACGTCTCCCGCCTGCGCGCCCCCATCTACGTGCACGAAACGATCCCCATCCTGGACCTGATGGACGTGCTGCGCGATTCGCGCGGGCAACTGGTCCTGGTGACCGACGAGTACGGCGCGGTCCTGGGGCTGGTCACGCCGGTGGACGTGCTGGAGGCCATCGCCGGCGATTTCCCCGACGAGGACGAAGCCCCTTCCATCCAGCCGCTGGGGCCGGGGCGCTGGCGCATGGACGGCGCCGCCGACCTGCAGCACGTGGAGCAGGCACTCGGCCTGCCTTCGGTACTGGCCGGCGCCGGCTACACCAGCCTGGCCGGCTTCTTGCTGGCCAGGTTCGCCGAATTGCCTCCCGTGGGCGCCTGGCTGGATCATGCCGGCTACCGCTACACCGTCAGGGAACTGGACGACAACCGCATCTCCGAAGTGGAGGTGACCAGACTGGACCAACCATGACGCAAACCGACCTGCCGAACCGTCTCGACCGTCTGCCCTGGTCGCCGTGGCACACACGCGTGGCCGTCGCGCTGGGCGTGGCCTGGGTGCTCGATGGCCTGGAGGTGACGCTGGTCGGCAGCGTGGGCGGGGTCCTGGAGCGCGGCGATACGCTGGCCCTGAGCGCGGCGCAGGTCGGCTGGTCGGGTTCGTTGTACATCGCGGGCGCGGTGCTGGGCGCACTGGCGTTCGGCCGGATGACCGACCGCCTGGGACGCCGGCGGCTATTCCTGATCACCCTGGCGATCTACATGGCCGGCAGCCTGGCGACGGCGTTCTCGCCCGGCTTCGCCTTCTTCGCCGCCTGCCGTTTCGTGACGGGCCTGGGCATAGGGGGCGAATACGCGGCCATCAATTCCGCCATCGACGAACTGATACCGGCCCGGGTGCGCGGACGGGTGAACCTGGCCATCAATGGCAGCTTCTGGCTGGGCGCGGCCCTGGGGGCGGGGCTGAGCCTGGTGCTGCTCGATGTCCGCATGCTGGGGCCGGTCTGGGGATGGCGCGCGGCCTTCCTGGCCGGCGGCGTCATGGCGGCCGCCATCCTGCTGGTGCGGCGCCACGTCCCGGAAAGCCCGCGCTGGCTGGCCGCGCACGGCAGGCTGGACGAGGCCCGGCGCATCGTGCTCGCGGTCGAGGCCGAAGCCGCCCGCCGCCATGGCGCGCTGCCGCCGGTCACCGGCACCTCGCCCGTGGCGGGACGCTCCCCCACCCTGCTCCAGGTCGCCCGCATCCTGCTGCGCGACTATCGCCGCCGCAGCGCCGTGGCCCTCGGCCTGATGGTGGCCCAGGCCTTCTTCTACAACGCCATCTTCTTCACCTATTCGCTGGTGCTGACGCGTTTCCACGGCGTGGCGGACGGCCGCGTCGGCCTCTACGTCTTTCCGTTCGCGCTCGCCAACGTGCTGGGCCCGCTGCTGCTGGGACCGCTGTTCGACCTGGTCGGCCGCCGGCGCATGATCGCGGCCACCTATGTCTCGGCCGGCCTGGGGCTGGCGCTGACCGGCTGGGCCTTCGCGCAGGGATGGCTGGACGCGCGCAGCCAGGCATGGTGCTGGTCGGCGGTCTTCTTCCTGGCCTCGGCGGCGGCCAGTTCCGCCTATCTGACCGTGAGCGAGATCTTCCCGCTGGAGATGCGGGCGATGGCGATCGCGGTGTTCTATGCGGTGGGAACGGGGCTGGGGGGATTCGCCGGCCCTGCCCTGTTCGGCGAACTGATCGGCACCGGCAGCCACGTGGCCGTGGCCGCCGGCTACGCGGTGGCGGCCGTGATGATGGCAGCCGCGGGCCTGGGGGCGCTGCGCCATGGCGTGGACGCCGAGCGCAAGTCGCTGGAAGCGATCTCGCCGCCGCTGCCGGCACGGCGGCCGGACGAACGTCCTAGCGCGCGGGGGCCGGATCCGCGTGCGTGAGCTGGTGGGTGCGCGTGCCCATGTCCACGGTCAGGGCGTCGCCCGGTTGCAGCTCCACGAACTCGCGCGGGCCGGCCGTCACGGTACGTACCTTGAGCTTGCCTGCCATGAGTTCGACCCGCAGGCGCTCGGGCTCGGCCGCGACCCGGAACCTGACGTCGGGCGTCTCGATGCGGGTGCCGTCGATGACCACCTCGTTCACGCCCCATTGCACCGAGAACGCGGCGCGGTACTGCCAGCGCACGTGGAAGGATGCCTGGCCGCGGGCCAGGATCACCTGGCGCCGGCGCGAGTAGTACGCGACCGACAACGACGTGTCGGGGCCGGCGTCGATGCGGGAGCCGTCGGGCAGGTCCAGCGACCGGGCCTGGCCGCCGGTGCGCAGCTGTTCGCCGAACTGGGGCGAGCTCTCGCGCATGACCCAGCTGACCGTCAAGGCGCCCACCAGCCCCAGCGCCAGCACCAGGCAGGCCCAGCCCAGCCAGCGTTTCCAGGGCGAGGTCTGCGTGGCGGGAGTGCGAGGGGAAGGCTGGGACATGGCGAGGCGACAGGAAGCAGAAAGCGGGATGCGGTTGCCGACGATTATAAGGACGCGGGCTCCGGCCCCACCGCCAGGCGCCGGAAAGCCGCCCCCGTGGCCGAGGCGCCGTCGCGGCGGCTGGCCAGCCACAGCTTCGAGGCCGCCTCGGGTTCGCGCAGCGTCCGGATGACCACGCCGGCCACGTCCAGCCGGCGCACCGAGGCCGGCAGGATGGAAACCCCCAGCCGCGCGGCCACCAGCCCGGCAATGGTCATCACTTCCCGGGCTTCCTGGGCGACGCGGGGCGCGTAGCCGGCCGCCCGGCACAGGTTCAACACCTGGCTGTAGACGCCGGTACCCGCGCCCGGCGCGAAGAACACGAAGGGTTCCTGGGCCAGCGCGGCCACGCCCAGCGCCTCGCTGGCGTCGGCCAGCCGGTGCTGGCGAGGCAAGACCGCGACCAGCGGGTCGGACAGCAGCGGGTAGGCATCGAGCTCCGCGGGAAAGGCGCCGCTGGCGGGCAGGCGCATGAAACCCACGTCGCTGCGCCCGTCCAGCAGGGCCTGGATCTGCTCCTGGCTGGTCTCTTCGATCAATTGCACCGCCACCGCCGGATGGCGTTCGCGGAAACGCGACAACAGATTGGGCAGCGCGCCCGTCAGGACGGCGCTTTCGGTGAACCCCACCCGCAGCGTGCCCAGTTCGCCGCGCGCGGCCCGCGCCGCGATCGACGCCGCGCGCTCGGCCTGGGCCAACAGCGCGCGCGCCTCGGGCAGGAACAGCTGGCCGGCCTCGGTCAGGGAAACCTGGCGCCTGTTGCGGTGAAGCAACCGCGCGCCCAGATCCTGCTCCAGGGCCTGCAATTGCTGGCTCAGTGGCGGCTGGGACATGCCCAGCCGGGCCGCCGCCCGGCCGAAATGCAGTTCCTCGGCCACTGCCACGAAGTACCTCACCCGGCGCAGATCGATCATAGGGATTCGATATTACTGAGCATGATTTCAGTATTGGACGATATCAGACAAAAGGCCTAGAGTTAACCCTAGTTCGTCACTCGTTCGACCGCCATGTCTTCCGCTCCGCCCGTCGGCGCCTCCCTGCCCTCCGTGGACAACACGGCCACCCCCACCGCTCCTGCCCTGCCGGCCGGCCATATCGAGCGCGGCACGCCGGCTTTCTGGCGGGCGGTGGTCGCGCTGTTCGCCTCCGGCTTCTCGACCTTCTCGCTGCTGTATTTCGTGCAGCCGCTGATGCCGCTGTTCGCCCACGATTTCGGCCTGTCGGCCGCGACCAGCAGCCTGGCGCTGTCGCTTTCCACCGCCCTGCTGGCGGTTTCCATGCTCGTGGCAAGCGCCGTGTCCGAGCGGCTGGGGCGGCGCACGCTGATGTTCGCCTCGCTGCTGGGCTCGGCGGCCCTGACCACCGCGATGGCTCTCTTTCCACAGTGGCCGGCGCTGCTGACGCTGCGGGCCTTGATGGGCATCACCCTGAGCGGCCTGCCGGCCGTCGCCATGGCCTACGTGGGCGAGGAAATGGAGCCGCGCGCGGCGGGCCTCGCGATGGGGCTTTACATAGGCGGTTCGGCCATCGGCGGCATGTCCGGCCGCCTGCTGGCCGGCGTGATCGCCGATGGCCACGGCTGGCGGGTCGCGGCGCTGGTCATCGGCCTGATCGGTTTCGCCGGCGCGGTGCTGTTCTGGAAGACCCTGCCCGCGTCCCGGCATTTCAAGCCGCGCGCGCTGGACCTGGCCGGCGCCCTGGGCAGCTTCCGGGCCCACCTGCGCAATCCCGTCATGCTGCGGCTGTATGCCCAGGGCTTCCTGCTGATGGGCGGCTTCGTCGCCGTGTACAACTACATCGGCTTCCGGCTGCTCGCCCCGCCGTTCTCGCTCAGCCATGCCGTGGTGGGCATGGTCTCGGTGGTCTACCTGGCGGGCATCGTCAGCTCCGCGTGGATGGGCGACCTGGCCGCCCGCCTGGGACACGGACGCGTCATGGCGGCGGGCGTCCTGCTGCAACTGGCCGGCGCGCTGCTGACCCTGTCGGGCAACCTGTGGCTGCTGGTTCTCGGGATGGCGGTGCTGACCTTCGGCTTCTTCGGCGCGCATTCCATCTGCAGTTCCTGGGTGGCGCGCGCCGCCCGGCAGGGCCGCGCCCAGGCATCGTCCCTGTACCTGTTCGGTTACTACTGCGGCTCCAGCCTGATCGGGCTGGGGGGCGGCTACGCGCTGGACCTGGCCGGCTGGAACGGCTTCATCGGCCTGGTGGTCGTCCTGCTGACGCTGGCCGCGGCCAATGCCATCCTGCTGGCGCGGCGTTCGGCGGCGGTCTAGAACCTGTTCGGTTCCGCATTCAGTTCTGGTTACCAACTCCCCCGCCGGCGCCCTTTCCTTTTGGCTTTTTTCGTACCAGACTATTCATGAGGTGCCACCGTCGCCCACGCGTGCGGCGGACTTGAGCCAGATCAAGGTTCACCCATCGCGTCGCGGCTAGGATGGAGTCATCCACTCACGGCTGGAGGCGCATATGCTGGGACGTATCGCAGTTCATCTGGATCTGGACCGGGGCTGCAGGCGGCGCGTGCGCGCCGCCGCGCAACTGGCCGCCGAGCACGATGCCACGCTGGTCGGCATCCACGCCAGCTTCGGCCGCCCCCTTCCCTATCTCTACGAAGGTTTCTTCGTTTCCGACGACGTCAATCGCATGCTGCGCCAGCGCGTGGACGACGACCGCGCCGCCACCGAGGCGCTGCTGCAGGAAGTCGCCGGCGAGACCGGCGTGACGGCGCACTGGCGCACCGGCAACGGCCTGGCCGAGAACGTCCTGAGCGAGCAGGCCCGCTATTGCGATCTGCTGGTGATGGGCCAGCCCGACGACGCCGATCCGGGCCCGCAGCAGATGCCGGTCCTCATTGCCGCCGTGATGCTGGGCGCGGGCCGCCCCGTCCTGATACTGCCGTCGGTGGGCGAATTGAACGCCATCGGCCGCCGCGTGCTGTTCTGCTGGGACGAACGGCGCGAATCGGCTCGCGCGCTGGCCGATGCCGGTCCCATCCTGGAAGAAGCCTCCGAACTGTTCGCGCTGCGGGTCGACCCGCCGTCCGAACCGGAGCAGGCCGCCCAGGTCAAGCGGGCCGATTTCCTGGCCTACTGCGCCGGGCGGCAATATCCCATCCCGCAGGAAACCGTGCGCGAGAGCGCGAGGATAGGGATAGGCAATTGCATCCTGAACGCGGCCGCAGACAACGCCTGCGACCTGATCGTGATGGGCGCCTACGGCCACAGCCGCGTGCGGGAGGCAGTCCTGGGCGGCACGACACGAACCCTGTTGGAGTCGATGACCGTGCCGGTCCTGTTTTCCCATTGATCCACGGGCCTGGAGGGCCCGGGGATCGGCAAGGAGCAGCACCATGAAGCAGAATCTACGATGGGCGGCGCCCCTGGCGCTTGCGCTGGCGGCTGCATGGCCGCTGGCCGGCCAGGCGATGGACAAGGGCGAGCAGAACGGCATCGCCTATGTAACGGGCGGCGTGGGCCAGGACGAATCGACCGCCATCCGCGCCATGGCCAAGGACTACAGCCTGCGCATGCTGGCGGCCGCCAAGAGCGGCGAATATGTGGCCGACGTGCGCGTGGCCATCCACGACAGCGGCGGCAAGGACGTCCTGTCCTTGACCACCCAGGGCCCTTACCTGTTGGCCAGGCTCGCGCCGGGCAACTACCGGATCGATGCCGAATACGGATCGGCCAGGCAAAGCCGCCAGGTTCGCGTTCCCGCCTCGGGACGCGCCGAGGTTTCCTTCTATTTCTGACCGGACCGGTCACCCGCCATTCCAGGAGCATCCCATGTACCAGCGCATACTCGTTCCCGTCGACGGCAGCCCCACCTCCAACCGCGGCCTGGACGAGGCCCTGCGCATCGCGGCCCTGACCAAGGGCCGGTTGCGCCTGATGCACGTGATCGACGAGTTGTCGCTGGCCGGCTCCATGGGCGCCTACGCCGCCTACTCCGACTGGATCAACGTCCTGCGCGCCAACGGCGCCGAACTGGTCCAGCAGGCCGAGGCCAGGGCGAAGGCCGCCGGCGTCGAGGCGGACACCGTGCTGCACGACAATTTCGCCGGCCCGGTGCACGAACTGGTCATCCAGGAAGCACGCAAGTGGCCGGCCGACCTGATCGTGATCGGCACGCACGGCCGGCGCGGCCTGCCCCGCATGGTGCTGGGCAGCAGCGCCGAGAAGATCCTGCGCGAGGCGCCGGTGCCCGTGCTGCTGGTCCGGCTGCCCGAGACCGGCGGCGACGCCGGCCCGGGCACTGCCGTCAACCCTTGAGCTTGATGCTCGTGGGATCGGCCGTCAGGTAGCCTACCGCCGCGCCGAAACGGTCCTTGTAGTTGCTGCGGATCAGCGGGTCCAGCGTGTCCTTGACCTTGTCGTGCAGCGAGCTCCAGTCGCCGGCGTGCTGGAAGTTGCTCATGATGTAGGTCCAGCCGTTGATCTCGTCCACTGCGTGCAGGCCGGTCGACTCGCCGCCCGCGGGCACCGACAGCAGCCGCGACAGCGACTTGGTGTCGACGTTGTAGGCCCACAGGAAGTTGTTCACGTGCGAGCCGCTGTCCTCGCCGATGAACAGCGTGCGCAGCTTTTCCGAGAACTTCAGGTTGTCGGGATTGGCGACCCGCTCGGGGTTGGCCTTGTTGCCCAGCGCGTCGGCGGAGATGTCCTCGCCCACCAGCAGCATCCTGGTGTGCACCGGCATCCATTCGCTGTTGATGGCCGCGCCGGACTGGTCCTTCTGGCCGCCGGCCAGGGTATGGGCGAGCACGCCGCCGGCGATCAACGCCTTTTCCAGCGCGATGCCGCTTTGCTCGTTCCAGCCCTTGGCGCTGCCTTTGACCATGGAGTCCTGGATGTTCTGCAGGGCCGAGTAGGCGACCTTGTCCTTGGCGTTGACGGTGGTGCCCTCCATCTTGGTGAAGCCCATGCTGCCGCCCGCCAGGTAGGCGTAGCGGTGGGTCTCCAGGAAGGCCGCGGCCTTCTCCATGCCTGGCTTGATCTTGATCCAGTTGGCCGCGCCGTTCGAGAAGATCTTCGTGTAGGTCGCGTCCGAGGGATCGGCCTTGAGCACGGTCATGATGTCCTCGGGGTCGAGGGTATTGGCCAACTGCTCGATTTCCGCGCTGGTGGCGTGGCCCAGCTTGATCCAGCTCAGGCTGGCGCCCGCGGCGGCCGGATCGACCGAGAAGCCGGCCCCCAGCTTGGCGACGTACAGCGTGCCCGCCGACAGATCCTTCTCCTTGTCGGCCACGAACACGAACAGGCCGCTGTTGGTGGCGTCGTCGCCCATCAGCACCGTGCGGTTGTCGGGCATGACCTGAATCAGCTCGTGCGAGATCCGGCCCATGCAGTAATGCTTCTTGATCGAGCCCGTGCCGTCGGGGTTCACCGTCACTTCGGGAATGTGGCCGTAGTGGTAGGGACGGGCCCGGGTCTCGTCGCCGTACACGTTCTTGCTGAAGGCCTTGAACTGGGCGTTGGTGGCGACGAACGGCGCGTCGGGTTCGTACTCTTCGCTGGACAGATGGGTGTTCCAGGGCGACAGGCTGGCGCCACAGGTGATCCACAGGCCATGCGCCGACGAGGTGTCGACGTTGTGGTACTTGACCAGGCTCAGCTTGCCCGTGGCCTGATCCTGGTCCAGGGTCAGCACGGCAATGGGCGACGGCAGCGTGCCGTAGGTGTCGGCGCCGCTCTGGTCGCGCGTCGTGTACTCGAACTGCACCACGGCGAACACGGCCTTGCCCTTGATGCCCGCCACGTTGGCGTTGGACAGCGCGAGCAGCGAGGTGCCGTCGGGCGAGTCCGAGAAGATCTGGCGTTCCTTGCCCGCCACCGACTTGTCGATGATCGGCTGGTTGTTGATGTCGACGTAGCCGCCGGCCAGGATCTTGCCGCCCTTGCCGTCCGAGACCATGTCGCCGGTGATGAAGAACGGCTGGTACGCCAGCTTGTAGGCGTGCGAACTGCCGTCGCTCAGCTTGACGGTCAGCGTGGAATTCACGGTGGTCGTGGCCATGGCGGCCGGATTGGACAGCGACGGCGCGGGCGTGGATGTGAACGAGGCCGACACGAAATCCGCGGACGGTTGCGGCGTGGGCGTGATGGGGTCGTCGTCCCCGCCGCAAGCGGCCAGCAGGGACGCGGTAACCGTCCCGAGAGGCAGCATGGCGGGCGCGCCGGCCAGGAACTTCAGCGCCTGGCGGCGCGAACTGTTGAGTAGCGTATCGGACATTGTTCTGGTTTCCAAGGAGGGCTGCGTTGCAACGTCGAATCGACGGCGGCATCCCGGTTCCGGAAACCAGGGAATCATGCCTCCCGATTCGCGTCTGGGCGAATGCTAGGAGGCATGGGTGACACTTTCATGAAAGGGACGTGGCCGTCCCTACGCCGCTACATGATCTGCGGACGATCGGGCAGCGTATTGGCGCGGGAAGCGCCGGGATAGTGGCGGGCCAGCGAGGCGCCCAGGGCCGTGATGCCATCGACCACGCCCTGTTCGTAGCGGCCCTGGCCGAACGCTTCCTGGATGCCGCGGCAGACGGCTTCCCAGGTTCCGGCGCTTTCGCAGGCATGGATGCCGCGGTCGCAGACGATCTCGACCGCATGGTCGGCCATCAGCACGTACAGCAGGATGCCGTTGTTGCCGGGCGTGTCCCACACGCCTTGCAGCGCGAAGACTTCCAGCGCCCGTTCCCGCGGCGACTGCTGCTGCCATAGCGGGCCCATGTCCAGCGCGGCCTCGACCACGAAACGGATCTGCCCGTCATGGCGGGACTCGACCTCGCGGATGGTCCGTTCGATGCGGTCCAGCGCCTGGGCCGGGAAGGCCTGGTGCGCCGCGCGGCGGGTCGTCGCCAGATGCTTGAGGAATCGTTTGATCGCCATGGCTACCACCGTCCCGAGGCACCGCCGCCGCCGAAGCCGCCGCCGCCCCCGCCACCAAAACCGCCTCCGCCGAAGCCTCCGCCACCAAAGCCGCCGCCCCCTCCCCGGCCGCCGCGATGGCTGCCGCCATAGCCGCCGGGCAGTCCGGCGAAGCCCCCGCCCACCAGCGTGAAGAAGAACGCCAGCAGGGCGCCCACGATCGCGATGGCCACCGCGCCGGACAGCAGCCAGGCGGCTCCGCCCACGACGCCGCCGGTTACCAGCGCACCGGGCAGCCTGCCCAGCGCGCGACGCAGCATGCCGCCCGCCACCAGCGCGACGATCAGCAAGACCGGCGCGATGCCTTCCAGGTCGCCGCCTTCCTGCGCGGCGCGCTCGGGAGGCGGCGGCAGCGGTTCGCCGTCGATGAGCCGCATGATGCGGTCGGCGCCCTGGGAAATGCCGCCGTAGTAGTCTCCTTCGCGGAACCGGGGCGTGACGATCTCGTTCAGGATGCGGTTGGCGGTGGCATCGTTCAGCACGCCTTCCAGGCCATAGCCCACCTCGATCCGCATCCGCCGGTCGTCCTTGGCCACCAGGAACAGCACGCCGTCGTCCACATTCTTGCGGCCGGGCTTCCAGGCCTCGGCCACCCGCAGCGAGTACTGTTCGACGCTCTCGGGCGCGGTGCTGGGAACGACCAGAATGGCGAGCTGGCTGCCCTTGCGTTCCTGAAAGGCGCGCAGTTGCTGTTCCAGTCCGGACCGCTGCTCGGCGGTCAGCGTCGAGGTCAGGTCGGTGACCAGCCCGCCGAACGGCGGAATCGCCACCAGGCCATCACTGGCGGCCAGGGCCGGGGCGGCCGCCAGCCAGAGCACGGCGGCGCCGGCGGCCAGCCAGGCGGCCGCCCCGCGTCTCCAGGCCCGCCATGCGCTCATCGCGCGCCCGCGGGCTTGTTGCCGCCGAAGTCGACCGTCGGCGGCGTGGAAATCGCGCTTTCGTTGGCCACCGAGAAATTGGCCTTGACCGGATAGCCGAAGGCCTTCGCGGTCAGGTTGCTCGGGAACGAGCGCACGATCACGTTGTAGTCCTGGACCGACTTGATATAGCGGTTGCGGGCCACGGTGATGCGGTTCTCGGTGCCTTCGAGCTGCGCCTGCAAGTCGCGGAAGTTCTCATTGGCCTTGAGGTCCGGATAACGCTCCACCACCACCATCAGGCGCGACAGCGCGCTGGTCAGCTGCTGCTGGGCGGCGTCGAACTTGGCGAAGGCCTCGGGATCGTTGACCAGTTCCGGCGTGGCGTTGATGCCGGTGGCTTGCGCGCGGGCGTTGACCACGGCGGTCAGCGTGTCCTGCTCGTGGCTGGCATAGCCCTTGACCGTGTTGACCAGATTGGGGATGAGGTCCGCGCGCCGCTGGTACTGGTTCAGGACTTCGGACCAGCTGGCCTTGACCTGTTCGTCCGCGCGTTGCAGGTCGTTGTAGCCGCAGCCGGACAGCGTGGCCGCCAGCATGACGAGGAAGGCAGTGATCAGGCTTCGCACCTTGTTCTCCTTGGGAATGAGCGCTTGGGAAATGCTGTGCAATCGGGTCAGCGGAATACGTCCGCGAGCACGTCGGCCACGACCAGGGTGGCCAGCGACACCAGGATCAGATCCGTGCCCGCCACGCGCCACTCGTAGCCGGGATAGACCGGCAGCCTGGCCAGCATGTCGGACGGCACGGCCTTCTTGGCGATGCCCGGCGGCAGTGGCTTGCCACGGGCCAGGTTCTTGCGTATGCCCGGGGGCAAGGGGCCATAGCCCACCGCGCGATAGTCGGAGGCGTAGTTCCGGGCCAGCGAGACGGTGATGCCGGCTCGGACCAGGTCGTCGCCGCCGGCGCGCTTGTCCTGCCTGGAGCCGCCGCCCTTGCCCGACGTCTTGTCGCCCTGCCCCTGACCGTGGCCCTTGCTTCCCTGCCCCTTGCCGCCGCCGTGGCCGCCTCCCGCATGGGCATTGCCGCTGCCTTTGCCGCTGGGTGGATCGGCAAAGGCGGGGGTCATGCCCAGCGAACCCGCCAGCAGCAGGACCAGGAAAATTTCGCGTCGCGGTTTGAGCATCATTTTCAGTCGGCTCCTCGAGCACAGGTGTGCAACGAGCCAAGCATAGCGCAAGGCCGCAAGAGGCGGTCTCGACAAGGTATCCAGTTGCAGCGGTCGGTTGCAGCGGCGTCAGCCGCGCGGCCGCGAGACCAGCCGCTCCAGCCTCAAGCGGTCGCGCGCGTCCGTCAACCGCCACACGGCCAGATAGACCGAGCCGGCCGATGCCGCGAAACCGCCCCCGGCCAGCAGGAACATCAGCAGGATCTGGTACTTGGCCGACTCGATGGGATCCATGCCGGCCAGGATCTGCCCGGTCATGATGCCGGGCATGGTGATCACGCCGGCCGCCGCCATCTGGTTCATGACCGGCAGCACCCCTGCCCTTACCGCGCCGCGGATGACGCCCCGGAAGGCGGTGTAGCGGTCGGCGCCCAGGGCCAGCCGGGCCTCGATGGCCGCCCGTTCGCGCGACACCGAGGTGAACACCCCGTTCAGGGCCAGGCTGGCGCTGTTCATGGCGGTGCCCAGCACGATGCCGGCCAGCGGGATCGCATGGCGCGGGTCGTACCAGGGATCGGGACGCAGCGCCGTGGCCAGCGCCAGCAGTGCGATGCCCAGCGTGGCGATGCCCACCGGCACGCCACCCACGCCGTAGCGCCATGCCCCCTGGAAGCGCCGTTCCTGCCTGGAGCCGACCTCGTGGCAGGCCGCGGCGATCATCAGCGCAACGACCGCGCCGGTCACCCAGGGCGAAGTCAGCGCGAACACCTGCCGCAGGAACAGGCCCACCAGGATCAACTGCACGACCATGCGCGCCGCCGCCACCAGCAACGGACGCTGGATGCCCAGCGCCAGGCGCAGCGACAGCGCGGCGCTGGCCAGAACCAGCACCGCCGCCATGGCCAATTCCAGCGGGGTCAGTGAAATGGGGGTCATGGCGTCTCGTTCTCCAGTCCCGCGGGCGTCATGCGCAGCCGCCGGGTGGCGATGCGCGCGGCCTGCGCGGCGTCGTGCGTGACCACCAGCAGTCCGGTGCCCTGTGCGCGCAGCCGCGCCAGCAGGGCCTCGACCCGGGCGGTGGCTTCGGGATCCAGGGCCGAGGTCGGTTCGTCCAGCAGCAGGAAGCGCGGCTCCTGCGAGATGGCGCGTACCAGCGCGAGCCGCTGGCGCTGGCCGGTCGACAGCGTGGCCACCGGCGCCACGAACAGCGCGTCGGCCAGCCCCAGTTCCGGCAGCAGTTCGCGCGCCCGATCCGGATACGCCATGTGGTCGGCCACGATGTCCGTCCACCACCCCGCCTCGGCCGCGACATAGGTCACCTGGCGGCGAAACGCCGGGGCCCGCATGCGAGCGCGGTCCACGCCGTCCAGCTCGACGCGGCCCCGGGCCGGTTCGAGGTCGGCGATCATGCGCAGCAGCAGGCTCTTGCCCACGCCGGACGGGCCGGACAAGGCCACGCACTCGCCGCTCTCGACCGCCAGAGCGAAAGGACCCGCGAGCCGGCCGTGCAGGCCGTGCACGTATAATCGATAGTTGCTCGCGGCAACGATAAGACCACAAAGCCCATTTACCATTTCAAGGTTGTTTCATCTATGTATCGCGCACTCGCCGCCGCCCTCGTGCTGGGCACCCTGGCCGTCGCTCCCGCCCATGCCGGATCCTACCCCGACCGCCCCGTCCGCATCATCAACCCGTTCCCGCCCGGCACGAACACCGACACGGTAGCGCGCCTGCTGGCCCAGAAGCTGCAACAGAACTGGGGCCAGGCCACCGTCGTCGAGAACAAGACCGGCGCGGGCGGCGCGATCGGCGCGAGCTTCGTCGCCAAGTCGCCGGCCGACGGCTACACGCTGCTGCTGACATCTTCGTCCACGCACCTGGTGGCCCCCGTGCTGCGCAAGGCCGTGCCCTACGACGCGAACAAGGACTTCACGCCCATCATGACGGTGACCGTGTCGCCGCACGTGGTAGTCGCCACCCATTCGCTGCCGGTCAAGGACTTCAAGGACTTCGTGGCCTACGTGAAGTCGCACCCGGGCACGACCTTCGCATCCTCGGGCAACGGCACCGGCTACCACCTGGCGGGTGAACTGTTCGCCCACGGCGTCGGCGCCAACATGCTGCACATCCCCTACCGCGGCGCGGCTCCGGCCATGAACGACCTGATAGGCGGACAGGTCCAGTCCATGTTCGACTCCCCGGGCAGCGTGGCGCCCAACGCCAAGAGCGGCCGCGTCCACGCGCTGGCCGTCATGGGTCCCAAGCGCTGGCCCACCCTGCCGGACGTCCCCACCACGGTGGAACTGGGCTATCCCCAGTTGCAGTTCTCCACCTGGCTGGGCCTGTACGCGCCGGCCAACACCCCGCCCGAGGTGATCGCCAAGATCACCAACATCCTGACCACCGAACTGTCCAAGCCCGGCATGAGCGAACAGTTCGACCAGATGGGCTCGCAGCTGAACATGATCGTGGGCAAGGACTTCGCCAAGTTCATGCTGGACGGCCAGGCCTCGCTGAAGAAGCTGGCCGAGGAAGCCAAGCTGCCGATGCTGGACTGATCGCGTTTCTCCGAAACTGAAAACGGCCTCGCTTTCGAAAGATGCGAGGCCGTTTTTCTTGGCGGACGACAGGCGCGAAGCGCCGCTCGCCTACTCGATCTTGATGCCGGCCGCTTTCACGAGCCGGGACGCGGACTTCGTTTCGTCGGCCAGATACTTCTCGAAGGCTTTCTGGTCCATCGGCATGGGAGTGGCGCCCAGGTTGGCGAAGCGGGTCTTGATGTCGGGCATCTCCAGCACCTTCAGCACGCCGGCGTGGATCTTGTCGGCCACGGGCTGCGGCGTCTTGGCGGGCGCGAACAGCCCCACCCAGAACGTGTAGGCGGCGGCCGGCAGGTTCGAGTCGGTCATCGAAGGCACGTCGGGCAGCGCGGCCGAGCGCGCGGCGGTGCCGACGGCCAGCGCCTGCAGCTTGCCGTCCTTGATCATGGGCAGCGCCGACACCAGCGGTGCGAAGAACCAGGTCGTACGGCCGGCGATGGTCTCGGTGATGGCTTCGGGCGTCCCGCGGAACGGCACGTGTACCGCCTCGATGCCGGACGCCACGCGGAACTGCTCCGCGTTCATGTGCGTGGCCGAGCCGTTACCCGCCGAGGCGTAGAACAGCTTGCCGGGCTCGGCCTTGGCCTTGGCGATCAGGTCGCCCAGGTTCTTGAACCCCGCCGAGGGCGAGACCACCAGCACGTTGGGCAGGCTGGCCAGCGGCGTGATGCCCTCGAAGTCCTTGAGCGTGTCGTACGGCAGGTTCGGATAGATGGACGGGTTGACGAGGTGGCCCGAGCTGTGGATCAGCAGGGTGTAGCCATCGGCGGGCGCCTTGGCGACCTGGGCCGCGCCCAGCGTGCCGCCCGCGCCGGGCTTGTTCTCGACCACGATCTGCGCGCCCAGGATGGGGCCCAGCTTGTCGGCGATCGAGCGCGCCACCACGTCGGTGCCGCTGCCCGCGGTGAACGGGACGACGAAGCGGATGGGCGTGCCCTGGGGCCAGTTGCCCTGGGCCTGGGCGCTCGCGCCCGCGGTCAGCATCGCGGCGGCGGCGAGAACGCGCAGCGAAGTCCGGCGCGCGTGGGAAGGTCGTTGCATGGTATGTCTCCTCTCTGATTTATCGAATGGAACGGCGGCGCTAGCCCGGGACGGGCGGACTGAATGGCATGGCCAGCAGCACCGATGCCGTCCGGCCGCTGCGGTTGATCAACTGGCGTTTTTCCCCGGGCGCGAGGCGGCAGGAATCCAGGCGCCCCAGCGTGGCCTCCTGGCGTATCCCGTCCAGCTCGCTCACGACGACAAGCTCGCCTTCCAGGACCACGTAGTGCTTCTCCATGGGCGAGCCATCCAGCGAGGTATGGCCGCCGGGCTCCAGCGTCGAGACGCCCAGCCACAGCTGTTCCGCCGGGCCGGCTTCCCGGCCCTGCAGGCGCACGCAGCGCATGTCGAAGTGGTTGGGGGCCTCGTAGACCGGGGCCTCGGGATAGCGGGTGACGTTCATGCCCCGGCGTCCCACGGCCGCAGCACGATGCGCTGGTCCGACCCGCCTATTACCGTGCGATAGGCCTCGAGCGCGTCGGTCAGCGCGTAGACGGCATCGGCGCCCACCGGAAAAGGCCGCAGCGTACCGGCCTCGAACCCCGGCCGCAGCGCCCGCAGGTGTGCGGCCGCCTCGGTGCAGTCCATGGCCAGCGAGTCCACGCCCACGTAGGTGTGCATGGCGCGATAGAACGTGAAGATGTCGAACGGCACGGGGCGCTCGACCGTCGAGATGAAGATCTGCGTGGCGCGCTTGGCCATGGCCTGGTTGGCGGCCTGGAAGTACGGGCTGCCCACGGTGTTGTAGACCAGGTCCACGCCGCGGCCGTCCGTCAGCTCGCGCAGCCGCGCGGCGACGTCTTCCCGGCTGGCGTCCACCACCTCGACGGGCGCGCAGGCGAAGCCGGCATAGGGACCCGGCCGGCGCTGGACCGCGATGACCCGCGCCCCGGCCTGCGCCGCGAGCTGTACCGAGGCCTGCCCCACCTTGCCGTTGGCGCCCATGACGGCGACCACCTGGCCCGGTTGCGGCATGCCGCTGCGCTGGAAGCCTTCGTGGGCGGTCACGAACGGCACGCCTATCGACCCGGCGGCGTCGAAGTCCAGGCCCGAGGGCATTTCCTCCAGCGCGGCCAGCGGCAACGTCAGCCAGGCGGCATGCGAGCCGTCCCGCGTGATGCCCAGGTCGCCGCCCGAGCCCCAGACGCGGCGGCCTATCCACTCGGTGGGGCCCGCCACCACCGTGCCGGCGAAGTCGCGGCCGGGCGTGCGCGGCCAGACGGCCTGCGGCATCAGCCCCATGGCCGCCTTCACGTCGCTGGGATTGACGGCCGCGCTGGCCACCTTGACGATGGCATGGTCGGGCGCCGGCCGGGGCATGGCCAGGGTTTCGATGGCGGGGGCCAGATGGGCGGCGGACTCGGCTTTCGCCAGCACGCGCACGGCCGGTCCAGATTGGGTTGCTTGCATGACGGTGGACATGATCGGTAGCGGTTCCTTCAATTCCTGATGGGCAGGCCCAGCATGTCGCGCGCCTCGCCGGCGGTCGCCACGCTGCCTCCCAGGTCCTGCACGATGCGCGCGGCGCGCTCCACCAGCGCCGCGTTGCTGGGCGCCAGGACCCCGCGGGACAGATAGATGTTGTCTTCCAGGCCCACGCGGACATGTCCGCCCGACACGAAGGCGGCCGCCAGCATCGGGAACTCGTGGCGGCCCACTCCGAAGGCGGACCAGAACGCGCCCGCCGGCAGGAGGCCGCGGGCATACAGCAGCGTCTCGGGCGTGGCCTCGAAGCCGTACTTGACGCCGGTGACGAAGGTCCACATGCCCGGCCCGTCCAGCGTGCCGTCGGCGATCAGGTCGCGCGCGAGGTGGATGTCGCCGCTGTCGAAGATCTCCAGTTCGGGCTTGACGCCCGCCTCGCGGATCACGCCGGCCATGACGCGCACGTTGCGCGGGGTGTTGATGACCACCTCGGCGCCCGAGTTCATGGTGTTCAGGTCCAGCGAGCAGACGTCGGGCCGCAGCCGCGCGACGTGCTCGACGCGTTTTTCCGGCGCCAGCAGCGTGGTGCCCGGACCGGCCACGCGCGGCTCGGCCTCGCTCGGCACGTAGCGGCCGCCCGGGCCGGTGGTCAGGTTGATGATGACTTCCCGGTTCTCGGCCCGGATGCGGCGGATGACCTCGTCGTACAGCCCCACGTCCATCGAGGGCCGGCCGGTTTGCGGATCGCGCACGTGGATATGGACCTGCGCCGCGCCGGCGCGGGCCGCCTCCAGCGCCGAATTGGCGATCTGTTCAGGCGTGATGGGCAGGTGCGGCGTCTGCTCCGGCTTGGTCAGGTTGCCGGTGATCGCGCAGGTGATGACGGTCGGGTTCACAGGTGGCGCCCTCCATCGACCACGATGCGGGTGCCGGTGGCAAAGCGCAGCGAGGTGGCGCAGGCTTCCACGGCGGCGGCGATGTCGTCGGTGGTGCCGATGCGGCCCAGCGGCGTGGTGGCGGCCGTCTTGGCGTTGAAGTCGGCGCCCCGGCCCGGCACGAAAGTGGAATCGACCACGCCCGGGCTGACCGACAGCACGCGCACCTGCGGCGCGAGCACACGCGCCAGGGCTTCGCCCACCACGTCCACGCTGGCCTTGGCCGCGACGTAGGCCAGGTTGCTGCCGACGCCGGTGAAGGCCGCGATGGACGACAGCGTCACGATCAGGCCGTCGCCGCTTTCCTTGAGCAGGGGCGCGAAAGCGCGGATGGTCGAGAAGACGCCCCGGAAATTGACCTTCAGGATGTCGTCGATCAGTTCGTCGGTCAGCGCGTCCAGGTCGGCCGCGGGCACGGGCTTGGTGTAGCCGGCGCTGTTGACCAGGATGTGGCAGGTGCCGAATTCGGCGCGGACGCGGTCGGCCGCCGCCTTCAGGGCCGGGCTGTCGGTGATGGAGGCGACGACGTCGGCGTGCCCTTCGCCGGGCAGTTCGGCCACCCGGGCCGCTGCGGCCGGATCGCCGTTGTGCAGCAGCACGCAGCGGGCCCCGCGGGCCGCCAGGCGCCGCGCGGTGGCATGGCCGATCGCGCCGGTGCCGCCGGCGATCACGGCCACCTTGCCGTCCAGGCGGTCTTGCGGCGCGAATGGAGTTGCTTGAGTCATGGGGGTGTTCCTTAGGGGAATGCGTGGGGAAATCAGGGAATCGGGGGATGCGGGAAGACCATCTCGCCTTCCAGCAGCGTGAAGCAGTGGTCGAACACGGCGACGTCGCCGCCCGGGCGCGGCTCCACCCGGTACTGGCCGACCAGCCGGCGCGTCACGCCGAAGGTGGGATCGCTGTGCAGGAACTCCGAATCGTCGGCATAGACCTGGGTGATCAGGACCTTGTAGCCGGGCTTGGAGAACATGAAATGCAGGTGCGCCGGCCGGAACTCGTGGCGTTCCTGGGCGCGCAGCAGCACGCCGCCCGGTCCGTCCACCGGCACCGGATAGCCCGCCGGCCGCACCGAGCGGAAGCGGAAGCGTCCGTCTTCGTCGGTGGTGTAGCGGCCGCGCAGGTTCATGTCGGGCTGGGTTTCGTCCTGGTTTTCGTACAGGCCGCTGGGCGAGGCATGCCAGATGTCCACCGTGACGCCCGCCACCGGCCGGCCCTCGCGGTCCTGCACCCGCCCGCTGCCCTCCAGCGGGATGCCCGGCGTGCCCGGCGCCGCGAGCGACGCGCCGGGCTCCAGGCTGGGCGAATTGGCGCGCCAGAACGGGCCCAGCAGCGCGGCGTCCGACTCGCCGTGGTGGTCGGCATTGTTCAACAGCGCCACCAGCGACGACACCCCCAGCAGGTCGGCCACCAGCACCGCTTCGTTCTTGGTGTCGCAGGTGGCCTGGCCGATGGCGTTGATGTAGCCCAGCGCATATTCGAACTCGGCCTCGGTCAGGCGGGTTTCCAGCACGAAGGCGTGCAGGTGCCGGACCAGGCTGCATAGCAGTTCCTTGACCCGGGCGTCGGATGTATTTGCCATCGATTGCACAACGATAGGCGTCAGTGATTCGGGAGTGCTTGGCAACATTTGGCAAAACCTCATGCTATCGATAGCATTAAGTTTATCCGGTTCGTTCCGCTTGTCAACAAGGAGATTTCCCTCGAACCATGCGCCGGCACTTCGCTATCATCTCGCCCATGCCCAAGCGTTCCTCCGCCGCCACCCTCGCCGACATCGCCCTGCATGCCCAGGTGCACAAGACCACTGCCTCGCGCGCGCTGGATCCCGAACGCCGCCACATGGTCAGCCCCGAGGTGGTGGGCCGTGTCGAGGCCGCCGCCCGCGCCCTGAACTACCGCGTCAACCGCGCGGCGTCGGCGCTGCGCACGGGGCGCTCCGGCACGGTCGGGGTATTGCTGCCCGACATCACCAACCCCGTGTTCCCGCCCATCCTGCGCGGCATCGAACAGGCGCTGGCGGCCGAAGGCTTCTTCGTGCTGGTGGCGGACACCGGCAACGAACAGGCGCCCGACCAGGCGGCGGACCGCATGCTGGCCCAGCGGGTCGAGGGGCTGATCATCGCGACCTCCAGCCTGCACGACCCGCTGGTCGAACGCCTGGTGCGCGACCAGGTCAAGGTCGTGCTGGTCAACCGCCGCGACGAAGACGGCAGCCTGCCCGCCGTCGTCAGCGACGACATGCTGGGCATGAAACTCGCCGTCGACCACCTGGTATCCATCGGCCACCGCCGCATCGCCCACCTGTCCGGGCCGCTGGCGCTGTCCACCGGCTCGCTGCGGCAGGCCGGCTTTCGCCAGGCCATGGCCGCGCACGGGCTGGAGCCGGCCGGCTACGCCGAATGCGACGCCTATTCCTGCGATGCTGGCGAGGAAGGCACGCGCAGGCTGCTGGGCACCGGGGCCGCTTTCACCGCCATCGTCGCCGCCAACGACCTGATCGCGCTGGGCGCGATCCAGGCCTTGCAGGCGCAGGGGCGCAAGGTGCCGCAGGACGTGTCGGTCGTCGGGCACAACGACATGCCGCTGATGGACCGCGTCTCCCCTCCCCTGACCACCGTACGCATCCTGCACTACGAAATGGGCTTCCGGGCGGCCCGTTTATTGCTGGACAGTCTGCGCGGCGTGCCGGGCACGACGTCCACGGTCGTCCTGCGGCCGGAGCTGGTCGTGCGCGGCTCCTCCGCACCGCTGTAATATCCCAGGCGCAAACCCGAACCTGCCTCGCCCGCGCGAGGCCCCGACATGTCCATCAAAGACCAGCTTTTCATCTACGGCCAATATCTCGCGCCCCAGGCGCTCGTCTCCAGCCTGTTCGGACGCCTCGCGCACTGCCGCGTCGCCGCCCTGAAGAATCCCGCCATCGCCCGCTTCATCCGCCAGTACGGCGTGGACATGAGCGAGGCCCTGGAGCCCGATCCCACCGCCTACGAGCACTTCAACGCTTTCTTCACCCGCGCGCTCAAGCCCGGCGCGCGGCCCCTGGATCCCGCCCCGGACGCCGTCCTGTGCCCCGCCGACGGCGCCATCAGCCAGCTGGGCCCCATCCGCGCCGGCCGCGTCTTCCAGGCCAAGGGACATGATTTCAGCGCCGAGGAACTGCTGGGCGGCGATGCCCGGCGCGCCGATCCCTACCAGGATGGCAGCTTCGCCACCATCTACCTTTCCCCGCGCGACTATCACCGGGTGCACATGCCGGTGGCCGGCACCCTGCGCGAAACCGTCTACATCCCGGGGCGCCTGTTCTCGGTCAACCCGCTCACGGCCCGGTCCGTGCCGCGCCTGTTCGCGCGCAACGAACGCCTGGCCTGCCTGTTCGATACCGAACTCGGCCCCATGGCCGTGGTGCTGGTGGGCGCGATGATCGTGGGCGCCATGGAAACCGTCTGGGGCGGCCAGGTCGCCCCGCACGGCTCGCGCATCGTGACCACACGCTACGACGACGGCGCCGTCCGGCTGGATAAAGGCGCCGAGATGGGCCGCTTCAAGCTCGGTTCGACCGTGGTCCTGCTGTTCGGCGCCGGCCGGGTCGACTGGAGCGATGCGCTCGGGCCGCTTAGCGGGCTCCGCATGGGGCAGGCGCTCGGACGCGCGGTGAATCTATAATTGACGCTGTCGCACAGCCGTTTATCCAACATGCCTACCCGTCCGCTTCGCGCCGCCGAAGAAACCGCTGACACCGCTTCCTCGACCGACCATCCTCCGCTTGTCTACTCGCAGCCGCCCCGCGTGCGCCTGCTGAGCGATATCCTGCCCGACGATCCCCTGCTGATGATGGGCGCCGGCCCCGTGCCCATTCCCGACGTGGTGGCCCACGCCAATTCGGTGGTCATCAACCACCTGGGCGCGACCATGTCGACCATCATCTCGCAGGTCAAGCAGATGGCGGGCTATGTGTTCCAGACCCAGTCGGAGTGGGTGCTGGGCGTGGCCGGGCCGGGTTCGGCCGCGATGGAGATGGCGATCTGCAACCTGGTGTCCCCGGGCAGCAAGGTGTTGTGCGTGGTCAACGGCTTCTTCAGCGCCCGCATGGCCGAGATGAGCCGACGCCTGGATGCCGACGTCGTCACGCTGGAAATCGAGGGCAACCACGCCGCGTCCGCCCAGCAGGTGGAACAGGCGATCGAACAGCACCGCCCCGACGTCCTGACCATCGTCCAGGGCGAGACCTCCAACACGGTCTTCAACCGCGAACTGCCCGCCATCGCCAAGGCCGCCAAGAAGCGCGGCTGCCTGGTCGTGGTCGATGCCGTCTGCACGCTCAGCACCATGCCGCTGCAGATGGACGACTGGCAGATCGACGCCGTCATCACTGGCGGCCAGAAGGGCCTGTCGTCGATACCCGGCGTGTCGCTGATCGCGTTTTCCAACGACGCCTGGGAACACATCAGCCGGCGCAAGACGCCCAACACCCACTGGGTGCTGGACGCCAGGCTGGCCGAGAATTTCTGGCACAAGGGGTCTTACCACTACACCGCGCCGGTGTCGGGCGTGCTGGCGCTGCACGAGGCGCTGCGCCTGGTCTGCGCCGAGACGCTGCCGGTGCGCTTCGCGCGCCATTCGCGCTCGTCCTTCGCCCTGCAGAACGGCATCGAGGCGATGGGCCTGCGCCTGTTCGCGCCGCCGGCCTCGCGCCTGAATTCGGTGGTCGGCATCACGGTGCCGGAAGGCCTGACCAATACCGGCATCTGCGCCCACATCTCCGAACGCTACCGGGTCGAGATCTCGGGCTCGTTCGGGCAGCCCATCGTGCGCATCGGCCAGATGGGCGAACAGTGCCGGGCCCACAATCTGTTCCGCACGCTGCACGCGCTGGGTTCGACCATGCGCGACCTGGGCGCCAAGGTCGACATGCCCGCCAGCATGGCCACGCTGGAATACAGCCTGCAGGTTTAGCCCCCCCTACGCGCTTCGCGCGCCCCCCAGGGGGCGATGCGGGTGGACCGGCGGAGCCGGATCCACCGCATCCTGGGTCTGCGTGGGATATCTCGGTGCGAAGCACCGCTTACTTGCTTTGATCCAGGGCACCGCGGATCCGGCTTTGCCGGTCCGCCAGTGCCGCCCCCTGGGGGGCGCCCGAAGGGCGTAGGGGGGATCAACTACTCAGGCACTGTTTCATGAAGGCTTTGCGGTCGTCGCCTTTTTTGCCGGTGGCTTCCTTGTTGCAGGCGGTCATTTTTTCCTGCTGGGTCATCTTCTTGGCGGACAGGCATTCTTTCATGAAGGCCTTGCGGTCGTCGCCCTTGCGGTCGCCGGCGTCCTTGTTGCAGGTGGTCATCTTGTTCTGCTGGGTGTTTTCGGCGGCCAGGGCGGGGCCGGTCAGGGCCAGGAACAGGGCGGCCAGGGACACTGCTAGCGTTTTTTTCATCGTGAACTCCGAACCTTGGTTTGCTGGGACTCCGGTCGCCCACGGCTGACTGCCGGGCGGCAGCCCATTATCGTGCTCGACCGGGGAAATGCCTAGCCCCTGTTCCGCTTGGTCACCTCGACCCGGCCCAGATCGCCGTCGACCCGGACCCAGTCTCCCGTCTCGATCACCGACAGGGGGTCGACGTCGAAGTCGGTGACCGACGGCGCGTGCGTGACCACGGCGCCGAGCGCGATCTTGGTCGTCATCTCGTTGAACAGCATCGCCGCGGGCGCCATGCCGGAGATGCGGGCGATGTGGAACTGGCCGGACCAGCCCGACGATCCCTTCGCCCCGGGAAACACCAGCACCTTGCCGGCGAAGCTGATTCCGCGCAGTTCGTGGCGGGTCTCGATGACGGTGCCGGTGCGGGGGTCGATGCCGCCCCACCCCGAGATCCGGTCACGCGTGACCAGCGCCTCGCCCTCGGCGCGTCCACCCACGATGCCCCGGCCTTGCAGCACGATGACCTCGGAAACGGCCGTGGAACGGTCCTGCCCGCTCATCGCAAACCTCCTTTCCAGCGGCCGGTTACCGCGGCCTCGACACAATCGGCGGTGCTGCCGAACCAGGCCTGTATGCCCATGATGGCCGGCAGGTAGTGGACCTGCTTGGCCGAATCCACCGCCGCCACCTTGGTGCCCTGGGGAATCACGCGCCCCAGCGCCGAACAGGTGTCCGACATCAGGTAGCCGCCCGCCTCCTCGATGATCCGGGTGTAGCCGTTCTGGTCCGCGATCTGCTTGGTCGCCCGGGGCGTGAAGATCCAGAGCTGGGTGTTCTCGTGTACGCGCTTGCCCTGCAGCAGCCGGCACACTTCCCAGATCTGCTCGATGCTGTAGTGCGGGCAGCCCAGCATGACGAAATCGACGTCGGCATCGCGCGCCGTGGCGTTCAGGTTCTCGTAGGTCTCGCGCAGTTCCCTGGGCCCGAAGCGGAACACTTCGCGTGGACGGTTGCCGCCGAAGGCGGCCTCGACCGTCGGCGCCTCGGGCGTGAAGCCGGGGATGTGATACATCTCCACGCCGCCCGACGAGGCCGCCGCGGCGCCGAAGTGCTTGAGCTTGAGGGTGCTGGGCGCCAGTCCGGCACCGGTGATGACGGGCACCTTGTCCTGCACCTTGTCGCCCACGTAGTAGCCCAGCATGCCCCAGTCCGACATCGTCTCGACGGGCATATCCAGTTCCACCAGGTGGGTGCCGCGCCGTTCGGACTCGATGTGGTAGCCCCAGTAGGGAATGCGGCCCGTCAGCATGGCCGCGCCCGTGCTTTCGCGCCCTTCCGCGTTCGACCGCGCGCCCAGCACGGCGTTGATGTAGATGACGGCCGAGGACTCCATCCACGCGCAGTGCTCGCCCCGGGCAGGCAGGTTGCCGACCTGATAAGGCGTGCAGGTGTTCAGGAGCTGCACGCCCAGTCCGGCGCTGTAGGCATCGCCCTTGCGGAAGATGCGCACGACCTCTTCGCCCACCCCTTGCCGGGCGGCGTGCTCGGGGTCTATGCCCTGTTGCAGGTGGCTGCTGTAGACCTCGACGGGCGGGATGGCGACCACCTCCGCGCTGTCCAGGTTGAACTCGGAGAACACCGCGTCCAGGCCGCCGCGTTCGTCGGCGAACTTGCGCATGAAAGGCGTGGTGGCGCCGATGGTGCCCGCCACGTTGTTGGTCTGGACCAGGCGCTCGGCGCCCAGCGCGTTGCCGTAGCGCAGCAACAGGTCCATGGCCTTCTGCCTGGCCGCGCCATGCGCGCCATCGAGCATGGCTTTCTCGTGATCCGTCAGTCGCATTGCCGCCCTCCTTCCTGGCAGCCGGCCCGCGACGCCGCGCGGGTCAGGAAACCTTGAGCAATTTGTCCGGCAGCGGCACCTTGCCGCCCGTGTCGCGCGCGATGGCCTGCGCGGCCTCGATCAGGCGCGGCGCCACCTCGTTGCGCAGGCGCTTCTCGGTGAACGAGAAGGCCGGGCCGCCGCAGTTCAGCGCCATGATCTCGCCGCCCGGCACGACCAGCGGCACCGCCACCGAATTGATGTCGCGGTGGAACTCGCCCAGCGACAGGCAGTAGCCGTGCATGCGCGCGTCGCGCTGCCCGCGCTCCAGTCCTTTCTCGAGCCGCGCCCACTCCGCCTCGCCGCATTCCGCGCGGATGCTGCGCAGCAGGCGGTCCTTTTCGTACTGGTCGGTCATCGCGCTCAGGTAGGCGCGCCCCAGCGCCGAACTGGCCACCGAGAAACGCGACCCCACCCGCAGCCGCGCCAGCAGCAGCGCCGATTGCGGCGAAGCCGTCTCGATCAGCACGATGTGCAGCTCGTCGCGTATCGCCAGATAGACCGAGCCTTCGGTCTCGTTGGCCAGCGCGAGCATGTGCGGGCGCGCGATCGACCGCGTGTCCACCCCGCCCAGGAAGGCCTGGGCCAGCGACACCACGCCGGCCGCCAGCGAGAACCGCTCGGTCTCGGGCTCCTGCTTCATCAGGCCCAGCGAAACCAGCGTGGTGGCCAGCCGCGTGACCGTGGGCTTGGGTATCCCGGTCATCGCGGCCAGCTCGGCATTGCTCAAGACGCGCAGGTCCTCGCGGAAGCAGCGCAGCACCGCGACCCCCCGCTCCAGGGCGGACACGGTGCCGCTCGGCTCGGCCGCGGTGGACGCCCGCCGGCTCTTGGCGGCGGGCTGGGCTCGGGGGGCGCTTCGTGGCATGGCGGGACTCCGGATGCGGCGGTAAAAAAGGACCGTCCATTTTATAGAGAAGCCGGCGGGTTTCCATGGATAAGCCTCAATCGGCGGTGGCGCCCGAGGCCTTCACCACCGGCGCCCACTTCTCGATCTCGGTCTTGACCAGGGCGTCGAATTCCTCGGGCGTGCTGGGCGCCGAGGTCAGGCCCACTTCGGCCAGCCGCGCCTTGAAGTCCGCGCTGCGCAGGATGGTGCCCACGTCGGCGCTGATCTTGTTGATCACCTCGCGCGGCGTCGCCGCCGGCGCCACCAGGCCGAAGATGCTCTGCACGTTGAAGCCCGGGATGGTCTCGGCCACCGTGGGGATGTCCGGGGCGCTGGGATCCCGTGTCTTGCCCGTGACGGCGATGGGTTTGAGCTTGCCCGCCTTGATGTAGGGCATGGACGAGAACAGCGGGTCGATCAGCAGCGGCACGCGGCCGGCCATCACCTCGGTGTAGGCGGGGCCGCTGCCCTTGTACGGAATGTGCAGCATCTCCACGCCGGTCATGCTCTTGAGCAGTTCGCCGGTCAGGTGCATGGAGCTGCCGCTGCCCGGCGAGGCATAGCTCATCTTGCCGGGATCCTTCCTGGCCATCGCGATCACGCCGGCCAGGTCCTTGGCCGGCAGCGACGGCGTCGCGGTGATGACGATCTGCGACGTCACCAGCATGGAAACACCCGCCAGGTCCCTGACCGTGTCGAAAGGCATGCTCTTGCGCAGCGTGGGGTTGATGACGTGCGAGGTCACGACGATACCCAGCGTATAGCCGTCGGGCGCGGACTTGGCGACGTGGTCGGTGCCCACCACCGTGTTGGCGCCCGGCTTGTACATCACCACCACGGGCTGCCCCCAGGTCTTCTGCAGGCGCTCGGACAACAGGCGGCCCAGGATGTCGATGGCGCCGCCCGGGGCATTCGGCACGATCAGCGTGACGGGCCGGGACGGATAGGCGGGGCCGGCCGCGGCCACGGCGTGGGTGGCGCCCGCGGCGCAGGCAGCGCCCAGCAGGGACGCGAACAGGATTTTCATGGTGTCTCCTTCGGGAATGGCGCGGGAGTGTCCCCGCTTGGGTCAGATGTTGGCGCGTATGCGTTCCTGCAGGGCGGGCACGTCCACGTCCTGCACCTTCCCGCCCAGGGTCAGGTCCAGGGCATGGGCCGCCGCCGCCCCCATGGCGATGCACGGCCCCATGACCCGCACGCTGGACAGCGCCGCCGCGTCGGCGTCGATGCAGCGCCCGGCCGCGACCAGATTGTCGCTACCGGCCGGGATCAGGCTGCGCAGCGGCACCGTGTGCACGTGGTCCTCGCCGAAGGGCTCCCACACGTAGCCCTCGGGCTGGTCGTGCAGCTCCACCGGCCACGAAGTTCGCGCGACGGTGTCCGGGAAACGCGTGGCCGCCCGCACTTCGTCCGTCGTCAATTGATGCAGGCCGGCTATCCAGCGCGTCTGCCGGATGCCTGGCAAGGCGTAGGCGCGGATGCGGGCGGCGCCGAAGGCCTGCGGATATTCCGCCTTCAGGAACTCGATGACGCGGTCCACCTGCTCGCGCCCGGCCAGCGCCGTGGCCGAGGCCGCCAGCGGGTCGAGCGGCGTTTCCATGTGCGTCATGTTCATCGCCGCCACGCCTCGTCCGGGGAAGCGGAAGAAGAGCCCATCGTCGCGCGAGATGCCGTACCGCGCAGCCTTTTCCTTGATGCGCGCCGTGAAGGCCTCGCGCGTGGGCAGGTGGGCCTCGTCCAGGTGTTCGAGCACGAACATCTGGGTGCCGAAGATCGGCACGTCCGGCTCGCGGCAGTCCAGGCCCGCCAGCCAGGCCAGCGCGGCGTCGCCGCTGGCATCGACATAGCCCCGCGCATCCACGTGCACGTCGCCATAGCGGGTAGCCAGCTCCAGCCGCTGCAGCCGGCCGCCTTCGCGCCGCGCCTCGCGCAGCACCGCGCCCAGCACCACCGTGATGCCGGCGTCGCGGATCTTCTGTTCGATCCAGCGGCCCAGCGCCACCTCGTCGTAGTAGACGACCGTGGTCAGCGGGCCGACGTTGTGGTGGAGCGCGCCGGCCTTGCCCAGGTCCTCGAGGATGCCGTCGGCGATGCCGTGCGTGAGCTGGATGCGGTTGGGCCCGTTCGAGAACAGTCCGCAGAAGGTACCGATGATCGACCCCACCGCCTGGCCGCCCAGCATGGGCAGGCTGTCGACCAGCACGACCCGGCGGCCCAGCGCCGCGGCCTCGAGCGCGGCCGAGACCCCCGAGATGCCGGCCCCGACCACGCACAGGTCGGCATCGACGTGCCAGGGGCGGTTTTCGGTTCGTCGGACGGTTCGTACTTGGTTTGCCATGCGGACTCTCCTTGATGCGGCAATGCGTTCAGGTCTTGGGGGCCCGTGTCGCGTCGGATTCTCCGACGGCCTGTTCCCCGGCGTCAATATTTTTCGAAATAACGTTTCATTTTAATTTTAACCATGGATCATCGTTGTCCGGAAGACCTTCTGAATGATAAATTGAAATAACGTTTCAAATTTTTATGGAGACCTCATGTCCTCGTCCGAATCCGGCAAGACGGCGCCCCGCCGACCGCTGCGCAGCAACTTCGAACCCGGCACCTCGCGCTGGGCGGTCAGGCGGGCGCAATGGCGCGCGCTGGGCCTGAGCGACGCCGACATGGAGAAACCCAAGATCGCCGTGGTCAATACCTCGTCGGAACTGTCGAGCTGCTTCAGCCACCTGGACGGCGTCGCCGCCGCGGTCAAGCGGTCCATACGCGAGGCCGGCGGCCTGCCCTTCGAGGTCCGCACCGCCGCGCCCAGCGACTTCATCACCAGCGCCGGCGCGCGCGGCGGCTACATCCTTCCCAGCCGCGACCTGATCGCCAACGACATCGAGGTGGCGGTGGAAGGCGCCCTGCTGGACGGCATGGTCTGCCTGGCCTCGTGCGACAAGACCACGCCCGGCCAGCTCATGGCGGCGGCCCGCCTGGACCTTCCCACGCTGGTCGTGGTGTGCGGCTACCAGCGCAGCGGCCACCACCGGCAGCAGCACGTCGACATCGAAGAGGTGTTCCTGGCGGCGGGCCACGTCGCGGCCGGCCGCATGGATCCGGCGGAGCTGACCGCGATGAGCGAGCAGGCGGTACGCGGCCCCGGCGTCTGTGCCGGCATCGGCACCGCCAATTCCATGCACATGGTGTGCGAGGCGCTGGGCATGGCTCTGCCCGGCAGCGCCCCGGTGGCCGCCAACAGTCCGCGCATGATGGCCACGGTCGAGCAGGCCGGCGCCCGCATCGTCCAGATGGTCTGGGACGACCTGCGGCCGCGTGCCATCCTGACCCCCGAGGCCTTCGCCAACGCGGCGCGCGTGGTGCTCGCGCTGGGCGGCTCCATCAATACCGTCAAGCACTTGCAGGCCATCGCCAATGAAGCGCAGGCCGGCGTGGACGTCTACGGATTGTTCGAGCGGCTGGCGGACACCACGCCCCTGATCGCCGCCATCCGCCCCAACGGCGACCACTCCATCGAAGACCTGGAACGCGCGGGCGGGACACTGGCGGTGTTCAAGCGCCTGGCCGGCCTCTACCACCCGGACGCGCTGACCGTGTCCGGCCGCCCGCTGGGCGCGGCCGTGGACGAGGCCCGGGTGCGCGACGAAACCATCCTGCGCCCCGCCGACCAGCCGCTGTCCAGCCGCCCCTCCATCGTCATCCTGCGCGGCTCGCTCGCGCCCGAGGGCGGCATCGTCAAGCTGGGCCTGGCCACCGGCAAGGCCATGCGCTTCGAGGGACCGGCACGGGTGTTCGAGTCGCAGGAAGACGCCATCGCGGCCCTGCAGCGCGGCGAGATCGAACGCGGCACCGTGGTCGTGATGCGCGGGCTGGGCGTGCGCGGCGGACCGGGCATGGGAATGGCCTCGCGCTTCGTGTTCGTCCTGGACGGCGCGGGCCTGGGCGAGCACGTCGCGGTCGTCACCGACGGACAGCTTTCCGGCCTGGTGAACAAGGGACTGGTCGTGGGCGAGGTCTCGCCCGAGGCCGCCGCCGGCGGGCCGCTGGGGCTGGTCCAGGACGGCGACCCCATCGCCATCGACATCGATGCGCGCACCGTGGACCTGAAGGTGGCCGAGCAGGAGCTGGCCCGCCGCCGCGCGGCCTTCGCGCCGCCCGCCCCGGGACGGGTGCGCGGCTGGCTGTCGGTGTACGAGCAGGTCGTGCGGCCGCTGCCCGAAGGCGCGGTCATCACCCATACCGGACCGGGCGGCGCGCGCTGACGCCGCATGGTGTCCGGCCCGGCAGACGATTATTCTTCTTAATCATATTGTCATCGCCGGGCCGGACTCAACGTCTTTCCTTTTCTCCCGCCAACTCTCTGTATTCCTCTCGTTGACCTAGGGTAAGCCCCAGCGTTTCACACGAAAAATTAGTTCATACTAATAACTAATACAGAGAACAATCCACGGCCCCCGCCGCGGATACCAGTGGAGAAGACAGCTTGTTGTCCGTCGATACCAACGGGCCGATCGGACGCATTGCGCTCGCTCGCCCCGGCAAACGCAATGCGCTGAACGATGACCTGATCGCCCAGCTGCACATTGCCTTCATCAACATGCCCGAGCACGTGCGCGTGGTCATCCTGACGGGCGAAGGCGAGCACTTCTGTTCCGGACTGGACCTGTCGGAGCTGCGCCAGCGCAGCGTGGCGGACGGCATCGTCCACTCCCGCAGCTGGCATGCCGCCTTCGAGCAGATACAGTTCGGCAAGGTCCCCGTCGTGGCGGTGCTGCATGGCGCGGTGGTGGGCGGCGGCCTGGAGCTGGCCAGCGCCTGCCACATCCGCATCGCCGAACACAGCGCCTTCTACGGGCTGCCCGAGGGCCAGCGCGGCCTGTTCGTCGGCGGTGGCGGCTCGGTGCGCATCTCGCGCCTGATCGGCGTCGCCCGCATGAGCGACATGATGTTGACCGGCCGCGTCTACGATGCGCAGGAAGGCCTGGCCGCGGGCCTGTCGCAATACCTGGTCCCCCAGGGCGGCGGGCTGGCCAAGGCCGAAGAACTGGCCGCACGCATCGCCGCCAACGCACCGCTCAGCAACTATGCCGTGCTGCAAGCCCTGCCCCGCATCGCCGACCAGTCGCAAAGCGAGGGCCTGTTCACCGAGTCGCTGATGGCCGCCATCGCCCAGGGCGACATCGACGCCAAGGCCAGGCTGGAAGCCTTCCTGCAAGGACGCGCCGCCAAGGTGGGCAAGCCATGACCACCGCCCACATCCCGTACCGCCAGGCGTCGCGGGGCGGTTCGCTGTCCGCGCACATCGAGCGCCGGGACGACGGCACGCTGCACCTGCGCTCGACCGAACCGCTGCGCCCCTACCCCGGACGCCTGACGGACTGCCTGCTGCATTGGGCCGCCATGTATCCCGATCGCCTGTTCGCCGCCAAGCGCCGGGACGGCGGCGCCTGGACCGAGATGCGCTACGGCGACACCCTGCACAAGGCCCGAGCCATCGCGCAGGCGCTGATCGATCGAGGCCTGTCGGTGGACCGCCCCATCGTCGTGCTGTCGGACAACGATCTCGAACACCTGCAGGTGGCGCTGGGCGCCATGCTGGCGGGCGTGCCCTACGCCCCGATCTCCGCCGCCTATTCCCTGGTGTCGCAGGACTTCGCCAAGCTCGAGCACACGCTCAACGTACTCACGCCGGGCCTGGTGTTCGTCTCGGATGCCACGGCCTATGCGCGCGCCATCGCCGCCAAGGTGCCCGCCGGCGTCGAGGTCGTGGCCGTGCGCGGCGAGGTTCCCGGACGCCGGCTCACGCCTTTTGGCGACCTGCTCGCCACGCCGGCCACGGACGCGGTCGATGCCGCCCATGCCCGCGTGACGCCCGACACCATCGTCAAGTTCCTGTTCACCTCGGGCTCGACCCAATTGCCCAAGGCGGTCATCAACACCCAACGCATGCTGTGCGCCAACCAACAGATGCTGGTGCAGTGCCTGCGCTTCCTGGCCGAGGAACCGCCGGTGCTGGTGGACTGGCTGCCGTGGAACCACACCTTCGGCGGCAACCACAACATCGGCATCGCCCTGTACAACGGCGGCACGCTGTACATCGACGAAGGCAAGCCCACGCCGCAGGGCATGGCCGAGACCTTGCGCAACCTGCGCGAGATCTCGCCCACCATCTACTTCAACGTGCCCAAGGGCTTCGAGGAAATCGTCGCCGCCATCGAACGCGACGAAGCCCTGGGCCGTACCTTCCTGGCCAAGGTCAAGGCCTTCTTCTTCTCGGGCGCGGGCCTGTCGCCGCAGGTCTGGGAACGCCTGGACCTGGCCGCGCAGCGCCTGTGCGGCGAGCGCATCCGCATGCTGACCGGCCTGGGCATGACCGAGACCGCGCCGTTCGCGCTGTGCGCCAATTCCGACCTGGTGTTTTCCGGCGTCATCGGCCTGCCGGCGCCGGGGCTGGAGGTCAAGCTCGTGCCGGTGCAGGGCAAGCTCGAGGTCCGCTATCGCGGCCCTACCGTCACGCCCGGCTACTGGCGCGCTGCGCAGCAAACGGCCGAGTCCTTCGACGAGGAAGGCTATTTCCGCTCGGGCGACGCGGCCCGCCCCATCGATCCCGAGCGGCTGGAGCTGGGCCTGGCCTTCGACGGCCGCATCTCGGAAGACTTCAAGCTGTCCACCGGCACCTTCGTCTCGACCGGACCGCTGCGGGCCCGCATCATCGCCGCCGGCGAACCCTATGTGCAGGACGTGGTCATCGCCGGCCTCAACCGCAACGACGTCGGCATCCTGGTCTTTCCGCGCATGGCGGAATGCCGCCAGCTCGCGGGCCTCGCCGCCGACGCCGCGGCCGTGCAAGTGCTGGCCGCTCCCGCGGTGCGCGAGATGTTCCAGGAACTGGTCGACCGGCTCTGGGCCTCGGGCACCGGCAGCGCGACCCGCGTGGCCCGCGCGCTGGTCCTCGACACGCCGCCGTCGATCGACCTGGGCGAGGCCACCGACAAGGGCTCCATCAACCAGCGCAACGTGCTCAAACATCGCGCCGACGCGGTCGAACTGATGTACGCCGGCACCGATCCGCGCGTCATTCTTCCCCATGCATCCTCCGGGAGCCCATCATGAAGATCGAAGGACTGGCAGCACTGGTCACCGGCGGCGCCTCCGGGCTGGGGGCGCAGACCGCGCGGCTGCTGGCCGCGCGCGGCGCCAAGGTCGCGGTCCTGGACCGCAACGCCGCGCAGGCCCAGGCCGTGGCCACCGACATCGGGGGCCTCGCGCTGACCTGCGACGTGACCGACGCCGACAGCGTGCAGCAGGCGCTGGACGCGGCACGTGGGCAACATGGCCCCGCGCGCGTCCTGGTCAACTGCGCCGGGGTCGGCGGCGCGCACCGGATAACCGGCAAACAGGGGCCGATGCCGCTGGCCGACTTCAGCCGGATCGTGCAGATCAACCTGGTGGGCACGTTCAACGTCATGCGCCTGGCCGCGGCCGGGATGACCGCCCTCGATCCCCTGGACGATGGCGAACGCGGCGTCATGGTCAACACGACTTCCATCGCCGCCTACGACGGCCAGATGGGCCAGACCGCCTACGCCGCCTCCAAGGGCGGCATCGCCGCGCTGACCCTGCCGGCGGCGCGCGACCTGGCGCAGTTCGGCGTGCGCGTCATGGCCATCGCCCCCGGCCTGTTCCGGACGCCGCTGCTGGACGAACTGCCGCCGGAGGTCCAGACCAGCCTGGGCGGTTCGGTGCCCTTCCCCAAGCGGCTGGGCCAGCCCGCGGAATTCGCCGCCCTGGTGGCGCACATCGTCGAGAACGCCTACCTGAACGGCGAGGTGATCCGCCTGGACGGCGCGCTGCGCATGCCGCCGCGATGACGTCCAGGCACCTGTAGTCGAACCGGCGCAAGGGCGTCCCAGACACGCTCGCCGTCCCATGAAAGCCCCAAAGGAGACACCATGACCTTACGCAAGCTGCTCGTTCCCGCCCTCGTCGCATTGCTGTTCCAGTCCACGGCGCAAGCCGAGATCACCATAGGCGTCAGCCTGCCGCTGACCGGCCCCGCCTCGGGCCTGGGCATTCCCTGCAACAACGGCCTGGCGCTGTGGCCCAAGTCCATCGGCGGTGAAACGCTGCGCGTCATCGTGCTCGACGATGCCTCCGATCCCACGGTAGGCGTCAAGAACGCGCGCCGCTTCGTGTCCGAGGACAAGGTGGACCTGATCGTCGGTTCGGCGGCCACGCCCGTCGCGCTGGCGATGTCGGACGTCGCCGCCCAGGCCAGGACGGTGCAGCTGGCGGCCTCGCCCATCGTGACCGCCCCGGGCAAGGATGAATGGTCGTTCCGGCTGGCCCAGTCCAACGCGGTCATGGCCATCCCCGTCGTCGCCCACATGAAGAAGCATGGCGTCAAGACCGTCGGCTTCCTGGGCTACTCCGACACCTACGGCGAAAGCTGGCTGAACGACTTCACCAAGGAGGCCAAGGCCGCCGGCATCAAGGTGATCGGCGCCGAGCGCTTCGCCCGCACCGACACCAGCGTGACCGCGCAGGCGCTGAAGCTGACGTCCGCCAATCCCGACGCCATCCTGATCGCCGCCTCGGGCAGCGGCGCGGCGATGCCCCACAAGGCGGTGATCGACCGCGGCTATCGCGGCAAGATCTACCAGACCCACTCGGCCGCCTCGCGCGATCTGATGCGGGTGGGCGGCAAGGATGTCGAAGGCGCGTTCGTCGTGTCCGGCCCCGCCACCGTGGCGGACCAGTTGCCCGACGGCAATCCGTCCAAGAAATTCGGCGTGGACTACATCGCCCGCTACGAGAAGATCCATGGCGCCGGTTCGCGCAACCAGTTCGCCGCGCACATGTACGACGCCGCCCTCCTGCTCGAGAAGGCGGTGCCCGCCGCGCTGAAGAAGGCCCGCCCGGGCACGCCGGAGTTCCGCGCCGCGCTGAAGGAGGCACTCGAGAACGGCGGCGTCACGCCGGTCTCACAGGGCATCATCCATTACACGCCCCAGGACCATTGGGGCTTCACCAAGGAAACCGGGCTGATCATGAAGGTCGTCAACGGCGACTGGAAGGTCGAACAATAAGCCCCCCGGCCGGCGTGCGGACGCCGGCCTTTTCCACCCCAGACCAAGAGCTTGCACATGGACTTGACGATAGCCGGCGTCTTGACGCTGGACGGCCTGACCAACGGCGCGATCTACGCGCTGCTGGGCATCGCCACTGTCCTGATCTTCACCGTTACGCGCATCCTGTTCATCCCCCAGGGGGAGTTCGTCGCCTTCGGCGCGCTCACCCTCGCCCTGTTCCAGACCGGCCAGGTCCCCGGCACGGTCTGGCTGCTGCTGGTGGCCTCCGCCGCGGCCTTCCTGCTCGACCTGCGCATGCTGTTGCGCACGCCGGCCGCGCCGGGCCGCGCGCGGGCCGTCCTGCGCCTGGCGCTGGGCCAGCTGGTCCTGCCGGCCTTGATCGCCGCCGTCTGCGTCTGGGCCGCGCCCCGGGACCTGCCCATCCTGCTCCAGGGCCTGCTGACGCTGCTGATCGTCACGCCGCTGGGGCCGCTTACCTATCGCCTGGCCTACCAGTCCATCGCCGAGGCCAGCGTGCTGGTCCTGCTGATCGTCTCGGTGGGCGTGCATTTCGTGCTGCTGGGCCTGGCGCTGTTCTTCTTCGGCGCCGAAGGGTTCCGCAACCCGCCCTTCGTCGATGCCCGCTATGCGCTGGGGCCGCTGAACCTGTCCGGCCAGGTCATCGCGATCTTCGTCGTCTTCGTGCTGCTGATGGCCCTGCTCAAGCTCTTCTTCGGCCGCACGCTGTACGGCAAGGCCCTGCGCGCCACCGCCGTCAACCGCCTGGGCGCCCGCCTCCTGGCGATTTCGGCCGATGCAGCCGGCAAGCTCGCGTTCGCAATGGCCGCCTTCATCGGTGCGTTGTCCGGCCTGTTGATCGGCTCGACCACGACGATTTTCTACGACTCGGGCTTCCTGATCGGCCTGAAGGGGTTCATCGCTGCCGTCGGCGGCGGGCTCGCCAGTTATCCGGCCACCGCCGTGGGCGCGCTGCTGCTGGGCGTGGCCGAGTCCTTCGGTTCGTTCTGGGCCAGCTCCCTGAAGGAAGCCATCGTCTTCACGCTGATCCTGCCGGTGCTGCTGTGGCGCTCGCTCTACACCCCTCATCACGAAGAACACTGATGAAGCCCCATTCCGATACCCTGCGCGCGCCCGCGGCCGACATGGCCCGCCGGCCCGGCGGCTACCCGGTGCGCGCCGCGGTCCTCGCGCTGTTCGTCGCCGCACTGCTGGCGCTGCCGCTGCTGCCCGTGCCCGAGTTCTGGATCACCCAGCTCAACTACATCGGCCTGTACGCCATCGTCGTGGTCGGCGTCGTGCTGCTGACCGGCATGGCCGGCCTGACGTCCTTCGGCCAGGCGGCCTTCGTCGGCCTGGGCGCCTATGCCACCGGCGTGCTGTCGGTCACCTACGGCGTCTCGCCCTGGCTGGGCCTGCTGGCGGGGCTGGCCGTCACGGCCTGCGCGGCGCTGCTGATCGGTCCGCTCACCCTGCGCATGTCGGGCCACTACCTGCCCGTCGCCACCATCGCCTGGGGCCTGGCGGTGTTCTACCTGCTGAGCAGCATCGACTGGCTGGGCAAGTATGACGGCCTGATGGGCATCGCGCCGGTGTCCATCGGCAGCCTGGTCTTCGACACCGGCCGCTCGCAGTTCTACCTGATCTGGGCCTTCGCGCTGGCCGCCATGCTGGTGGCAGCCTGGCTGCTGGACTCGCGTACCGGGCGGGCCATCCGCGCCCTGCGCGACGGCACCGTGCTGGCCGAGGCCATGGGGGTGGATACGCTGCGCTACAAGATCGGCGTGTTCGTCCTGGCCGCGCTGTTCGCCTCGGTCTCGGGCTGGCTGTTCGCCCATTTCCAGCGCAGCGTGAACCCCTCGCCCTTCGGGCTCAACATGGGCATCCAGTACCTGTTCATGGCGGTGCTGGGCGGACTCGGATCGGTCTGGGGCGCGCTGACCGGCGCGGCGGCGGTCAAGCTGATCGAGGACCAGCTCCAGGTGCTGATCCCCGCGCTGCTGGGCCGCACCGGCAGCTTCGAGGTCATCGCCTTCGGCATCATCCTGGTGCTGGTGCTCAAGTATGCCCGGCAAGGCGTCTGGTCCTTCCTGGACGGCCTCGCCCCGCGTGCCCGCCGCAAGCACGACTGGACCGGGGCCGCGCCGCTGCCGGTACGGCCCAAGCCCGAATGCGGCGCCGTCGTGCTCGAGGGCAAGGGACTGCGGCGCCAGTTCGGCGGCCTGGTCGCGGTCAACGACGTGGACCTGGCGGTGCGCGCCGGCGACATCGTCGGGCTGATCGGCCCCAACGGCGCCGGCAAGTCCACCACCTTCCACCTGCTGAGCGGCGTGCTGGCGCCGAGCGCGGGCGAGATCCTGCTGCACGGCCGGCGCGTGGACGGCCTGCCCTCGCGCACCATCGCCAGCCGGGGCCTGGCCCGCACCTTCCAGCACGTCAAGATGATTCCCGACATGAGCGTGCTGGAGAACGTCGCCCTGGGCGCGCACCTGCGCGGCGGCACGGGCGCCCTGCGCTCCATGCTGCGGCTGGATCGGCCGCAGGAGCGCAGCCTGCTGCGGGAAGCCGAGGCGCAACTGGCGCGGGTGGGCCTGGGCGACCACCTGCACGAGTCCGCCGGCAACCTGGCCATGGGCCTGCAACGCCTGATGGAGATCGCCCGCGCGCTGTGCAGCGACCCCGCCGTACTGCTGCTGGACGAACCCGCGGCCGGCCTGCGCCACTTCGAAAAACAGGCCCTGGCCAAGGTGCTGCGGCAGTTGCGCGGCGAAGGCATGGGCATCCTGCTGGTCGAGCACGACATGGACCTGATGATGAACGTGGCCGACCGCATCGTCGTGATGGAGTTCGGCACCCGGCTGATGGAAGGCACGCCCGCCGAAGTACGCGCCAGCCCCGCGGTGCGCGCGGCCTATCTGGGCACGGAACATTGATGGAGCCAGGCATGAACCAGGCATTGCTGGAAGTCTCGGACCTGCACGCGGGCTACGGCCGGGCCGAGGTCCTGCACGGCATCGGGCTGCGGGCCGGGCGGGGCTCGGTCGTGACCGTGATCGGCCCCAACGGCGCGGGCAAGTCGACCCTGCTCAACACGCTGATCGGCGCCGTGGGCGCGCGCGGCCGCATCCGGTACGAGGGCCGGGACATCACCCACATGCGCCTGGAGGACCGGGCCATGCTGGGGATCTCGCTCGTGCCCGAGAAGCGCGAGCTGTTCTCCAGCATGACGGTCGAGGACAACCTCGTCCTGGGCGCCTTTCGCCAGGTGCGGCTGCGCAACCGCGCGTGCATGGAGACCCTGGACGAGGTCTACGCCATGTTCGGCCGCCTGCACGAGCGGCGCCGCCAGCTGGCCGGCACGCTGTCGGGCGGCGAACGCCAGATGCTGGCCGTGGGGCGCGCGCTGATGAGCCGTCCCGAGCTGCTGATGCTGGACGAACCCAGCCTGGGGCTCGCGCCCCGCATCGTCGCCGAGGTGTTCGAGGTGATCGAGCGCCTGCGCCGCACCGGCGTGACCATCCTGCTGGTCGAGCAGAACGCCCGCGCCGCGCTCGAGGTGGCCGACTACGGCTACGTGCTGGAGATGGGCGAGATTTCCCTGCATGGCCCGGCCCGGGAACTGGCTGGCGACGGCCGTGTGGTCGACAGCTACCTGGGGGCCGCGCCGGCCCCCGCCGCCTGAGGGAACGCGCCGTGCGACGCTACGTACCGCCTCTGGATGACATGCAGTTCGTGATCGAACGCGTGCTGCGCGCCCCCGCGCAATGGCCGGACCTGCCCGCGCTGGCCGAGCACGACGTGGAGACGGCCCGCCAGGTGCTGTCCGAGGCTGGACGCTTCGCCGCCGACGTACTGGCACCGCTGAACGCCGTGGGCGACCGCGAAGGCTGCGCCTGGACCGACGGACGGGTCGTGACACCCACGGGTTTCGCCAGCGCCTATCGCGCTTATGTCGAGGCCGGCTGGGCCAGCCTGGGCTGCGCGCCCGAATGGGGCGGCCAGGGCCTGCCGCACCTGCTGGAGGCCGCCGTCCAGGAAATGCTGGTATCGGCCAACCACGCGTGGTCCATGTACCCGGGCCTGCTGCACGGCGCCTACGCCTGCCTCGTGGCCCATGGCGACGCCGCCCTGAAGGCGCGCTATCTGCCCAGGCTGGCCAGCGGCGAATGGCTGTGCACCATGTGCCTGACCGAACCCCAGGCCGGCTCCGATCTGGGGCGCATACGCACCCGCGCCACCGAGCGCGACGGCGCCTACGCCATCGACGGCGGCAAGATCTTCATCTCGGGCGGCGAGCACGACCTGACCGCCAACATCGTCCACCTGGTCCTGGCCCGCCATCCCGGCGGCCCGGCGGGGCCGCGCGGGCTGTCGCTGTTCGTGGTGCCCAAGGTCCTGCCCGATACCGGCGAGCGCAACGCGGTGTACTGCGACGGCGTGGAAAGCAAGCTCGGCATACGCGGCAGCGCCACCTGCTCGATGCGCTTCGAGGGCGCGCGCGGCTGGCTGCTGGGCGAACCCTGCAAGGGCCTCGCGGCCATGTTCGTGATGATGAACGCCGCGCGGCTGGGCGTCGGGCTGCAAGGCGTGGCCCACGGCGAAGCCGCCTACAAGCACGCGCTGCGCTATGCCCGCGACCGCATCCAGGGACGCCCCGCGCCCGGCGCCGCCGAGGGCACGGAGCCGGTGCCGATCGCGCGCCATCCGGCGGTGCACGCCAGCCTGGCGGCGCAGCGCTGCGCGGTCGAGGGAGCGCGCATGCTGGCCTACTGGACGGCGCAGTTGCTGGACGAATCCGAGTACGCGCCCACCTCCGACCGGCGACGCGACGCCCACGAACGCCTGGCCCTGCTGACTCCCCTGGTCAAGGCCTGGTGCACGCGGGCGGGATTCGAGGTGGCCGACCAGGCCCTGCAGGTGTTCGGCGGACACGGCTACATCGAGGAGACCGGCGCGGCGCAGGCGCTGCGGGACAGCCGCATCCCGCTCATCTACGAAGGCACGAACGAGATCCAGGCGGTGGACCTGCTGGTGCGCAAGGTCGTCGCGGACGGCGGCGCCGCCTACGGCCGCCTGCTGGACGACCTGGAAGCCGCGGCCCGCCACGACGGCCAGGGCCTGGCACAACAGGCCATCCAGCTGGAAGCACTGGCCGCGCATCGCCGCCTGCTGGCCGAGCTCGTGCAGGCATCGGCGCAGGACCCCGGCTACCCCTACCGGGCCGCCGACGATTTCCTGCGCGCAGCCGCCCTGCTCTGCCTGGGCCGCTGGTGGCTGAAGGTGCTGGCGCTGTCCCGCGAGGACGACGCGGCGCCGCGCGGCAAGACCGCGACGGCCTGCCATTTCTTCGATACCGTATTGCCCGGGATAGCCCATGTCGAACATCGCATACGGTGCGCCCGCCGCGCCCTGCCTGAACTCGATGACTGCGATTGACGCCACGCCCGCCGTGGAGCGGCCGCACGACGGAAGGAGCCGGCGCGGCGGCCTGGACCGGAGCCGGCTGGACCATCTGCTCGGCTTCATGACCTCGCTGGCGGACGCCACGCTGCGCAAGGCCTTCGTCGCGCACATGGGCGACCTGAAGCTGCGCCCGGTCGAGTTCTCCATCCTGGCGCTGCTGGCGGTCAACCAGCGGGTCACGCAGAAAAAACTCTGCCTGGCGCTGGACACGCCCGCCCCCAACCTGGTCGTGGTCCTGACCCGCCTGCAGGAGCGCGGGTTGCTGCGCCGCATACGCAGCGAGGAGGACCGGCGCGAACAGCACGTGGAACTGACCGGCCAGGGCCGGCAACTGGCGGATCTCGCCCATGCCCGGTCCCTGGCCATGGAGGCCGAGGCGCTGTCGGTGCTGACCGCGGGCGAACAACTGCTGCTGTTCGAGCTGCTGCGCAAGATCGCCACCGGCGGCCGCCCGGCGTAGGCGCCGGCCCGTGCGGACGGGCGCAGCAAGACCGGCCGGTTCGCGCTACATTTCGGTTTTCGCTTCTGGACGACCCCCGCGATGACCGCCACCCGTTTTCCCACCCTGGCCACCCCGCTTTCCCCCGCAGCCGTGCGCGTCATGCTCCTGGGTTCAGGCGAGCTCGGCAAGGAGGTCATCATCGCCCTCCAGCGGCTGGGCGTGGAAGTCATCGCCGTCGACCGCTATGAGGACGCCCCCGGCCACCAGGTCGCGCATCACGCCCGCACCGTCACCATGACCGACCGGGACGCGCTCAAGGCGCTGATCGAGGCCGAGCGCCCGGACATCATCGTCCCCGAGATCGAGGCCATCGCCACCGATCTGCTGGTCGAGCTGGAAGCCGCCGGCGTGGCGCGCGTCACGCCCACCGCCCGCGCCGCCCAGCTGACGATGAACCGCGAGGGCATACGGCGCCTGGCGGCCGAGACCCTGGGCCTGCCCACCTCGCCCTACCGCTTCGCCGCGACCCGGGAAGAATTGCAGGCGGCCATCGACCAGCACATCGGCTACCCGTGCATCGTCAAGCCGGTCATGTCGTCGTCCGGCAAGGGCCAGTCCAAGCTCGACGGCCCGCAGGACGTGGAGCACGCCTGGCGCTACGCCCAGGAAGGCGGCCGCGTGGGCGCCGGCCGGGTCATCGTCGAGGGCTTCGTGCGCTTCGACTACGAGATCACCCTGCTGACCGTCCGCTCGCGCGGGGCCGACGGCCAGGACCGCACCGATTTCTGCGAGCCCATCGGCCACATGCAGGTGGACGGCGACTACGTCGAGAGCTGGCAGCCCCATCCCATGTCGCCCGCCGCCCTGGCCCGTTCCCGCGAGATCGCCGCCAAGGTCACCGGCGAACTGGGCGGCTATGGCATCTTCGGCGTCGAGCTGTTCGTGGCGGGCGACGAGGTCTGGTTCTCCGAAGTCAGCCCGCGTCCGCACGACACCGGCATGGTCACCATGATCTCGCAGGTCCAGAACGAATTCGAATTGCACGCAAGGGCCTTCCTGGGCCTGCCGGTGGACACCTCGCTGCGCCAGCCCGGTGCGAGCAGCGTCATCTACGGGGGCATCGAGGCGGGCGCGGTGGCCTTCGACGGCGTGGCCCAGGCGCTGGCCGAGCCCGGCACCGACCTGCGGCTGTTCGGCAAGCCGGAGTCCTTCGTCAAGCGCCGCATGGGCGTCGGGCTGGCCTCGGCCGCCACCGTGGACGAGGCCCGGACCAAGGCCAGGCGCGTCTCGTCGGCGGTCAGGCCGCGCGCTATATCCGGCTAAGCAGCCCGCTCAGGTCGAATTCCCGCCCCACGTATTCACGGCTCGGGGCGACCTCGCCCCGCACCAGCGCCTGGCTCCATTCGTCCACGGCCCGCCGCGTGGACGGCCCGGCCAGCGGGCTAAGCGCCAGCCTGACATATTCGGGGCGCTCCACGCCATAGTCGATACGGGTGCCGAAAGGCAGATTGCCCTCGGCATGGTCCTGGATGGCCGCCGCGATGCAGCGGCCGGTGTCCGAAATGGCCGAGCCCACGAACAGCTTCGGATCGGTCTCGGTCCAGTCGACGATTGCACCAATCTGGCGCAGCCGGAATTTCTGGCAGGCCAGCACCGCGCCCGGCCGGCCCCCGTCGATGGCCGCGAACACCACGTCCACGCCGCGCTTGGCCATGGCCTCGCAGGTCTCGAAGGCCAGGCCTTCGTCGTCCTGGCTGCCGCAGAAGGACGTCATCATGCCCATGCCCGGCGACTGCCGCATCGCCCCGTCCACATAGGCCGCCCGGGCCGACAGCGCGGCGTCGGTCTTGACCGCCGACAGGTGGCCCAGCCCGCCGGTACGGCTCTCGGCGGCCGCCGCGACCCCGGCCAGGAAGGCCGACTGCTCCTGCAGGACGCCATAGACCGCGCAGTTCTCGGCCAGGTGCGAGCCCTGGACCACGACGAAATGGATGTGGGGAAAGCGTTCGGCGGCCATGGCCACCGGATAGTCGCCGGCGCTGCCGTAGGCCACGACCAGGTCCGCGCCGCGATGGCAGACGTCGATCACGCGCGCCGCGCGTATGGCCGGGCCGGTGGATTCGATCCAGATCAGTTCGACCTGGCGGCCGGCGCGCCGGGCGATTTCCACGCCGGCCACGCCGCATTGGTTGAAGCTGCCGTAGCCGGGAGAGCCGAAAAGCAGGACCTTGACCCGCATGGCTCAGCCCGCCACGCCGGGGGCTCCCGGCGCCATGAGGGTGGCGATAGACAAAGATTTCCGCATCGTCTTCTCCTTGGCGGCGGAACGGATGCCACCGGACTCGAAGCAGACCAAGCAATCTTCGTGCCGTTCCGCCCCGGTCAGTCCTCGATGCCGCGCGAGGCCAGGTACTCGTCGTACGTGCCCTTGTAGTCGATCAACTGGCCGTCGGGCAGTATTTCAATGATACGACTGGCCAGGCCCGATACGAACTCGCGGTCGTGCGACACGAAGAACAGCGTACCCTGGAATTTCTCCAGCGCCAGTTGCAGCGACTCGATCGACTCCATGTCCAGGTGGTTGGTGGGCTCGTCCAGCAGCAGCACGTTGTGCTTGCGCAGCATGAGCTTGCCGAACATCATCCGGTTCTTCTCGCCGCCCGACAGCACGCCCACGGCCTTGCCGATATCGTCGCTGGAGAACAGCAGACGCCCCAGCACCGAGCGGATGGCCTGGTCGTCGTCGCCGGGCTGGCGCCACTGGCCCATCCAGTCGAAGACGTTGTCGTCGGTCTGGAAGTTGTCGGACACGTCCTGCGCCATGTAGCCCAGGTTGGCGTTCTCGGACCACTTGATCGTGCCCTGGTCGGGCGCCAGATCGCCGGCCAGCATGCGCAGCAGCGTGGTCTTGCCCACGCCGTTGGCGCCGATGATGGCGATTTTCTCGCCTGCCTCGACCATCGCGGAGTACTTCGGGATGACGGGGTGGTCGTAGCCCTTGACGATGCCCTCGATCTCGACCGCCTGGCGGTGCATGACCTTGGCCATTTCGAAGCGGATGTACGGGTTCTGGCGCGACGAGGGCTTGACCTCGACGGTATCGGCCTTGAGCTTGTCGATCTGCTTCAGGCGCGAAGTGGCCTGCCGGGCCTTGGACTTGTTGGCCGAGAAGCGGCGCACGAAATCCTGCAACTCGGTGATGCGTTCCTTGGCCTTGGCGTTGGAACTCATCAGGCGCTCGCGCGCCTGGGCCGAAGCCAGCATGTAGTCGTCGTAGTTGCCGGGGTAGATGCGCACCTCGCGGTAGTCCAGGTCGGCCATGTGGGTGCAGACCTGGTTCAGGAAGTGGCGATCGTGGCTGATGATGATCATCGTCGACTGGTACTGGTTCAGGACCGTTTCCAGCCAGCGGATGGTGTTGATGTCGAGGTTGTTGGTGGGTTCGTCCAGCAGCAGCACGTCGGGGTTCGAGAACAGCGCCTGCGCCAGCAGCACCCGCAGCTTCCAGCCCGGCGCGATCTCGCGCATGGGCTGCTGGTGCTGCTCGACCGGGATTTCCAGGCCCAGCAGCAACTCGCCGGCGCGGGCTTCCGCCGTATAGCCGTCGTATTCGGCGAACTTGGCCTCGAGGTCGGCCGCCCGCATGTAGTCTTCGTCGGTGGCGTCGGGATTGGCGTAGATGGCGTCCCGGTCGCTCATGGCCCGCCACATTTCGGCGTGGCCCATCAGCACGACGTCCAGCACGCGCACGTCTTCAAAGGCGAACTGGTCCTGGCGCAGCTTGCCCAGGCGGGTGTTGGGCTCGAGCGAGACGTTGCCGGCCGACGGTTCGAGATCGCCGCCGATGATCTTCATCAGCGTGGACTTGCCGCTGCCGTTCGCACCGATGAGGCCATAGCGGTTGCCTTCCCCGAACTTGACCGAGACATTCTCGAACAGGGGTTTGGGACCGAACTGGATGGTGAGGTTGGCGGTGGAAATCACGGCGGAAACGGGCTCGCAAGAAAAGGAGAAACGTCGCGCGCAAGCATGACGAAAGCGCGAAGATCAACCTATTAGTGTAACAGCCCCGATTCGGGTTGACCCGAACATTTACACAATGGCCGCCAACGGCCGAGCGGCGCGTCCCCGCGCGCAGCGCAGCTCCGCCGTTTGTTACCATTGGGCGCATAGCCACGAAGCCGGAACTGCGGCCGGCAACGTGCGCATGCCTCTCCTGGATACGATGGCATCCCCAGGCGGATGCCCATGGCGCAAGACCGAGCGCGGAACCATACCCGCCCCGTGGCCTGGCGAGGTGCGTTCTTTGTTGCTCGCTTCTGCGTTGCCCCACCCATACCTATATCAAAGAGAGTGACCGCCCTCCATGTCCTTGCTGATTCTCCTCGCGCTTCCCTTCGCCGGCAGTGTCTTGGCGGCCTTGCTGCCCGCCAATGCGCGAAACCGGGAAGCCTGGCTTGCCGGTTTGGTCGCATTGGCGGGAACGGTACAGGCCGCCCTGCTCTACCCCGAGATCTCGTACGGCGGCGTGGTCCGCTACGAGCTCGCCTGGCTGCCATCGCTGGGGCTGAACTTCGTCCTGCGCATGGACGGGCTGGCCTGGATATTCAGCCTGATGATCACCGGCATCGGTTTGCTCGTGGTGCTGTACGCGCGCTACTACATGTCGCCGGAAGATCCGGTTCCGCGCTTCTTCTCCTTCTTCCTCGCCTTCATGGGCGCCATGCTGGGCGTGGTCCTGTCCGGCAACCTGATCCAGCTCGCGCTGTTCTGGGAACTGACCAGCCTGGTGTCCTTCCTGCTGATCGGCTACTGGCACCACCGGCCCGACGCACGGCGCGGAGCGCGCATGGCGCTCACGGTCACCGCCGCCGGCGGCCTGTGCCTGTTCGCGGGCATCCTGGTGCTGGGGCACATCGTCGGCAGCTATGACCTGGAAACGGTGCTGTCCTCGGGCGACCTGATCCGCTCGCACCCCGTCTACGAGGTCGCGCTGGTCCTGATCGCGCTGGGCGCGCTGACCAAGAGCGCGCAATTCCCCTTCCACTTCTGGCTGCCCCACGCCATGGCGGCGCCGACCCCGGTGTCCGCTTACCTGCACTCGGCCACCATGGTCAAGGCCGGGGTGTTCCTGCTCGCCCGGCTGTGGCCGGTGCTGGCCGGCACCGAGGAATGGTTCTGGATCATCGGGGGAGCGGGCCTGTGCACGCTGCTGCTGGGCGCCTACACGGCGATCTTCCAGCAGGACCTGAAGGGGCTGCTGGCCTATTCCACCATCAGCCACCTGGGCCTGATCACGCTGCTGCTGGGGCTGGGCAGCCCGCTCGCGCTGGTGGCCGCGGTCTTCCACATCATGAACCACGCGACCTTCAAGGCCTCGCTGTTCATGGCGGCCGGCATCATCGACCACGAATGCGGCACGCGCGACATCCGCCGGCTTAGCGGACTGGCCCAGGTCATGCCCATCACGGCCACGCTGGCCATGGTGGCCGGGGCCGCGATGGCCGGCGTGCCGCTGCTGAACGGCTTCATCTCCAAGGAGATGTTCTTCACCGAAGCCGTGGTGGTCGGCAACGCCGTCGGCATGAGCCACGCGCTGCCCATCGCCGCCACCGTGGCCGGCGCCTTCAGCGTGGCCTATTCGTGGCGCTTCCTGCACGACGTGTTCTTCGGGCCGGCGCCGCACGACCTGCCCCGCACTCCGCACGAAGCCCCGCGCTGGATGCGCTTTCCCGCCGAGGTCCTGGCCTTCCTGTGCCTGGCCGTGGGCGTGGCCCCGGGCTATACCATCGCCCCCTTCCTGGCGACCGCCGTACGTGCCATCCTGGGCGACGCGGTGCCCAGCTACAGCCTGGCCATCTGGCACGGCTTCAACCTGCCGCTGGTCATGAGCTTCGTCGCGCTGGTGGGCGGATCGGCGCTGTACATGATCCTGCAGAAGACCCTGCGCCTGAGCACGGTCGAGCGCCTGCCGCTGTTCTACAAATTCAATGGCAAGCGGGCCTTCGAACGCGTCATGAGCTTCGCCATCGGCCTGGCCGACCGGCTGACCAACAGCCTGGGCGCGCGCGGCCTGCAATCGCAACTGCTGGGCATCGTCGCCTTCGCCATCCTGGTGGCGGTCGTCACGCTGTATGGCCGGCCGCTGCTGATGCCCGCCGTGCAGACCTCGCCCATCGACCCGACCTTCGCCATCCTGTGGCTGATCGGCATCGCCTGCGCCATCGGCACCGCCTACCAGGCCAAGTACCACCGGCTGGCCTCGCTGATCATGATGGGCGGTGCCGGGCTGGTCACCTGCATCACCTTCGTCTGGTTCTCGGCCCCCGACCTGGCGCTGACCCAGCTGCTGGTCGAGGTGGTCACCACCATCCTGCTGCTGCTCGGCCTGCGCTGGCTGCCGCGCCGCAAGGAGCCCAAGGAACTGGGCATACGCGTGCCCGCCATCGCCTGGCTACACCGGGTGCGCGACCTAGCCATCGCCGTGGCGGGCGGCGCCGGCATGGCGCTGCTGGCCTATGCCGTGCTGACGCGCCCCTATCCCGACACCATCTCCAACTATTTCCTGGAGCGGGCGTTGACCGAGGGCGGCGGCACCAACGTCGTCAACGTGCTGCTGGTGGATTTCCGCGGCTTCGACACGCTGGGCGAAATCTCGGTGCTGGGCATCGTCGCGCTGACCGTCTACGCGCTGCTGCGGCGCTTCCGCCCCGCTCCCGAAAGCATCGCCCTGCCGCACCAGCAGATCGACCAGGGCAAGACCGACGCCGCCGCGCGCGCCGGCGACGACCCGGCGGTGGGCTACCTGCTGATGCCGTCGGTGCTGATCCGGCTCGCGCTGCCCATCATCGCGCTGTTCGCCGTATTCCTGTTCATGCGCGGGCACAACCTGCCCGGAGGCGGCTTCGTCGCCGGGCTGACGCTGTCGGTGGCTTTCATCCTGCAATACATGGTGGGCGGCACCGCCTGGGTCGAATCCAAGATGCGCCTGCATCCGCAGCGCTGGATAGGCCTGGGCCTGCTGTTCGCCGTGCTGACCGGCATGGGCGCCTGGCTGTTCGGCTACCCCTTCCTGACCTCGCACGGTGCCCACTTGCACCTGCCCCTGGTGGGCGAGATCCACGTGCCCAGCGCCTTTCTTTTCGACCTGGGCGTGTTCAGCCTGGTCGTCGGAGCCACGATGCTTATCCTTACCGCCCTGGGCCACCAGTCCATACGCAGCCACCGCGCCGCGCAGCAGGCCGAGGCCGAGCTTCCCCGGGGAGGTGCCCGGTGGAAGTGATCATCGCCATCGCCATCGGCGCGCTGGGCGGCTCCGGCATCTGGCTGCTGCTGCGGCCCCGGACCTTCCAGGTCATCATGGGCATCTCGCTGGTGTCCTATGCCGTGAACCTGTTCATTTTCTCGATGGGCAAGCTGTCCCTGGACCAGATCCCCATCCTGCGGGCCAGCCGCGCCAGCGAGGTCGCCGACTACGCCGACCCGCTGCCCCAGGCGCTGGTGCTGACCGCCATCGTCATCGGCTTCGCCATGACCGCGCTCTTCCTGGTCCTCATGCTCGCTTCGCGCGGCCTGAGCGGCACCGACCACGTGGACGGCAGGGAGGGTGAATGATGCTGTCCTGGCATGACCATCTCATGATCGTCCCCATCGTCCTGCCCATGCTGGTGGCCGGCTTCATGCTGCTGCTGGGCGAAGGCCGCGCCACGGCCAAGGCCGTCGTCAACGTGGCGGCCACGCTGGCGCTGCTGGCCGTGGCGATCGCGCTGCTGCGGCAGGCGGACACCGGCCCGGTGCGGGTGGCCGTCTACCTGGCCGCCAACTGGCCGGCGCCCTTCGGCATCGCGCTGGCGCTGGACCGGCTGTCGGCCATCATGCTGCTGCTGACCGCCATCATGGCGCTGGGCTCGCTGCTGTATTCGCTGGCCAGGTGGCATCGCGCGGGGGTCCATTTCCACCCGCTGTTCCAGCTTCAGCTGATGGGGCTCAACGGCGCGTTCCTGACCGCGGACCTCTTCAACCTGTTCGTGTTCTTCGAGATCCTGCTGGCGGCCTCCTACGGGCTGCTGCTGCACGGGTCCGGGCCGCAGCGGGTCAAGGCCGGCCTGCACTACATCGCCGTCAACCTGGTCGGGTCCTCGCTGTTCCTGATCGGCGTGGCGCTGATCTACGGCGTGACCGGCACGCTGAACATGGCCGACGTGGCCGTGCGCATCGGCCAGGTCGCGGGGTCCGACCGCATGCTGATGGAAGCAGGCGCCGCCATCCTGGGCGTGGCCTTCCTGATCAAGGCGGGCGCCTGGCCGCTGAATTTCTGGCTGCCGCCCTCGTACGCCGCCGCCTCGCCGCCCGCCGCCGCCCTGTTCTCCATCATGACCAAGGTGGGCGTGTATGTGATCCTGCGGCTGTCGCTGCTGATGTTCGGCGACCAGGCCGGCGAATCCAGCGGCTTCGTCCAGCAATGGATCCTGTACGTCGGGCTGGCCACGCTGACCTTCGGTACGCTGGGCATGCTGGCCTCGCAGAACACCGGGCGGCTGGCGGGCTTCGCGGTCATCATCTCTTCCGGCACGCTGCTGTCGGCCGTGGGCTTCGGCCGCGACAGCGTGACGGCCGCCGCCCTGTTCTACCTGGTCAGCTCGACGCTGGCACTGGGCGCCTTTTTCCTGCTGCAGGAACTGATGGAGCGCAGCCGGACCTTCGGCGCCGACCTGCTGGCGGTCACGCTGGAAGCCTTCGGCCTGGACCGCCCGGTCGACACCGAAGAAGACATGAGCACGACCGACATCGGCGTGGCCATCCCCGCCGCCATGGCCTTCCTGGGGCTGAGCTTCATCGCGTGCGCGCTGGTGCTGTCCGGGCTGCCGCCACTGTCGGGTTTCGTCGCCAAGTTCGCGCTGCTGACCACCATCCTGAACCCCGACGGGCTCACGCCCGAGGTCGGCAGCCCCGAGCCCGTGCTGGCCTGGGTGCTGCTGGGCCTGCTGGTGGCCTCGGGCCTGACGACCGTGGTGTCGCTGACCCGCATCGGCATACGCGCCTTCTGGGTTCCCTCCGGCCGCGCCCAGCCCCGGTTGCGCGTGATCGAGGTCTTTCCGATCGCCGCCATGCTGGTGCTGGGCATCGTGCTGATGGTCCAGGCCCAGCCCGCCATGCGCTATTTCACCGACACCGCCCGCGCCCTGCACCATCCCGACGACTACGTGCGCGGCATCATGTCGGCCCGGCAGGCCGGCCCAGGAGGCGCCACCCCATGATCAGACGCATCGTTCCCTGGCCGCTTACCTCGCTGTTCCTGCTGGCGATGTGGCTGCTGCTCAACCAGACGCTCTCGCTCGGCCACATCCTGCTGGGCGCCCTGCTGGCCATCGCCGTGCCGCTGTGGACCGCGCCGCTGCGGCCGGTCAGGGCCCGACTGCGCCGGCCCGGCGTGGCCCTGAAGCTGCTGGGCGTCGTGATCCTGGACAGCGTCAAGTCCAATTTCGACGTCGCGCGGGTCATCCTGGGCTCCAAGGCCAGGCGCGACAACTCGGGCTTCATCCGGATGCCGCTGGCCCTTCAGGACTCGCACGGGTTGACCACCCTGGCGCTGATCCTGACCGCGATCCCCGGCACGGTCTGCGTCGAGTTGGCCGACGACAAGAGCTGGCTGCTGATCCACGTGCTGGACCTGAACGACGAGCAGTACTGGATCGATACGATCCATACCCGTTATGAACAACCGCTGATGGAGATCTTCGAATGAATGGCATGCTCGAATGGGCCAGCCTGTTCTCGCTGCTGTGCATCGCCATCGCCATGCTGCTGGCCACGCTGCGGCTGCTGAAGGGCCCGGCCGCGCAGGACCGGGTGCTGGCGCTGGACACCATGTACATCTGCGCGATGCTGATGCTGCTGGTGCTGGGCATACGGACCGGCAGCACGGAGTATTTCGAGGCCGCGGTCACGATCGCGCTGCTGGGCTTCGTCAGTTCCGTGGCGCTGGCCAAGTTCCTGCTGCGCGGCGAGGTGATCGAATGACGGGCGAGATGGTATTGCCGCTGTGGGCGGAAATCGTGGTCTCGCTGCTGCTGGTGGCGGGCGGCGTGCTGACGCTGGTCGGCTGCCTGGGGTTATGGCGTTTCCACAGTTTCTACCAGCGCATGCACGGACCGACGCTGGGGGCGACGATGGGAATGGTATTCATCGTGCTGGCGTCCATGCTGTATTTCACGATGGCTGACGAGGGCCCCGCGCTGCACGAGGTGCTGATCGCCGTGTTCCTGACCTTGACGGTGCCGGCCACGACCTTGATGCTAGCGCGGGCGGCGTTGTATCGGCATCGGCGTGCGGGCAAGGACGTGCCGTTGCCCGACGGTGGGGCCACGGCGGCAAGGTTCCGTACCGATACGCTGGATGACGAGCACTATTACTCCGTGGACGAGAAGGAAGGCCCGCCCCCCGCGCCCTGACCAACAGGCTTCAGTGTCCGTGCGGGAAGACCAGATAGGCCATGCCGGCTTCGGTCGCCAGGCCGATCTTCGCTCCCACCGGCAGCGTCGCCTTGGTCTTCACATGGCCGAACGGCAGGCCGGTCACGACCGGCACCTTCACCTCGCGCCGCAGCCATTCGACAACCGAGCGCAGGTCATAGCCGGCATCGTGCGGGGTGAGTTTGTAGTCGGTGAAGCTGCCCAGCACGATGGCTTGCTGCCGCGCCAGTACGCCTGCCTGGGCCAGTTGCACCAGCATGCGCTCGACCCGGTACGGGTGTTCGTTGACGTCTTCCAGGAACAGGATGCCGCGGGTGCGCGGGAAATACGGGGTGCCCAGCAGCGAAACCAGCACCGCCAGATTGCCGCCCCACAGGACGCCGCGGCAGTCGACCGGGTCGGCCTCCTCGGACTCGAAGCTCAGGATCTCGAGTTCGCCGCGCAGGGTTTCGCCGAACATCGCCGCGGTCAGATCGTCCACACGCTTGCCGCCGAAATCGAAGGCCGCCATCGGGCCGGCATAGCTGACGACGCCGGTCCTGGCCAGCAAGGCTAGCTGGAAGAAGGTGAAATCGCTGTGTCCGACGAAGCGCTTGCCGCTGTCGGCCATGGCTTTCCAGTCTATGCGCGGCAGGATGCGGGACAGGCCGTAGCCGCCGCGCGTCGCCATCACGATCGGATGCTTCTGGGTGATCGCGCGCGTCAGCGCCGCCAGCCGCTGGTCGTCGGTGCCGGCGAAGCGTTCATGGCGCAGCAGCGCGCCGCGGTCGGCGACCGGATGGAAGCCGTGCGCCTTCAGGTGGCCTCGAGCGCGCGCGATGACCTCCGGGTCGGGCACCGCGCCCGAGGGCGAGACGAGGTAGACGCCGGGCCGGGTTCCCAAGGGCGGGAAATCCAGGCCGGGTCCATGGCCGTGGTCGTGGTGATGATCGTGGCCGCCGGCATCGCCATGAGGGTGGCCGGGGTGCGCATCGTGGCCGGGGTGGGCGTCGGCGGGGGAAGAGCGGCGTCGGTTCATGCGGACTCGGAAGGAAGTGGCGGGCCGCCGCGGGCGGCCTCGCGTTTCTGGCGGAAGAAGGCGCGGAGCAGTTCGCCGCATTCGGTGGCGAGCACGCCGCCCTCGACCCGGGTCTGGTGATTCAGCACGGCAATGGACGGCAGGTCGAGAACGCCGCCGCAGGCCCCGGTCTTGGGATCGGACGCGCCATACACCACGCGCGCCAGCCGCGCGTGCAGCATGGCGCCCATGCACATGGCGCAGGGTTCCAGGGTGACGTAGAGCGTGGCGCCGGGCAGGCGGTAGTTGCCGGCGGCCAGGCAGGCCGCGCGCAGGGCCTGGATCTCGGCGTGCGCGGTGGGATCGTGGCTGCCGACCGGGCGGTTGGCGCCCTCGCCCAGGATGCGGCCCGAAGCGTCGCAGAGCACGGCGCCGACCGGTACCTCGCCGTCGCGCCAGGCTTGTTCGGCCAGCGCCAGCGCGCGCCGCATCAGGATGACATCGGGAGAATCGGACATGGGAGGGAAGGAATGAACCGCCGCATTCTACCGCGCGGGGCGGCCCCGTTCGGCTCGGGAACGGCCTGGAGTCCTTACATATGACTGTCATGTTACTCCGTCATGATGCGGCGCTTGTCCAACCCACCCGACCGAACGATGACACTCGCCACCCAGCCCTCGCGCATGACGATCCTTGCCCGCAGCCTGTGCGCCCTGGCGGTCGCCCTTCCCCTGGCGGCCTGCCTGGGCGATGGCGGCGACGATGCGGCCCCCACGACGCCGCCGGTCACCCCGCCTCCGGCCGCGGAGCCGACGCCCAAGAGCATCAGCCTGAAGATGCTGGGTCGCTATTCCGCCGGGCAGTTCGGTGTCAGCGCCGCCGAAATCCCCGCCTTCGACGCGGCCAGCAAGCGCGGCTTCGTCGTCAACGCGCGCAATGGCGTGGTCGACGTGCTGGACCTGAGCACGCCCGCCAGCCCCAAGCACATCGGCACCATCGACGCCTCGACCATCTCGACCGGCGCCGAGATCAACAGCGTCGCCGTCCATGACGGCATCGTCGCGGTCGCCATCCAGGCCGCGACGAAAACCGATCCGGGCTTCGCCGCGCTGTACAAGGCCGATACGCTGGCCCTGCTGGGCAAGGTCGGCGTGGGCGCCCTGCCCGACATGCTGACCTTCACGCCCGACGGCAAGACCCTGCTGGTCGCCAACGAGGGCGAGCCCAGCGACGACTACCAGATCGATCCGGCCGGCTCGGTCAGCGTCATCGACGTCTCGAATCCGGCGGCGCCGTCGGCCCGGGTGGCCGGCTTCACCGCGTGGAACGGCAAGGAAGCCGAGCTGCGCGCCAAGGGCGTGCGCATCTTCGGCCCCAAGGCCAGCGCCTCGCAGGACTTCGAGCCCGAATACATCGCCGTGTCCGCCGACGGCAAGACCGCATGGGCCACGCTGCAGGAGAACAACGCCCTGGCGCGCATCGACATCGCCACGGCCACCGTGACCGACATCCTGCCGCTGGGCTACAAGGACCATGGCCTGGAAGCCAACGCGATGGACGCCAGCGACGAGCCCGCCAAGCTGGATATCCGCACCTTCCCCGGCGTGCGCGGCATGTACCTGCCCGACGCCATCGCCTCGTACACGGCGGGCGGCAAGACCTATCTCGTGACCGCCAACGAAGGCGACGCCCGGGCCTGGGGCGAGGACGACGACGCCTATTGGGAAGGCGACGCCAGCAAGGGCTTCGTCGAGGAGTTCCGCGTCAAGCACCTGGTTCATAGCAGCGGCTTCGCCCGCCGCCGCGGCGACGATCTGCCGCCGCAGCTCGACGCGCTGGCCGCCGGCGCCCTGCTGAACCCCGAGACCTTCGCCTATTGCGGCGCCACGGCCGACAAGCCGGGCGCCTGCCGCGACGACGACATCCTGGGCCGCCTGCAGATCTCGTGGACCATGGGCTATCGCCAGGACGCCACCGGCAAGCCGGTCAAGTTCAACGCCCAGGGCATCGAGGACCCCACCGGCGACCGCATCATGTACGACCACCTGTATGCCTACGGCGGCCGCTCGTTCTCGATCTGGGACCAGGACGGCAAGCTGGTGTGGGACTCGGGCGCGCAGTTCGAGCGCATGCTGGCCAGCGACGCGTGCAAGGTGGGCCCCGACCGCGACGTGCCCTGCGCCGCCTACTTCAACACCGGCCATGACGAACAGGCCACCTTCGACAGCCGCAGCGACGCCAAGGGGCCCGAGCCCGAAGGCGTGGAAATCGGCGTGATGGGCGACAAGACCTTCGCCTTCATCGGCCTGGAGCGCATGGGTGGCGTAATGGTCTACGACATCACCGACCCCAAGGCACCGGTGTTCATGGACTACTTCAACACCCGCGCGAACTGGACGGAAGCGCCGTCCAACGACAACCTCGCCAAGATGGGCGATCTTGGCCCGGAAGGCCTGAAGTTCGTGCCCGCCGCGAAATCGCCCACCGGCCAGCCGCTGCTGCTGGTCGGCAACGAGGTCAGCGGCACGACGGCCATCTACGAAGTCGCGCGCGTACTGGAGTAGGCAAGCCGGGGCGCCGGATTCAGGCGCCTCGCTGCGGTTCCTTGCCCATGCCGAACACGATGACGGCGAAGGACACGGCGCAGGCGGCCAGGCCGGCCAGGAAGGCGGCGCGATAGCCGTAGGCGCCGATCAGCAGGCCCGCCAACGGTCCGGTCACGCCCGAGGTGATGTCCACGAAGGCCAGGAATCCGCCCACGGCGACGCCACGGCTCTCGGGCGGCACGCGGCGCATGGCTTCCACGCCCATGGCCGGGAACACCAGCGAGAACCCCACGCCCGTCAGGGTCGCGCCGGCCAGCGCGAAACCGGGGCTGGGCGCCATCCACAACAGGAACTGGCCCAGCGCCTCGATTACCAGCGAGACCGCCGCGACCTTGCGTCCGCCCAACTGATCCGGCAGCCGGCCGAAGAACAGCCGCACCAGGATGTAGCCCGCGGCGAAACCGGTCAGGGCCAGGCCAGCGCCTTCCCACCCGCGGCTGGCGAAATACAGCACGACGAAGGCGGTCAGCACGGCGAAGGGAGCCGAGGCCAGCGACAGCGCGCCGCCCTGCCGCCAGATCATGCCGATCACGCGCAGGAACGGCACCTGTTTCCTGGCGCCGGCCGCCACGGGCACGGGCGGCACCCGCGAGGCGATGAGCAGGCCCACCACCGGGAAGGCCACCGTGGCCAGCCCCACCGCCAGGAAATCCACGTTCTGCATGACCCACACGCCCAGCGGCGCGCCCAGGCCCAGCGCCGCGAACATGGCGATGCCCTGCCAGGACATCACGATGCCCGTGCGTTGGGGGCCCACCCTGCCTATGCCCCAGGTCATGGTGCCGGTCAGGAACAGGCTCTCGGCCGGCCCCATCAACAGGCGGCCGGCAACCAGCACGGCCAGCGCGACCGACGGGTGCGGAATCAGGGCCGAGGCCACGTACAGCAGGCCCGCCATCGCGGCCATGGGCAGGCCCATCATCACCGATTGGCGCGGGCCGTGCCTGTCGACGTAGGTGCCGGCGAACTTGCGGGTAAGAATCGTGGCCAGCGGCTGCAGGCCGATGATCCAGCCCACCGCCAGCGGACTGAAATCGAGCACGCCGTTGACATAGAGCGGCAAGGCGGGCAGCGGCAGGCCGACGGCCAGGAAGCCGGAAAAGACGATGGCGACCAGCGGCAGCAGGCGCAGCGTGGATTCGTGGGAAGAGGGAGAGGAGACGGAAGGCGTAGCGTTGTTCATCATCGGATGTCGATAAGCGGCGCGCATGGCCCCAGTGGGCCGGCGCGGCGTTCAGCGCATGGGATGACGTTTACGCTTACGACTGCAAACAGGAAGACCGGGCCGCATCATACCATTCGCCCGGGGCCAGGCCCCCTTTCGGGCCCGCTGCGTGGAGCGGATGGATCACGCTGAAGTCCGTCTGGAGCGCCCGTGCGTTCAGCCAGACCAGGCAGAACGGCGCGGCCACGGCCGCGCACAGGATGAGTACCACCAATAGCCGTTCAGTCATGCGTACCACAGACCTCGTAAACAGCCCGCAGTCTACGCGTTCCCGTCGCGCGGCTGCCCCTGCGGTTCAGCGTTGTTTACCGTGGCGGGCAGCAGCAGGCGGAATTCGCTGCCCTGCCCCGGCGCGCTCTCGCACTCTACCCGTCCGCCATGCCGGTCGACCACGGCCTTAACGAAGGCCAGTCCCAGCCCGAAGCCCGGCTCGTCGCCGTCCTCCGCGCCGCCCACGCGCGAGAACTCCTGGAACAGGCGAGCCTGGTCCTCGGCGGCGATGCCCCGCCCCTGGTCCCGCACCGCGAAACACCACAGCTTGCCCCGGCGGGCCAGGCGGCAATCCACGTGCGTGTGCGGCGGGCTGTACTTGATGGCGTTGCCGATCAGGTTGATCAGCGCGCGCGTCAGTTGCGAACGGTCGCCGCGCAGCGGCGCGCCGTCCTCCGGTACGTCGGCGCCGAGCGCGATGTGCTTGGCCTGGGCCAGGCTCCAGCACTCGTCGGCGGCGTCCAGGACCACGTCCGTGCCCTCGACCCGCTCGTCCCGGACCGGCGCCGTCGCCAGCCGGGCCAGTTCGACGAAGGACTCCGCCAGGGACTGCGTGCGCAGCACGTAGCGCCGGATGCGGTCCAGCAATTCGTCCTGCGCCAGTTCGCCCGGGTCGCTGCGGTGCAGTTCCAGCAAGGCCAGGATGGCGCCTTGCGGCGAGCGGATGTCGTGGGACAGGAAACGCAGGGCCTGATCGCGTTTGCGCTCGGCCTCGCGCAGCGGGTTGATGTCCACCAGGGTGGCGATCCAGGCGGTCTCGCCGCCCTCCTCTCCCGCGCACCGCGCGTACTCGAACAGGAAGGCCCGCCCGGCGGCATCGCGGCATTCGGCGAAATGTCCCGGCGCGACCGCCGCGGGCCAGCTGAGCGGGCCGCCGCCCACCAGCGTGAAGCCCGCCAGCAGGCCGGCCATGTCCGCCCCCTTGGCCGCGGCCGCGCCGAACTGCCGCACGGCCTGCCGGTTCGCCAGCAGGACTCGGCCGTCCTCGCCCACGGCCAGCGCCGCCTCGGGCAGGCTTTCTATCACGGACGACATGAAGGCCTGCACATCCAGCAGGCGCCCCGTGGCCCGGGCCAGATCGTGGATGCGCCGGTCGATCAGATCGCCGGCGGGGGCCGCCGCGTCCTGCGGCAGCACCGCGCCATGGCGCTTCAACCGACCCAGTTCGTCGACCAGATAACTGGCCGCGCGCTCCAGGCGCCGCCAGTTCCATCCCAGGTAGAAGGCCGCGATGGCCAGCACGGCCGCGCCGGGCGGCCACCACAGGCCCTCGGCCAGCAACAGGCCGCCGCTCGCGGCCGCCGCCACGCCTATGCCCGCCACCGACGCCGCCAGCGCCCAGCCCGGCGCGAACAGCCACAGCGCCGGCAGCATCGCGGCCACCAGCATCACCGTCAGCAGCGCGCCCATCCACGGCTCGATGATGCGGCGCGACGTGCCCGACATCAGGTTGTCGATCACGTTGGCCGATATCTCGACCCCCGGCGTGAAACGCTGGCGCGCCGACAAGGGCGTGGGATACACGTCGCCCAGGCCCGCGGCCGTGGACCCGACCAGCACGATGCGCCCATCCAGCGCGCCGTCGGGCAGTTCGCCCGCCAGCACCTGGGCGGCGGGAATCGTGCGATAGGTGCCGGCGGGCCCGGCATAGTCGATGTGCATCCAGAAGTCCCGCAACCACGCGCCCGGCGCGGCCTGCGGGTCGGCCGGCGCCCGGTTGCCGGGCAGCGGATCGGCGACCGGGTGGCCGGCCACCCGCAGCAACGCCAGCGCGAAATGATTCCATTGCCGGTCCCGGGTGCCTTCGCGCAGGAAGACGCTGCGCACCACGCCATCGGCATCGGGCTCGACCGAGACATGCCCCAGCGCCCGGGCCGCGGACGCCAGCGGCGGCACCGGCAGCATGGCCTGCACCCTGGTCCCCGCTTCGGCGGTGAACACGGGCAGCACGACGTTGCCGCTGCGGCGTATGGCCTCGGCCATGCGCAGGTCCACCGACGGGTCGGCCGCAGGCTCGGATAACAACAGATCCAGCCCCAGCGCGGCCGGCGACTGCTGGGCGATGCGCTCGATCAGGTCGATCTGCTGGTCGCGGCTCCAGGGCCAGCGGCCCACTTTCGCCAGGCTGGACTCGTCGATGGCCACCACCACGATGTCCTGGCTGGGCGCGGCGGGGTCCAGCCTGCTGAAGAAGTCGTAGACGGCCGCGTCGAGGCGGCCCAGACCATTCTGCCAGGCCAGCAAGGCGGCCAGCAGCAGTCCCGCGACGACCGCGATGCCGCGGATCGCGGACCGGGACCGCCGGGGCCCCGGGCGCTGCGTGGCGGATGGTACCTGGCGGTCCATGCGGGAAAGGCCGCGCTAGGGAAGCTGGATTTCCTGGCCGTCACCCGAACGCAGCGAACCGTCTCCGCTGCGGACGGTACGGTTGACGCGGAAACGTTGCGGACGTGTGAAGTCGCGCACGTAGCCGTCGCTGTCGGTCGCCCGGATACGGACGAAATACTCGCCAGCGGGCAAGGCCTCGAGCGCCCATTTGCGCTCCGTGGTGCGGCGCTCGGCGGCGATGCCGGCAAAGCCGGTGTCGCGCGCGACCTGGACGAGATAGTTCTGGCCTTCCTCGCCGTCCCAGCTCAACACGACTTCGTCGCCCTGCTGGCTCATGCCGAGCTTGCCGCCAACGGGCAGGCGCACCATGAAGCGACGCGGGTCGCTGTAGGGCCCGGCGTCCGGCTTGCCGTCCTTGCCCTGGATGACGCTGCCCACGCGCCAGAAATAGTTGCCCGAGGTGAGTCCGCCCACGGCGTGGGAGTCCGCCGACAACATGTTTTCGTCGACGAAGGGATGGGTGAAGGCCTGGTCGCGCGACACCTGCAGGCGATAGCCGATGGTGCCGTCCGCTCCCGTCCAGCGAAGCACGGCCTCGGTCTGCTCCACCACGCCGCCGTCGGGCGGGGCGATGGTGACCGGGGGTTCGGGCCGGGCCTTGAGCTTGATCGGCCAGGTGACCGGACGGCCTTCGATACCCTGCGCGTCGACGCCGTTGATCCGCACCACGTAGTCGCCGTCGTCGAGCCCGGCGAAGCGCACGCGCGGCGTGGTGGTCACGAGGTTGCTGGCTACCTGTTCGGCGGTGCTGGCGGGCCAGATGAAGGCGCGGTAGGAGGCCGCGCCGGCCAGCGCGGGAAACGCCAGGTCGATGATGGGACGCTGTTGCAGGGCCTGGACACCGGACAAGTCCGGCGCCGCCAGCAGCGGCGTCAGCGTGGCCGCCGGCGCATCGGTGGCGACCGCGCCGCCCACGCCCGCCGCGACCCGCGCGGTGGCGCCCGAACGCGCCACGCGCAGTTCGACCTCCCCCTCCAGGACGTCGCTGGTGGCCGCGCTGCCTTCCCGCATCGAAACGCCGAATTCGGTGCCACGCACGCCGGCGGCCATCAACGGCGTATCGACCTGGAAGCGGCTGCCCGTGGGCCGCTGCGGCGCCACGCGCGATTCGACGCGGCCCTTGTCCAGGACCAGCGAGGTGTCGGCACGCTTTTTCGTCAGGCTGTACTTCAGGCGCTCCAGGCGCAGCTCGGAATCGCCCGCCACGCGGACCACCGAGCCGTCGGCCATCTCGAGCGTGGCGAAGCCGCCGGCATCGGTGCTCAGGCGGTCGCCGTCGATCAGCCGCATGTCACGTTCCAGCGCGCCCGTCGAGCCGCTGCGCGTCGTATAGCGCACGCCTCCCGAGACGTGGACCACGCGCGCGCCGCCGGGCTTCTTGCGCAGCAGTTCGTCGGGCACGACGATCACGGAACCGGGCTTGAGCCTGTGCGGATTGGGGTTGCCGTTCTCGCGGGCCAGGGCCTGCCATTGGCCGGGATCTTCCAGGTAGGCCTGGGCGAGGTCATACAGGGTATCGCCGTCGCGCACCAGGTGGCGCACCGGTTCGGCCTGCTGGGCATGGGCCGCCATCGTGCCGAACGCGCAGGCGGCGGCGATCGCCCACGCGGACAGCCGGATGCCGGCATCCATGCTGGATAGGTTCTTCATGGGGAGTCGTCGTTGGAGTCGTTCGGGGCGGGTGGATCGGCCAGCATCTCGAAGCGGTAGCCCAGGCCGTAGACCGGCACCAGCCGCACGCCGTTATGCGGGCGCAGATCGAGCTTGCGGCGCAGCTGGGACATGTGGGTGGTCACGGTGCGGGTGTCGATGGCGCTGGTGCCCCACAGTTCTTCCAGCAGGTGTTCGTGCGTCAGCAGCCGCCCCAGGTTGCGGAACAGGTACAGCGCCAGTTCGTATTCCTTGGGCTTGAGTTCGACCGGCTCGCCGTTGATCCGGGCCTCGCGGCGGTGCAGATCGAAGGTATAGGCGCCGAAGCCCGGCTGGCTCGGGCGCGAGGCCTCGGGATAGGCCCGGCGCAGCAGCGCGGCCACCCGGGCCTGCAGTTCGATGGGACGGATGGGCTTGGACATGTAGTCGTCGGCGCCCGCCTGCAGGCCGTCGACCACGTCCTGTTCCTCGTCGCGGCTGGTGACGAACAGCACCGGCAGGTGCGGCGGCAGGTTGCGGCGGATCCAGCCCAGGATCTCGGGGCCTTCGATGTGCGGCACGTGCCAGTCCAGCACGAACATGTCATAGCTCTGGCGATGGAGGTCGCGCAACATCGCCCTGCCATCCTCGAACAGATGGCAGTCGTGCCCCGCCTGCAGCAGCGTCTTTTCTATGATCCGGGCATGTGCCGGATCGTCTTCCAGTATGGCGATGCGCACCTGGCCCCCCAAAGATCGATGTAAAGCCAGCGCATTTTATAACGGGGCGCGCCGCGACGCCCGGAAAGCCTCACTTTCCGGGGGATTTCGCGGCGGATCAAGGGGAAAACCGCCTGGGGGAAGGCGTCAGCGCATGCCGGGTCCGTCGCCGGGACGAGGCATCGCGGGGCCTGGCGAGCCCGACGGCATCGTCGGGGAACCGGGCGCGGGCGTCTCCACTTCCCGGTATTCCCGCAGCACGCCTCCGCCTTCGACGCTGCCGCTGACCGTCCCTCTTCCGTCCACGCGGGCCATGCAGGCGGCCCGGTCGGCTTGCGGCAAGGCGTTGCAGCGCTGGGTACGGTTCTGCTCGTAGGCCGAATCGCTGGCGCCGCGCAGGTTGCCGCGGCGCGACTCCTGCAGGGCCGCGCCGGCTTCCCGCCGGCATGTCGCGCGGTCCTGTCCGGACAGGCCGCTGTTGCAGCGCGCCATTTCCTCCTGGTAGGTGGAATCGGTGCCGGATGCGGCCTGCGCCGACGTAAACAGAACAGCCCCCAGGGCGGCCGCCGCCAGCCCCAGGGCGCGATGCTTGATCTTCATGTCCATGCCTGACTCCTTTCGCGCAGCAAAGGTCCCGGCGCGCGGGACCGGCGCGTCGATCCAGTGTAGGCGTGGCATGGCCGCCCGCGATGGACGCGGATCGCGACTATGTAAGCGTTCCGTACAGCAAAGACCGCAGCCCCCGGGGCCGGCGGGCCGCGGCCACGGCTTGTTACGAAGGTTGGCGCGCGGGCAACAGCGCCGCCGCGGGGGCCGGGGCCTGCCCTTCCCAGCCGCCGCCCAGCGCACGGATCAGGTTGACCGTGGAACGCGCCAGTTCCCCATCCAGGCGGGTCGCCACCCGGCGCTGCTGGAGCACGCTGCGATCGGCGTCGATCACGTCCAGGTAGCTGACCGATCCTTCGCGGTACTGGATCTGCGACAGCCGCGCCGCGCGCGCGGCGGACGCCACCGCCTCGTCCTGCGCGCGGTACTGGTCGGCCAGGATGCGCAGATTCGCCAGGTTGTCCTCGACTTCCTTGAAGGCCGTGAGCACCGTCTGCCGGTAATTGGCGGCCTCTTCCTCGTAGGCCGCCCGCGCGGCCTGCAGTCCCGCCTCGCGTCGTCCGCCATCGAAGATGGGCAGCGTCAGCATCGTGCCCACCAGCGGCCCCAACAGGAAGGTACGGCTGGACCAGTTGAACAGATCGCCCAGCTGCGCGGACTCGTAGCCCAGCGCGCCGGTCAGTTCCAGCCTGGGGAAGAAGGCCGTGCGCGCCACGCCGACGCGGGCGTTGGCGGCGGCCATCGCGCGTTCGGCCGCGGCGATGTCGGGCCGGCGCTCCAGCAGGTCGGACGGCAGGCCCGGCGGCACCGACACCGCCAGCCTGGCCAGCGGACGCGCGGGCAGGCTGAAGGCGGCCGGCGCCTCGCCCAGCAGGATGGCCAGCGCGTGCTCGGCCGCCGCGCGCTGACGGGCGATGTCCAGCGCCTCGGACCGTGCCGAAGCCAGTTCCGTGCGCGCCCGCGCCAGGTCCAGTTCGCTGATGTCGCCTTCGTCGTAGCGGCGCTGGATCAGCGCCAGCGTGCGTTCACGCAGGGCCACCGTGCCGCCGTACAGCTCCTGCCCCGCGTCCAGTTCGCGCACCAGGAAATAGGCCTGCGCGACGTCGGCCTGCACGGCCAGTTGCACCGAACGCAGCAGGGCCTCGCCCTGCTCCGCCTGGGCCGACGCCGCGTCGACGCCGGCCGCGACCCGGCCGAACAGGTCCACTTCGTAGGCCACGGAAGCCTGGGCTCGCCACAGCGTCGACGGCGAGGTGTTCGCCTCGGCGGGCAGTCCCCTGGATGCCGGCGACGGCCGCTGCCTCGTGGGCCCCACGCCCGCGTCGACACGGGGATACCGGTCGGCCCGCGCCTCGCCCAGCCGCGCCCGGGCCTGCGCCAGGCGCGCCACCGCGGCCTTGAGGTTCTGGTTCGCGTCCGCGGCCCGTTCCTGCAACTGGTCCAGTACCGGATCGCCGAACACCGCCCACCAGCGGCCCCGATGGGCCTGCTCGGCTGGCTGCGCGGCCTTCCAGTTGCCGCCGGCCGCCTCCTTGAACGAGGCCGGCACGTCGGCGCGGGGGGGATCGTAGGGCGGCGCCACCGCGCAGCCCGCCAGGACCAGCAAGGCGGCCAGCGCCACGCCGCGCAGACTTTTCTTCATGGAATTTTCTTTCACTTCAGTGCCCCGGATGATGGGCCGCCACGATGGGCGCCTCGTGCTGCGCGGCCGAGTGCAGCTTGCGCGCACCCCCTGCCAGCCGCAGCAATACATAGAAGACCGGCGTCAGGAACAGGCCGAACAGGGTCACGCCCAGCATGCCGAAGAACACCGCCACGCCCATGGCATGCCGCATCTCCGAGCCCGCGCCGGAGGAGGTCACCAGCGGCACCACGCCCATGATGAACGCGATGGACGTCATCAGGATGGGGCGCAGGCGCAGCCGGCTGGCCTCGATGGCTGCCTCGACCACCGACCTGCCCTGCAATTCGAGCTCGCGCGCGAACTCCACGATCAGGATGGCGTTCTTCGAAGCCAGGCCCACCAGCACCATCAGGCCGATCTGGGTGAAGATGTTGTTGTCCCCGCGCGTCAGCCAGACCCCCGTGAGCGCGGCCAGGATGCTCATCGGCACGATCAGGATCACCGCCAGCGGCAGCGTCAGGCTCTCGTACAGGGCCGCCAGCACCAGGAACACCAGCAGCACACTGATCGGGAACACCCAGACGCCGGCATTGCCCGCCAGGATCTGCTGGTAGGTCAGGTCCGTCCAGGCCAGCTTCATGCCGCGTGGCAGGACCTGCTCGGCGATGCGCTCGGCGGCGGCCTGGGCCTGGTCCGAGGAATAACCGGGCGCCGGCCCGCCGTTGATGTCGGCGGCGGTGTAGCCGTTGTAGCGCACGACCATCTCCGGCCCGAAGGTCGGACGCACGTCCACCAGGGACGACAGCGGCACCATCTCGCCCGCGGCGTTGCGGGTCTTCAGCGCCAGGATGTCGTCCGGGTGGGCGCGGAACGGCGCGTCGGCCTGCGCGCGAACCTGATACACCCGGCCGAAGCGGTTGAAGTCGTTCACGTACAGCGAACCCAGGTAGATCTGCATGGTGTCGAACACGTCGGTGACGGCAACGCCCAACTGCTTGGCCTTGACCCGGTCCAGTTGCACATCCAGCTGCGGCACGTTGATCTGGTAGCTGCTGAACGTCGGCCCGAGTTCGGGCGCCTTCTGCGCCGCCGCCACGAAGGCTTGCGCCGCCGCGTCGAGTTCGGCGTAGCCCAGCGCGCCCCGGTCTTCGATCTGCAGCTTGAATCCGCCCAGCGTGCCCAGCCCCATCACGGGCGGCGGCGGGAATACCGCGATGAACGATTCCTTGATGGCCGAGAACTGCTGGTTGAGCGCGTCCGAGATCGCGGCAGCCGAGACGTCCTTGCCCTTGCGTTCATGGAAGTCCTTGAGCGACACGAAGACGATGCCGGCGCTCGAGCTGTTGGTGAAGCCGTTGATCGACAGCCCCGGGAACGCGATGGCGCTTTCCACGCCCGGCTGCTTGAGGGCGATGTCGGACATGCGCCGGATGACGTCCTCGGTGCGGTCGAGCGAGGCGCCGTTGGGCAACTGCGCGAAGGCGACCAGGTACTGCTTGTCCTGCGCGGGCACGAAGCCTCCCGGCACGATGGACGAAACGCCCAGCGTCAGCGCCAGCAGCACGCCGTACACGCCCATGACCATGGCCTTGCGCGAAATCACCCCCGTGACCCCGGCGCCGTAGCGATCGGAGGCCCGGCCGAACATGTCGTTGAAGCGGCGGAAAAAGCCGCCGAACAAACGGTTCATCACGCGCGTCAGGCCATCGGGCCGGGCATCGTGCGACTTCAGCAGCAAGGCCGCCAGCGCCGGCGACAACGTGAGCGAGTTGAACGCCGAGATCACCGTGGAAATGGCGATGGTCATGGCGAACTGCTTGTAGAACTGCCCGCTCAGGCCGGTCATGAAGGCCAGCGGCACGAACACCGCGACCAGCGTCAGCGCGATGGCGATGATGGGGCCGCTGACCTCGCGCATGGCCCGGTACGTGGCCTCGCGCGGGGTCAGCCCGGCCGCGATGTTGCGCTCGACGTTCTCCACCACCACGATGGCATCGTCCACCACGATGCCTATGGCCAGCACCATCCCGAACAGCGACAGCGCGTTGATCGAATAGCCGAAGCCCAGCATCAGCGAGAACGTGCCGATGATGGAGACCGGCACCGCCAGGAGCGGAATGATGGACGCGCGCCAGGTCTGCAGGAACACGATCACCACCAGCACGACCAGGGCCACCGCTTCCAGCAGCGTGACCACCACCGCCTTGATGCTGGCGCGCACGAACTGTGTCGGATCGTAGACGATGCGGTAGTCCACCGAGGGCGGGAAGTCCTTGGCCATGTCCTTCATGGCCGCCCGCACCTGGTCCGACACCGCCAGCGCGTTGGCGCCGGGCGACTGCATGATGGCCAGCGCCACCGCCGGCTTGTTGTCCAGCAGCGAACGCAGGCCGTACTCGGCCGCCGCCAGCTCGATCCGCGCCACGTCCGACAGGCGCGTCACGCCGCCGTCGGGCGAGGTCTTGAGCACGATGTTGGCGAAGTCCGATTCGGTCTGGAGCCTCCCCTGCGTGTTCACGGACAATTGCAGCGACACGTCGGACGCGCTGGGCGAAGCGCCGATCACGCCGGCCGCGACCTGCACGTTCTGCTCGCGTATCGCCGCCACCACGTCCGAGGCCGTCAGCCCCCGCTGCGCGACCTTCCGCGGATCCAGCCAGACGCGCATCGAATAGTTGCCGGCGCCCCACAGCTGCACCTCGCCCACGCCCGGGATACGCGCCAGGCGGTCCTTGACGTTGATCAGCGCGTAGTTGCGCAGGTAGGTGATGTCGTAGCGGTCGTCCGGCGAGATCAGGTGCGTCACCATCGTCAGCGTGGGCGAGCTCTTGATGGTCGTGACGCCCAGCCGCTGCACGTCCTCGGGCAGGCGCGGCAGCGCCTGCGACACCCGGTTCTGCACCAGTTGCTGCGCCTTGTCCGGATCCATGCCCAGGCGGAAGGTGACGGTAACGGCCAGGTTGCCGTCGCTGTTGGCCTGGGACTGCATGTACAGCATGTCCTCGACGCCGTTGATGGACTCCTCCAGCGGCGAAGCCACGGTCTCGGCGATCACCTTGGGATTGGCGCCGGGATACTGCGCGCGCACCACCACCGAGGGCGGAACGACTTCCGGATACTCCGAGATGGGCAGCTGGAACATCGCCAGCGCGCCCGCCAGCAGGATCAGGACCGACAGCACGCCCGCGAAGATGGGCCGGTCGATGAAAAACTTGGAGATATTCATGATGATGTCCGGGCCGCCTCAAACCTGCTTCGGCTGGCGGCCGGCCTGCGCACCGGCCGGCTGGCCGTCGACCGGCGGACCATCGCCCGCGAACCGGCCCGGCTGCCCCGCCATGGGAACCTCGCGCGGCGCCACCGGTTCGCCCGGCCGCACGCGCTGCAGGCCATTGACCACGATGCGCTCGCCCGCCTTCAGGCCGGCGTCGACCACGCGCAGGCCGCCGTTGGCGTTGCCCAGCCGGACTTCGCGATAGCTGGTTCGATTGCCCTCGTCCAGCACCAGCACGAAACGCTTGTCCTGGTCGGTACCGACCGCACGCTCGTCGATCAGCAGCGCGTCGCGCGGCTTGCCGCCGCCCAGTTGCACGCGCGCGTACAGACCGGGAATCAGTTGCCCGTCCGGATTGTCGAACACCGCGCGCACGCGGATGGTGCCCGAGGCCACGTCCAGCCGGTTGTCGATGAAGCTGACCGTGCCCTTGCGGGGATGGCCCTCCTCGTTGGCCAGGCCAAGGTAGACCGGGATGGCGCCCGAGCCCGCGCGGCTGGCCTGCGCCATTTTCAGGTAGGTGGGTTCGTCCACGTCGAAGGCCGCGTACATGCGCGCCGTCGAGACCAGCGTGGTCAGCGGAGCCGACGCCGCCCCGGCGGCGACCACGTTGCCCACGGTGACCTGCGCGCGCGAGATGCGGCCGCTGACCGGCGCCGTGATGCGCGTGTATTCCAGGTTCAGGCGGGCGGCTTCCAGGGCAGCCCGGGCGGCCTGCAGGTTGGCCACCGCCTCGCGCGCGGCATTCTGCTTTTCCTCGAAATCGCGCCTGGCGATCGCGTTGTCCGACAACAGCCGCTGGCCGCGCGCCAGTTCGGAGGCGGCATAGGCATCACGGGCCTCGGCCGCGGCAAGCTGGCCCCGGACCCGGGCGACTTCGGCCGCGTAGGGGCGCGGATCGATGGTGAACAGCACCTCGCCTTTCCTGACCAGGGCGCCGTCCTGGAAATGCACCGCGGTCAGCGTTCCGGACACCAGGGGCCGGATCTCGACGCGGTCGACCGCTTCCAGCCGTCCGGAGTAGCCGCGCCAGTCCGTGATGGTACGGCTGACGACCTCGGCCACGTCCACGGCCGCCGCGGGGGCCGCAGCGGCGGGGGCTTCCTGGCCGGCCAGGGCCGGCATTCTCTGCACGGCGATGCCGCCGGCAACGCCAAGCACGGCAACGCCCAGCGTGACCGCCAGCGCGCGTTTGCGAAAACGAAACATGAAAAACCTCGGGCTCGTATGGGTGAATACAGCGATGCCCGATTCTGAGTGTTATTGTGTTGCCGATAAATCCTGCGTTTTTACAAACACTATTCATCCAGAACGAACAATCGCCGCCCAACAGGCGGCAGGAGCCTTCCGTGGATAAATTTCAGGCCATGCAGGTGTTCACGCGCGTCGTCGAAGCCAACAGCTTCACCCTGGCGGCCGACAACCTCGGCTTGCCGCGCGCCACCGTCAGCACCACCATCCGCAATCTCGAACGCGCGCTGCAGGTCCGGCTGCTGAACCGGACCACCCGCAAGATCAGCCTGACGCCCGACGGCGCCTCGTACTACGAGCGCTGCATACGGCTGCTGGCCGACCTGGAGGAGGCCGAGACCTCGTTTCGAGACGTCGCGCGCCGGCCGCGCGGCCGGCTGCGCATCGATACGCCGGCCTCGATCGGCCGTTCCATCCTGATTCCGTCGCTGTGCGAATTCCATGAGCGCTACCCGGACATCGAGCTGGTGATAGGCATGAGCGATCGCCCGGTCGACCTGGTCCAGGAAGCCGTGGACTGCGCCATCCGCGTCGGCGAGCTGCAGGACTCCTCCATGGTGGCCCGGCGCATCGGCACCTTCGAGAGCCTGACCTGCGCCGCGCCCTCCTACCTCGAAGCCTATGGCGAGCCGCGCACGCTCCGGGACCTGGAGCGCCACCACGCGGTCCATTATTTCTCCGCCCGCACCGGCCGCACCATCGACTGGGATTTCGTCGTGGACGGCGTATCCACCGAGGTCAAGGTCAAGGGCATCGTTTCGGTCAACGATTCGGACGCCTACGTGGCCTGCGGCCTGCAAGGCTTCGGCCTCATCCAGCCCGCCCGCTACATGGTGCGGCCGCACCTGGAGTCCGGCCTGCTGCGCGAGGTGCTGACCGACTGGAAGCCTTCCCCCATGCCGATCTCGGTGGTCTACCTGCACAACCGGCACCTGTCGCCCAAGGTTCGGGCCTTCGTCGACTGGGTCAGCGAACTGTTCGGCCGGTGCCCGCTGCTGGGCGGCGAGTGCCACACGGACGAGATGCCGCAGGAATGCGAGTTCGCCTGCCAGCCCAGCGGCCATACGGTCCGGTCTGTGATCGAACAGCACAACCTGGCCGAAAGCGTCTTCTAAGGCCCCTTGGCCGGTCGACCCTAGCCCCGGGCGCGGCCCTTGCCCACCCGGGCCTCCAGCGCCGCGCGGCAAGGCGCGAGCAGGTCCAGCTGCTGCTTGTACACGCCCGTGCGTACCTCGAACATGCCCAGGAAGGAATGGAACAGGTTGTCGTGGCTGTAGGGCTCGTCGCGGCGGGCGGCCAGGCAGGCCGTGTCCACGCCCCAGTCGCGCGCCGCGCCGGGCGACATCCACATCACCATGGGCACGTGGGTCTGGGCGCGCGGCGCGATCGCATACGGCGCCGCGTGCAGGTAAAGGCCGTTCTCGCCCAGCGATTCCCCATGGTCGGACACGTAGACCATGGCCGTATCCCGCGTGGCGGCCTGCTTCTGCAACAGGCCAACGACCTGTGCCAGGAAGTAGTCGGTGTAGAGGATGGAGTTGTCATAGGCGTTGACCAGCGTTTCCTTGGGGCAATCGCCCAGCTGGTTGATGCGGCAGACCGGCTTGAAGCGCTCGAACTCCGGCGGGTAGCGCCGGTAGTAGGCCGGCCCGTGGCTGCCCATGGTGTGCAGCACGATGAAGGCGTCGCCCTGGTGGGCGTCCATATAGGCGGACAGGCCCTCCAGCAAGGCCTCGTCGCGGCAGCCCTCGGCATCGCAATGGGGATGGCGGGGCTTGCCCATGACGCTGTCGTTGGGCACGCGCAGGCAGGTGCCCTTGCAGTCGCTGTTGTTCTCGCGCCAGTAGACCGCCACGCCGGCCCGCTGGAGCACGTCCAGCAAGCCCTCGCGCGTCTTGGCCGCGCGGTCCGAATAACCCATCCGGCCCAGGTCCGAGAACATGCAGGGCACCGACACCGCCGTGGAGGTCCCGCATGACGAGACATTGGAGAAATTGAGTACGCCCAGGCGCGACAGCTCCGGCGTCGTATCGCGCGCATAGCCGTTGAGCCCGAAGTGGTCCGCGCGCGCCGTCTCGCCCACCACGAACACCACCAGGGACTTGCGGGGCCGCGCCGAGGCGCCCGCCGAACGGGTAGCGTCCAGGCCGATGGGCGCGACGACCAGGGCGGCTTCCTTGCTCCCCCAGCGCTGGCGCGCGTACTTGCCCAGCGCGTACAGATAGCTCGTGGGATTGATCTTCTGCGTCACCTGCCGGTGCTCGCGGAACAGCGGCGCATACACCGAATAGAAACCGCCCAGCATCGCCAGTCCCGTCACCAGGCAGGCCGCGGCCACCAGCAGGCGGGCCGCCACGCCCCGCGCGCCCGTCGCGTACTCCACGCGCAGGCGCCACAGCCCCGCCACCGGCAGCACGCCCAGCACCAGCAGATAGCCCAGCAGCCCCGGACTCAGCAAGGCGCTGGCCTCGCTCACGTCGGTCTCGGCCAGGTTCTGCACCATCACGTTGTCGATCGCGATGCCGTAGGTGCACATGAAATAAGCCGCCACGGCGGAAACCGGCAACAGCAGCGTCAGCAGCGGCTTGAACACGGCCCTGAACGAGCACAGCGTCAGCAGCGCCCCGAACGCCGACCACATCAGGATGGCGAACGACAGATAGAAGACGGCCGAGCCCGTGCCGTTCCAGGGAACGATGCGCAGGATCTCGCGCCAGACCGCGATGTTGTAGAAAAGCATCAACCCGGCGGCGATGGCGAGCGCCAGCCGCGTGCTGCTTCGAAGTCCCCAGCCGCGATCCCGGCCGGCCAGGAGCAGGCCCCAAATGAACGTCCCCGAGCGACGCTCGTGCAGTACGGAAGACAAACCGGTGCTCCCTTGAAGCAATGCCGGCAAGACTATCGGGGGCGCCATCGAATTAACGTCGAAAGCTTGTCGAATTTTTGTCGAATCGACAAATTGTTCACATACAAATAGTTTGCATGCTAATATTTTGCATGGACAAAATTGACAAACAGCTCGCCACCCTGACCATGGCCCTGGGTCGCACGGCTCGGGCCTACAAATCCGCGGCCGACACCTTGACCGCGGATTTCGGCCTGTCCCAGGCCACCGCCTGGCCGGTGGTAATGATCGGCCGCCTGGGCGACGGCGCCCGCCCCGGCGCCGTCGCCGACGCGCTGGGCATCGAGCCCTCGTCGGTGGTGCGCGTCATCGACCGCGTGGTCGAGCTGGGCCTGGTCGAGCGCCGCGAAGACGCCTCCGACCGCCGCGCCAAGTCTCTGTATCTCACGGCCGCCGGCCGGCAGTGCGCCGACCGGGTCGAAGCCGCCCTCATCCCCTTCCGCCGCGCCCTGTTCGCCGGCAGGAGCAAGGACGACATCGAAGCCTGCCTGCGCACGCTGGAAGGCTTGCAGACCGCGATCGAACAACTCGCCCAGGAAGCCGGTCCCGCGTCGTCCTCATGAAGCTCCCCACCCTTTCCGAAACGCTGTTCTCGCTCAAGAGCTACGCCGCCGCGGTCCTCGCCTTGTATCTCGCGATGCGCATGGGCCTGCCGCGTCCGTTCTGGGCCATGACCACCGCCTACGTGGTCAGCAGCCCGCTGGCCGGCGCGGTGCGCTCCAAGACGGTCTACCGTGTCACCGGCACCACGCTGGGGTCGGCCATGGCCCTGGCCGCCGTGCCGCTCCTGGCCAACGCGCCGGAACTGCTGTCGCTCGCATTCGCGCTGTGGGTGGGGTTGTGCCTGTACATCTCGCTGCTCGATCGCACGCCCAGGTCCTATCTTTTCATGCTGGCGGGCTACACCGCCGCGCTGATCGGCTTTCCCGCCGTCACGCAGCCCGAACAGATCTTCGACATCTCGCTGGCCCGCGTCGAGGAGATCCTGCTGGGCATCACCTGCGCCACGCTCATCCACAGCCTGGTCATGCCGCAGGGCATCGGTCCCGTCCTCGTCTCCCGCGTGCAGCGCGCCTACGACGACGCCCAGCGCTGGATCGCCGACACGCTGGGCGGCAAGTCAGACGCCGGCCAGCTGGACCGCCGCAAGCTGGCCGCCGACGTCACCGACCTGCGGCTGATGGCGACCCACCTGCCCTTCGACACCTCGCACCTGCGCTGGACCTCGAATGCCATCCACGCCGTGCAGGACCGCATCTCGCTGATGATGCCGCTGATGTCCGCCATCGAAGACCGCCTGGCCGTGCTGCGCGAGATGCCCGCCGGCCTGGCGCGCCGCTGGGAAACGGTGATGCGGGACGTGGCCGCGTGGACCGGGGATCCCCAGCCCCGGGACCCGGCGCGGCTGGCCGGACTGGTGCGGGCCATCGACGCGAACCACCCCGCGGTCTCGCCGGACATGGGCTGGCGCGACATGGTCGAACTCAGCCTGGGCTCGCGCCTGAAGGCCCTGATCCATGCCTACGCCGATTCCAGCGCGCTGCGCACCCATATCGAGGCGGGCCTGCACGACGCGCGTTCCGAATCCATCCGCGAACAGCCCAGCTCGCCGCGCGTGCTGCATACCGACCGCGGACTGGCCCTGCTGTCGGCCTTCGCGGCCACCGTGGCCATCCTGGCCTGCTGCCTGTTCTGGATCGCCACCGCCTGGCAGGCGGGATCGGGCGCGGCGCTGATGGCCGCCATCTTCTGCTGCCTGTTCGCCACCCTGGACAACCCGGTGCCGGCGATACGGGTGTTCCTGAAGTTCACGCTGCTGTCCATCCCGTGCTCGGCCTTCTACCTGCTGGTCGTGCTGCCGGCCGTGCACAGCTTCGAGATGCTGGTGCTGACCACCGCGCCGCTGTTCCTCCTGCTGGGCGTCCTGATCGCGCGTCCCCCCACCACCGGCCGCGCGATGGCCTTCCTGTTCGGCGTCGCGTCGGCGCTGGCCATGCACGACACCCAGACCGCCGATCTCGTTTCCTTCGCCAACAGCATGCTGGCACAGGTGGCGGGCATCGTGGCCGCCGCCGTCTGCACGCGGCTGTTCCGCACCATCAGCGTCGACCACAGCGCGCTCAGGCTGCTGCGCGCGAACTGGCGGGAACTGGCCGAACTGGGCCGCGCCGACTCGGCCCGCAACATCGTTGTGACCGAGATCTCGGCCCGCATGCTGGACCGCCTGGCGCTGCTTGCGCCCCGCATGGCGGCCGCCCGCGCCAATGCCGACCTGCAAGGCGCCGACGTGCTGGCGGACTTGCGCGTGGGCCTGAACATGACGCAGTTGCTGCGCCTGCAGCCCGAACTGGACCGCGAACAGGTCCGCGTGCGGCCGCTGCTGACCGCGCTGTCCTCGTTCTTCGCCGGCCGGCGCCTGCCCACCCAGCGCCCCGCCCCCGATTTGCTCGCGCGGATCGACGCCCTGCTGCGCGCCGTGTGCGCGTTGCCGGCTTCAACCGCGCAGCGCGACGCCGTGGCCGCGCTGTGCGGCATCCGCCGCGACCTGCATCCCGATGCCGACGATTACCAGCCGGCGTCCCTGTTACCGGAGCCCCGCCATGTTCGCTGAAGTCAATGTCTATGGCCTGTACGTGCCCGCCCTGCTGCTGCTGACTTTCGCGGCCATCGTCGTGGCACGGCTGCTCGGACACGGGCTGGCCCGCCTCGGGTTCTACCGCCTGGTCTGGCACCCCCCGCTGTTCGACGCCTGCCTGTTCGTCATCGTGCTGGCCTGCCTGTCGCTCCTGTTCACCCGCGAGTTCTAACGTGATACCCAAGCTTTCATTGCCGGCGCTGGGCCGGTTCGCATTGACCCTGCTGGTCCTGGCCATCGCCATCGCCGCCGGCTGGACCCTGTGGCAGCGCTACGAGGTGCGCCCCTGGACGCGCGACGGCCGCGTGAAGGCCTACGTGGTGCAGGTCGCGCCCGACGTCACCGGCCCCGTCACCCAGGTGATGGTGCGCGACAACCAGGCCGTCCGCGCCGGACAGATCCTGTTCGAGATCGACAAGGCCCGCTACGAGCTGGCCGTGCGCCAGGCCGAAGCCGCCGTGCAGTCGCAGCGCGCGGCACTGGCCCAGGCCACGCGCGAAGTCCGCCGCAACGGCGAACTGGGCGAGCTGGTGGCCCAGGAAAGCCGCGAACAGGCCCAGGCGCACGCCGAGCAACTGCGCGCCGCGCTGACCCAGGCGCAGGCCAACCTGGACCTGACCCGGCTGAACCTGGCCCGCAGCACGGTGGTCTCGCCCGTGAACGGCTACGTGACCAACCTGGACCTGCAAGGCGGCGCCTACGTCACCGCCGGCCGTGCCGTCATGGCGCTGATCGATCGCGACTCGTTCTACGTCGAAGGCTATTTCGAGGAAAACAAGCTGCCGCGCATCCACGTCGGCGACCCGGCGTCGGTGCTGCTGATGGGCGCGGGTGAAGCGCTGGAAGGCCACGTCGAGAGCTTCTCCGAAGGCATCGCCGACCGCGATCGCAGCACCGCCGCCAACCTGCTGCCCAACGTCAACCCGACCTTCAACTGGGTGCGGCTGGCCCAGCGCATTCCGGTGCGCGTGGCCATCGACCGCGTTCCGGATTCGGTCAGGCTGGTGGCGGGCCAGACGGCCACGGTGGAAGTGCGCGAGCCGGCCGCGCCCCGCCGCTCCGCAGGAGCGGCCTCATGAAGATCCATGCCTTGCGCTGCCTGGCCGCCGCGCTGCTGGGGGCGATGGCCGCCTGCTCGACCGTCGGCCCCGACTACCAGGTTCCCGGCCAGGCCGCGGTCAGGCTCGATGCCGCCAACGGTCCGCTGGCTGGCCTCGCGGCCTCGTCCGCCCGGTCGGCGCCATTGCCTGCCCACTGGTGGCGCTTGTACGACGACCCGGTGCTGGACGATCTGGTCGGGCAGGCCTTCGCCGCCAACACCGACCTGCGCGTGGCCGCCGCCAACCTGCAACGCGCCGCCGCCATCGTCGATGAAGCCGGTGCCGGCCGTCGTCCGAACGTCTCGGTCAGCGGGGCCCCGGCCTATGGACGCGCCTCCGGCGCGGCCAAGGGCGTGCCCTATCCGCTGCCCGACATCGGCACCTACGACACGGGCGCCGCCGTGTCCTATCAGGTCGACCTGTTCGGCAAGCTCTCGCGCGGCATGGAGGCCGCCCATGCCGACGCCGATGCCGCCCAGGCCGCCTACGACCTGGCTCGCGTCAACGTCGCCGCAGGCACGGTGCGTGCCTATGCCGACACCTGCGCCGCCGGGCAGCAACTGGACGTGGCCCGCCATTCCATCGTGCTGCAGGAACAGTTCGCCGATCTCACCCGCAAGCGCGCCGGCATGGGCCGGGGGACCTCGCTGGACGTCAGTCGCGCCCAGGGCCAGCTCGAACAGTTGCGGGCGGCCGTGCCGCCGCTGGAAGCGCAACGCGCCACCGCGCTCTACCGGCTGGCCGTCCTGGTGGGCAAGGTGCCGGGTTCGATGCCCGCTTCCCTGGCCACGTGTCACGCGCCGCCCACCCTGCGCGATCCCGTCCCCGTGGGCGATGGCGCGGCGCTGCTGCGCCGGCGGCCCGACATCCGCCAGGCCGAGCGTTCGCTGGCCGCCGCCACCGCCCGCATAGGCGTGGCCACGGCCGAGCTGTATCCCAGCATCTCGCTGGGCCTGTCGGCCGGCAGCACCGGCACGCTCTCGCGCTTGGGCGCCGACAACAGCTTCCGCTGGAGCCTGGGGCCGCTCATCTCCTGGAGCCTGCCCAACACCGGCCTGGCGCGCAGCCATATCGAACAAGCCGAGGCAGGCAGCGCGGCGGCGCTGGCCCGCTTCGACGCCGCGGTGCTGAACGCGCTGCGCGAGACCTCCAGCGCGCTGACCGTCTATGCCCGGGACCTGGACCGGACCGACGCGCTGCGCGCCGCCCGCGACCGCAACCGCGAGGCCGCCGAACAGGCGCGCACGCTGTACCGCCTGGGGCGTACCGATTTCCTGACGGCGCTGGACGCCGACCGCACCCTGGCCGGTTCGGAAAGCGCGCTGACCGCCGCGCAAGGACAACTGGCCGCCGACCAGGCGGCGCTGTTCCTGGCGCTGGGCGGCGGCTGGGAATAACGGCCAGCTACTTCTTGCCGCTCTTCTTCGCCTTGCCCTTGCCCGCGCCGCGCTTGGCGGCGGGTCCGGGCCGGCCCTTGCGGTAGTCCTCGTAGAACTGTTCGGCCATCTGCCGCAAGGCCTGGCCGATCGCGGCGTATTCGTATTCGTTCAGATTGGCCAGCGATACGCGTCCGGCGGGCCGCAGCGTGCCGAAGCCGCTGCCCGGCAGCATCACGATACCGGTCTCGTCCGCGATGCGGAACAAGAGATCGGTGGGCGCCACGTTCTTCTGTATCCAGGCGGCGAAATCCGGGCCGTGCAGGTCCTTCGCGATCGCGCCCAGGTCGAGCAGCGTGTAGTAGTCGACCGCGTTCTCGTCGTGATGCCGGGCGATGCCCAGCTCGCGGTACAGCGCCGCCTGCCGCCGGCGTATCAGCTTCTTGAGTTCGGCCTTGTAGCCGTCCTGCTCGTCCATCAGCGCGAACAGCGAGAACAAGGCCATCTGCACCTGCTGCGGCGTGGACAGCCCGGCCGTGTGGTTCAACGCCACGGACCGGCTGTCGGCCACCAGCCGGTCGATGAACTTCAACCCTGGCACGTCCGGCGTGAGCGAGGCATAGCGTTCGTTCAAGGCCTTCTTCGTCGAAGCCGGCAGCCCGCGCAGGAGCTCGTCCATGACGTTGTCCTGGTGCACGGCGATGGCTCCCAGCCGCCAGCCCGTCGCGCCGAAGTATTTCGAATACGAATAGACCAGGATGGTGTTGCGCGGGCACGTGGCGAACAGCGACTGGAAGCCGTCGGCGAACGTCCCGTAGACGTCGTCGGTCAGCACGATCAGGTCGCGCCGCCGGCTCTCGATGATGCCGCGTATGCGCTCCAGCCCATGGCCGTTGATCTTGCAGGACGGCGGATTGCTGGGATTGATGCAGAAGAAGACCTTCACCGCCGGATCGAGCAGCTTGTCGATCTCGGCGTCGGGATACTGCCAGCCCTGGTCGGGGTCGGCGTTGATGTAGACCGGCTCCAGCCGGTAGTCGTTCAGGCGCGGGATCTCCATGTAGGGCGTGAAGGCCGGCATGCCGATCGCCACCTTGTCCCCCGCCTTGATCAGCCCGTTCTCCTTCATCGTGTCGAAGACGTAGGTCATCGCGGCGGTGCCGCCCTCGGTGGCGAAGACATCGATGTTCTGGTTGCTCAGCAAGCCGCCTACCATCTCCTTGACCAGATAGGTCCGGACGATTTCCTCGGTGATCCGCAGCATGCGCGGCGGCACCGGGTAGTTGTCGCCCAGCACGCCCTCGACCATCTCGTGCAGGAACCCGGAGGCGGACAGCCCCATCTGGTCGCGCACGTAGCTCAGCGCGCGCCCCAGGAACACCACGCCCTCCTGGTCGCGGTTCTCGGCGATGTAGGCGTTGAAACGGTTCTCGATGCCCTCGATCCGTGGCAGGCCGCCTATGCCGTGCGGCATGTACGAGAAGGACAATTCCGACTCCAGCGCCGCGAACAGCCCCAGCCGGAAGAACGCGCGCCGCGGCACGATGGCCAGGAAGTTGGGATTGCCCCGCCCCGCGTTGAGCATGAGCCGGTTCTGCTGGCTGGAGGCCAGTTCGATGAGCGCGTCCTTCAGTTCGAAAGGACTCAGTTTCGCGTACCGGCTGTAATCCGCTGTCGACATGATGGCCTCCGTGCGTGGATGGCTTGCGATGGGACCCTAGGCGAAGGCGACGACCAGTGGACCGAGCAGGGTCAGGAAGACGTTTGCCAGGGCATAGGTCACGGCGAAAGGCACCGTGGGTACCGAGTTGCCGGCCTTGTCCAGCACCTCGCCGAAGGCCGGATTGGCGCTGCGCGATCCGGACAGCGCGCCGGCGAACACCGCCGTGTTGTCGTAGCGCAGCACATAGCGGCCGAACACCATGGTGATGAGCAGCGGCACGATGGTGACCGCCACGCCGATCAGGAAGATGGACAGGCCGCTGGTGCGTATGGTGTCGACCGCCTGCAGTCCGGATTGCAGCCCGACCACGGCGACGAACCCCGCCAGGCCCAGGTCCCGCAGCAGCGTCGAGGCGCCGGAGGGCATGTTGCCCAGGCTCATCCGCCGCGTGCGGTACCAGCCGAACAGCAGTCCGGACAGAAGCGCCCCGCCGCCGCTGCCCAGCGTGAGCGGAATCGATCCGATGCGCAGCACCGCCAGCCCGATGATCAGTCCCACCGCCAGGCCCAGGCCGTGATAGATCCAGTCGGTCTTGTCGCTGGGCACGATCACGGTGCCCACGCTGTGCGCCGCGCGCTGGATGTCGTTGCCGGTGCCGAACAGCACCGCCACGTCGCCGGCCCGGATCACCGTGCCCGGCTCCATCGGCAGCGGCCGGCCGTCGCGCTTCAGGCCCAGCACCACGATGCCGTGGCGGATGTCGGCGGCGATGCCCGTCCGTATCTGCGCGACGGTCTTGCCCAGGTAGCCGGCACCGGTGATCAGCACGTCGCGCGTGACCATGACCATGTCCATGCCGCTGGACGACAACACCTCGTCCCCCAGCGCCTGGCGCGCCGCCATCACGGCCGCCCGCCTGCCGGCCAGCAGCACGATGTCGGTGGCGTGCAGCTTCAGGTCGGCCTGCGCGGGAATGATCTGGCCGTCGCGCTTGATGCGCTCGACCGTCACCGCCATGCCGTCGGGCGCCAGCGCCTCGATCTCGGCCACGGTGCTGCCTGCCCCCGGGCCGGCGCGATAAAGCCGCCCCACCACCTCGGGCGCCGCGAGCTGCTCGCCCGCGCCGGGCACGATCATGCCGGCGCTCATGGCGGTCTCGGCCTTCACCGCGTCCTCGCGGATGTCGCGGCCCATGAACTTCGGCAGCACGTTGACGCAGATGATGATGGCGCCGAACGAACCGAAGATGTAGGTCACGGCGTAGCCGATGGCCACGTTGGCCTGCAGGCGCTGGAGTTCGTCGGGCGGCAGGCCCAGCTTGGCCAGCGCCGAGCCGGCGGTGCCGATAATGGCCGACTGCGTCAGCCCCCCCGCCGCCACGCCGGCGGCCAGGCCCTTGTCCAGGCCGAACAGGCGCGCCAGCACCACCACGGTCACGAGGCCCGTGACGGCCAGCACCGCCGCCATGGCGATTTCCTTCAGGGATTGGCGTCCAAGGGACTTGAAGAACTGGGGGCCGCTCTCGAAACCGACCGCATAGATGAACAGCGCGAAGAGCACCGCCTTGACGCCGTTGTCGATGGAGACGCCGAGCTGGCTGAACAGCACGGCCACCAGCAGCGACCCGGCCACGCCCCCGAGCTGGAACCTGCCGAACTGGAATCTGCCTATCCAGAAACCGATCGCCAGCGAAAGAAACAGCAGGATCTCCGGCGACTGCCTGATGGCCTCGAGTACCCACGTCATGACCTGCCCCCGTACGAATGCTTCGGTCCGTTACCCGCGGCATTCGTGACACCGGGGATCGGACAGGGAAACCAACCGGTAACGCGACAAGGCACTGCATCCAGCCCGGATACTCTATCCGAAGTCATCACAACGTGCTACCTGTGCACGCTGCTTCATAGGAGGCGGGGCTTACTCAGGCCCGCTTGCGCCGGCCCGCGGCACCCGGCCGCGAAAAGGCGGCGCGCAGGGCGTCGACCGTCTTCCGGCAGGCGCAATCCGGCCCGTGGTCGTTGACCATGCCCACGGCCTGCATCAGCGAATACATCGTGGTCGGGCCCACGAAGCGCCAGCCGCGCCGCTTGAGTTCCTTGGACAGGGCCCTGGATTCCGGCGACTCGGCGCGCGGCGGTCCCTCGTAGGCACCGGCGGGTTCGTAGCGCCACAGGAAGGCCGCGAGCGAGCCTTCCTCGGCGCGCAGCTCGCGCGCCCGGGATGCGTTGTTGATCACCGCCTCGATCTTGCCCCGGTGCCGCACGATGCCCGTGTCGGCCAGCAGGCGTTCGATGTCGCGGGCGCCGAAAGCGGCCACCTCGTCGATCTCGAAACCGGCGAAGGCCCGCCGGAAAGCCGGCCGCTTGCGCAGGATGGTGAGCCAGCTCAGGCCGGCCTGGAACCCCTCCAGGCTGATGCGCTCGAACAGCGCCGCCTCGCCGTCCAGGGGGCGCCCCCACTCCTCGTCGTGATAGGAGACATACAGGGCATCATTGCCGGCCCACGCGCAGCGGCGCGGCGGTTCATCATGGTCGTTGGCTTGCATGGACACGGGCCCGAAAAGAGAAATCCGATATATTCTCGCGCATGAACATAGCGCGGCGCCCACCGGCCGCCGCTTTTTTTCGCCATGGAACAGATCGACATCGACGACGGCACGGCCGACCGCTTCCTGCTGGACGCACCCGGCACCTCGCTGCTGGTCTTCACCAGCGACACCTGCCCCAATTGCCGGCTGGCGCGCGCCCAGCTTCCCGACATGAGCCTGCCGGTGGCCCGCATCTGCTGGATCGACGCGGGCCGCAACCGGGGGCTGGTCGAACGCTACGAGGTGTTCCACCTGCCCTCGATGTTCGTGGTCAAGAACGGGGTCTACTACGGCGCGGTGCAGGCGACCCTGGCCGATTGGGACATCCGCCGCCAGGTCTCGCTGGCGCTGGACAGCTACCCGGCCGAACTGCCCTAGCCCGGCGCCTCTCAGGCGTGGGCCGGGTCCCAGCTTCTCCACAGCGCCGCCCCGCCGGTCAGCCCGGCATCGTTCGAGCCCACACGGACATGGGGCGGCAGGCAGGCCGCATCCACTTCGCGCGCATTGCCTCCACCCAGGTGGATGCGATCCGGCTTGAGCAGGATGTCGACCAGCGCCAGCGCGCGCGCCAGGCGCCGGTTCCAGCGCTCCTTGCCCTCGGCCCGCAGCGCCGCGTCGCCCAGGCATTCCTCGTAGGTCTTGCCGTCCTCCATGGGATGGTGCGCAAGCTCCAGGTGCGGCATCAACCCGCCGTCGCGGAACAGCGCCGTGCCCACGCCGGTGCCCAGCGTCATGACGAACTCCAGGCCGTCGCCCTGCTCGAGGCCGTAGCCCTGCATGTCGGCATCGTTCACCATCCGCGCCGGACGGCCCAGCCGGTCGCCCAGTACCTGCGCCAACGGAAAGCCCACCCAGGCCGGCGAATCGAGATTGACGGCGGTCAGCACGCGCTGCCGCCTGACGACTCCGGGGAAACCGATGGAGATCCGGTCGTAGCCGCCTAGCGGAGCAGCCAGCCGCGCCACCTCGTCCACCAGCCGGTCCGGCGGACACGGCCGGGGCGTGGGCACCCGCAGGTGCTGGCCCAGCAGCCGGCCCGCATCGTCGATGACGGCGGCTTTCAGCCCCGTACCGCCGATGTCGACGGCCAGGATGCCCGGCGCGGGCGCGGCTTTCATGCACCGCCCCGCTGCTCCGGCGGCGGCCCGGTACGCGGCAACGGATCCCGCCGCAGCGTCTGCAGGATGCGCTGGCCCACCCGGCCGTCGACGGTCAGGCCCGCCCGCAACTGCTCGGCGGCCACGGCGTCGCGCGTGCGGCTGCCCGGGATGCCGTCCGGCGTGCCGATGTCGTGGCCCCTTGCCAGCAGCAAGGCCTGCAATTCGCGGATCTCGGCGCGCGACAGGCCCGGGTCGTCGGTCGGCCAGGGCGTGGCGATGGGCGGCTCGCCGCGCAGCCGGTCGATCAGCAGACTGACCGCCAGCGCGTATTTGTGCGAACCGTTGTAGCTCAGGATGGCGTCGAAGTTGCGCGTGGCCAGGAAGACCGGACCGCCCGCGCCGGTCGGCGCGAACAGATAGGCCGGCGACTGCGGGGCCGGCTCGCCGCCGCGCAGTTGGTCCGGCCGGCCGCCGTCCACGCGGGTCACGCCGCGGGCCGTCCATTCGGCCAGCGTGCGGCGCTCCGAGCCCGCGAACTCCTGGTCGGCGGGCACGCCCGCCGCCACGCCCGCGGGCAGCTTGACCTCGATGACCGGCAGCAGGCCCCGCGTCCATTGCGCGCGCCGCTTGCGCAAATGGCTGGCCGTGGACGCCAGCGCGTCGGGCAGCGATCCATACAGGTCTATCCTGCCGTCCCCATCGCCGTCGGCCGCGAGTTCATAGTACGAAGTCGGAATGAACTGGGTCATGCCGAAGGCGCCGCTCCACGATCCCACGAAGCTGTCCGGCTGCACGAGCCCGTCGCGCAGCAACCGTATCGAGGCATAGACGTTCTTGGTCCACAGCGGCTTGTTCTCGGTGCACGCGCGGGTCAGCCACGCATCCAGCACCCGGGTCTTGCCCAGCACCCGGCCGAAGTTGGTCTCGATGCCGAAGATGGCCACCATCACCTCCCCGTCCACCTCGTAGCGCGCGGCAATCTGCGACAGCGGCGCGGCTTCGGCCTCCATCAGCTTGCGCCCATCGGCCACCCGTTCCTCGTCCACGGTCTTGGCCAGATAGTCCCACCAGGTTTCCTTGCCCTCGGGCTGGGCGCGGGCCGAGGCTACCGTGGAAGCCAGCAGCGTCGCGCCCTGCGTGTAGGTATCGAAATCGGCCACCTGGATGCCGTTGGCGGGAGCCGCCGGCCGCAGCCTGGCCAGGCAGGCGCCGGTGTCGAGTTGGGCATGGGCCTGGGCGGCGGCCAGCATCGCCAGGCTTGCGGCCAGCAGCCTGGTCCGGGAAAGAACCTGCGTGGAAATGGCGGTCTCCTTGGTCGAATCGCGGATAGGGATAGCGGTCATCCGGCATCCGCGGATGCCGGGGCCAGGCGCTCGAAGAAACGCCGCATGATGGCATGGGACACGGGCGTCTCGGCCACGCCCGCGCGCAGCGCCGGCACGTCCAGTCCTTCGTCGGCCAGCCCGGCCTGCATCACGTCGAAATACGCCCGCATGACGGGCACGGTGAATTCGGGGTGGAACTGCACCGAGACCGCGTTCGGGCCATAGCGCAGCATCTGGTGGCTGTCCTTGCCGTTGCGGGCCAGTACGGCCGCGCCGGCGGGCGGCTCGGCCACGGTCTGTTCGTGGATGAAGTGGGCGGCGAAGAGGGACGGCATGCCGTCCAGCAGCGCGTCGCCAGCGGCCTCGGCCGTCAGCTCGACCTGCTGGGTGCCGATCTCCCGGCCTCCGTCCAGGTAGTCCACCCGTCCGCCCAGCGCATGGCTCATCAACTGGTGGCCATAGCAGATGCCGAACACGGGCAGCGACACGTCCATGGCATCGCGCACCCAGCCCGCACAGGCCTCGCTCCACGGCGCATGGTCGGTCACGTTGGCGCGCGAGCCGGTGATCAGCGCCGCGGCGTAGCGTGACGGCGCCTCCGGCGTCTCGCCCTTGTAGGCGGCCACGCGGGCCAGGCGCGCGGGGTTCAGGCCGGCCACCTCGCCCACCATGCGATCGAAGCCGCCGTAGGCCGCGCCGACCGCCTGCGGCGGACCGCCGGTCTGAAGGATGAGGATGGGAAGCATCTGGGGCACCTCTGCCATGGACATCCTTCCATGACACCTTATTTCCCGCGCCGCGGCAACCTCAGGCGGGCGTGCCGGCTTCGCCGATCAGTCCGCCCAGCAGCAGCACCGCCAGCAGGAACCAGAAGATGGCGCCCAGCACCGAGCGGTTCATCAGCGAACGTATGCCGGCGTAGAGCAGCAGCAGCCCCAGGACCAGCAGCGCGAAATTGAACAGGGTCGGGCTCATGCCCAGCGCCTCGGCCAGGCCCGAGGAAAACGCGCCGACGGCTTCGCCGAAACCGCCGAACACCGTCTTCAGCGCGGCGACGATGGTGCGGATGGCTTCGCCCAGCATGACCCCCAGCCATTCGAAAGTGGATTCGCTTTTCATGTGCGGCGACGTGATTGGAACGCGGCCATTATGGCGCATGCGCCGCAACGCCATGATGGCCGACATCGTTGGAAACATCGCGCCGGCGCCGGTTGCAAAACCTTACAACCCATGCCGGCGGCGGACATATGGCGACGCGCCGAAAGCCACCATACTGGCCGGTGATCCTTTCCCTGGAATACCGACCCACTCAAGGAGGCATCATGGTTCGAGCTTTCGTCCACGCCACTTGCGCCGCCGCCGTCCTCGCGGCGGGCTGCTCATCGCTGATGGTGAGCGAACCCGCGAAGATCAGCGACGGCGCGATGGTGGCCCCCAACGGCATGAGCCTGTACACCTTCGATCGCGATCCCGTGGGCCAGAGCGCCTGCAACGGCGTCTGCGCGCAGAACTGGCCGCCCTTGACCGCCCCCTCGGGCGCCACCCGCACCGGGGACTGGATGGTCATCACCCGCCAGGACGGCGTCCGGCAGTGGGCCTACCGCGGCAAGCCGCTGTATTTCTGGACCAAGGACCGGACGCCCGGCGACCGCACCGGCGACGGGGTCAACGGCATCTGGCACCTGGCCCGGCCCTGAGGGGCCGGCTTCAGGCCGCAGGCGCCCCGCCCGCCGGCCCCGTGTCGGCGCGGACGGGCAGGTGCTCGGCCTGGTCGCTCGGGATGGGGGCATAGTCCGGGCCGAACGACACCTCGCCCAGCTTCCATCCCGCCGGCCGCCGCACGGCTCCCCAGAAGCGCCGGGCGGCCTGCCACTGCTGACCGACCAGGCCATGGTCGTTGTCGGCGTCGACCATGGGATCGCTGACGCCCGTCGGGCGGATCTTCTCGCCATACAGGGCCGTGCCGAATAGCATGTCCCAGAAGGGCAGGACCTGCCCGAAGTTGCAGTTGTGCAGCGAGGGACGCTCGGGGTCCCGCACCATGTGGTGCAGGCGATGGAACTTGGGGTCGACCAGCACGCGTTCGCCGATGCGGCCGAAGCCGAAGCGCACGTTGGTGTGCGACAGGTTCTGCACCAGTTCGCTCAATAGACTCAACAGCGCGAACTCGGAAGGCTCCACGCCCATCGCCAGGCCGACGGTGGCCAGGATGAAGGATTGCAGCACGCCGTCGATGTAGCTGCCGCGGTCGTTGGTCCAGCAGCTCATCTGGCGCTGGCTGTGGTGCATGCTGTGCAGCGCCCACCACCACGGGATGGCGTGCTGGGCGCGGTGCATCCAGTAGTAGACGCAGTCGTAGACCAGGTAATAGACCAGGAACAGCAGATAGGGATGGTCCTCGAACCAGGGCACCCAGTGCTTGAGCCCGGAAGACACGGCGGGCCCGGCGTCGGCCTCGCCCCCCAGCCCGCCCAGCATGTTGGCGAACGGCGTCAGGATCAGGTAGCTGAACAGCGGGAACAGGCCCAGCAGCATCAGCAGCGTGTACAGCCGGTCGATGCGCGTGAGCCCTCGTTCCTCCCAGCGCTCGGCCGGCGCGAGGGTTTCCAGCGGACGGAAGATGAAACCGATGATGAAGAGCTGCAACAGCGCGATCAACAGCGCCTCGGAGATCTCCAGCGGATTGCCCGCGCTATCGGCGATGTGCAGGAAGACGACGGCCGGTTCGACGAGATGAGTGCTGACCCAGGCGATCAACTGGGTCCAGAGCGATGCCAGGAGGGACATGGAAATCGGTATGGGGTTCGAGGCTGCGCATACTGTAGCACCGGGCTGGCCGGGACTGGCCCGGCCTCGGGGGCGTCTGATAAGATGTATTCAATATATATGTTTATCGGCGGCCCCCCATGCTCGACCTCAATCTATGCACCGACGAGGAAATCGCGCGCCTCGTCTCGGCCTTCTACGCGCGGGTGCGGCGGGACGACAAGCTGGGCCCCATCTTCGAAGCCCATGTGGACGACTGGGACAGCCATCTGTCCAAGCTCACCGATTTCTGGTCTTCCATCCTGCGCGGCACGCGGCGCTACGGCGGTACGCCCATGACGCGGCATGCCGCCCTGCCCGGCCTGGACGAGACCTTGTTCGCGCGCTGGCTGGAGCTGTTCGACCTGACAGCCGGGGAACAGGAAAACCAGGCCATGGCCGCGCGTGCGCGGGTCATGGCCCGCCGCATCGCGCAAAGCCTGTGGCTGGGCTACCAGATGCAGCGCCATCCCGACCGCCTGGCGCGCGAGCTGCCATGCGCCTGACGGTCCAGAGCGACTACGCGCTGCGGCTGCTGATGCATGTGGGCGCGCATGCCGACAGGCTGTGCACGATCGCCGAGATCGCGCAGGCCCACGGCATTTCCGCGGCCCACCTGATGAAAGTCACGCACCGCCTGGGGCAGCTGGGCTACCTCGAGACGGTGCGCGGCAAGGGCGGCGGCATGCGGCTGGCCCGCCCGCCCGAGCGCATAGGGCTGGGCGACGTGCTGCGCGACCTGGAACCGGACTTCCATCTGGTCGAATGCCACGGCACCGGCAGCACCTGCGTGCTGACCGGCCACTGCCGGCTGACGGGCATCCTGGATGCCGCCCTGCAGCGCTTCCTGCACCATCTGGACCACTACACGCTGGCCGATCTCCTGCCGGCGGGCGAACTCCCCCTTCTTCCTTCGTTTCCGATCAAGGCCGCCTCATGAATCTGCAAGAACTGCTGGGCATCGCCCTTCCCGTCATCCAGGCACCCATGGCCGGCTCGCAGGCCAGCGCGCTGGCGATCGCCGTGTCGAACGCGGGCGGACTGGGCTCCCTGCCCTGCGCGATGCTGGGGCCCGACGCGCTTCGCGCCGAACTCGACAAGCTGCGGGCGGGCACCGACCGGCCCTACAACGTCAACTTCTTCTGCCATACGCCGCCCGTGCCCGATGCCGCGCGCGAAGCGCAATGGCGCCAGGCACTCGGCCCATACTACGCCGAGTTCGGCATCGATCCGTCCGGCATCCAGCCCGGTCCCGGACGTGCGCCGTTCACGGCCGAGATCGCCGACCTGGTCGAGCCCTATCGGCCTCCCGTGATCAGCTTCCATTTCGGCCTGCCCTCGGCCGAACTGCTGGCCCGCGTGAAGTCCTGGGGGTCCAGGGTGCTGTCGTCCGCCACGACCGTCGACGAGGCGCGCTGGCTGGAAGACCACGGCGCCGACGTCATCATCGCGCAGGGCAACGAGGCCGGCGGCCACCGGGGCATCTTCCTGTCCGACGACCTGGACACCCAGTCGGGCACCTTCGCGCTGCTGCCGCAAATCGTGGCGGCCGTGCGCGTGCCGGTGGTCGCGGCCGGCGGCATCGCCGACGCGCGCACGGTCGCGGCGGCGCGGGCGCTGGGCGCGGCCGGCGTGCAGGCCGGCACGGCCTACCTGCTCTGCCCCGAATCGACGATCAGCGCCATCCATCGCGCCGCGCTCAAGCATCCCGCCGCCCACACCGCGCTCACCAACGTGTTCTCCGGGCGCCCGGCGCGTGGCATCGTGAACCGGGTGATGCGCGAACTCGGCCCCATGTCGCCGGCAGCGCCGGCCTTCCCGCTCGCGACCTCGGCGATCGCGCCCCTGCGCGCCAAGGCCGAGGCGCAGGGCTCGGGCGATTTCTCTCCGCTGTGGTGCGGACAGAACCCCGGTGCGTGCCGCGAACTGCCGGCGGCCCAGGTCACGCGCGAACTGGGGGCCGCCTGGGGCTGATGCCGCAAGCCTTTCCCGACACCTCGTCCGGGGTATTGTGGACACTGTACACAAAATTCGCTACGCTGCGCGTCTCCCTCTCCGGCGGCCCCCGCCGGAGGTCCCGCTTGTCAGGAAACGCCAGCATGAGCCGAACGATAGACGTCTGCACAGTCCGGCATCTCCCCGTGCCCACCGAGTCGGTCTTCGATGCCTGCATCGCCGCCCTGGCCCAACGGCGGACCGACGGCGAAGCCGGGTGCCAGGACAACTACCTGATCATGGACCGGCCCTATTGCGTGGCCTTCGAATGGCACGCGGCGGACGCCCCCCGGGCCGAGCTGGTCACCGTGGCGCTGATCGACGCCGAACCCGGCTGCAAGATCAAGGTCACGCAGCAACTGGACGCCGGCCGGGCTGCCGAGGCCGAGCGTGTCCGCCAGGACTGGGCACGCATGCTGGAGGCCATGTCCCGGGCGCTGCGCGCGCGGGCCTGCGCCTAGGCCACCGCGGCCCCCGTGTTTACATGCCTGGCGGGGTGGCCGACAATCGCCTTTTCTTTCGTCCGCATAGCAAGGGGGTCCGGGTGCAAGAACCCGCCAGCCACTCCGTGCCGCAACCAACCGCCACGGGCAATCGCTACGACCGCATGGAATGGGCGGGCGCCTTCGGCGATCTCGGCACCCTGATTCCCTTCGTCGCCGCCTACATCGGCGTGCTCAAGCTCGATCCGTTCGGCGTGCTGTTCGCCTTCGGCCTGTGCATGCTGGCCTGCGGCCTCCACTACAAGACCCCCATCCCCGTGCAGCCCATGAAGGCCATAGGCGCGGTAGCGGTCACGCAGGCCGCTCAGACCGCTGTCGTGACCCCGGGGGCCGTCTACGGCGCCGCGCTCGCGACCGGGGTGGCATGGCTGTTCCTGGGACTGAGCGGCATGGCCGCGCGCGTCACGCGCCTGGTCCCGCCCGCCGTGGTGCTGGGCATCATGCTGGGGCTGGGCTTCGGCTTCATGCTGGAAGGCGTGAAGATGATGCAGACCGATTGGCCCATCGCGGCGGTGGCGGGCGTGGGCACGCTGCTGCTGATGGGCAACCGCACCCTGCCCGCGATGTTCGTGCTGCTGGTCTTCGGCGCGGCGGTGGGGGCCTGGCGCCAGCCCGCGCTGCTGCATGAACTGGCGCAGGTTCCGTTCGGGCTGCCCACGCCCTCGTTCGCGCTGTCGGACGTCGGCCTGCACGAACTGGCGATAGGCGCGGTGCTGCTGGCCCTGCCCCAGCTCCCGCTCACGCTGGGCAACGCCGTCATCGCGGTCAAGGAAGAAAACAACCGCCTGTTCCCCCAGCGCCCCGTGACCGAGAACGGCCTGGCGACCTCGACCGGCGTCATGAACGTGTTCAGCTCGGTGGTCGGCGGAGTGCCCATGTGCCACGGCGCGGGCGGCATGGCCGGCCACGTGGCCTTCGGTGCCCGCACGGGCGGCGCGCTGGTCATCCTGGGTGTCATCCTGCTGGTGCTCGCGCTGTTCTTCAGCGCCGGCGTTTCGCTGCTGTTCAAGCTCTTCCCGCTGTCCATCCTGGGCGTGATCCTGTTCCTGACCGGCGCCCAGCTGGCGCTGGGCAGCAGCATCCTGCCGGCGGACAAGAACCAGCGCCTGGTGGCGCTGGCCACCGCCGCCCTGTGCATGTGGAACGTCGCCGCGGGCTTCCTGCTGGGCCTGGCCCTGCACGTGATGGTCGCGCGCGGCTGGGTCAGGATGTAGCGGCCGCCGGCTCGGCGGCCCGGGTCCGGACGGCCAGCAGCGCATACAGGTTGCGCGGGTCCGCCAGCTCGGGCACCAGTTGCACGTCCTGTCCGGACCCGGTGGCCAGGGCCAGGTCCAGCAGGCAGCGCAGAGCCGAGAAATCCTCCAGCGCGAAGCCCACCGAATCGAACACCGTTGTCTGTTCCGGCGTTTCCCGTCCCGGCCGCGCACCGGACAGCACCTGCCACAGCGGCACCACCGGCGCGCTGGCCGGCAGTTGCTGGATCTCGCCCTCGATGCGGGTCTGGGCCTCGTACTCCACCACGATGCGGGCCTGCCGCAGGATGGCCGGATGCAGCTCGGTCTTGCCGGGACTGTCGCCCCCCACCGCGTTCACGTGCGTGCCCGGTGCCAGCCACTGCGGCCGCAGCACCGAGGCGCGGCGCTTGTCGGCGGTCGCGGTGGTCACGATGTCCGCGCTCCGCACGGCCGCCTCGGCCGTGCCCGCGGCCGTCACGCGCAGCCCCTCGACCCCGGCCAGGTTGGCCATGAGCTTGTCGGTGGCGTGGCGGTCGATGTCGTAGGCGCGGATCTCGGTAATGCCCACCAGCGTATGGAATGCCAGCGCCTGGAACTCGCTCTGCGCGCCGTTGCCGATCAACGCCATGACGCGAGCGCCTGGACGCGCCATGGCGCGGGCCGCCAGCGCCGAGGTCGCCGCGGTGCGCAGCGCCGTCGCCAGGGTCAGGTCCGCCAGCAGCAGGGGATATCCGGTCGCCACGTCGGCCAGGACGCCGAACGCCAGCACGGTGGGCAGGCCGCTCAGCGCGTTGCCGGGGTGGCCGTTGACGTACTTGAAGGCATAGCGCCTGCCGTCGGACACGGGCATCAGCTCGATCACCCCCATGCTGGAATGATGCGCCATCCTGGCGCACTTCTCGAACTCCGGCCAGCGCAGGTAGTCGTCGCGGATGTCGCGCGCCAGCAGTTCGAGCACGCGCACCGTTCCGTATTCGCCGATCATGCGGGCCACCGTGCCCGCATCCAGATAGCGCGTCTTCATATGCCCTCCTCAGGCCGTCGCGGCCTCCCTGGCGAGTGCGGGCCGGGCGCCATCGGCCTGGCTCGCGCGATCCAGGCGCAAGGTCATGCAATAAGCGCCCCCGCCGGACATCATGAAGGGCGCGAGATCCACCGGCGTCACGCGATAGCCACGCTCGGCCAGCACGGCCCGCAGGCGGTCGGCGGGCGTGGCCATGACGACTTCCCGGCCCACGCTGACCGCGTTCACGCTGAAGCGCGCCAGGTCGTCCTCCGTGGCCTCGATCAGCAGGTCCGCCGGCACGCGTTCGCGCAGGTTGCGCAAGGCCTGGGGAGTCAACGCCGGCGGGAAATACAGGATCTCGCCGCCCGCCAGCGGGCAGAAGCACACGTCCAGGTGATAGCAGCGGTCGGACACCAGTTCCATCGCCACCGTTTCCTTGCCGAAGAACTCGCCGATGCGGGCCAGCGACTCGCGCGAAGACCGGGGGCCGTAGGCAGCCCAGAACCAGTTCCGGCGGACATCCCAGATGGCGTCGCCCGCCCCTTCCTGGAAGCATCCTTGGGGAAACTGCCCCACCTCCGCCAGCAGGCCTTCATCGCGCAGCGCGCGGAACATCGCCAGAAAGGCGGCTTCCTCGCCCTGGCGCTGCGGATAGCGGAAGCGGGCCAGCAGGGCCCGTTCGTCGAGCACGATGGCGGCATTGGCGGGAAAGACCATGTCGGGAAGGCCCGGGCTGCCCGCGCGCATGACCACCTCGCAGCCGGCGCGCTCCAGCGCGCGGCGCAGGGCCCGCGACGCTGCGTTCGCGGCGGCCGCGCACCCCTTGGGGTCGCGCGCCCACGCATCGGGCTGCATCCACGGATTGATGCGATAGCTGACGTCGAAATACCGGGGCTCGACCATCAGGATCCTGGCTTCGGTCTTCACGTGCGCTCCTTTCCACCTGCTGCGGCCGGGCTGGCCTTTCCCTCATTCTGCTCGTCCGTGCCGTCAAGAAGGAGTGCAAGAAATTGGGCATTTCTGCCCATGGATTGCCATAACGCCAGACTCTGCTATCGTTTTGGCATCCTCTTACGCACCGGGGATACGCCATGGACGACGTCGACCATCGCCTGATCGCCCTGCTGCGCGACAACGCGCGCACGCCGGTCTCCACCCTTGCCCAGAAACTGCGCGTCTCGCGCGGCACGGTCCAGAATCGCCTTGCCCGCCTGGAGGAACAGGGGATCATCCTGGGCTACACCGTGCGCCTGCGGCCCGACGCCGAGCCCCGCGGCATACGCGCGTGGACGAGCATAGAAATCGAGGGCAACACGGCCCGCCGCGTCCTGCAGTCCCTGCGCGGCGAACCGGCCATCCAGGCCTTGCACACCACCAACGGCAGGTGGGATATCGTGGCCGAACTGCGGGCCGAGAACCTCGAGGACTTCGATCGCGCGCTCGAACGCATCCGGCTGATTCCCGGCATCGCCAACACCGAAACCAATATCCTGCTGTCCAGCTACGTTTGATTCGATACCCATGACGACACCGGCCCCCTCTTCCCACGACTTCAGCCAGGTGGACGTGTTCACCGCCGTCCCGCTGCGAGGCAACCCGCTGGCCGTCGTGCACGGCGCCGACGATCTCGACGAAGCACGCATGGCCGCGCTCGCCCGCTGGACCGGACTGAGCGAGACCACCTTCCTGCTGCGCCCCACCCAGGCTGGCGCCGACTATCGGGTACGCATCTTCACGCCCGGCGGCGAACTGCCCTTCGCCGGCCACCCCACGCTGGGCAGTTGCCATGCCTGGCTGCGGGCGGGCGGCCAGCCGCAAGGGCCGGACATCGTTCAGGAATGCGGCGTGGGGCTGGTCCGGATACGGCGCGCGCGGGGCCGCCTGGCATTCGCGGCGCCGCCGCTGCGCCGGGCCGGCGACGTCGATCCCGCCACGCTCGCGCAGGCCGCGCGGGGCCTGGGCATTCCACCGGCAGCCATACGCGCCGCCAACTGGGTGGACAACGGGCCCGCCTGGATGGCGGTCATGCTCGCCTCGCGCGCGCAGGTCCTGGCCGTGCAGCCGGACCACGCCGCCCTGGGCATGCTCAAGCTCGGCGTCGTCGCGCCCTGGGATTCCGCCGTGGACGGCACCGAGGCCCAGTTCGAAGTACGCGCCTTCGCCCCGGGCTTGGGCGTGCCCGAAGACCCCGTGACCGGCAGCCTGAACGCCGGCATCGCGCAGTGGCTGATCGGCGCGGGGCTTGCGCCCGACCGCTACATTGCCAGCCAGGGCACCGCCCTGGGCCGGGCCGGACGGGTGCACGTCAGCCGCGAAGCGGACGACATCTGGGTGGGCGGCGACGTGGCCGACTGCATCGAAGGCCGGATCCTGCTCTGATCCGCGTCGAACGCCGACAGCCTCGGTACGGGAACCGCGGCCGGTTGCTAGGGCAGGAGTTCCAGCACCGTCTCCATCGGCCGGCACAGCCGCGTGCCGCGCGGCGTCACGACGATGGGACGGTTGATCAGGATGGGGTGCTGCATCATGAAGTCGAGCAATTCGTCGTCGCTCCACTTCGGGTCGCCCAGTCCCAGTTCCTCGTAGGGACTGCCCTTGACCCGCATCGCTTCGCGTATCGGCAAGCCCATCGCGGCGATCAGGCCCTTGAGCGTATCGCGGCTGGGCGGCGTCTTCAGGTACTCGACGACGGTGGGTTCGAGGCCGCGCTCCTCCAGCAGGGCCAGGACCTTGCGCGAGGTGCCGCACGCGGGGTTGTGATAGATGGTGATGTCGCTCATGGGGCCTCCGTCATGGTTCCGGCGTCGCGGTCCGGGCAAGGGCCGCGTTCTCGCCCGCATCATAGCCCGCGGCCGACGGCCACGTTTTTGTGCACTGCAACCTGCACCTGCTAAGCTATCGGACTTGCCTTTCCCGCGCTCGCGCGGCCACATCGTCCCCGCCATGCACGCCCCCTCCTCCCCGCCTTCCGCCCTTCCCGATTCGCCCCCCGGAGCCACGCCGCCGCCCTCCTTCGGCCGCGCCCTGCTCGCGCTCGGACTGGGCGGATTCGGCATCGGCACCGGCGAATTCGTCATCATGGGGCTGCTGCCCGACGCGGCCCAGGATCTCGGCATCTCCATCCCCGCCGCCGGACACCTGATCAGCGCCTATGCGCTGGGCGTCGTCGTGGGCGCGCCGGTGCTGGCGGTGCTGGGCGCCCGCATGCCGCGCCGCGCGCTGCTCGTGGCGCTGATGGTCTTCTTCGCGCTGGGCAATTTCGCCAGCGCGGCGGCACCGGGCTACCTGTCCATGATCCTGATGCGGCTGATGACAGGGCTACCCCATGGCACCTATTTCGGCGTGGCCGCCCTGGTCGCCGCGCACCTGGCGCCGGCTGGCCAGCGCGCGCGAGCCGTGGGCTACGTCATGCTGGGCCTGACCGTGGCCACGCTGGTCGGCGTGCCGCTGGCCACGGGCCTGGGCCAATGGCTGGGATGGCGCGCCGCCTTCGCCCTGGTGGGCGTGATCGGCGTCCTGGCCTCGCTGCTGGTCTGGCGCTGGATTCCCGACATCCCGGCCAGCGAAGGCGCCAGCCCCTGGCGCGAACTCGGCGCGCTGCGCCGCAAGCAGGTCTGGCTGACGCTGGGCATAGGCGCGATCGGCTTCGGCGGCATGTTCGCGGTGTTCAGCTACATCAAGCCCACGTTGATGGAACTCGCCGGCCTGCCGGTGCACGGGGTTCCCTTCGTCCTGGCGCTGTTCGGCGTGGGCATGGTGACCGGCAACCTGGTCGGCTCGCGGCTCGCGGACAAGGCGCTGATGCCGACCATAGGTGGACTGCTGGTCTGGTCGGGACTGGTGCTGGGCCTGTTCTGCCTGACCGCCTCCAACATCTGGCTGGGCGCCTTCAACGTGTTCCTGATCGGCACCGTCGTGGCCATCGGCCCGGCCTTGCAGATCCGCCTGATGGACGTCGCCGGCGACGCGCAGACGCTGGCCGCGGCCCTGAACCATTCCGCCTTCAACCTCGCCAACGCGCTGGGCGCGTGGCTGGGCGGCCTGACGATCTCGGCCGGCCTGGGCTGGGCCTCGACCGGCTGGGTCGGTTTGCTGCTGGCCGTGGGCGGCCTGGCCATCTTCGGCCTGGCCTATGCCGACATGCGCCGCGCCGCTCCACCCGCCACCCAGGGCAGCCGGCCATGACCCCCGCCCAGCGGTCCGCCACGCCCGCCCGGGCGTCCAGCGCCGGCCTGCTGCTGTATCGCCAGGGGGCGCGCGGCTGGGAAGTCCTGCTGGTCCACCCGGGCGGCCCCTTCTGGCGCAAGCGCGATGCCGGCGCCTGGTCCATCCCCAAGGGCGCGCCCGAGCCCGGCGAGGACGACGCCGCCGCCGCGCTGCGCGAATTCCGCGAAGAAACGGGCAGCCTGCCCGCGGGCACGCCGGTGCCCCTGGGCCGCGTCCGGCAGAAGGTCGGCAAGGAAGTCGTGGCCTTCGCCCTGCATGGCGATTTCGATCCCGCCACGCTGCGCAGCAACACCTTCGAACTGGAATGGCCTCCGCGCAGCGGCCGCCTCCAGGCCTTCCCCGAGGTCGACCGCGCCGAATGGTTCGACCTGGATGCCGCGCGCGAAAAGCTGATCGAGGGGCAGCGTCCCCTGATCCAGCGGTTACAAGATTGGCTGCGCGCCGCCGGCTAGACGCTGGTACCGTATGCGGTGGATACACCGCGTATGGGGACGCCCGGCGTCCCCGACCACGGAGGGAACAGACATGGCAGATGCTCCGAATCCCACGCCCGTGCCGGGTGGCGTCGACTTGACCGGAACCTTGAAGACATTGGGCGCCCGATGGGGCTGGTTCGTCGCGCTGGGCGTGCTGATGCTGGTCCTCGGGTTCGTGGCCGGGGCCTACGTCCTGGCCGCCACCGTCGCCAGCGTCCTGTTCGTCGGCGCCATGATGCTGGTGGCCGGCATTGGACAACTGGTGCAGGCCTGGCGCGTCAAGGACTGGCGCGGCTTCCTGTTCTGGACCCTGGGCGGCCTGCTCTACGCCATCGCCGGCGGCGTCGCCCTGTACAACCCGCTGGCCGGCGCGGCGATGCTCACGCTATTGCTGGGCGCCTTCCTGATCGCCTCGGGCGCCCTGCGCCTGTGGATCTGGTTCCAGCACCGCGGCCAGCAGGGCTGGGGCTGGCTGGCTCTGTCGGGCGCCGTCACGCTGCTGGCCGGATTGCTGGTGGCCATGGGCTGGCCCGAGAACAGCCTGTGGATACTGGGCCTGCTGCTGTCGCTGGACCTGCTGTTCCAGGGCATCACGCTCGTCATGCTGGGCCTGGCCTTGCGCCGGGGCCCGCCCGCCTCCCGCGCCTGAGCGCACGCCGCCGCCCGGCGGCGCCCATGCCGCGTGCGTCATAATGGAGCCTGCCGGCGCGCCCGCCGCCGGCCATCGCCCCATCATGAGCCGCACAGAAATCTCCTTCCTCCGCACGCTGTCCAGCCTGCGCTGGCTAGCCATAGGCGGCCAGGCCGCCACCATCTTCATCGCCAGCGGACCGCTGGGCGTGGACCTGCCCCTGGGCATGCTGTGGAGCGGCGTCGCCACCCTGGTGCTGTTCAACCTCTACGCCGGCTGGCGCCTGCGCACCGGCGACGAACCCTCGCACGCCACCGCCTTCCTGCACATGCTGGTGGACATCGTCGTGCTGGCCTGGATGGTGGCCTGGAGCGGCGGCATCAGCAATCCCTTCGGCCTGCTGTTCCTGGTCCTGATCGCCCTGGCCGCCATGGCCCTGCCCAACCGCTGGGCCTACGCCACCGCCGGCGCGGGCGTGGTCGGCTACGCCGCGGCGGCCATCTTCGGCCATCCGCTGCATGCCCCGGGCGACGCCTACGAACTGCTTCTATGGGGCATCGCCGCCAGCTTCCTGATCTCGGTCAGCGTGATCCTGATCTTCTCGACCCGGCTGGCCGCCGACCTGCGCAACCGCGAGCGCGAACTGGCCGACCTGCGCGAACGCTTCGCCCGCAACGAGGGCATCGTGGCGCTGGCCACCCACGCCGCCTCGATGGCGCACGAACTGAACACCCCGTTGGCCACCATGACGCTGCTGGCCGACGAAATCGCCGCGCAGGCCGATACCGACGACCTGCGCGCCGACACCGAGATGCTGACCGAGCTGCTGGCCCTGTGCCGGGAACGCGTGCGCAATCTGGCTGTCCCAACCGAAGTGGAACTGGAACGCGTGGTGGAACAGTGGAAACTGGTCCGCCCCACGGTCGAAATGCACCGCACCGGCGTCCTGCCGCGCGGCCTGCGCGTCGAACCCTCGGTCGCCCACCTGCTCCAGGCGCTGCTGAACAATGCCGCCGATGCCGGCGTCCAGGCCGGCGCCCCCTACGTGGACCTGCACCTGGAATGCAAGGGCGGCATGGTGCGCGGCGTGGTGCGCGACTACGGACGCGGCCTGAACCCCGACCAGCCGCTCCTGCCCGCCACGCTGTTCCGCAGCGGCAAGCCCGGCGGCCTGGGAGTGGGCCTGGCGCTGTCGCACGCCACCGTCGAACGCCTGGGCGGGGACATGACCATGACCGCCGCCGAAGGCGGCGGCGTGCGCATCCAGTTCCAACTGCCCGTGGAAACCACTGTGACCTCATGATGACTGACCTGGATATCGGCCTGCTGGTCGACGACGACGAACTCTACCTGCGCACCTTGCAGCGCAGCCTGGCCCGGCGCGGCCTCGAAACCCGCACCGCCACCACCATCGCCGAGGCCTTGCGCATCGCCGACGAGATCCGCCCCGGCTTCGCGCTGGTCGATCTCAAGCTCAGCAGCGACGACTCCGGCCTGACGCTGATCAAGCCGCTGCGCGCCCTGCGCGCCGACATGCGCATCCTGCTCGTGACCGGCTACGCCAGCGTGGCCACCGCCGTCGACGCCATCAAGCGCGGCGCCGACGACTACCTGCCCAAGCCGGCCACCGCCGACATGATCCTGCGCGCGCTGGGGCGGGAAAAAGCCGAGGCCGTCGCGGTGGAATCGACCATGATTCCCCTGCATCGCCTGGAGTGGGAACACATCCAGCAGGCGCTGCACGAAACCGGCGGCAACGTCTCGGCCGCCGCCCGCCTGCTCAACATGCACCGGCGCTCGTTGCAGCGCAAGCTGGCCAAGCGGCCCGGGCCCGAACGCGGTCCGGAACCCGAATAAGCGCCCGCCTGGCGTACATCGCTGCGACATATTGTCGCAGGGCTAGTCCCTAGGGCGGCCGGTCACAATTCGCCACAAATGGTGCGATGCAAGGCGCGACCGGCCACGCCACCCCGGAGGGCCGTGCCCGGCCCCCACCGCGCGCGACTATTTGTCGCAGGCTCCCTCTAGACACGTTCAGTAGGATGCAGAACTGGCGGATTTCGCCAACGTTTCTACACACCAAGGCTGGACGTGAGTAAATCCTTCTTCGCGAACGCGGGACGCACATTGTGTGTCGGCGCCATGATGTTGCTGCTGGCTGGCTGCAACATGGACATCCTCGATCCCAAGGGCGACATCGGCGCCCAGGAAAAAACCCTGCTGCTGACGGCAACCGGGCTGATGCTGCTGGTGGTCGTGCCGGTCATCATCCTGACCCTGTGGTTCGCCTGGAAATACCGCGCCTCCAACACGAAGGCCAAATACGATCCCACGTGGTCGCACTCCACCGCCATCGAAGTCGTGGTCTGGACCATCCCCTGCATCATCGTCGGCATCCTGGCGGTGCTGACCTGGAAAAGCTCGCACGCGCTGGACCCCTACCGCCCCCTGCAATCCGAGGTCAAGCCCATCGAGATCGATGTCGTGTCGCTGGACTGGAAGTGGCTGTTCATCTATCCCGAGTACAAGATCGCCACCGTCAACGAGATCCAGTTCCCGGTCGATACGCCCGTCAACTTCCGCATCACCTCCGCCTCGGTCATGAACTCGTTCTTCATCCCGCGCCTGGGTAGCCAGATCTACTCCATGGCGGGCATGGAGACCAAGCTCCATCTCATCGCGCGCGAAGCCGGCACCTATGCGGGCATCTCCGCCAACTACAGCGGCGCGGGTTTCTCGGGCATGCGCTTCAAGGCCATCGCCAGCAGCCAGGCGGACTTCGAAGAGTGGGTCCGCAATGCCCAGGCCTCGACCAGCAAGATGACCCCCGAAACCTACCAGGCCCTGGTCTCGCCCAGCGAGCACGAGCCCGTCGCCTACTACTCGGGCGCCGAACCCACCATGTTCGACGGCATCATTTACCAGTACATGGCCTCCGCAGGCATGGATACCGGAATGTGCACGCCTGCCAACACCCCCAAGATAGCCTTGTCGGAGTAAATCGATGTTCGGGAAACTGACCCTGGATGCCATCCCGTACCATGAACCCATCGTCATGGTCACGCTGGCAGCGGTCGTCATTCTGGGTGCCGCCATGCTTGGCGTCGTCACCTATTACGGCAAGTGGACCTACCTGTGGAAAGAATGGCTGACCACGGTGGACCACAAGCGCATCGGCATCATGTACATCATCGTGGCGCTGATCATGCTGCTGCGCGGATTCGCCGATGCCATCATGATGCGCACGCAGCTGGCCATCGCCTCGAGCGACTCGGCCGGCTACCTGCCGCCGCACCACTACGACCAGATCTTCACCGCCCACGGCGTGATCATGATCTTCTTCATGGCCATGCCTTTCATCACGGGCCTGATGAACATCGTCGTGCCGCTGCAGATCGGCGCCCGCGACGTGGCCTACCCGTTCCTGAACTCGCTCAGCTTCTGGCTGTTCGGCGGCGGCATCGTGCTGATCATGATGTCGCTGTTCGTGGGTGAATTCGCCGCCACCGGCTGGCTGGCCTATCCGCCGCTGTCGGGACTGGACTACAGCCCGGGCGTGGGGGTCGACTACTACATCTGGGCCTTGCAGCTGTCAGGGCTGGGGACCACGCTCAGCGGCATCAACTTCATCGTTACGATCCTGCGCATGCGCGCGCCCGGCATGACGATGATGAAGATGCCGGTGTTCACGTGGACCGCCCTGGTCACCAACATCCTGATCGTCGCCGCCTTCCCGGTGCTGACGGCCACGCTGGCGCTGCTGACCGCCGACCGCTACCTGGGCATGCACTTCTTCACGAACGAGCTCGGCGGCAACGTGATGATGTACGTGAACCTGATCTGGATCTGGGGCCACCCCGAGGTCTACATCCTGATCCTGCCCTGCTTCGGCGCGTTCTCGGAAATCATCGCCACCTTCTCGCGCAAGTCGCTGTTCGGCTACAAGTCCATGGTCTACGCCACGGCCGCGATCGGCGTGCTGTCGTTCCTGGTCTGGCTGCACCACTTCTTCACCATGGGCTCGGGGGCCAACGTCAATGCCTTCTTCGGCATCGCGACGATGATCATCTCGGTGCCCACGGGCGTGAAGATCTTCAACTGGCTGTTCACGATGTACCGCGGCCGGGTCGAGATCACCACCCCCGTGCTGTGGACGCTGGGCTTCATGATCACCTTCGTGATCGGCGGCATGACCGGCGTGCTGATGGCGATTCCCGCGGTCTCGTTCGTGCTGCACAACAGCCTGTTCCTGATCGCCCACTTCCACAACACCATCATCGGCGGTGTCGTGTTCGGGTGTATCGCCGCCATGGTGTACTGGTTCCCCAAGGCCTTCGGCTTCAAGCTGAACGAGCGCCTGGGCAAGTATTCGTTCTGGTGCTGGTTCATCGGCTTCTTCATGGCCTTCATGCCGCTGTACATCCTTGGCTTCATGGGCATGACGCGCCGCCTGAACCACTACGACAACCCGGCCTGGCAGCCGTACCTGATCGTCGCCTGGGTGGGCGCGGTCATCATCGCGCTGGGCATCTTCTTCCTGCTGCTGCAGATCTTCGTCAGCATCCGCGACCGCAAGAAGAACGTCGACTTCGACGGCGACCCCTGGGGTGGCCGTACGTTGGAATGGTCCATTCCCTCTCCTCCGCCGTTCTACAACTTCGCAAAGGTGCCCCAAGTGTCCCACCTCGATCAGTTCTGGCATGACAAGGAAACCGGCGTCGCCTACCAGCGTCCCGCCCACTACGAAGACATCCACATGCCGCGCAACACCGGCGCCGGCGTCTACATCGGCGTGGCGGGCACCCTGCTCGGCTTCGCCCTGGTCTGGCACATCTGGTGGCTGGCCGGCCTGGGCCTGGCCGGCATGATCGGCGCCTTCATCGCCCGCGCCTACGACCGCGACGTTGACTACTACGTCAAGGCCGACGAGGTGACGCGCATCGAGAACGCCCACTACGAGTCGCTGAAGCAGGCCGCGTAGAAAATCCCCCCTACGCGCTTACGCGCGCCCCCCAGGGGGCGATGCGGGTGGACCGGCAAAGCCGGATCCACCGCATCCTGGGTCGTGTGGCAGTGTATCGGTGCGAAGCGCCGGTTTTTTAAAGATCAATATGAGTAGCGCAGCAATTCTTCATACGCATCGCCAGGACGGTGGCGATCATCATGCCCATGGGGGGCATGAGCATCACGACGATGGGTCCAAGACCGTACTGGGGTTCTGGATCTATCTGATGAGCGACTTGCTCATTTTCTCGGTGCTGTTCGCGACCTTCGCCGTGCTGTCGGGAGCGACCGCGGGCGGGCCGCATGGCAGCGAGCTGTTCGACCTGTCGTTCGTGCTGACCGAGACCATGCTGCTGCTGGTCAGCAGCGTGACCTTCGGCATGGCGATGCTGGCCCTGCATGCCGGTCAGCGAAGCAAGGTGCTGGCCTGGATGGCGGTCACCTTCCTGTTCGGCGCCGGCTTCATCGGCATGGAAATCTATGAATTCCATCACCTGATCGCCGAGGGCGCCGGTCCCCAGCGCAGCGCCTACCTGTCGGCCTTCTTCACCCTGGTCGGCACCCACGGCCTGCACGTGACCTCGGGCCTGATCTGGATGGCCGTGATGATGCACATGATCAGCCGCCACGGCCTGGATCCGATCGTGCGCCGGCGCATGGCCTGCCTGAGCCTGTTCTGGCACTTCCTGGACCTGGTCTGGATCTGCGTGTTCACCTTCGTCTACCTGATGGGAGCCCTGTAATGGCGCAACACTCCTCCACCGCCGAAGGCCACGATTCCCACGCCAGCCATGGTTCGGTCAAGTCCTATGTGGTCGGCTTCGTCCTCTGCATCGTACTGACCGCGCTGTCCTTCGGCGTGGTGATGACCGGCGCGCTGACGGGCTTTGCCGCCGTATCGGCCATCGTCGTGCTGTGCGTGCTGCAACTGCTGGTCCAGCTGGTGTTCTTCCTGCACATGGGCACCTCGCCCGAGCAGCGCGAGAACCTGTCGTCCTTCGTCTTCACCGTGCTCATCATCGCGATCATCGTGGGCGGCTCCGCCTGGGTGCTGCACAACATGAATGCGAACATGATGCCGATGTAGGGGTCCCCCCTACGCCCTTCGGGCGCCCCGAATGGTGGGCCCCCAGCCGCTACGCGGCAGCCCCCAAAAGGGGGCCGGGACCCGCCTTGGGGCGGCCCGGCGCCGGGTCCCGGGGGCGATGCGGGTGGACCGGCGGAGCCGGATCCACCGCATCCTGGGGGACTACCAGGCTGGCGGGGGGGGCGAATCTGCGGTTCGCCTTTCCTGTTGCCGTCTTGGGGTGTTTTTTGGCCGGAGCTTGCTCCGGCTTTTGTTTTTCTACGGATGCCGGGGCTCGCGCTGAGCGTAGTCGTCTTCGATGGTGGCGACCATGGCCAGGAAGGCGGGAGGGGTGCGGCCGGCCAGGCGTTCGGTCAGGACGGCCAGGTGGGCGTGCCAGCCGCCGGAGACGTCCAGGCGGGTGGCCTGGTCCTTCAGGCGGGTGTGGGTGATGGTCAGGCGGGTCCGGTCGCCTTCCGGGGTCAGTTCGAACACGACCTCGGACGGCGGTTCCTTGCCCCCGCCCCAGGTCATCGCCAGCAGGCGCGGCGGGTCCAGGCGCAGCACTTCGTGGCGGCTGTGGAAGATGCCTTCGTACTTCCTGAGCCGCTCGGGAATCGGCGCGGTGTGCGGCGACAGCCGGGCATTGTCGAACACCAGTTCGAACGACTGTCCCGGCATCGTGGGCAGTTCGCCCGGCGCCAGCCACTGCGCCCGTTTGTCCGAATCGGCAATCCAACGCCAGACGCGCTCTATCGGCCCGGGCAACAGGCGTTCGAAGCGCACCGTGCCCTCGGCCTCCTCCCTGCCGTGGCCGCCCTGGCTCGCCAGCACGCCGGCCAGGTTGTCGAACATGCCGCGCCAGCCCGCCGCCGACTCGCTGTCCTGCCCGGCGGGCGCCTTCGCCAGTTCCCGGGCGATGCCGGGGCCGGACTGGGCGAAGCGCATCAGGCTGCCGCCTTCGCCGTCGGCCACGATTTCCACGGTCAGCACGTCGCTGTCCTGCGCAAGCCCGGGCATCGCGAAGCGCATGGACAAGCGGCGCGGCGGGTCGAGCTCCAGGAACTCGCCGTGGGCGGCCGTGGACCGCCAGCGGCGTGCCAGCGCCGGATCGGTCCAGGCGGCGAACACCCGCTCCGCGGGCGCGTCGTAGCGGCGTTCCAGCCGCAGTTCGGTATCGGGATGCTTGCTCATTTCCGGGTTCCTTTGCGGGTCTGTTTTCGGGAAGAAGATGCCGGCGTCCCTGCTTCTTCGGCTTCCAGCAGCGCCTGCAAGGCGTCGAGCCGCGTGTTCCAGAAGCGTTCATAGACACTCAGCCACGCCTGCGCATCGGCCAGGGGCCCGGGCTCGAGCTGGCAGAAATGCAGGCGTCCCTGCACGCGACGGCGTACCAGGCCGGCGCCCTCCAGCACCTTCAGATGCTTGGACGCGGCGGCCAGCGACATCGTGAAGGGCGCGGCCAGGTCCCCCACCTTGCGCTCGCCTTGCGCCAGGTGCCGCAGCATCTCGCGGCGGGTGGGATCGGCAAGCGCGTGAAAGACGCGATCCAGCGATGAAGTTTGATATTCAACCATAGAGTTGAATATATATCGGGCCGGAAAAATATTCAACCTTTCAGTTGAGTATCTTTCGACCCGCCCAGGCCCGCGGGATCTCCGGCAGGAACGAGAAAAAGTGCGTCAGGGCAGGAAGGCCGGCGACAACAGGCGCAGGCCGAGCGAGATCCATCGCTCTTCCCTGCCCATGCCCATGCGGTTGCCATAGGTCACGTCGACCTGGACCCGGTCGGGCACCAGCCAATGGCGCACGCCGAACTGGTAGGACGCCCGGCGTCTATCCTGTCCGAAAGCCTCGGCGATCAGCCACGTGCGCTCGGCCAACCGGGTCTCGGATCCCAGGCCCCAGGTCGCGTGGCGGCCGCCCGTGTCGGCGGCGTCCATCCAGCCCAGGTTGCCATGCACGACCAGCCGGTCGCCGGCAAAGGAAACGCTGGCCGGCACGTAGGCGTACCAGTCGCGCGACGCCCCCGCCGCATGGGGATGGCGCACCGTCCCGGCCGCCACGCCCACGCCCCAGCCGTCCGTTTCCAGCGGCTTGAGCAGCGTCTTGACCTGGAACTGCACGTCCGTCGTGCGCACGTGCCCGTCCACCCGGCCGCGCGCGCCGCCCAGCGTCAGCTCCAGGTTGCCGGTGGGATTGCAGGCCGGCATCGCCCAGTACTCGGTGCTGTCGTCATTGCGCCGGACCCAGCTTTCCACCTGGCAGGACTTGGCATCGACGATGCGGGCATCGTCGGTGATCATGGGACGCGCCGCCTGGGCGGAACTGGCGCCGCAGCAGGCCGCAAGCGCCAGCGCCAGCCGCCACGGCGGCGGGCCGGCGGCACGGCGGCCACGGGACGGGAAACGATCGATGCGCACGGATCCTCTTCGGAAATCGAGGTGGAGGCATGACATGGACGTGGCAGGGCCGCCGCGCCTGGCGACAGACAGCATCAGGGGGGATGGGCCACGCGCGGACGCCGCGGCCGGAACCGCCTTCCGCCTTGTGGCGAAACGGCGGCAGAGGAAACCTGCGCTATCTCGCCGAGAGTCCACCGATCACGGGAACCGGCCGGCTCCCGCCTCTCGAACAAGTACCCACGTCAGGGCGTCCACGGTTGCTGAACGGCGCGATTCTATCCGCGGGGCGGTTACAGGTCCATGACCATTCGGCCATGTGCCGTCTGCCGGGCGGCGCACCGGTTCCCCCCGTACTTACTCCTCCTTGATGCCGAACTCTGCCACGACCCTGCCATAGCGGTCGTACTCGGCCCTTACGTCCCGAACGGCGTCCTCCACGGATCCCCCCAACGTCTCGACCCCCGAGGCACGCATCTTTTCCTTGACCTCGGGGGCCTGCATGATCGCGGTGATCTCGCGGTTCAGGCGCCGGATCGCCGTGGCCGGCGTGCCGGCCGGCGCCAGCACGGGGAAGAACACGTTCAGTTCCACGCCGTCTATCCCCGCCTCGGTCAGGGTCGACACGTTGGGCAGCAGGCTGGTTCGCTGCTTCTCGGCCACCGCCACGGCCACCAGTTGGCCGCCGTCGATGAACCCGCCCACTCCTCCCAGCGCGCCGAAAGCCAGCTTGATCTGTCCACTGACCGTATCGGTCACGGCGGGCATCACGCCCTTGTACGGGACGTGGATCATGGTGGTCCCGGTCGCCTTCATGAACAGCTGGCCCGCGATGTGCTGCGGCGACCCATTGCCCGAGGATGCATACGGCAGGCCGGGATGCTTCTTCAGGTAGGCCACCAGTTCCCGCGGCGTCTTCACTCCAAGCTGTGGATTGGCCAGGATGACCAGCGGCGAGGAAGCGGTCTTGACCACGGGCGTCAGATCGCGGACCACGTCGACGCCGCCGCCCGCCCCCTTGGGCAGCACATGGGGCGCGCCGAACAGCGTGCTGGCGGTCAGGAGCAGCGTATGTCCGTCCGGTTCGGCCCGCGCCACGGCCGCCGCGCCGATCAGGCCGCTCGCGCCTGGCCGGTTGGTGACGACCACGGTCTGCCCGAGTACCGCTGGCAGCCGTTCCGCCAGGATCCGGGCGAGGATGTCGGTGCTCGATCCCGGCGGCACCGGCACGACGATGGTGACCGGCCTGGAAGGACTCCAAGCCTGTGCTTGCGCGGCCACCGGCGCGATCATGCCCAATGCGGCGCACAGGCCGCCCAGAAGGTGTCTCATATCGTTATCCTTGTCTGCCGGCTGGGCCGGCGCATGAGTTGGAAAGCCGGCCGCGGCGCCGGCCATGAAGAGGTCAGTACACGATGTTGATGTTTTTCCCCTGCGTATAGGAAAGCAGTTCCTCGATGGACTCGTCGCGGCCGATACCCGACTGCTTGTAGCCGCCGTAGCTGGTGCCCAGGAAATGCGGCCCGGCGTGGTTGACCCAGACGAAACCCGACTGGATGCGTCCGGCGGCTCGGTGCGCCTGCGCCAGGTCGCGGGTGAACACCGCGCCGGTCAGCCCGTACTCGACGGCGTTGACCTGCTCGAACATGCTTTCCTCGTCGGACCACTTCAGCACCGACAGGACCGGTCCGAAGATCTCCTCGTTGGCGATACGCATGCCGGCCGTCACGCCCGTGAAAACGGTGGGCTCGACGAAGAAGCCCCTGGCCAGTTCAGGATCCTGCGGCCGCCTGCCGCCGTAGGCCAGGGTGGCGCCTTCACCGATGCCTAGGTCGATGTAGCGCATGATCTTGTCCAACTGGGCTTGGGAAACGATGGCTCCCATGGTCGTGGCCGGATCGGTCGGCATGCCCGGCCGGTAGTGACGGATTTTCTCCAGTACCCGCGCGACCACCTCGTCGTGGACGGACTCGTGCACGAACAGCCGCGAGGTTGACCCGCAGGACTGGCCGCTCCATGTGAAGTTCATGCCGGCCACGGCGCCGGAGCTGGCACGTTCCAGGTCCGCATCGGGATAGACGATGCAGGCGTTCTTGCCTCCCAGCTCGAGGGTGATGCGCTTGAGACGTTCGGCACCGGCCCTGGCCACAGCTCGTCCGGTTCCCACGCTACCGATCAGCGAAACGAAGGGAACATCGGGATGCGCCGCCAGCGCCGCGCCGCACTCGGTTCCCCCGGTGACGACGTTGAGCACGCCCGGAGGCAGAATGCCGTCGATCAGTTCCATCCATCGATAGGCCGACAGCGGCGCCTGCACCGGCGGCTTCATCACCACCGTATTGCCCGCCGCCAGCGGGGCCGCGCTCTTGGCCGCCGTGAACATCAAGGGATGGTTGTAGGCCACGATGCGCCCCACCACGCCATAGGGTTCGCGCACCGACATGTTCACCATGCCCTCGCCCATGGGAATGGTGTCGCCTTTGATCTCGGTCACGAGGCCGGCGAAGAAGTCGAACTGCGCGGCAGCCAGCATCGCGTCGCGCACCATCTCGGCCACGGGGCTGCCGCAGTTGGCGGCATCCAGCATCGCGAGCTCGCCGGCGTGTTCGCGCAACACGCCGGCCACGCGCCGCATCCGCGCGGCGCGCTCGATCGGCTTCATGCGGCTCCACGCGGGAAAGGCCGCCCGCGCCGCCTGCACGGCGGCATCCACGTCCTCGGCATTGGCTTGGGCGCAATCGCCCAGCGACTCCCCCGTCGCGGGATTCCAGGTGGGCGCGTAGCCGCCCCGCGGACGCTGCCACTGGCCGCCGTAGTAAAGCTCGCGATGAACCGGCAACGCCGGCGAAGAGGGAATGACGATTTCTGGAGCAAGCTGGGGTCCCGACATGTTTCTTCCTTGTATCGATGCTCGATCGGGCGGCAATACCGCCACAGCCGGCCATCTTAGGAAGCAGCCCCAACCCGGTCCAATGGAAAGTCTGAATGGTGGAAATGGACGGCGCGGATATCGAGGGATATCCCTGAACCGCCGCCGCGCGCATGGCGGCGCTCAGCGCTCGGCGCAGTAATTGGCGGCGAACATCTGGCGGAACCAGGCATTGCCCGGGTCGCGGTGCATGCGATCATGCCACTGCATGTTGAGATCGATGGGCGGCAGTTCGACGGGCAGCGGCACGATGCGCAGTTCCTGTTGGCGCGACAGAGACAGCGCGGGCCCGTGGGGCACGGTCAGGACCAGGTCCGACTGCGCGATGGTCGCGGCCAGTCCGCTGAAGTACGGCACCGACAGCACGACCCTCCGGCGTACCCCCTGCCCCGAGAACTGGCTCTCCAGCAGCGCGTCGAGCGACGCGTGTATGGAGGCCGAGGGGCGATAGCTCAGGTGCGGCGCGTCCAGGTACTGGTCGCGTGTCATGGACGTGCCTATGAAGGGATGGCGGGCACTGACCAGACACACCCAGCGTTCCGTGAACAAGGCCTGCCGGTGGAAATCCGCTCCCAGGTCCGGCAGAAAGCCCACCGCCAGGTCCAGTTCGCCATCGGCCATGGCCTGGCGCGCCTCCCGCAGCGGCAGCGACAGGCTGATCAGGTCCACCCCCGGCGCCTGGCCGCGCATCATGGCAACGAAGGCCGGCAGATGCGAGTGCTGGGCGATATCGCTCAACAGCAGCCGGAAGGTACGGCGCGAGGCGGCCGGATCGAACTGGCGGTCGCGCTCGACGGCGAAGCGCAGCCGATCCAGCGCTGCGCGGATATCGGCTTCCATGTCCAGCGCGAGCGCCGTGGGCTGCATGCCCGCGGGCGTTCGCACGAACAGCGGATCGCCAAAGGCCTGGCGCAGGCGCTGCAGGGAATTGCTGGTGGCCGACTGCGACAGCCCCACCCGCTCTCCGGTCTGCGTGACGCTGCGAGTACGCATCATCGCATCGAAGATCAGGAGCAAATTCAGGTCGAGCTGATTCAGGTTCAAGGTGGCCCCCCCAAGCGCCATGCGCCCTTCTAGGGGCGGGCCTGCTGCCCGCATTGTGACATGGCCCGTGCGCCGGGCGCACGGAGCGGATCACCGGCTGGGCATGTCCTTGTCCGTATAGACCAGTTCGCTGCGGGCATCGGCCGGGATGGCGCCGAAAACGGCATCCCAGTCGTCGCAGCGACCGCGCATCCTGGCCAGGCGTTCGGGCTGACGGTGCGCCTGGTTGGCCCGCTCGCGCTCGTCCGCGGACAGGTCGAACAGATACTCGTTGCCTTCGATGGCCAGGTATTTCCATGGCCCGTCGCGCAGGGCGCGTTGGCCACGGTAGTTCATGCGCCAGAACAGCTCGCGCGGGAACTCCTGCGCCGGGTCGCGCAGCACCGGCAGCATGGACACGCCGTCGAACGGATAATCGGGATGGGCGGGCACGCCGGCGATGTCCAGCATGGTCGCCGTCCAGTCCATCGTCATGCAGTGCTGCGCCGAGACCGAGCCGGGCGCGATCCGGTCGCCCCACTGCACGATGTAGGGGACGCGTATGCCGCCTTCGGTCAGGTCCATCTTGCCCCCCACCAGCGGCCAGGTGTCCGAGAAGCGCTCGCCGCCGTTGTCGCTGGTGAAGATGACCACCGTATCGTCGGCCAGGCCCAGGTCGTCCAGCGCCTTCAGCACGCGTCCGCAGCCCTCGTCCAGCGCCTTGATCATCTCGCCGTAGACGTGGACCGAACCGCCGTCCAGGTGGCGGATGTCCTGGTCGGTCTCGGGATTGGAACTGCCCTGCTCGCGCGTCTCCCAGGGCCAGTGCGGCGCGGTGTAGTGCAGGCTCAGCAGGAAGGGCTGGCGGTCGCCGGCGCGCGCGCGCAGATAGGTCTCGGCCTCGTCGGTCAGGAGGTCCGTCAGATAGTGGCCGTCGTAGTTGACGGGCTCGCCGTCGCGCACGAGGTCGTGCTTGCCCATGCGGTCCACGTGGCTGAAATAGCTCACGCCCCCCGACAAGGGGCCGATGTGGTACTCGTACCCGCTTTTCTCCGGACCGAAGTGCGGCGGATAGCCCAGGTGCCACTTGCCGATCAACGCGGTTCGATATCCCCGCTCGCGCAGCAGCGACGGCAGCGTCGGATGCGCCGGCGGCAGGCCGATCTCGGTGCTGCCGCGGAACCTGCCGGTCATGGGTTCCTCGGCCGCGCCGCGCAGGCGGTACTGGTAGCGCCCGGTGATCAGGCCGAAGCGCGTGGGCGAGCACACGGGCGAATTGGAATAGCCCTGCGTGAAGCGGATGCCTCGCGCGGCCATCCGGTCCAGGTTGGGCGAGACGGGCTTGCGGCCGCCGTAGCAGCCCAAGTCGGCGTAGCCCAGGTCGTCGGCCAGGATGAAGATGAAATTGGTCATGCGAACTGTACCGGCTCCGTTGTCAGTCGACCTTCATGCCGGCCGACTTGATGATCTTTGCATAGCGTTCCCGCACGCTCACCAATTCCTTGGCGGCGGCTTCGCCGTCCAGCGTGCCCAGCGTGAAGTCCATCGCGCGCAGGCGCTGCTGCACGTCAGGCTGCGCCAGCACTTGCTCCATCGCCTTGCGCAGGGTCTGGACGACGGCGTCCGGCGTCTGCGCCGGCACCATCGCAAGATACAACACATCCTGGCGCACCCCGGGGTAGCCCAGTTCGGCCGTGGTCGGCACCGACGGCAGCAGCGGCGAACGCTGGCTGCCGGTCACGGCCAATGCCTTCAGCGTTCCGGCGTTGACGTGCTGCAAGAGGCCCGGCGTGGCCAGCGCGGCCGCCTGGACCTCGCCCGACACCAGCGCCAGCACCGCCGGCGCATTGCCGCGGTACGGGATGTGGTTGATCTTCATGCCGGTGGCCTGTTGCAGCATGCTCAGGCTCAGGTGGCCGGGCGAACCGTTGCCCGCCGAACTGAACGTGACCGGGTCCTTGTGGCCCCGCTCGACCAGAGTCTTGAGCGTATCGGCCTTGGCGGACGGGTGGGCGGCGATCAGCATCCCCGAGGACGCCAGGCGCATCACCGGCTTCAGCTGGTCCAGGCTGAACCCCTGCGACGCATACAGGCTGGGGTTGACCGTGAAGGTCGAATCCAGGCCGATCAGCACCGTGTAGCCGTCGGGCGCGGCGTTGGCCACCGCGGCGGCACCGATGTTGCCGCCGCTGCCGGTCTTGTTCTCGACCACGAAGGGCTGCTTGAAGATGGCGTTGAGGCGCTCGCCCATCATGCGCGCCATGATGTCCAGGGGACCTCCGGCCGTGAAGTTGACGACGAACCGGACGGGCTTGTCCGGATAGCTGCCCTGCGCCGACGCAGCGCCCGTCGCGGCCGACAATGCAAGTGCCAGTCCCAGCGCGCGGACCACGGATTTCGACATTTCCCACTCCTCCTGATTGTGCGGACGTCCAGCCATCGGACACCCTTCTGTCCGCGCCATCATAGAAGCGTGAGCCATAATATTGGTTGATCTTTTTGAAAATTGATTGAGTGGAAGGAAATCATGCTGCGCCCTCTCGACCCCCGCCTGCGCCTGCGCCACCTGCAATGCCTGGTCGCCCTGGCCAGCCATCGCAGCGTGCTCAAGGCCGCCGATGCCCTGGCACAGACGCCGTCGGCGGTGTCCAAGAGCCTGGCCGAACTGGAGGCGATCGCCGGCGAGACGCTGGCGCTGCGGCACCGCAAGGGACTGGAACTGACGCCCGCCGGCCACACCCTGCTGCGCCATGCCGCGCAAGCCATCGGCGCGCTGCGCGACGGCTTCGAGCTGCTGGGCGCGGGGGAAAAGGCGCCCGAGCACGTGCGCATCGGCATTCTGCCCACCGCGGCCGCCACCCTGGTACCGAACGCGATCGGCCAGATGCAGGCGCGCTACTCCCACCTGGTCGTCACGGCGCATGGCGGCACCAACGCCGACCTGCTGGTGCGCTTGAAGCTGCGGGAGCTGGATCTGGTCATCGGCCGCATCAGCCATCCGTCGGAAATGGTGGGCATCTCTTTCGAGCACCTGTACATGGAACCGCTGGTCATGGCCGTTCGCCCCGGCCATCCGCTGCTGGATGCTGCCGCGCTCCAGCCGGCCGACGTGCGAGCCTATCCCATGGTGCTGCCCATGAAGGGCACCTACATCCGCCCCGCGGCCGAGACCTTCCTGCAATCGAGCGGCATAGGGATGCCGCAACAGTTGGTGGAGACCCTGTCGTCCACCATGGCGCGCAGCCTGATGCGTACCGGCGACGCGATCTGGTTCGTGCCCTACGGCGTGATCGAGACCGACCTGGACGATGGCCAGGCCAGGACCCTGCCGGTGGACACCAGCCCCACGTCCGCGGCGGTGGGACTGACCACGCTGGGCACGGATGAGCTGCCCGAGGGCGTGCGGCTCTTCATCGATGTGATGCGCGAGGTGGCCGGCGAGATGCGCAACCGCAACCGGCGCTCGTTGATGCAGCAGGGGTGAGGCGCGCGGGGGCGAGGAGATAACTGGAAACAAAAATGCGCAAAATGAACACCCTCCCCGAGGCCCCCTTCCCTACCATTCCATCTGTGGCTGTTGTCAAAACGATACGCGGATGACGCGTCAACGGACGATGTCCAGATGGAAGCACGCACACCTCGCCCGCCGGACCTGGCGCGATGCGCTTTGTTCCTCGACCTGGACGGCACGCTGGCCCCCATCGCACCCAGCCCCGACGCGGCCCGGGTGCCCGGCGCCACCGTGGCGCTGCTGCGGCGCCTGGTCTGCGCGACGGGCGGCGCGCTGGCCGTGGTCTCGGGCCGCTCGATCGAAGTCATTGATCGCCTGCTGCAGCCGCTGCGGCTGCCCGTGGCGGGCCTGCACGGCGCCCAGTGGCGCGGCCCCGGCAGCCAGGCATGGGAACTGCCCGTGGACCGCGACCGGGCGGCCCGGCTGCTGGCGCGGCTGCGGGACATCGCCGCCGGACAGGCGGGCATATACGTGGAGGACAAGGATATTTCATTCGCCATCCACTACCGGCATGCGCCCCGGGAGGAAGCGCGGATCCGCGCCGAAGTCGCCGCGGCGGCCGCGGACTTCGCATCGGACTACGCGCTGCAGTTCGGCAAGATGGTGGCCGAGGTCAAGCCGCGCGGCGTGGACAAGGGAAGCGCCGTCGAGCGCTTCATGGCCGTCGCGCCCTTCGCGTCCCGCCTGCCCGTCATGGCGGGAGACGACCTGACCGACGAGGCGGCCTTCGCCGTCGTGGCGCGCCTGGGCGGAATCGCGATCAAGATCGGCGACGGCGACACCTCGGCGCCATGGCGGCTGCCCGATCCCGACGCCCTTGCCCGCTGGCTGGACGACCTCTCCGCGCGGGGGCCGTCCGGTCCCCCACGCCACGAATAAAGGATCAGGACATGAGCAGACTCGTGATCGTTTCCAATCGCGTGGCCTCCGCGGCCGAGGGCAAGCGAAGCGCCGGGGGCCTGGCAGTGGGCGTACTGGACGCGCTGAAGCGGCAGGACGGACTCTGGTTCGGCTGGAACGGCAAGATCGAGGACACGGCCGGCACCGAGCTCGCCTTCCACCGCATCGGCCGCATCGATTGCGCGACCACCGGCCTGTCGCGCAGCGAGTACGACCTCTACTATCGGGGATTCTCCAACGGCACGCTGTGGCCCACCTTCCACTACCGCATCGACCTGAGCCGCTACGACGCGCGCGAATACGCGGGCTACCTGGCCGTCAACGAGCGGCTGGCCGGCATGCTGCGGGAACTCGTCGGCGAGGACGACCGGCTCTGGATACACGACTATCATCTTCTTCCCTTCGCCCGCGCCTGCCGCCGCCTCGGGCTGCGCAACCGCATCGGTTTCTTCCTGCATACGCCCTTTCCTCCCGAGGGCATCCTGCGCACCGTCCCGCCTCACCGCGACCTGGTCGAGGCGATGTGCGAATACGACCTGGTCGGTTTCCAGACCCGGGGCGACGCGCAGGCCTTCCTGGACTATGCACAGCGACGTCTCGGCCTGGCCCGGGACGGCGACATGCTGCGCGGGCCGTCCGGGCCGGTGCGCGTGGACCACTATCCCATCGGCATCCTGACCGACGACGTCCAGAGCAAGTCCAAGGCGCGCAGCCGCTCCAAGCTGGTCGCCACGCTCAAACAGGGGTTGCAGGAGCGCAAGCTCATCATCAGCGTCGACCGCCTGGACTACAGCAAGGGCATGGTCGAACGCTTCAACGCCTTCGAGCGGCTGCTGGAATCGCGGCCGGCGTACCGCGGCCACGTCAGCTTCGTGCAGATCGCGCCGCCCTCGCGTTCGGACGTCGAAGGCTATCGCCACATCCGTCGGCAGCTCGAAAGCACGGCGGGCCACATCAACGGCCGCTGGACCGAACTGGCCTGGACCCCCATCCGCTACATGAACCGCGCCTACGAGCGCGCCGCGCTGCTGTCGTTCTTCCGCGCCTCGCAAGTGGGCTTCGTCACGCCGCTGCGCGACGGGATGAATCTGGTGGCCAAGGAATACGTGGCGGCCCAGGACCCCGAGGATCCCGGCGTGCTGGTCCTGTCGGAATTCGCGGGCGCCGCCGACGAACTGGCCGATGGCGCGATCATCGTCAATCCCTACGACGTCGATGCCATGGCCTGCGCCCTGGACCGCGCCCTGGACATGCCGCTGGCGCAACGGCGCGAGCGCCACGAACACATGATGCAAGTGCTCAGGAGCAACGGCATCAAGGAATGGCGCGACCACTTCCTGACGGACCTGGAGCCGCCCGCCGCCGCGGCCTGAGGGCGCCCGCCGTTCAGCGCTGGCGCGCTTCCTCCAACAGCCGTTCGGCGATCTCGATCGCGATGTCGACCATCCGGTGCATGTGCTGGCGGGCGAAATGCTCGGCCGCGACCGAATCGCCGTGCAGCACCGCGCGGGCGATGTCGACGTGGTCCGACAAATTCAGCAGCCAGTTCTCGCGGTTCAGGTCGCGGAAATAGATCGTGTGCAGGATCGGGTAGTTGTACTGATCCAGCAGTTCGCCCACGTCCGGGATGCCCGACATGTTGTTGATGGCGCGATGGAAGCGGCCGTTCTCGGCGCGGTGGTTGCCCGGGTCGTCGGCGCGCCGCTGGGCCTCGATGTCGTCCAGCAGTTCCTGGATGATTTCCCGGTTGCCCGGCTCGTGCGCGTGCTCCGCGGCGGCGCGCGCCCCCAGGCCGGAGATCACCTCGCGGATGCGGAACTGGGCAACGATGTCCTCGCGCCGGGGCGTGGCCACCGTGGCGCCGCGATTGGGCTCGATGCGCACGAAGCGATTGGTCTCCAGACGCCGGAAGGCTTCCCGGACCGAACTGCGGCTGACGCCCAGATCGCGGGTGACATCCGCCTCGACGATGCGCTGGCCCGGCTTGTAGATCCCGTCGACGATGCGGCGCGCAATCTCGTTCAGAACGAAATCCGACACGCTGCCGGAGCGGGCCGGCTCGGCCTGCGGCGGCTGATAGAAGGGAACGAAGGAAGTCGGATCTTTCGGCATGGTCGGAAGGGACGAACCGCGGGGGATACCGGAGATTGTAGGACAGGACGCATCTTCCTCCAGCCATTCCGATCAGGCAAGCAGGCATTTTCCTCTCGAACCGGGTAGTTTTCCCGATATGGAAGAGCCCACTTCCTGTCCGACAATGTTTTCAATCAAACGGGAAATTCCTGGTTAATTCGGAATGAAATCGGAAATGTTGTCCGACAATAAATCCAACCCATCCGCCTCGGAAAGCCCCTCTTCGGGCATCAGTCAGGATCGGCGGGTGTCCGAGTTGTTCGCCGACTTGTCGGACAGCGTCAGCTTCATGTCCTCCGACGACGCCGGTCCCCGCTACCAGGAAGACTGGACGGGCGCCTTCGGCGCTCCCGCGCCGGTCCTGCGGCCCCGTACCGTCGCGGCCCTGGCCGAGACGGTACGCCGCCTGCATGGCGCGGGGCTGCGCATCGTCGCCCAGGGCGGCATGAGCGGGCTGGTGGGCGGCGGCGCGCCGATGCGCGGCGAAGTGGTCGTGTCGCTGGAATTGCTCAATCGCATCGAGTCCTGCGACCTGTACGGCGCGACCATGACGGTCCAGGCGGGCGCGACGCTGCAGGCGGTACAGGAAGAAGCCGAACGCCAGGGCCTGTTCTACCCTGTCGACCTGGGCAGCCGGGGCAGTTGCACGGTGGGCGGCAACATCGCCACCAACGCCGGCGGCAACCGCGTCCTGCAATACGGCATGACGCGCGCCTCGGTACTGGGCCTGGAAGTCGTGCTGCCAGACGGCACGCTGGTCTCCCGCATGGGCCGGGTGGCCAAGGACAACGCCGGCTACGATCTCAAGCAATTGTTCATCGGCTCCGAAGGCACGCTGGGCATCGTCGCGCGCGCGGTACTGCGGCTGCATCCGCTGCCGCGCCAGCGCTACACCGTGGCGCTCGGCCTCCAGGACCTGGACCAGGTGCTGCGCGCGCTGGCCGCCTGCCGCGCCGACTTCGGTCCCATGCTGACCTCGTTCGAGGTCATGTGGCGCGACTTCGTGGATTTCGTCGCGCGCGGACTGGGCATCGGCCGCGACCCGTTCGCCGGCGCCTGCGGCCACGTCGTGCTGCTGGAACTCTCCTGCTACGACCGCCAGCCCGAACGCGACGAGGCACGGATCATGGAGGCGCTGCAAGCCTTGTCCGAGAACCTGGACACGCCTCACGTCGTCGTCGCCAAGTCACTGTCCGAGGCGGCCGAACTCTGGCGCATGCGCGATGCCTCCGGCGAAGCGGCCCGCCACCTGGGCGCCTACCTGTCCTTCGACGTCAGCATCCCGGCCGGCGAACTCCAGGACTGCCTGCCGCGCATCTACGCAGGGCTGGACGCCATCGATCCGGCGCTGCGGCGCCTGACCTACGGCCACCTGGGCGACGGCAACGTGCACCTGCTGGTCGGCTGCGCGGGCCCCGCCGCCGAGCGCGTCGAACATCTGGTCTATCACGAGGTGATGCGTTGCGGCGGCTCGATCTCGGCCGAACACGGCATCGGACTCGAGAAGAACCAGGCCTTCCAGCGGCTTTATCCGGCCGCGGAACTCGACGCCATGCGCCGCATCAAGCTTGCCTTCGATCCCGGCGCCCTGCTCGGCCGGGATCGCGTCTTCGGCCTGTCCTGACCTCTCCTCCACCCGTCCTGCCCCGGAGCTGCCATGAAGCCTGCCCTGATTCTCCAAGCCGCGCGACTCGCCGCCTGCGTGCCGCTGGCCTGTGCCGCCTCGCTCGCCCACGCCCAACAGACCTACAAGGTCGCGATCGCGCAGTTCGGTCCCGACCATACGCTGGACACGCTGGTGTCGAGCTTCAAGCAGGAACTGGCCAGGCAGGGGCTGAAGGTGACCTACGACGAAGGCCACGTGAACTTCGACCGCTCGCTCGCGCCCCAGTTGCTGAATCGCGAGGCCGCCGGCAAGCCCGACCTCATGCTCACCATCACCACGCCGCTCACGCAGACCGCCAAGCAGGTGCTGGCCAACCGCAGCTTCCCCATCGTGTTCGGCGCCGTCGCCAATCCCGTCGCGGCCAAGCTGGTGCCGTCCTGGGACCGGGGCGACACGCTGATGACCGGCGGCTCCAACCTTCCCAACATGGATGCGTCGGTCGGCTTCATCAAGCAGCTCACCCCCGGGGTCAAGCGGCTGGGCTTCATCTACAACCCCGGCGACGATGCCGACCTGGGCTACCTGAACGCGCTGGAAAAAGTCGTCGGCAAGTACGGCCTCACCCTGGTCAAGGTGGGCGTGGACAACGCCAACGACATTCCCACCCGGGTCGCGTCGCTGCAAGGGCGCGCCGACGCGCTGATGGTGCCGGCTTCCAGCATGCTGATACCCGCCGCCGCGGCCATCGCCTCGGTCACCAACCGCATCAAGCTGCCCACCTACAGCCCCAACGTCGACAACGTGGCCCAGCACCACTTCCTGGCCGCGATGACGGTCGAATACACCAGCCTGGGCACCAACGTCGGCCGCATCGCCGCCGATGTGCTGCGCGGCAAGAAGCCGGCCGACATTCCCGTGTCGGTACCCGCGGTGCAGGACCACGCGGTCAAGATCAGCGGGCGCAGGCTGAAGGACCTGGGCATCGCGCTGCCCGAATCGCTGAAGAACTGCAACTGCGTCGTCGACTGACGCGCCGGAGCCCCGCATGATCGAGCTTGCAGCCGTCGACGTCGTGTTCTATCCGGGCACCCCGGACGAACGCATCGCGCTCGACCGACTGGACCTGAACCTGGAGAACGGCAGTTTCTGCGTCGTCGTGGGCACCAACGGCGCCGGCAAGAGCACCCTGCTGAACGTGCTGGCCGGCGCCGTCCGGCCGCGCACGGGCCGTACCGTCATCGACGGCACCGACGTCTCGTCCTGGCCGGTGCACCGGCGCGCGCAATGGGTCTCGCGCGTGTTCCAGGACCCGATGGTCGGCACGGCGCCCGCGCTGTCCATCGAAGAAAACCTGGCTTTCGCCGCCATGCGCGGCCGCCGGCGCGGACTGCGCATGGCGCTCAACCCCCGCAACCGGGCCCATTTCCGCGATGAACTGGCGCGCTTCGGCCTGGGGCTGGAGAACCGCATGGGCGCCGCCGCCGGCCTGCTGTCGGGCGGACAGCGGCAGGTGCTCGCGCTGCTGATGGCGGCGCTGAACCGCCCCCGCATCCTGCTGCTGGACGAGCACACCGCCGCGCTGGATCCGCGCACGGCGCAGCTCGTCATGGAGGCGACGCGCCGCATCGTGGCCGAGCAGCGGCTGACCACCCTGATGATCACGCACAACATGGCGCATGCGCTGGAATACGGCGACCGCCTGCTGATGATGGAATGCGGGCGCATCAAGCTGGACATCGGCCGCGACGAGAAACCGCGCCTGACGATCAACGACCTGGTCCAGCGCTTCGGCCAGGCCGACGACCAGATCCTGCTGCAGGCCAGCGCATGAACGCGTCCTCGCGCATGCCCCTACGGAGCCGAAAGTGGAAGTCCTGAACACCTTCTATCACCTCGTCCCCATCACGGCCGTCCAGGGACTGCTGTACGCCTTCGTCGCCATGGGGGTGATGATTCCCTTCCGCCTGCTGAACGTGCCCGACCTGACCGCCGAGGGCGCCTTTCCGCTGGGCGGCTGCCTGGTCGCGGCATTGATCACGGCCGGGCTCCATCCCTTCCTCGGCACCCTGGCGGCGGCCGGCGCGGGCTTCCTGGCCGGCGCCGTCACCGCGCTGATCCACCTGAAGTTCCGCGTCCATTCGCTGCTGGCCGGCATCCTGACCATCACCATGCTGTGGAGCGTCGACCTGCGGGTGATGGGCAAGCCCAATACGCCGCTGTTCGGCCTGCCCAATCTGTACGACTGGATAGATCCGGCCATCATGCAAAGCCTCGCGCTGCAGGGTGGCCTGCTGCTGGCGGCGCTGGTGGTGCTGGTGCTGCTGCTGTGGTGGGGCCTGCACACCGACGTGGGCCTGGCCCTGCGCGGCGTCGGCGCCAACAGCCAGCTCGCACCCGCGCTCGCGGTCAACTCTACGCGCTACATCGTGGTCGGCCTGGGGCTGGCCAACGCCATCACCGCCGCGGCGGGCGCGCTGCTGGCCCAGAGCCAGGGCTACGGCGATGTCAACATGGGCTTCGGCATGCTGATCAACGGCCTGGCCGCGCTCATCATCGGCGAGGCCATCATCGGCCGCCGTACGCTGCTGCGCCAGCTGTGCGCGCCGGTGGTCGGCTCGCTGCTGTACTACCAGCTCAGTTCGCTGGTGCTGTCCTTCGGACTGATGCCCTCCGACCTCAAGCTGGTCACCGGCCTCTTCGTCCTCGTCACCATAGGCTGGCCCATTCTCAGGGGCCGCGCCCGCGCCGGCTCGATCGCCGGATAAGCCCTCCGTCCCCCCCACTCAGGAGCCACCCATGACGGAAATGCTGCAACAGCCCTATACCGGCCCCAGTGCCTGGACCCGCGCCCAGATGGAGGCCGACCAGAGCTGGATCTACACCCTGTCGCCGGCCGAGGTCGCCGAGATCCGCGCCGCGGTCGCCACCGCCCTGGCCACGGGCAAGCCGCTGGAATCCATTTCCCGCGCCGATTTCCCGCTTGCCGGCCTGGCGGGCCGGCTGGCGACGCTGGGAGAAGAACTGGAGAACGGCCGCGGCTTCGAGATGTGGCGCGGGCTGCCGGTCGAGGATTGGAGCCTGGAGGAACGCAGCATCGCCTACTGGGGACTGGGGCAGTACCTGGGCGATGCGGTCGTGCAGAACGCGCGCGGCGAGCTGTTCGGCCACGTACGCGACACCACCGCCGGCGCCGACCCGCAGACCAACGCCAACACCCGCTTCTATCACACCAACCGCGCGGCGCCCTTCCACGTGGACGGCGCCGACATCGTCGGCCTGATGTGCGTGCGCACCGCCAAGGCCGGCGGCGCCAGCCTGGTTGTCAGTTCCACCAGCATCTACAACGCGCTGCTGCGCGACCACCCCGACATGATCCCGCTGCTGTACGAGCCTCTGTGGTTCGACCACCGGGGCGAGCACAACGCGGTCACCGGCAAGCCCTATTGGGTCACGTCCATCTGCGGCTGGACCCACGGCAAGCTGTCGATGATGTACCTGCGCAATTTCATCGAGTCGGCGCAGCGCTACGAAGGCGCGCCCCCGCTGACCGAGCGCCACCGCAAGCTGCTGGACCTGATCGACCACTACGCGGAGTCGCCCGAGCTGTGCCTGTCCATGGCGTTCCTGCCCGGCGACATCCAGTGGCTGAACAATCACATGACGCTGCACTCGCGCACCGAGTTCCTGGACTGGGAAGAGGACGAGCGCAGGCGCTGGCTGATGCGCCTGTGGCTGAACCGGCGCGAGCGCAACCGCTATACCGACACCTACGGCTACTACGGCATCGCGCCCGACGCGAAATGACGGTCGGCGGGAGGCTCAGGCCTCCCGCTCCTGCCCCGCCAGCTCGGCGCCACAGTGCTTGCAGTAGTTCGCGTCGTGGTCCTGCCCAGGCGTCAGGCACACCTGGCAGGTGCGCGCCGCGGTCCGGCGCCGCGCGCTTTCGGCCAGCGTCATCTCCATGGTGACGATGCCCGTCGGCACGGCCAGGATGCCCCAGCCCAGCAGCATCATGACCGAGGCGATCAGCCGCCCCAGCGCGGTGTGCGGCGTGATGTCGCCGAAGCCCACCGTCGCGATGGTCGAGATCGCCCAGTAGACACCCACCGGAATGCTGGTGAAGCCGTACTGCGGGCCTTCGACCACGTACATGATCGTGCCCATGACCAGCACGATCAGCAGCACCACCGACAAGAAGACCATGATCTTGCGGGACGAGGCGCGCAGCGCCCGGGCCATCATCAGGTATTCCTCGGTGAACAGGCGCAGCTTGAACACGCGGAAGATGCGCAGCAGACGCAGCACGCGGATGCCGATCAGGAAGGCCAGGCTGGGCGTCAGCAGCGCCGCGTAGGTGGGCAGGAAGGCCAGCAGGTCCACCACGCCGTAGAAGCTCGTGGCATAGCGCAGCGGGCGCCGCACGCACAGCAGCCGCAGCACGTATTCGATCGTGAAGAGCACCGTGAAGGCCCACTCCAGCGGACCGAACAGGCCACCCATGCGCTGCGACAGGAAGGCCACGCTATCGGCCATCACGACCCCCAGGCTGGCCAGGATGAGCACGAACAGCAACTGGTCGAATCGCCGTCCGGCGGACGAACCGGTCTCGAACATCACCGCGTACAGCGACCGCCTCCATCCCCGCTCGGGCCTGCCGAAGGCCTCGGCGATGTCATGATCACGCTTCGTCGATGGAGTTTCCTGGACCACGCCCGCTCCCGCGCCAGCCACGGCCCGGCGGGCCCGCATCCTCTGGCATGCGGAATCATAGGGGAAGCGCCGGGCGCCCGCCAAGGCGCTCCGTCGGGCCGCGGGCTCAGGCGGCCATGCGCTCGCAGGCGTCGGCGCAGCTGCGGCAGTCGGCGGCGCACTGGTCCATGCCGTCCAGGCCGTCGCAGCTGTCGGCGCACTGGCGGCAGATCGAGGCGCAGTCGGCGCACACGTGGCGGTGCTGCGGAACGCTGGTCAGCATGAAGTGGGCCGCGGTGCGGCACATCTCGGCGCAGGCCATCATCAGGCGGAAATGGGGCGGTGCGACGTGCGCCCCGCCCCGCTCCAGGCAGTGGTTCATGGCGGATCCCAGGCAGGACTGGTAGCAACGCAGGCAGGCATCCACGCACAGCTGCATTTCCTTCGGCACGGCATTCATCATTGACCTCCGGATAACGTCGAACGGATGGCCCCGCCAGGCAGCACGTTCCGTTCCCGGCCCCCAGGCTCAGCCCTGGCGCGACTCCAGCAGCTTGACCAGGCTGTGCAGCACGCGGTTGGCCGGCGTCGGCACGCCCAGTTCGCTGCCCCGGCGGACGATGTAGCCGTTCAGATGGTCGATCTCGCTCGGCTTGCCGCGCGCCAGGTCCTGCGCCGTCGACGACAACTGGGTCGGCATGCTGCGGCTGATGCGCATTACCGCTTCCCAGGTGTCGCCGGGCACCGTCACGCCCGAGGCCGCCGCCACCGCCAGACACTCGTCCACCACGTTGCGCATGACATCCGGCACGCCCTGGCACTCGATCAGCCGGCCATAGGGCAACTGCGCCGCGGCCGACAGCGCGTTGTAGGCGCAGTTCAGGATGAGCTTGGCCCAGAGTTCGCCGATGGCGTTGCCGGACACCGTGGCCGGGATACCGGCTGCGCTCAGCACGCCCGCCGCTTCCTCGCTGCGGGGCGACGGCCCGAGCACGAGTTCGCCGCGCCCGTGATGGCGCACGTGGCCCGCGCCTGCCATCTCCACCGCCACGTAGACCACGGCCGGCACCACCGGCTGCGGCAGCAGCGCCTGCAGGCGCTCGGCATTGTCGACCCCGTTCTGCAGGCTGAGCACGACGGCATCGGCATCCAGGTGCGGCGCGATCTGCCTGCCCGCGTCCTCGGTGTCGGTGGATTTCACGCAGAACAGCACGAGCTTGGCGCCGGCGACGTCCCCGGGATGCTCGCTGGCCCGCGCCGGCACATGGCCGTGGAAGGACTTCGTCTCGAGCAACAGCCCCTGCCGCCGGACCGCCTCCACGTGCGCGGGACGCCCCACCAGCACCACGTCGTGGCCGGCGCGGGCCAGTATCGCGCCGTAGTAGCTGCCGACCGCGCCGGCTCCCATCACTGCAATCTTCATGTCCACCCCTGAAACTGGAATCCTTCATTCCGGCAGGCCGCGCCCGCAGCGGCAAGTGTATGCCGACGGCCACATCCTCCCTTCGCCGCCGTTGCCTCGCCCGGCGCGGGCTGATAGACTTCATTTTCGGCTTTTTGCCTTCACATCTACCCCCCATCCAAGGAGACGCAAAATGATCAACACGCGCATCGTCGTCTCCGGACCGGCTCCCCGGCACCTCTAGGTTGCCCCGCCGCGGGCGGTTTTCCTGCCCGCACATACTCCCGGACGGTTTTTGCCCCACGCACGCCACAAGCGCGCGATGGCCCGTCTGTTCTCTCCCGACTTTGGAGACCCCGCTCCACCGCGAGCCGGGGCTGTCGCAAATGGCATCGAAGAAACTCGACTTCCGTGGACAGTCCTACAAGGACGTCCTTGGCTTTACTTTCCGCCACTGGGCCGAACAGCCCTGGCGCATCCTGACCATCATCGTCGCCATCCTGCTCTCGACGCTGGCCAGCGTGGCGACTCCGTTGTACGCGGGCCGCCTGGTCGATGCCGTGGCGTCGGGCGCGGCCAGCGACCCGGCCGCGTGGCAAGCCGCCATCGCCGCCTTCTGGATACTGGCCGCGCTGGGCGTGGGCGCCACGGCGCTGCGCCAGGTCGTGTTCCTGAGCCTGACTTTCCTCACGCTCAAGATGATGAGCAAGATCGCCGCCAACGCCTTTCATCGCGTGCAGCGCTTCTCGACCGACTGGCATGCCAACAGCTTCGCCGGCTCGACCGTGCGCAAAGTCACGCGGGGCATGTGGGCGCTCGACCTGCTGAACGACACGCTGCTGGTGGCCCTGCTGCCGTCGCTGGTCATGCTGGCCGGCGCGACCATCCTGCTGGGCGCGACCTGGCCGCTCATGGGTGCCGTCATCGGCGTGGGATCCCTGCTGTACGTGATGCTGACCGTCATGCTGTCGCTGGGCTTCGTCGCGCCCGCCGCGCGCCTGGCCAACGCCTGGGATACCCGCATGGGCGGCGCCCTGGCCGACGCCATCACCTGCAACGCGGTGGTCAAGGCCTTCGGCGCCGAGGACCGCGAGGAAACGCGCCTGGCGCGCGTGATCGGCAAGTGGCGCCTGCGTACCCGGCGCACCTGGGTGCGCGGCACGATCAACGGCGGCGTCCAGGGCACCATGCTCGTGCTGATGCAGGCCGCCATCCTGGGCACCGCGCTGCTGCTGTGGTCGCGCGGGCAGGCCAGCGTGGGCGACATCACCTTCGCGCTGACGACCTTCTTCATGCTCCAGGGCTACCTGCGCGACGTGGGCATGGACATCCGCAACCTGCAACGCTCCATCAACGACATGGAGGAACTGGTCGCGCTGGAACGCCAGCCGCTGGGCATCGAGGACCGTCCGGGCGCTCCGGCCATCGCCATCGGCCCCGGCGAGATCCGCTTCGAGCACGTGGACTTCCGCTACGGCACCCACGACACGCCGCTCTACCGCGATTTCTCGATACGCATCGCGCCGGGCGAACGGGTCGGGCTGGTCGGCCACTCCGGTTCGGGCAAGACCACGTTCATCAAGCTGATCCAGCGCCTGTACGACGTCAGCGGCGGCCGCATCACCATCGACGGACAGGACATCTCCTGCGTCCGCCAGGCCTCGCTGCGCCAGCAGATCGCCATCGTCCAGCAGGAACCCATCCTGTTCCACCGCTCGCTGGCCGAGAACATCGCCTATGCCCGGCCGGACGCCACGCGGGCGCAGGTCGAGCGTGCGGCGCGCCTGGCCAGCGCCCATGACTTCATCATGGCCCTGCCCCACGGCTACGAGACCCTGGTGGGCGAGCGCGGCGTCAAGCTGTCGGGGGGCGAGCGCCAGCGCGTGGCGCTGGCTCGCGCCTTCCTCGCCGATGCGCCCATCCTGATCCTGGACGAGGCGACCTCCAGCCTGGACAGCGAAAGCGAGGTCCTGATCCAGCAAGCCATGGAGCGCCTGATGGAAGGCCGCACCACGCTGGTGGTCGCGCACCGGCTGTCCACCGTGCGCGCGCTCGACCGGCTGCTGGTAATGGACAAGGGCCGCGTCATCGAGGAAGGCACGCACGAGGCGCTGATCCGGATCAGGAATGGCGTCTATCGGCGGCTGTTCGAGAAGCAGGCCCTGGAATTGACCAAGGGCCTGTTGCTGGACGGCAACGCGCTGCGCCGCGCCGACGACGAGGACTGGCTGGCCGAACCGGATGCGCTGGTGGAGAACCCCGCCGACGCGCCGATGCCGCCCGGCAGGTAACCGCCGGCGGGGCTGCCCCGCTAGCGGCGCGCCTCGGTGGCCATGCGCACGGCCAGCCCCGCCAGCACCGTGCCCATCAGCCACCGCTGCGCGACCAGCCACAGCGGGCGGCGCGCCAGGAAGGCCGCGATCGAGCCGGCCATGATGGCCACCGTAGCGTTGACGCTCATGCTGATCGCGATCTGCGTCGCGCCCAGCATGAACGACTGCATCAGCACGCTGCCCTGCTCGGGCCGGATGAACTGCGGCAGCAGCGACAGGTACATCACCGCGATCTTGGGGTTCAGCAGGTTGGTCAGGAAGCCCATCGCGAACAGCTTGCCCGGGCCGTCGCGTGGCAATTCGCGCACCTGGAACGGCGAACGCCCGCCCGGCCTGACCGCCTGCCATGCCAGATAGAGCAGATAGATCGCGCCGCCCGCGCGCAGCGCATCGTAGGCATAGGGGACCGCCATGACCAGCGCGGTGATGCCCAATGCCGCGCACAGCATGTAGAACACGAAGCCCAGCGCCACGCCGCCCAGCGAGACGAGCCCGGCGCGCGGCCCCTGCGAGATCGAGCGCGAGACGAGGTAGATCATGTTGGGGCCTGGCGTCAGCGCCATTCCCAGCGCCACCAGGCCAAAGGCGAGCAGGCTGGACGTATCGGGCATGATTTTCTCCGGGCGCGGATACCCATGGAACATGTCGACCAGCATACGCCCTGGGGGTCCATCCTGCGACCCCGACAAGAACAGTAGGCGGCGCGGGAATTTCCGGCTATCTTAAGCCGCGTATTCGATCCCCGGCCGGCCAGGCCGCGTCCATCATGCCATCCGACACCCACCGCCATCCCCCGCTGCGGCACCGCGACGGGCATCACGCCCGCGTCACCTTCGAAGAACTGTTCTTCGACCTGATCTACGTCTTCGCCGTCACCCAGATCAGCCACCAGCTCCTGCATCACCTGACGCTTACCGGCGTGATCGAGTCGCTGATCCTCTGGCTGGCGGTGTGGCTGGGGTGGCAATACACCTGCTGGGTAACGAACTGGTTCGACCCGGAAACCCCGCGCATCCGGGGCCTGCTCTTCGCCACCATGCTGCTCGCGCTGTGCATGGCGGCCAGCCTGCCCGAGGCCTTCGGCGACCGGGCGCTGCTGTTCGCCGGGTCCTATGCCGCGATGCAGGTAGGCCGGACCGCCTACATCGTCTGCCAGTTGCCCGCCAGCCATCCGCTGGCGGCCAACTACCGCCGCATGCTGGGATGGCTGGCTATCGCGGCGGTCTTCTGGATCGCCGGGGCGATGGCCGAAGGGCATGAGCTGCGCGCGCTGCTGTGGCTGGTGGCGGTGCTGTGCGAATACGGCTCGCCCATGTTCGGCTTCGCCCTGCCCGGCATGGGCCGCTCCCATACCCGCGACTGGACCATCGAGGGCGGCCACCTGGCCGAACGCTGCCAGTTGTTCGTGATCGTGGCGCTGGGCGAGACGCTGCTCGCCACCGGCGTCATGCTGGCGGACACCCAGTCCTGGAACACCGCCATCGTCTCCGGCGTGCTGGCCACCTTCCTCGGCACCCTGGCGATGTGGTGGCTGTATTTCGGCACGTCCAGCAAGGATGCCACCGAAGCCATCACACGCTCGGCCGATCCCGGACGCATCGGCGCCTACTTCCACTATATCCACGCCATCCTGGTGGCCGGCATCATCGTCACCGCCGTCGGCAACGATCTCGTCATGGCCCACCCCCACGAGGCGCTCGGCACGGCGCAGGTCGTCGTGCTGGTGGCCGGCCCGGCCATCTACCTGCTGGGCAGCGCCATCTACAAGAAGGTCGTCTACGGCGCGGTCCCGGGTTCGCACCTGGCCGGCGCGGTGGCGCTGCTCGTGCTGGTGCCCATGGGCTATGCCGCCACGCTGCTCGTCATGGGCTGGCTGACGACCGCGGTCCTGACGGCCGTGGGCTTGTGGGAGACACGGCGGCTCAAGCAGCGGCGCGCCCGCCAGCCCGCGCCGCCGCTGGCTCATTGAACGGGCCGGGTGCCCCCGACAACACACAAGGGATTCACGTGTCGCAAGAAAGCTTGACCGCCAGGCTGGAACAACCGGTGGATGACAACCGGGACCACGTCCTCGGCCCCGCCGATGCTCCCATCACCCTGGTCGAATATGGCAGCTACGCCTGCCCGTACTGCCGCGCCGCCAACGAACGCATCGCGGAAATCCGGCATCAGCTGGGCGACCGGCTGCGCTATGTATTCCGCCACTATCCGTTGCCGGGCAGCGACATCGCGCGCCGCGCGGCGGAGCTGGCCGAGCACGCGCGCGACTCCCGTCAGTTCTGGGACGCCCACGTCACGCTGATGACGCATTCGCGCACGCTGTCCGAGGAAGACCTGTCCCTGGTGGCGAGCGAACTCGGTGTACCGCCCGCCGGCGCGCGGCAGGCGGGCGACGACGATCCGGCCCGCGCCCGGGTCGATGCCGATGTCGCCGGCGCCCGGGCCAGCCGGGTCATGGTCACGCCCACCTTCTTCATCAACGGGCGCCGCTACGACGGCCCCTGGGACGAAAGTTCGTTCACCGACGCCATGCTGCGCACACCGGGCCATCGCCTGCGCAGCGTGGCGCAGGACTTCGCGGGCTGGGCGCCCTCGGCCGGCGTGCTGCTCCTGCTGGCCGCCGCGCTAGCGGTCCTGCTGACGAACTCCGGGCTGGGCGAGGCCTTCGCCGCGCTGTGGGAAACGCCCCTGGCGATCTCGCTGGGGCAGGCCGGCTTCGGCATGTCGCTGCTGCACTGGATCAACGACGGCCTGCTGACGATCTTCTTCCTGGTCGTGGGGCTGGAGATCAAGCGCGAGTTCACCGTGGGCCACCTGGCCAACCTGCGCTCGGCCGCGCTGCCGGTCGCGGCGGCCCTGGGCGGCATGCTCGTGCCCGCGCTGGTCTACAGCCTGGTCGTTCCCGCCGGCCCGTGGTCGCACGGCTGGGGCGTGCCCATGGCCACCGACACCGCCTTCGCCATCGCGCTGATCGCGATGATGGGCAGCCGCGTCCCCACCGCGCTGCGGGTGTTCCTGACCGCCGCGGCCATCGTCGACGACATCGGCTCCATCGTGGTCGTCGCGCTGTTCTATTCCGGCTCGCTGAACCTGGGCTACCTGGCCGCCGCCGCGGCGCTGGTGGGCGTGCTGGCGCTGCTCAACAAGGCACACATCTATCGCGTCGCGCCCTATGCGCTGACCGGCATCCTGCTGTGGGCCTGTGTCCACGCGAGTGGACTGCACGCGACCATGGCCGGCGTGCTGCTGGCGATGTTCATCCCCACGCGGCCGCCTCCCAACCTGCCCACGCTGGTGGCGCAGGCCGACGCCATCCTGACGGCCGAAGCGCGCCGCAGCGGCGAAGTCCTGCGGCAGGGGCCATCGCTGCCCGCGCTGGCGGCGTTCGACGCCATCCACGACCGGCTGGAATCGCCCGCCGACCGGCTGCTGCGCACCACGGGCGCGCGTTCCAGCTACGTCGTGCTGCCGCTGTTCGCGCTGGCCAACGCCGGCGTGGCGCTGGCGCCCGACGTGCTGTCCAGCCACGGCCAGCTGTCGCTGGCCATCATCGCCGGACTGGTCCTGGGCAAGCCGCTGGGGCTGGTTCTGGCTTCGGTCATCGCCGTCCGGCTGGGCATCGCGCGCAAGCCCGCCGACTACTCGTGGCGGCAACTGGTGGGCGCCGGTGCGCTGGCCGGCATAGGCTTCACCATGTCGCTGTTCATTTCCGGCCAGGCCTTCCCGGTGGAAACCGATTTCGCCGCGGCCAAGGTCGCGGTCTTCATCGGCTCCATCCTGTCCTCGCTGATCGGCGTGGCCATACTCTGGGGAGCCCGGCCGCCCGCCGAAGGCTGAGGCCGGCTAGCGCAGCGCGGGCAAGTGCCGCGGCCGCATGTCGGCCGGCGGCGTGTAGCCCTTGCGTACCGTACGCGCCGCGCCCCCCTGCGGATCCGTGCGCAGGATGCCCCGCAGGTCGTTGGCATGGTGCAGCGTTGCCGCCGCCACAGCCTTGCTGTTGAACTCCAGCGCGGCCGGATCCAGGTTCGCCAGGTCGTCGCAGGCGGCGTGGTAGCAGGGATCGAACGTGATGCCGGCCTTGCCGCCCCATAGCGCGACATCCGCCTCGGTCTTGATCTCGTCCACGCCCGAGGAAATGCCGCCCGCGGGAATGCCCAGTTCGATGAACGGGCCGTAGTCCGAACGGCCGTCGAACGGCGTTCCCTTGAACGGCGTGTTCCGGGCGGCGTAGAAACGCTCGAAGGTCTGCTCGATCACCTCGGAGCCGGCCGGCCCCGGCCCCTGGCTGCGGCCATCGGAGTTGTCGCCGTCGTAGATGAAATAACCCGGGTTGGGTGATCCGATCATGTCGAAGTTCAGATACATCGCGATCTTGGCCAGGGCCTCGGGCGCCAGCCCGCCGACGTAGTCGGCCGAGCCCAGCACGCCTTCTTCCTCGGCGCCCCACAGGGCAAAGCGCAGCCTGTACCGCGTCGTCGTGCGCGCCAGTTGCACCGCGGTCTCGAGCACGGCCGCCGATCCGCTGCCATTGTCGTTGATGCCCGGGCCGGCCTGCACCGAATCCAGGTGCCCGCCCACCATGACCACGTGGTTCTCGTCGCCACTGCGGCCCTCGGCGACCAGGTTGAAGGTGGTCGCGGGATCGCGCCGAGTCGAGGCCGCCACCCGCAGCACCAGGCCGGGCGTCGCCGCCAGTTGCCGGCCCAGGGTCTGGGTTGCCTCCAGTACCGGGATATCGACGCCAGCCCGCGGGCTCAACGCGCCATGGACCATGCCTTCCGCGTTGTTGTAGACCACGGCCCCCACGGCACCCGCCTTTTCGGCAAGCCCGATCTTCTGGTCGAAGCTGCAATCCCCGCGTTCGATCAGGGCGATGCTGGCCGGCGGGAATCCGGCGAAGTCGTCGGCGCGGCACCCCCTGCCACCGACGACGCCCACCGCCGCCGAGACATCGCCCGAACCGGAATAGTCCATGACCCGATGCGCGAAATCCACCGCGGCCCCGGGTCCGACCTGGCGCAGCACGCTCGCCCCCAGGTTCTCGTACCTGACGAAGTCGAATGACGAGCGGGTCACGGCATAGCCGGCGTCACGCAGCACGCGCTCCGCGTAGGCGCCCGAGGCCTCGTAGCCCGGCGATCCCGAAGCCCGATGGCCCCCGTTCGCCCTGGCGATGCGGTCGAACTCCCGCAGATGGCTCATGACGCCGTCGAGCGTCATGCACGCCAAGAGTTTGTCTTCGGTGTCGTTGACGCGCCCGGCACAGGCGGTCTCGGGCGCGATGGCCCCGTCGCCGCCGCAGCCGGCAAGCAGCAGCACCGCGGCGGCCAGCGCCGCCAGCCGAGCGACACGCGGTTCGATGAAATACGAAGCCATGGGGCATCCTTGAAAAATCGACGGCGATCGTAACAGAAGGTATCCGAGCGAGATAGCAGACCGGGGCGGGACCGCCCAAGGGCCCGGCTGCAGGCCCAAATTGACGCCACCGGATTTCCTGCCCATACTGCCGCGTCTCCCAGGCCCCCGGGCCTGATCGTCCCGCGACTCGAGCATGCATCGGCCCTTCCTCCGATCCACCAGCCAGGACCGCCATCGCGGCATCGCGATGCTGGTCCTGCTCGCGCTGCTCTGGGGGATGCTGGCGCCGGCCATCGCCAATACGCTGGCCCGGCCCAACGATGCCTGGGTCGAGCTTTGCAGCGTCTACGGTCCGAAACTGATCAAGCTGTCGGACGACGGCTCCCAGCCATCGCAGGACGACTCGGCCACGACGCCTGCCGACTGCCCGTATTGCCGGCTCCATGCCGCCGTCGCACTGCCCTCCCCCCGTGGCGGTCTCGTCCTGGTGGGCCTCGTCGTCTCGGCCGAGGCGCCAGCGCTTCCTCCCGCTCCGCTTCTGGGCACGGCGCCCATCTCGCGCCCGCCGCCCTCCCGCGCCCCGCCTTCCACGTCCGTTTCCTGACCCCGCCCGGCCTGCCCGCGTGGCAGCGCCGCTTCGCCCAGCCGCGCCGCGCGCGCGGCCGACCAGGAGTCGTTCGTGTTCCCCACCGTTTCTCCGATGCGCCGGCGCGCGCATCGCGCCGCGCCGCGCCCATCCCTGTCCGGCCCCCTGTGCGCCGGCCTGCTCGCCACCTGCCAGTCGCTTGTGGCGCCCGCTCATGCCCAGGCCGCCCCTGAACAGGCCCTGCCCGCCATCGAAGTCAGCAGCAGCGCCGACCGGCCCAACGGCAAGCTCAACCTCGACACGCCCGCCGCGGCCGCCAGCAATCTCGGCCTGACCGCCCGCGAGACCCCCGCCTCGGTCACCGTGGTCGATCGCGCCACGATCGATGCGCGGGGCGCGCAGAACACGCAGGAGATCCTGCGCGCCATCCCCGGTGTGACCGCCCACGATGCGCCCGGCAACGTGGGCGTGAGCTATCGCGGCTTCGGCACCGGCTCCATCAGCCAGTTGTTCAACGGCATCAACGTCCAGTACTCGATCGCCGCCCGTCCCGTGGACAGCTGGATCTACGAGCGCGTCGAAGCCATCGGCGGCCCGTCCAGCTTCCTGTTCGGCGCCGGCGCGGTGGGTGGATCGATCAACTATGTGACCAAGCTGGCCCGGCGCGAGGACATCTCGGAAGGCCAGTTGCGGCTGGGCAGCAACGGACTCAAGGAAGCCTCGGTCGGACTGAACCGGCGCATCGCGGGCGAGGCCGGCGGCCCCGGCCACTACCTGCGCCTGGATATCAACCATCGCGACGCCGACAGCTGGGTCGACGGCACCGGCACGCGCGCCACGCAGCTCGCGGCCTCGGTGCTGTCCGACTTCGGCAACGGCTTCACCCACACCCTGGCCTACGAGTACCAGCACGAGCATGTCGACCGCCCCTACTGGGGCACGCCGCTGCTGAACCCGATCGCCGGCACCGCGAGCATCGACGAAGGCACCCGCTTCAAGAACTACAACAGCGCCGACGGCGTGTACATCCAGCGCGTGCAGTGGCTGCGTTCCATCGCCGAGTGGCGGGTCAGCGACAAGCTGCAATGGCGGAACACCTTCTACGTCTACGACGCCCTGCGCGACTACCGCAACGTCGAGAACTATCGCTTCAACGCCGACAACACCCAGGTCATACGGTCGAGCGCGCTGCTGCAACGGCACGACCAGCACCTGGTGGGCAACCGCATCGACGGCATCTACCACGGCGAGATCGCCGGCAGGAAAAGCGACTGGGCCTTCGGCGTCGATGCCAGCGTGAACCGCCAGACCCGCTTTCCGAACAGCCTGTCCAGCACGATCGGCACGGTCAATCCCTACGATTACGGCACCGAGCGCTTCTTCGACATTCCCGGCATGTCGCCGGGTTTCCGGCCCGACCGCGACAACAAGGTACGCACCCTGGCGGTCTATGCAGAGAACCGTACCGCGCTGCGGCCGGACCTGCACCTGGTCACCGCGCTGCGCCACGAGCGCATCCAGCTCGACCTGACCAACCGGCGCGAGATCAATGCCGCCAACCCCGCCGCGTTCCGCCGCGGCTACCACCCGACCACCGGGCGCATCGGCCTGGTCTGGGACGTCACCCAGGATGCCGCGCTTTACGCGCAGTACGCCACCGCCGCGGATCCACCGTCGGGCGTGCTGTCCACCGCCTCGTTCGCGGACGTGCGCAACAACAGCGAACTGACCTCGGGCCGCCAGGCCGAGGTGGGCGGCAAGCTGGATTTCTGGGAAGGCAAGGGAACGGCCACGCTGGCCGCCTATCGCATCTCGCGCCGGAACATCGCCAGCCAGGATCCGAACGACAGCAGCCTGACCGTGCTCGTGGGCGAGCAGTCGTCCCGGGGGCTGGAACTGGCCGTGGGCCTGCAGCCCGACCGGCGCTGGTCCATCCAGGGCAACATCGCGTACGTGGACGCGCGCTACGACGACTACACCCAGGGCGGCGTGTCGCTGGCGGGCAAACGCCCGACCAACACGCCGGCCACGGTCGCCAACCTGTGGGTGTCCTATGCCGTCACGCCCGCGCTGCAGGCCAGCCTAGGACTGCGCCGCGTGGGCCGCGTGTACGCCGACGCGGCCAACACCGTGTCCTGGCCCGCCTACCTGCTGGTGGACCTGGGGGTGAGCTACCGCATCGACCGCCGGACCGCGATCGTGGCGCGCATCCGCAACCTGACCGACAAGGTCTATGCGGCCAACATGACACCGACCATGGCTTACCTGGGCGCACCGCGCACCGCCGACGTCAGCCTGCGGATCGCTTTCTAGGAGACGGCCATGCGTACACGCCTCAAGCGCTGGCTCTATCTGCTGCATCGGTGGCTGGGCATCGTGATGTGCGCGTTCTTCGTGATGTGGTTCGCCTCGGGCGTGGTCATGATGTACGTCGGCTATCCCAAGCTCACCGCGGCCGAGCGCCTGCAACACCTTCCCGCGCTGGACCCGGCGGCGCCTCTGCTCGGGCCCGCGCAGGCGCTGGCGGCGGCCGGCATCGACTCGGCACCGAAAAACCTGCGGCTGTCGGCGGCCAGCGCCGGCCGGCCGGTCTACCTGGCCACGCTGGCGGATGGCTCGCGGGCCGGCGCGCCCGTGGCCATCGACGCCGCGACCGGAACGTTGCTGCGCGCGATCGATACCGAGCATGCCGTGGCCAGCGCGGCCGCCTATGCCGGCGGCGCCGTCCAGGCGCGCTATGCGGGCCTGGTGGACGAGGACGCGCACACGCACTCGCGTGCCCTGGACCCGCACCGGCCGCTGCACCGGGTGCAACTGGACGACGAAGCGGGCACGCTACTGTACGTCTCCAGCCACACCGGCGAAGTGGTGCGCGATGCGACGCGTACCGAGCGTGCCTGGAACTACGGGGGCGCGTGGATCCACTGGCTCTATCCATTCCGCGGCAATTTCTTCGACCGCCACTGGGCCGCCATCGTCGATGGCCTGTCCATCGCCGGCATCGCCGTCGCGCTGACCGGCACCATCGTCGGGCTGCTGCGCTGGCGCTTCGCCCGCCCCTACCGCAGCGGCTCGCGCTCGCCGTACCGGGCCGGCATGATGCGCTGGCATCATCTGGCGGGACTGGCATTCGCGTTGACCACGCTCACCTGGATATTCAGCGGCTTGATGTCCATGAATCCGTGGGGCCTGTTCAGCAGCGGCCGCGGCGGGCCTTCCGTGGCCGCCGTGTACGGCGACACGGACGCGATGCCCGCCGGTGCCGCTCCCGTGCAGGCGCTGCTGGCCGGCGGCAACGTCCGCGAGCTGCGCTGGGTCCATCGCCTGGGGCACGAACTCGTCCTGGCCTACGGCCCGGCCGGCCGCCCCGCGCTGCTCGACGCCCGGACCGCGCAGGCCGTCAACCTGGACCCGGACGAACTGCGCCGCGCGGCGACGGAACTCATGCCCGCTCCCCTAGCCCGCATCCGGGTGCTCGACCGCTACGACCTCCACTACTACGACCGGGCTCCGCACACCATGACGGGCGGCGGCGACAAACCGCTGCCGGTCTGGCGCATCGAGTTCGACGATCCCGCCGCGACCTGGGTGCACCTCGACCCGTACACCGGCTCCATCCTGAACAGCACCGACCGCCCGCGCCGCGCCTCGCGCTGGCTGTTCGCCATGTTGCACAGCTGGGACTGGCTGCCGCTGCTGGAGCGCCGGCCGCTGTGGGACGCGGTCCTGATCCTGTTCAGCCTGGGCGGCATCGCGTTGAGCGCCACCGGCCTCGTCATCGGCTGGCGCCGGCTGCGCCTGTCCGGGCATCGCTTCCGGGCTTGACAAGTTAATGACCGGCGGTCATTATCCGTTAACGAAAACGATTCTCATTAATTGGAAGCCGTCATTCGCTCGTCAACGGATAAGAGGCTCGTCATGCAAGGTCACGATCCAGGCCAGCGGCCGCGCGTGCGCGCGCCGCAGAACCGGCGCGTCGAGCTGCTGGACGCGGCCGAACGCCTCTTCCTGCAAAAAGGCGTGGTCCAGACCAGCGTCGACGACATCACCACCGGCGCCCAGGTCTCCAAGGGTACGTTCTACCTGTATTTTTCCTCTCGGGAAGAACTGCTGGGCGCGCTCAGGGAACGCTTCATCCAGGGCTTCTGCCTGCGCGTGGATACGGCCGTGCGGCGCCGCGCGGCCCCCGGCGAAAAGGGATGGAACGCCCGGCTGCGCGCCTGGTTCTCCGCCATGCTGGATGGACTGCTGGACCAGGTCATGCTGCATGACATGCTGTTCCACGATCCCCATCCGGCCAGCCGCGAACTCATGAAGGACAACCCCATCATCGTCCAGCTGGAAGCCCTGCTGGAAGCCGGTGCCGCGGCCGGAGCCTGGCAAGTGGCCGACAGCCGCGCCATGGCGATCATGATGTTCCACTCCATGCATGGACTGGCCGACGACGCCGTCGCGCGCGGCGCCACCGCGCAGCGCGCGCGCATCGTGCGCCGGCTGACCGATACCTTCGCCGCGGCGCTGCGCTCCTGTTGACATCACGCGTCGCCGCCATGACTCCGATACCCGCCCCCGCCGCGCCGGCCCCGCAAGCCGGCCCGGCCTTCGACTTCCGCCCCCTGCTGGCGGCCTACATGACCTGCACCATGGCGATGATGGGCTTCGTCTCGGTCATCGGCCCCGTCGCACGATTGCTGCATCTGGCGGCATGGCAGGCCGGCGCCGTCATCACCGTGGGCGGCGTGCTGTGGATGCTGCTGGCCCGGACCTGGGGCGCCGCCAGCGACCGGCTGGGCCGGCGGCGCGTGCTGCTTGCGGGCGTGGGCGGCTTCGCCCTGAGCTACTGGGCGATGTGCGCCGTCGCCATCGCCTCGCTTTATTTCTTTCCCGCCGCCGGACTGGTCTTCGCCGGCCTCGTCCTGACCCGGGGCGCGGTGGGCGCGTTCTTCGCCGCGATCCCCTCGGTCAGCCAGGCGCTGGTGGCCGATCACCTGCCCGCCGAACGGCGAGCCGCCGCCATGGCCTCGCTGGGCGCGGCCAATGCCATCGGCCTCGTGCTGGGACCGGCCATCGTCGCGGCGCTCACACCGCTGGGCCTGTCGCTGCCGCTGGCCCTGATCGCGCTGCTGCCGCTGCTCGGCCTGGGCCTGCTGTGGAAAGCGCTGCCCGATTCGCCCCCCGCCCATGGCACCGCCACGACGGCACTGCGCCTGGTCGAACCCAGGCTGCGCCGGCCGATGACGGTGGCCTTCGTCTGCATGTTCTGCGTCTCCATGGCGCAGATCACCGTCGGCTTCTTCGCGATCGACCAACTGGGCCTGGCGCCCGAGGCCGCCGCGCGCACCGCCGGCCTGGCGCTGGCCATGGTGGGCGTGGCGCTCATCGTCGCGCAGCTGGCGGTGCGCCGCCTGGGCTGGAGCACGCAGCGCCTGATCCGCGCCGGCGCGCTGGTCAGCGCGGCGGGCTTCGGCGCCGTGCCGCTGGCCAGCAGCGGGGCCATGCTGGAAGCCGCTTTCTTCGTTGCCGCGGCGGGCATGGGCTGGATGTTTCCCGCATTCGCCGCGATGGCCTCGAACGCCGTGGCGGCGCATGAACAAGGCGCGGCCGCCGGATCGGTGGGCGCCGCGCAAGGACTGGGCATCGTCCTGGGCCCGCTGGCCGGCACCCTGCTGTACGAGGCCAGTCCAGGCGTGCCCTATGCGCTGGCCGCCGTCCTGCTGGTGCTGGTGGCCGCCTGGCCCGCGCACACCGGGGCCTGACGGCCCTGCCGCTCTTCTACAACCCGAACATCAGCGAGCGATGCGCCGCGGCGCCCGCCATCGCGCCATCGCCCACCGCCGCCGCCACCGAGCCGGCGGGCCGGCCCGTATCGCCGCACGCGAACACACCCGGCACGCTGGTGGCCTTGGTCGTATCGGTCTTGATCGTGCTGCCCCACGGGCCCTCTTCCATCACGCAGCCCAGTTGCTCGGCCAATCCCGAGGACCGGACCCGGGCCGCGATGAACAGTCCATCCAGCGCATGGACTTCGCCGTCGCCCATGATCACCGCCACGCCTTCACCGTCCAGCCGCGCCACCCGTCCCCGCACGAGGGCCACGCCGCGCCCGGCCAGCAGCGCGAGCTGCTGGGCATCGGGCTCGAACGCCTCGTTCAGGAACAGCGTCGTCGCTCCCCAGTCAGGCAGCATCATCGCCTGGTGCATGGACATCTCGGACAAGGCCAGCACGCCGATGCGGCCCTGCTGCAACTCGTAGCCATGGCAATACGGACAATGGAACACATGGATGCCCCAGCGCGGCGCAAGTCCCGGCAGGTCCGGCAATTCGTCCTTCACGCCCGTCGCGAGCACGAGGCGCCGCGCCGTGCGCACCTGCGCGCCCACCGACACCGCGAAGCCCTCGCCTGCCTGGGCCACCGCGTCCACGCGAGCATCCAGCCACTCCACTGTCTCGTACCTGAGCAACTGGTCCCGGGCAATGGCGGCGATGTCGGCTCCCGCCTCGCCGTCGCGCGTCAGGAAACCATGGGACAGCGGCGCATACCGGTTGCGGCGCTCGCCGGCATCGATCACGAGCACGCGGCGCCGGGCGCGGGCCAGTTGCATGCCCGCAGAAAGCCCGGCGTAGCTTCCGCCGATGATGATCACGTCGTGGTCCATATCGCTCTCCATGCTCTGTCGAATTCATGTACCTTTAAATGATACATAAAGATTCGCGGCAAGGCCTCGATATCCCTTCGGCGCGCGGGGCCATCCCTACCGGGGCATGTTCAAGACTGCGGGTGGTCCGCCAGGCCCCACGAGGCCGCATGGCAGATCTGGTCGAATTCCCGGGCCAGATCGGCCAATGTCACCGCGCCCAGGCGCCGGACGAGCAAGGCTTGCGCCTCTTCCAGCGCGTCGGCCAGCGCGGCGTTGACCACGCGTTCGACCGCGCAATCGGGATGGGCGTGGTCCGCGCCGATCGCGAAGACCCTGGGCCCGCCCACCGCTCGGTGGATGTCCAGCAGCGTGACGCCGGCCAGGTCGCAATCGAGCCGCCAGCCGCCATGGTGGCCTTTCTCGGACTGCACGTAGCCCGCCTTGCGCAGGCCCGCCATGGTCCGGCGCACCACGGCGGCATTGGTGCCCAGCATCCGGGCGATCTGGGCGGACGTCACGGGCTGGTCGTCCCTGGCCATGTGCAGCAGCACGTGCAGCATCCGGGAAAGGCGGCTATCGGTTCTCACGCGGGGTCTTGTCGGGGGCATGAATGGGATCCACCCGCGACGATAACGCATCTTCGCCGCCGTGCCCGCGCGGCCTACGCCCGCGCTTGCGCCGCGATGCCGTCCAGGTCCGCCATCGCATCGGCGGGCAGCGTCAGCGCGGCCGCCGCCAGGTTCTCCCGCAGATGCTCCGGCGAAGACGTTCCCGGTATCAGCAGCAGGTTGGGCGCGCGCGCCAGCAGCCAGGCCAGCGCGACCTGCATGGGCGTCGCCTCCAGCCGCTGCGCCACGCGGGTCAGGATGCCCGATTGCAGCGGCGAGAAACCGCCCAGCGGGAAGAACGGCACGTAGGCGATGCCCTGGCCGCCCAGTTGATCGATCAGCGCGTCGTCGGCGCGGTGCGCCAGGTTGTAATGGTTCTGCACGCACACGACCGGGGCGATGCGCCGGGCCTGGGCCACCTGCGCGGCCGTGGCGTTGCTCAGGCCCAGGTGGCGGATGAGCCCCTGCCGCTGCAATTGCGCCAGCGCGGTGAACGGCTGCTCGATCGACCCTTCGGACGGCGCGTGCACGTCCCCCATGATGCGCAGGTTGACCACGTCCAGCACGTCCAGGCCCAGATTGCGCAGATTGTCGTGCACGGCCTGCGTGAGCTGTTCGGGGCTTTGCGCCGGATTCCACGAAGCGTCGGGCCCGCGCACGGCGCCGACCTTGGTCACGATGGTCAGGTCCCGGTAGGGATGCAGGGCCTCGCGGATCAACTGGTTGGTGACGTGGGGGCCGTAGAAGTCGCTGGTATCGATATGGTCGACGCCGGCCTCGACCGCGGCGCGCAGCACCGCCAGCGCCCGGGCGCGGTCCCGCGGCGGCCCGAACACCCCCGGTCCCGCCAGTTGCATCGCGCCGTAGCCCATGCGGCGCACGGGTCGGTCCCCCAGGGCAAAACTGCCCGCTGCTTGCAGATCGGTCATGGCATTTCTCCGGAAAGCGTGGATGGATCACACTATAGACACAGCCGCTTCGATCGATAATCTGGTGTAATCAGCACAGGCTGTACGGAATTCCGCACAATGCAAGCACCGCTCCAAGACCTGTTCGCCTTCCTGGCCGTGGTTCGCGCCGGGGGCTTTCGCGAAGGCGCCCGCGCCAGCGGCACCTCGGCCTCGAGCCTGAGCGAAGCGGTGCGGCGGCTGGAGGCTCGGCTGGGTGTCCGGCTGCTCCATCGCACCACCCGCAGCGTGACGCCGACCGAGGCCGGCGCCCGGCTGGTCGAACGGCTGGTCCCCGCGTTGGGCGAAGTGGAAACCGCGCTCGACGTCGTCAACGGGTTCCGCGACCGGCCCGCCGGGACCTTGCGCCTGAACGTTCCGCTCAGCGCGGCGCGGCTGGTGCTTGCCCCCCTCGTCACCCCCTTCCTGCAAGCCTATCCCGACATCAAGCTGGAAATCGTGGTCGAGGACGGCTTCGTCGACTTGCTGGCCGCGGGCTGCGACGCCGGCATCCGCTACGACGAGCGGCTGGAGCAGGACATGATCGCGATTCCCATCGGGCCGCGCTGGCAGCGCTTCGCCACCGCCGCCGCGCCCGCCTACCTGGCGGCGCGCGGCCGGCCCACGCATCCGCGCGACCTGCTCGGCCACGTCTGCCTGCGCGGCCAGTTCTCCAGCGGCGCCATGCCCGCCTGGGAGTACGAACGCAAGGGGGAAGTGCTGCGCGTGGAGCCCGCCGGGCCGCTGCTGGTCAGCCTGGGCAGCGGCGTCGAACTGGCCGTCCAGGCTGCGCGAGACGGCCTGGGCATCATCCACCTGTTCGAGGGCTGGCTGCAGCCCGACCTGGACAGCGGCGCGCTGGAGCCCGTGCTCAAGTCCTGGTGGCGCCCGTTCACCGGCCCCTTCCTTTATTATTCCGGCCGCCGGCACCTGCCGTCGCCCCTGCGGGCCTTCATCGACTTCGTCCGCGCGCACGAAGGCACCGGCAAGCCCTCACGAAAACCCTCCCCACGTTGACGACCATGCCCACCGACGCGCCCCCGGCAAGACACGACGACTCGCGCGACAGCGCCTGGCGGGTATTCCTGGTCTTCCTGCGGCTGGGGCTGAGTTCTTTCGGCGGACCGATCGCGCACCTGGGCTACTTCCGTACCGAATTCGTCGAACGCCGCCGCTGGCTGGACGATCGCAGCTACTCGGATCTCGTGGCCCTGTGCCAGTTCCTGCCCGGGCCGGCCAGCAGCCAGGTCGGCATGGCGGTGGGACTGCGGCGCGCCGGCTGGCCCGGCCTGCTGGCCGCGTGGCTGGGCTTCACCCTGCCCTCGGCCCTGGTCCTGATCCTGTTCGCCTACGGCATGGCCGGCTACCCCGATCTGGCCGCCTCCGGCTGGGTGCACGGCCTGAAAGTCGTGGCCGTGGCGGTGGTCGCGCAGGCAGTCTGGGGCATGGCCCGGTCGCTATGCCCGGACCGGACACGAGCGGGACTGGCCATGCTGGCCGCGCTGGCGACGCTGGCCTTGCCCTCGGCGGCGGGACAGATCGGCGCGATCGTGGCTTGCGGGCTGCTCGGCCGATGGCTGCTGGACCTGCCCGCGCCCACTCCCGCGCATCCGCATTCCTATCCCATCTCCCGCCGCGCCGGTATCGCCGCCCTGGCGCTGTTCGCGCTGCCGCTGGCGGCGCTGCCGGTTTGGGCCGCCGCCAGCGGTTCCTCGCTCGTCGCGTTCTTCGATGGCATCTATCGCGCCGGCGCGCTGGTCTTCGGCGGCGGACACGTGGTGCTGCCGCTCTTGCAAGCCACGGTCGTACCCACGGGCCTGGTCGACAACGCGGATTTCCTGGCGGGCTACGGCGCGGCACAGGCCGTGCCCGGGCCGCTGTTCACCTTCGCCGCCTACCTGGGCGCGGTGTCCCTTGGCCCACTGCACGGCTGGGCCGGCGGCCTGGCCGCGCTGGCCGTGATCTTCCTGCCCGCGCTGCTGGTGCTGGCGGGTGCCTTGCCCTTCTGGGAACCACTGCGCCAGCGCCGCGGCATCCAGACCGCGCTGGCCGGCGTCAACGCCGGCGTGGTAGGCATCCTGCTGTCGGCGCTGTACGACCCGGTATGGACCAGCGCCATCCACGGCCGCGCCGACTTCGCGCTGGCGCTGGCCGCCTTCGGATTGCTGGTCCTGGGCCGCGTGCCGCCCGTCCTGGTGGTGGCGCTGGCGGCGCTGGGAGGCTGGCTGCTGGCGGGTTGAAGGCCGGGGATCAGCTCGCCTCGGCCGGCCCCCCTTCCATGGCCACCCGCACCGGCGGCGCCGCGCCCTGCTTGTCCTGTCCGAAGTAGACCACCATGTGCGGATAGGGCAGCTCGATGCCGGCGGCGTTGAAGTGCTGTTTCACCAGGCGGTTGTAGGCGCGCTGCACCGCCCACTGCATGCCCGGCCGGGTCTTGATCAGGACCCGTATGGTCGCGCCCTTCTCGTTGACCGCGGTGACGCCTGGAATACTGATGTCTTCCAGGATCTCCGGCGCCAGCGCCTCGTCGGTCATCAGTTCCGCGAACGCGTTGCGCATGTGTTGCATGGCATCGTCGATGCTTTCCCGGTGGGCGATCGTGTACTCGCCCAGATGGTAGGAGAAGTCCCGCATGTGGTTGGACACCACGTCCACCGACGAGAACGGCACCAGGTGGTAGCCGCCGTCCAGCGTCCGTATGCCCACCGAGCGGATCGTCATCTTCTCGACCGTACCGAACACCCCGGCTACCTGCACGACGTCGTTCTCGTTCATGCCGTTCTCGAGCTGGATGAAGACGCCGGTGATGATGTCCTGCACCAGCTTCTGCGCGCCGAAGCCCACGGCCAGGCCGACCACGCCGGCGCCCGCGATCAGGGGCGCCACGTCTATGCCTATCTGCGACAGCACCACCATCACCGTCATGGTCACGATCACGATCAGCGCCGCGTTGCGGAACAGCGACAGCAGCGTCTTCTCGCGCGCGGTGGGCATGCGCCCGCCCTCGCGCAGGTTCAGCCGATGCTCGATGATGCTGGCCACCACCGTCCACGCCAGCGCCGCGGCCAGCAGCACGATGGCCACGTTCACCGCCACGCCTATGGCCGCCGCGCCGGCGTCCGAGGCGATCCATCGCGACAGATTGAAGGCGCGCCACGCATCCAGCACCAGCAGCACCACGACGATGCGGACCGCCCATCCCACGAAGCGGATGGTCGCGGGCACATAGGAGTTCAGCCGGTTCTCCAGCATGGGCAGGCGCGCGCGCAGCTCGTCGGACACGCGTACGGGCTTGGCCAGCAGCGCGTTCAGCAGCACGATGGCCAGGCTGCCCACGCCGGTCGCCAGCAGAGTCTGAAGCGTGGCGGCCACCATGAACGGCAGCGCATTGGCCGGATCGATCTGGCTGACCACCAGCAGCACGGTGAAGTACCCGATGCCCAGCCAGTGCCAGACGCGCGCCAGCAGGCGCGGCGACGTGCCCAGGAAGGTCGTCCTGCGCGAACCGCTGTGTTCGAGCTTCTCGCGCACCCGCTGGCGGTTGCGCCAGATCACGCCCACCGCGTACACGTAGACGCCCAGCATGATCACCAGCGCGGCCAGCCGGCCCAGCGCGGGAGACAGCGCCGCCGCCAGCACCGGATCGACCAGCATGGTGCCGTAGCCCGCCGCCATGACCAGCACGATCAGCCAGCGGTTCCAGTAGCGGGCCATCTCGTCCGACATCGGCAGCAGGCGCAGGTGCGGATAGCGCGTCGAGAACACGGTGCGGACCAGGACCTTGGTGATCTCGACCGCCAGGAAGGCCTTCAGGAACACGGCCACCAGCGGATCGACGGCGACGCCGTCCGGACCGCCCCGGACGCCGGCCGCGTACGCCGCCGCGGCGGCCAGCAGCACCACCAGCGCATCGATCACCACCGCGCCGATGATCGCGCCCGCGCGCCGGTACAGGACCGGCATGCCAACGGGCGCATCGGCCCGTGGCGATGCCGTGGCATCCCATCCCAGGCCCGCCACCCAATCGTCGATGCGCCGGTAGATCCACAACGCCACCAGCCGCAGCAGCACGAAGGCGACGATGGCCGTCACGACCGACATGGCCAGCGGCTGCAATGCCCGCGCCTCGTTGCTATCCATGGACGGGCCGTCGCCTTCGGCCATGGCGCGCAGGTCCGCGGCGCCCTGCCCCAGATCAGCAACCAGGCTCGACAGGAAGCGCTGCGTGCCGTCCGCCAGCCGTGCGCGCAGCGTGGGGGACGCGTGAGCCGGCGGCGCATCGGAGGCCTCCGCCCCGGCTTGCTTCGTACCGGTTCCAGGCTCGTGCGCCCGCAACTGGTCGATCAGCGCCTTGCGGCTGTCCGGGTTCTCGAGCAGGTCGGCCAGCGCGGCCGGCGTGGGCGCCGCGGCGGCTTGCGCGGCCATCGCGACGCGGGCCGACGCCAGTGTCGCCAACAGCAGCAGGATCAGGAACGCGAAGTGGGCCAACCAGGGCTTGGACAGCCTGCGGCGACTCAGCGAGACGTCGCGGTGGGATTGCAGGGGAAGTGTGCATGCTGTCGTCGCGAGTCGAACCACTAGGGGGTCTCCTGGATGAAAAGGAAGGTGAAAGGCGGGGCCTGCGCCCGCTCATGACGCCACAGGGTAAAACACACGCGGACCACAGACAAATCGCCGCCCCTACCTCAGCCGCGCGCCTGCACGCAAGCCATCGGCGATGAAGGCGGCCAGCATGCGGGTCTTGGTCTCGACGTCGATAGCGGTGAACGCGCCGTCCGACAACCGGGCGATGCGGTGGTCGAACACGCTCATCACCAGCGCTCCCACCGCGAACATGTAGGCCCAGCACAGGTATTCGTGCGAGGCCTCGGGCAATGCGCGCCGCGTGGCCGCGATGTAGGCCTTGGCGATGGGATCGTAGTAGTGTTCGATGATGCCGCGGGTCTCTTCCTGCGGATCGGAGGCCTCGCGCACGACCAGGCGCGCGTACTCCCGGCCCTCGGGCGTCGCATGGCTGCGGATGATGGGACCGACGAAGGCGGTGGCGATATGCCCCAGCACGTCGGGCGCATCGAAATCGATCCGTTCGAGCTGCCGCAGCCGTTCATCGAACAGGTCGCGCCGGTACTCGAAGATGGCCCGGTACAGCCCCAGCTTGGTTTCGAAGTGATAGACGATCAAGGGCAGGCCGACTTCCGCCGCCTTGGCGATGTCGCGCATCGAGACGCCGTGATAGCCCTCGTCGGCGAACAGCCGCTCCGCCGCCACGATCACCCGTTCACGCCGGGCCAGTTCCGCTCCGGCCGGCTCCTTGCTCCGGGATGCCACGGACTTTCCCATCGTGTTGCCTGCTCCGCCATCAGAAACCGCCTAGCGTAGAGGAAGACCGACTGTACGTACAGTCTGCCGAGCCTGGGTACGGCGGGAAATCCCCTATTCGACAAAAAACTGAACGAACGTACAGTCAATCATACTGATCACCCACTCAAGGCCGCCATGTCTATCCGTTCGTCCGTTCCGCTCGAAGCCAGTCCCTACCCCACCGCCTTCCCCCTCGCCGCGGCCACCGCCCCGCAAGGACTGCCCTATTCCGAGGCGGGCAGCGACACTTACCGGTGCGAGATCATCGGCATCGGCCATTTCCAGAAAGAGGGACTGGTGCGCGAAATCTCCAGCGGCCGCACCTGGCGGCTGAGCGCCGACGAGGGCAAGTACCTGCGCGGCACGGACATGGCGCCCGCGCCGCTGATGCACTGGGGCGCGGGGCTGCATGCCGACGCCGTGTTGCGCATCGCGGCGCGGGCGCGTGAGCACGGCCTGGCGCTGCGCGGCCTGTTCGTGCGGGTGCGCCAGGGGTTCGCATCCAAGGGCTCTTTCGTCAAGGGCGAAGCGGTGGGCCTGGTGTACGGCCTGTCGTGGCAGGTTGATCTGGACGCCGACGCCGACGCCGACGCCGGCACCATCGCCCGCGCCGTGCGAGAGGCCCTGGCGGCTTCCCCCGCCGTCGATGCCATGTTGACCCCGCGCGAAGGCCATTTCGCGCTCTACCTGAACGGCCGGCCCGTCGAGGCGGAAGGCCTGCATCCCAGCGCCAACCGGGAAACCGATCCGCTCGCGGCCCACGCCTCGGCCTTCGTTCCCACGGACGAAGCGGCCCACCCCGACATCCTGGCGCGCCTGCCCGGCACGGGCACCGCGGGCATGGTCCTGCAGAACGACAGCACGGCCTCGGTGGGCTGGCACATGCAGGCCGAAGGCGCACTGGACCTGGCGACCGGCCTCGTCCATTCCACCGTCGGTTTTCCCGAAGCCGGCGCGGCCAGCCGCTGGACCCTGGTCAGCGACGGCAGCGGCCGACTGGCGCCCACCCCGCTCGCCTATTTCTCGGTCGGTACCGCGTTCTGCTATCACACGCAGTTCTGCCGCTACATCGACGTGCGCCGGCTGCCGCTGGCATCCACCACGCTGGTGCAGACCACGCGCTACACGGTCGCGGCCGGCGCCGAGGGCGCGCGGGGCACCGCGTCGGCCTTCGATACCCACGTTTTCCTGAACGGCGACATCGACGAATCGGCCGCGGCTCCGCTGCCGCTGGTTGCCGCCCGCACCTGCTACGCCCACCGCGCGATGGAAACGGCGGTGGAGATGAAGGTGGAGGCCGGGCGCGCGACGGCATGAGCAATCCTCCAGGAGCGAAACGCATTGCATGAGGGGCCCTTACGCGGGCGAATTCCAGCGCAAGGAGCGGAGTGTCGACGGTCGCGCGGCGGACGTAGACTGGACCGATCCTGTCAACCGGACGCACGCGATGCACTCCTTATCCCGCTCTCCGCCCCGCCGCAACTCGCAGGCGCCAGACGCGCCCGGCCTGCCGGCGTACGACTGGCACGGTATCGAGCGGACGCTGGGCGAACAAGGCCATGCGGTTCTGCCCGCGCTACTCGAACCCGCGCAATGTGTCCGGCTTGCCGCGCGCTACCCGCAGGACGCGCTGTACCGCAGCCGCGTCGTGATGAGCCGCCACGGCTTCGGACGCGGCGAATACAAATACTTCGCCTACCCCTTGCCCGCCCCGCTGCACGCGTTGCGGCATGCGCTGTACCCGCGGCTGGCGCCCATCGCCAATAGTTGGAACCGCCTGATGGGCCAAGCCGCCTGCTATCCCGGCGACCTGGATACCTTCCTGGCGTACTGCCACGAGGCCGGCCAGTTGCGTCCGACACCGCTGATCCTGGCGTATGAAGCCGGCGACTACAATTGCCTGCATCAGGATCTCTACGGCGAACGGGTGTTCCCGTTGCAGGTGGCCATCCTGCTGTCCGAACCGGGACGCGATTTCACCGGCGGCGAATTCGTCATGACGGAAACCGCCAATGACGGCCAGCGCGCCGATGTCATCGCGCTGCGCCAGGGCGACGCGGTGGTATTCGCCGTCAACCAGCGCCCGGCGCCGGGCCGGCGCGGCGGCGTACGCAAGGTGGCGATGCGCCACGGCGTCAGCCGCGTCCACAGCGGCAGGCGGTACACCGTGGGCCTGATCTTCCACGACGCGCGCTAGCGCAGGACCATGCAGACATTCGATCTCTTCTCCGACGCCATCTCCGGCCAGCCCGTGCCCATGGGACCGCGCGCCTTCCTGCTGCGCGGCTTCGCGCTGCCCCGCGTGGACGAACTGCTGCCCGCCATCTCCCGCGTCACGGACGCCGCGCCGTTCCGCCACATGGTGACGCCCGGCGGCTTCACCATGTCGGTCGCACTGACGAATTGCGGCACGCTGGGCTGGACCACCGACCGCCACGGCTACCGGTACTCGCGCACCGACCCCGCCACCGGCCTGCCCTGGCCCGCCATGCCGGAGGCTTTCGCCGCGCTGGCGCAAGAGGCGGCCGACGCGGCGGGCTTTCCGCGCTTCCAGCCCGATGCCTGCCTGATCAACCGCTACCTGCCCGGCGCACGGATGTCGCTGCACCAGGACAAGAACGAACGCGACCTCGACGCCCCCATCGTCTCGGTGTCCCTGGGCATGCCGGCGATCTTCCTGTTCGGCGGCCACCAGCGTTCGGACAAGGCGGCGCGGCTCGAACTGCATCACGGCGACATCGCCGTCTGGGGCGGCCCGGACCGCCTGCGCTACCACGGCGTAATGCCGCTGGCCGACGTCCCGCATCCGGTCCTGGGCCGCCAGCGCATCAACTTCACGTTCAGGAACGCGGGATGACACCTCGGATTCGGGCGCAAGAAACGGAGCGCTTGCGCCCGGACTATTCTCTATCCTGATGACATGACCACGTCCCCCGGAACAGCCGCCATGGGTACGCGCCCACCCTCCGACTATGCCACCGACGACGCCCGCTGGCGGGCGGTCCAGGCGCGCGACGCCGATGCCGACGGCCACTTCGTCTATGCCGTGCGCACGACCGGCGTGTATTGCCGCCCCAGCTCGCCCACACGCCTGCCCCGCCGCGCCAACGTCGAATTCTTCGACTCGCCCCGGGACGCCGAGGCGGCCGGCTACCGCGCCAGCCGGCGACAGCAGGACGGACCCGAAGCCGCGCGCGAACGCGCGGCGCTGATCGCCCGTGCCTGCCGCCTGATCGAAAACGCCGAGACGCCGCCCGGCCTCGCGGAACTGGCCGCTTGGGCGGGTATGAGCCCCTTCCACTTCCATCGGGTATTCAAGGCGGAGACCGGCCTGACGCCCAAGGCCTATGCCTCGGCCCGGCGCGCCCGCCGGCTGCGCGAGGAACTGGGCGAAGCCGATGCCTCGGTCACCGATGCCATCTACGAGGCGGGGTTCAACTCCAACAGCCGGTTCTACGAAGCCTCCGACCAGTTGCTGGGCATGCGCGCGCGCGACTACCGCGCGGGCGGCGCCGGCGCGCTCATCCGCTTCGCGGTGGGTCAATGCTCGCTGGGCGCCATCCTGGTCGCGCAAAGCCAACGCGGCATCTGCGCCATCCTGCTGGGCGACGATCCGGACGCGCTGGTGCGCGACCTGCAGGACCGGTTCCCCAAGGCCCGGTTGATCGGCGGCGACGCCGGCTTCGAACGTCTGGTGGCCCAGGTGGTGGGTTTCATCGAGGCGCCCTCCATCGGCCTGAACCTGCCGCTGGACGTGCGCGGCACGGCCTTCCAGGAACGCGTCTGGCAGGCCCTGCGCGAGATCCCGCCGGGCCGGACCGCCAGCTATGCCGAGATCGCGCAGCGCATAGGCGCGCCCCGGGCCGTACGCGCCGTCGCCCAGGCCTGCGGCGCCAACCACATCGCCGTGGCCATCCCCTGCCACCGGGTCATCCGGCGCGACGGCGACCTGTCGGGCTATCGCTGGGGCGTGGAGCGCAAGCGCGTGCTGCTCGGGCGCGAGGCCGGCGGCTCGCGCGACCGCAAATGACGGCCCTAGCGCACCGGCAGGAAGGAAAACAGCATCAGGTTCTGCGCGTAGTTGATGCCCAGCCGGCGCGAATTCTCGCCCAGCAGATTGGCGATCAGGTCCAGGCGCCCGATGATGGCGCCGAACTCCCGTTCGAAACTCAGGTTGGCCTGCGTGTCCGTCCATTCGTTGGCCAGCAGCAGCGGCTCGCCGCGCGCATCGCGCCGGCTGCCCAGCAGCCAGGCCGCGGCCTCGACGTTGCGGGCGGCGTTGTAGACCCGGCCGCCATCCAGCAAGTCGAAGGCATAGAAGCGCGTCTTGCCGTCGTGCGCCGCGACGATGGTGTCGGCCATGCCGTAGATGAAGGCGGCGACCCGATCGCCGGGGTAGGCGGGATCGAGCGCCACGGCCAGGATCTCGACGTCGCGCAGGCCCTGGAGCCCCGCCGGCGGCGTGTGGGCATCGATGGACCGCCTGACCGTCTCGGCGGCGGACTCCATGCTGGGTTTGCCGGACTTGCGCCACTCGCGCGGGTTGCGCTTGTAGAGCTTGGTCATCAGCGACATCAGGCTGGACAGGTTGTCACGCATGGCGATGGTCAGGGTCCGATTGAAATCGGTCTGCATCATCTGGTCCGAGGACATGTCCTCGGTACCCCGCGACTCGTAGCCGGGGCGCGGCAGCGCGGTGTACTGGGCACAGCCGGCCAGCAGGGATAAAGCCACCGCCGCCGCGCCCACTGTCCTGAAGCTGGTCATGCGGGATCCGTTCTTCGCGTTGCCGCGAGAATAACCCAATGCGCGGCGATTGCCGCACCGTTGTGAAACAGGTTTTCACAACAATGGTGAACGGATCTTGCGAGGGCCGGCTAGGTGGTCGCCACGAGCAGTTCCTCGGCATTGGCCGGCGGCCGCAGGCCGTCCGCGCGGCCGGAGAAATACCGCCGGGCCAGCTCGTCGGCCGAGACGTGGCGCGCCTCCTTGAATCCCTGCTCGCGGGCCAGCGCCAGGATCTGCGCCGGCAGGAAGAAGCTCACGAACGGCGTTCCGCTCTCGCGCGCGCCCTTCTCCGCCATCTCCATGCCCGGACGCACTTGCGGATCGGCCATGTCCAGCGGCAGCAGGAACGACATCGCAAACGTCGACCCTGGCGCCAGCGTCGCCATCTGGCGCAGCGTGGCGGCGTTCGCCTCTTTCGTCAGGTACATGCTGACCCCGGTGGACACCACGACCGCCGGCTTGCCGCCATCGAACCCGGCCGCCAGCAAGCGGTCCCACCAGGACTCGCCAGCCTCGAAGTCGACCGGCACGAAGCGCAACCACTCCGGTATCCCCAAGCCCAGTTCGGCCAGCCGCCGCCGTTTCCATTCCTGCGGCCCCGGTCTATCGATTTCGAACATCCGCAACCGCGATGCCACCTCGGGCCGGCGCTGCGCGAAGCTGTCCAGCCCGGCGCCCAGGATCACGTACTGCTCGAGGCCACGGCCGGCCTGATCCACGACCAGGTCCTCGATGAAACGGGCCCGGCCCACGATGGACGCGCGAAACGGCCGGGTGAACCCCTGGTCCATGTCGCCGCGGCGCTGCCAGCCCGGCTCCGGCGCCAGCAGGCGCAGGCCGACTTCATCGTCCAGCACGTGCGGCCGTGCATCGACCTCGACATGCAGCGCGCGCCACAAGGCTACCCGCGCCGCGGTGCTGTCGGGCGCCACATCCTGTTCGTCAGTCACGATCGCCACTCACTTTCCGGCCTGGGCTGGAGCCTGCAAGCGCCAGACGCGACCATCGGGATCGCGCACGGTCATGTCCCGCGTGCCCCAGTGCGTGTCCTCGAACGGCGTGACTACCTCGACGATGGGCTCGGGCTGGAACGCGTCCGCGTCGGGCAGTTTCAGCACGATTTGCGACTCGGGTTTCTCGCTTTCAGGGACCTCGGCGATGAACAGATAAGGACCGTCGCCATTGCGCAGCTGGCCCGAGTTGTGGTCGGTCTCGAACTCCAGCTTGAAGCCCAGGGCCTGGAAGAACCTGGCAGCCTTGCCCCAGTTGTGGGTGGTCAGGAACACGGCTTCGATCCGCTCGGACTTCATGTCACTTCTCCTTTCTGGTAGATCGGCGCCCGGGCCGCTGCGCGTCGAGATAGGCGCGCAGCGCCTCGGCCACCAGGGCCGAGAGCGAGGACTCCGATTCGATGGCGTGATGCTTGACCTGCCGGATCAGGCTGACCGGCAGATAGACGTTGAACTGCTTGACCTCTTCCTCGGCCATGGCGACCCTGTTTGCTAGATTGCTAGCATTCTAGAAACTCCGGTTTGCCTCCGTCAAGTCGAAGCCCAGGCCGAAGCACGTCGGCCCATAACCGGCGCCTTCCCACCCCTTGGCCAGGAAATACAGCGGGAAGAACGCGCCCAGCAGCGGCAGCGCCGACGCCAGGCACAGCAGGGAAGCCAGCGCGTACAGGGCCAGGCCCCGGAACATGCCCGACTTGCCGCCGCGCTCGTCGGCCAGCCGGCCACGGGTGCCGCTGGTGATGCGTTGGTTGACGTAAACGCTTACGGCCGCGCCCGAAGGAACACTGCGAGAGGAATTCTAGAACCCGACGAAACGCACGCGTTTTATTGACTTTAATTCAAATGTATTTGGCTTATACCGCGCTTCATCCGCAAAGGTAAAGGCGGCAAAATGCCAGCCATACCCCCGCTATCCAGGAGACCTTCCATGAGCATTCCTTCCTTCGGCGTCGGCACCTTCCGCCTGACCGGCCAGACCGTCATCGACTCGGTGCGCAACGCCCTGGACCTGGGCTATCGCGCCGTCGACACCGCGCAGATCTACGGCAACGAGGCCGAGGTCGGCCAGGCCATCGCCCAGAGCGGCGTCAAGCGCGCCGACCTTTTCCTGACCACCAAGATCTGGACCGACAGCTACGCCAAGGACAAGCTGGCGCCCAGCCTGCGCGCCAGCCTGGAGAAGCTGCGCACCGACTACGTCGACCTGACCCTGATCCACTGGCCGGCGCCGGGCAACGGCGTCGAGCTGAGCGAGACCATGGCGGCGCTGGCCGAGGCCAAGGCGCAGGGCCTGACCCGGCAGATCGGCATCTCCAACTTCAACATCGCGCTGACGCAGCAAGCCATCTCGATGGTCGGCAAGGGCGAGATCGCCACCAACCAGATCGAGCTCAGCCCGTATCTGCAGAACCGCAAGCTGACCGCGTTCCTGCAGGAACAAGGCATCACCGTGACCTCGTACATGACGCTGGCCTACGGCAAGGTGCTGAAGGATCCGGTACTGGCCGCGATCGCCGCCAAGCACCATGCCACCGTGGCGCAGGTCGCGCTGGCCTGGGCGCTGCAGCTCGGCTATGCGGTGATCCCCTCTTCCACCAAGCGCGAGAACCTGGCCGGCAACCTGCTCGCCCGCGATCTCAGGCTCGATGCCGACGACATGGCGCGGATCGCCGCGCTGGAGCGCAATGGCCGCGAGGTGGATCCCCAGGGGCTCGCGCCCGAGTGGGACTGATGGCAAGGGCGCGCATCCGGGTCGCCCGCCTGCACGATCCGGCGAAGGTTCACATATACAATTGAGGCCATTTTCTTTCCCAGCCTCATGCAGAACGTCGCCAACCCGTCATCTCGGCAACCAGGCACCCGGGACGTCCGCGTCCTGGCCCGCGGACTCACGATACTCTCCGCTTTCGAGCCGGAGAACGGCTGGTTGACCAACTCCGAACTGGCCGCGCTTACCGACCTGCCCAAGCCCACCGTCTCGCGGCTGACCTCCAATCTGCTGGAAGCGGGCTATCTGGAATACTCGGCCCAGCGGGCTGCCTACCGCCTGGGCATGCCGGTGCTCGCGCTGGGTTTCGCCGCGGCCTCCCATAGCGATTTCGTCGTGCTGGCCAGGCCGCTGATGCAGCAGTTCGCCGACGAGCACCGCGTGTCGGTGGTCCTGGCCTCCCCCGACGCCAGCAGCATGGTGTGCAACGAGGTCGCCCACAGCCGCGAGATGCTGTTCACGCTGCGCGTGCGCGCGGGCTCGCGCCTGCGCATCGACCGCTCGGCCCTGGGCCGGGCGCTGGTCGGCGCCATGGGCGATGCCGAACGCCTGGCCTATCTCGAAAAGCTCGGCGTTGCGGATCCGTCGGCCTGCGAATCCTTGAGCCGCGAAGTGCCTCACGCCGTCGCCCAGATGGCCGGCCAGGGCTATTGCGTGGCGGCGGGCACGCTGGAGGAAGGAACCAATGGCGTGGCGCTCGTGATAGATACGCCCGAGGGACCGCACACCTATGCGCTGGGCTGCGCCGCGCCCTCGAACGCGCTGGCCATGGCGCGGCTGAAGCAGGAAGTGGCCCCCGGACTGCTGGCGCTCAAGGCCAGGCTGGAAGCCGAGCTCAGCGCCGGCCAGGAGTAGGCATGGTCAGGACCCGCCAACCGGCCCCCGAATCGCCCCAGGCCGCCGATATCCAGGTCGATTCGCTGCGCCGGGGCCTGGAGATCCTCCGGCTGTTCGACGTGCGCCACCGCAGGCTGTCGCTGGACGACATCTCGAACAGGCTCGGCCTGACGCGAGCGACCACGGACAAGCTCGTCCAGACGCTGCTGAACCACCATTTCCTGCAACCGCTGGGCAACGACGTCTACCAGCCGCATGTCGCCTGCCTGGCGTTGGGACGCGCGGTCAAGCGCCGCCTGCCCATTGCCCAGGCGGCACGGCCGCTGATGCTCGAATTGTCCCAACGCTATGGCGTCCACGTGACGCTGACCACCCGCGACCGGCTACACATGCTGGTGGTCGAACATTGCGTCCCGTCGGGCAAGGTTCGCCTGGGGCTGACCACCGGATCGCGCTTCTCCATGATCGCTTCGGCGTCCGGACGCGCCTATCTGTGGGGGCAGCCCGAAGAACAGCGTCGCGCCCTGCTGGCACAGCTCGAGGACGAGGCAGGCGCGGGCATGCAGCGGCAGATCGCCGACACCCGCTCGGCCTTCCAGGAACTGGACAGGAACGGCTGGTGCTACCTGGCCTCGCCGGTGGCCAACCAGACCGCCTCCATCGCCACGCCGGTGCACGCCGGCGACGGCGTGGAATTCGCCCTGGCCGCCATGGCCGTGGGCGCCAGCCTGACGGAAAAGAACCTGCGCCAGCAGGTGGCGCCCGAACTCTTCGCGGTGGCCCAGCGCATCGCGCTCGACAAGGACGCTGGCCGCTAAGGCCCCGGCCGGCGCCCCTCGTCCAGCGACCCCAGCGCGTCGCGCACCGCCTGGAGGTGTTCCTCCGAGACGTGGGCGATCGCCTGGAACGCCGCCACGACGTCCAGGTGGGTCGGCAGCGTATGTTGCTCCGCATCGCGCAGCAGGCGCTTGTGCATGCGCATGGCCTGGGCGGGATGCCTGGCGATGCGGCGGGCCAGGCCGTCGGCCCGCGCGCGCAGTTCGTCGTCGGGCACGACATCCGACACCAGGCCGATGCGCAGTGCCTCGTCGGCGTCGATGGGATCGGCCGTGAAAGCCAGCTCCATGGCCTTGGACCGGCCCACCAGGCGGGGCAGCATCCACGCCCCGCCGTCCCCGGCGACGATGCCCAGCCGCGCGAAGCTGACCGAGAAACGCGCGCTGCGCGCCGCGATGCGTATGTCGCAGAAGCAGGCAAGGTCGCAGCCCGCGCCATAGGCCGGCCCGTTGACCGCGGCGATGACGGGGATCTCGGTCTCGCTCAAGGCCAGCGGCACCTGGTGCACCGTGTCCCGGTAGCGCGCCTGCACCTGCGATACGGAGCCGGCCGAGAACATTTCGCGCCGCGCCATCTGCCTCAGGTCGCCGCCCGCGCAGAACGCCCTGCCCTGGCCGGTGATGACGAGCACGCGCGCAGCGGGATCGACGTTGGCGCGGCGAACGTGGCCGGCCAGCTCCAGGAATTGCTCGGTGCTGGAAAAACGGTTCAGCGTGCCGGGATGGCAGAGCGTCAGGGTGACGATGCCGTCCCGGTCCTCGCGCTGGACGAAGCCCTCGCCCGCCGCCATGGCTAGGCTCCGATCCAGCGCGGCGGGCGCTTTTCGGCGAAGGCGCGCGGGCCCTCGATGGCATCCGCGCTGGCATAGACGCGCTCGTGGAACTTGCAGGCCGCCTCGAAGCCGCGATCGCACCCCAGGTCCATCGCCGCCCCTACGCTTTTCTTGGCCGCCCATACGGTCAACGGCGCATTGTCCGCGATGGTGCGGGCGACCGCCTGCGCCCGTTCGCGCACCGCTGCGGGCGTCGCCTCCACGTAGTTGACGAACCCCAATTGATGGAAGCGTTCGATGGGATGCATGTCGCCCGTCATCATCATCTCCAGCAGGAAGGGCTGCGGCAGCATCCACAGCATGGGCACGCCCCACGGCGAGCCCCGCCCCACCTTGGCCTCGGATATCCCCCCGCGCGTTCCCCGCAGGCCCACCCGGATGTCGCTGTTGGCCGCCAGCACCATGCCTCCCGCGGTGAAATGGCCCGTCATGGCGGCGATGATGGGCTTGGCCACCCGCCGCATGCGCTGGTGGAACGGATCGCGCAGCAGCTCCAGCATGTCCTTGCCCGACTCCGCGCGTACTCTCGCGGCTTCCTTCAGGTCCATGCCGGCCGAGAACGTCCCGCAATCGGCCGAGGTCAGCACGACGGCGCGCACGGCCTCGTCGCGGTCGACCTCGTCCCAGAGATCCAGCAGCCGTTCGCAGACCGCGATCGACAGCGCATTGCGCTGGTCCGGCCGGTTGATGCGGATCGTGGCGATGCCGGATGTCAGCGCATACTGCACGAGGGCATCGGTGGGTGTCGTCATGTCAGGCCTCCTGGACTCGGAAAGACGGCTCGAAAGATGGCTCCACGCTTGCCCCTCACTCGGGCTTGATGTCGGCGGCGCTGGTAAGCCTGGCGTAGTGCCGGCTTTCCTCGGCGATGTACTTGCCGAATTCGGCCGGCGCCATCGGCGGCAGCAGTTCGTAGCCCACGCCGTCCACCTGCTTGCGCAGCTCGGGTTGCTCCAGCACGGCGCGGACCTCGCGATTGAGCCGGTCGATGATCTCGGGCGACGTCCCCACGGGCGCGAACAGGCCGTTCCAGTTGCCGATCTCGAAGCCCGGCAGCACCTCCTTCATGGCGGGCACGCCCGGCAGCTTGGCCGAGCGGTCCGGCGTGATGGCCAGCGCCTTGAGCTTGCCCGTGGTCATGTAGGAAAGACCGGTCGAGAAATCGATGAACATCATCTGCGTCTGCCCGCCCAGCAGCTCGGCAATGGCCTGGCCGTAAGCCTTGTACGGGATGGCGTTGATCTCCGTCTTCGTCATCACGCGAAAAGTGCTGCCGGTGATGCGCGTGGTGCTGTTGGCATAGGGGAAGGACAGCTTGCCGGGATGCGCCTTGGCATAGGCGATCAGCTCGGCCACCGAGTTGACCGGCACCGAAGGGTTGACCACCAGCGCATGCGGGACGCCGCCCACCACGGCCACCGGCGCGAAGTCCTTCAGGCCGTCGTAGGACACTTTCTTGAAAAAGTACTGGTTCGCCACCTGGGTGGTATTGGTGCCGAACAACAGGGTGTAGCCATCCGGCTGTGCGCGCGCGACGTATTCGCTGCCTATCATGCCCGTGGCGCCCGGCCGGTTCTGAACCACCATGGATTGGCCCAGGCGCTTGCTCAGCGCCTCGGCCACCACGCGCGCCACGGCATCGGTCGGACTGCCGGCCGCGAACGGCACGACGATGGTGACCGGCTTGTCGGGATAGGCGGCCTGGGCCGCCGGCAGCCCCTGCGCGGCAAACGCCACGGCGCACAGGCCCATCGATCGCAAGGTTTTCATCATTGGTCTCCCGCAGGGGTGGATTCGTTCGGTCGGGTCTTGACCATGCGCAGCGGCGAGTAGGTCAGCACGGTCTCGCCCCGCTGGTTGACCACGCGGTTGGCGGTACGCACCAGGCCGCGGTCGGCCTTGCTCGTTGCCCTGGCCTCGACCACTTCGCATTCGACATGGATGGTGTCGCCGGCATTAGTCGGCTTGTGCACCTTGATGTCCGCCTCCATGAACGCCATGCCCGTGCGCTGCATGGTGCTCTGCATCAGCAGGCCCTCGGCCATGCAGAAGACCAGCGAACCGGGCGCCGGACGCGACCCGATGATGGATTGCGAGCCGATGTAGTCGAGGTTGGTGAACATTTCCTCGACCATGCCCACCGTCCCGATGAACAGGGTGATGTCCGCCTCGGTGATGGTCCGCCCCAGGGTGCGGAAGCGATAGCCGACCTCGACATCGTCCCAATAGAACCCCATCCCCAGGACCTCCAGCCCGTTGGCGTCGGTCGTGATTGCTCTACGCATGCCTTTCTCCTCCTGGATTCTTGAATGTTCTCTTGATCAAAGCACACCGGCTTCGCGCAGCGCCGCCAGTTGCTCGGGCGTCACGCCCACCGTCCGCAGGACCTCGTCGGTGTGCTCGCCCAGCAGCGGCGGCGCGCTTCCCGGCTCCAGCGGCGTGGCCGAGAAGCGCATGGGATTGCGCACCGTCGGCACCCGGCCATAGCGCGGATGCGGCAGCTCGGCGCGCAGGCCCCGCGCGACGACCTGCTCGTCGGCGAAGACCTGGTCCATCCGGTTGATGGGGCCGCCGGGCACCTGGGCCCGTTCAAGCAGCGAAGTCCAGTCGGCCAGGCTGCGCGAACGCGTGACGGGCACCAGCCACGCATCCAGCTCCGCGCGATTGCGCACCCGGTCCGCGATGGTCGCGAAGCGGGCGTCGGTGCCGACGCCGGGCTGGCCCACCGCCTCGCACAGGCGGCGGAACTGCGCGTCGTTGCCGACCGCGAGCACCAGATGGCCGTCCGCCGCCGGATAGACGGCATACGGCGCGATGTTGGGATGGCCGCTGCCCATGCGCTGCGGCACCTGGCCGCTGACCAGGTAGTTCATCGACTGGTTCACCAGCGAGCCGACCATGCAGTCCAGCAGGCTGATGTCGATGTGCTGGCCGCCGTGGCCCCGGTCGCGGTGCTGCACCGCGGCCAGGATGGCGGTGGTGGCGTACATGCCGGCCAGCAGGTCGGCCACCGCCACCCCCGCCCGCTGCGGCCCGCCGCCTGGCAGGTCGTCGCGCTCGCCCGTCACGCTCATCAGGCCGCCCATGCCCTGGATCAGGTAGTCGTAGCCCGCGCGATCCTTGTAGGGGCCGGTCTGCCCGAAGCCGGTCACCGAGCAATAGACCAGTTGCGGATTGATCTCGCGCAGCGAGTCGTAGTCCAGTCCGTATTTCTTCAGGCCACCGACCTTGTAGTTCTCCACGAACACATCGGCGCCCCGCGCCAGGTCCCGGACGATCCGCTGTCCGCGTGGATCGGAAAAGTCGACGGCCACCGATTTCTTGCCACGGTTGCAGCTCATGAAATAGGCGGCGTCGCCGTCTTCCCCCGTGCGTTCGTCGGCCAGGAACGGCGGTCCCATCTGCCGGGTGTCGTCGCCGGCGCCGGGTTTTTCTATCTTGATGACCTCCGCCCCCAGGTCGGCCAGGTTCTGCGTGGCCCAGGGGCCGGCCAGGATACGGGAAAGGTCCACGACGCGAAGGTGGCTCAGCGGCTTGTTCATGGTGGTCTCGGTTCTGCCGGCGCGCGCCGGCTCGGAATGGAAGGTCATGGCGCGGCGTCGTAGTCGACCTCGACGATGAGGTCGCCCTCTCGGACGCTCTCTCCACGCGCATAGCGCAAGGCTTGGACGATGCCGGCCTCGCGGGCGGTGATGGCATGTTCCATCTTCATCGCCTCGATGACGGCCAGCGTGTCGCCCGGCTGGACCCGGTCGCCAGGCCGCACCGGCAGCGCCGCGACGACGCCCGACATCGGCGCCGTGGCCAGCCGGTCGGCGTCCGCGCCATCGGCCTCGCGAGTCCTGCGCGGACGCACGGTGTAGTGGTCGCCGTCCACCTGCACATGCCAGCCGGATTCGGCCGGCCACGCCTCCCAGTAGCGGCCGTCCACCTGTCCACGCAGGTTCGAGCCATCGCGCACCACATGCGACGCCCTGCCGGCCGCCTCCACCGTCACGCCCCGGCCATCGGCCGCCGCGAAGCCCGCCGCGGCCGGCTCCTGGTCCAGCTCGAAATGCGCGCGCCCCAGCGGCGCCTCGGCATCCAGGCAATGCCGGTCCATTGCCCCCTGCCCGGCCTCCCGCGTCCACGGCGAACCTGGCTCCGCGGCCACGGGAAAATGCAGCGCGGCGCCCACCGCCACGGCCGCCTCGCGGCTGCGTGGCGCTTGCAGGTCCTTGCGCTCGTCCAGGTAGCGAGTGTTGACGTGCCCCGATCTGACCGCCGCATCGTCCAGGACGCGCGACAGATACCCCACGTTGGTGGTCACGCCCAGCAATGCGGTATCGTCCAGCCCCGCCCTGAGCGCATCCAGCGCGGCCTGGCGGTCACCGGCGTGGGCGATGAGCTTGGCCACCATGGGATCATAGAAAGACGGGACCTCGCCCGAAGCGTCCAGCGCCGTGTCCACCCGCAGGCCGGCGGGCCATCGCGCGTGGACCACCGCGCCCGGCGACGGCCGAAAATCCTGCGCGGGATCCTCGGCGTAGACGCGCGCCTCGATGGCATGGCCATGGCATGCGATGGCGGATTGCGCCAGCGGCAAGGCCTCGCCCGCCGCCACCCGCAGTTGCCATTCCACGAGATCCAGGCCCGTGACGGCCTCGGTAACCGGATGCTCGACCTGCAGGCGCGTATTCACCTCCAGAAAGTAGCACTGGAGATCGCGGCCGACGATGAACTCGAAGGTTCCGGCGTTGCGGTAGTTCAGGCTGCGCGCGCCTTGCAGCGCCGCCTCCAGCAGACGCTCGCGCGCCTGGGCGGGCAGGTCCGGCGCGGGCGCCTCTTCCACCACTTTCTGGTGGCGGCGCTGGAGCGAGCATTCGCGTTCGAAAAGGTGCACCGCCCCGCCCCGGCCGTCGCCGAAGATCTGCACTTCGATGTGGCGCGGCTGGCCGATGTAGCGCTCGACGATCATGCGGCCGTCGCCGAAACTGCTGCGCGCCACCCTGATCGCCGACTCGATCGCGTCCGCCAATCCTTCATGGCGCGTGATGACCTGCATGCCCTTGCCGCCGCCACCGGCCGAGGGCTTGAGCAATACCGGCAGTTCGATGGCGCGCACCTGCGCCTCGAGCTGCCCGGGATCGTCGCTGGCTTCGTCGGTGCCCGGCACCACGGGAACGCCCGCCGCGCGCATCAGTGCCTTGGCTCGCGCCTTGTCGCCCAGCATGGAAATGGTTTCGGGCGCGGGCCCGATGAACACCAGTCCCGCGTGCTCGACGGCCGCGGCGAATTCGCTGTTCTCGGACAGGAAGCCGTAGCCCGGGTGCACCGCTTCACAGTTCGTGCGCAGCGCCGCCTCGACCAGCCGGTCGCCGCGCAGATAACTGTCGCCGGCCGGCCCCGGTCCCAGGCACACCGTTTCCACCGCGCCGCCCAGATGGGCCGCGGCGGAGTCGGCTTCGGAGTGGACCGCCACATACTCGATGCCCAGGCGCCTGCACGTGCGCGCGATGCGCCGGGCAATCTCGCCCCGGTTCGCGATCAGGATTCTCTTCCACATGTCCTACATCCTGAAAACGCCGAAGCGTGTCGATTCCTCGGGGCTGCCCGCCGCCAGCGCCAGGCCCAGCGTCAACCATGCGCGCGTATCGGCGGGCTCGATCACGCTGTCCACCCACAGGCGCGACGCCGCATGCAGGGCCGTGCTCTCGGCATCGTAGACGGCGCGCACCGGGGCCTTGAAGGCCTCGGACTCCTCGGCGGAAAATGCCTTGCCCTGGCGCGCCAGTTGCTCGGCGCGCACCAGGGCCAGCACCGTGGCGGCCTGCTCGCCCCCCATCACCGACGTCCTCGCGTTCGGCCACATCGCCATCAGGCGCGGCCCGAAGGCGCGCCCGCACATGGCATAGGCGCCCGCGCCGTAGCTGCCGCCTATGACCACGCTGAACTTGGGCACGCGCGCGGTGGACACCGCGTTGACCATCTTGGCACCGTCCTTGGCGATCCCGCCCTGCTCGTACTGCACGCCGACCATGAAGCCGCTGATGTTGTGCAGGAACACCAGCGGGATATTCTCCTGGCAGCACAGCTCGATGAAGTTGGCCGCCTTCTGCGCACTCTGGCCGAACAGCACCCCGTCGTTGGCCAGGATGCCGACCGGATAGCCGCCTATCGCGCCCGTGCCGCAGATCAGGCTGGCGCCGTAGCGCTCCCGGTAGGCGACGAACTCGCTGCCGTCCAGCAGCCGCGCCAGCACGTCGCGGATCGGAATGGCCTGCTTCGGATTGGCGGGAATCAGCCCGGGCAGTTCGGCCGGATCGTGGCGCGGCGGAACCGGCGCCCGTGGCGGTGCCGGCAAGGCGCCGGTCTTGCCACGCGCCACGATGTCCCGGACCAGTGTCAGCGCGTGCAGCTCGTCGTGGGCGAAATGATCGGCGACGCCGGACAGGCGCGTATGAACGTCGGCCCCGCCCAGCGCCTGCGCATCGACCCGTTCGCCGGTGGCCGCCTGCACGAGCTGCGGCCCACCCAGGTAGACCGTGCCGGCCTGGTCGACGATGACGGTCTCGTCGCACATCGCGGGAATGTAGGCGCCGCCCGCCGTGCACGCGCCCAGCACGGCCGCGACCTGCTTCAGGCCCAGGGCGGACATCTCGGCGATGTTGCGGAAGATCTTGCCGAAATGATGTTCGTCGGGAAAGATGTCCCCCTGCAGCGGCAGGTAGGCGCCGCCGGAATCCACCAGGTAGACGCACGGCAGCCCGTTCTCGCGGGCAATGGCCTGCGCGCGCAACTGCTTCTTGATGGTGAGCGGATAGTAGGTGCCGCCCTTCACCGTCGCGTCGTTGGCCATGACCACGCAGGCGCGGCCCGCCACCATCCCGATGCCGGTGATCATGCCCGCGCCCGGCGACTGGCCGTCGTACAAACCATCGGCCGCGAGTTGCCCGATCTCCAGGAACGGCGTTGCGGGATCCAGCAAGGTATTGATCCGTTCGCGCGGCAGCAGCTTGCCCCGCGCGAGATGCGTCTGGCGCGCGCGCTCGCCGCCGCCTTCGATGGCGCGCCGGCGCGCGGCATCCAGCGGCACGCGCAGTTCGGCATAGGCCGCGGCGTTGGCGGCGAACTCCTTGCCGTCGGTGCGCGTGCGGGAGGATAGGATGGCCATGGCGTCGAATCGTCAGGAAAGCGTCTCGGCGCCACGCACCGGCAAACGCATCAAGGCATAGCCCAGCGACTTGCCGGTCTGGTCCAGCCGCAGGGTGCGCGTGGCACCACCGCCCAACGCGTGGCGCATGACCACGACCACCGCGCCGATGTTGTCCATGGGATGGCACTCCACCTCGCCCCGCACCCAGTCGCCGTAGATCCGCTTCACGTCGGCCGGCGTCACGCTGGCGCGCAGCCACGCATATTCTCGCGGGCCGCGGGCAACCAGGCCCACGGAGCAGACGTCCCCCTTGTCTCCGGACCGCACGTAGGCGATATCTTTCACTTGCAGTGTCATCGGCATGCTCCTCAAGCCACCAGGATCTCGGTCTTCTGTACGACGGCGTCGCGCGGGATCAGCGTCGGCCACAGCGCGATGACGGGACGCGGCTTCATCGGCGTGCCGAACGACGTGCCGCCCGGCCCCATGATCCAAAGATTCGTCCCGGCCCGCCGCACCTTGTCGGCTTCCTCCTGGGTACGCGTACGCACCGCGCAGCGCAGCCCCACCTCGGGCAGTTCGTTGGCCCACTCCCGGCCGGGAAACGCCGCCGCCGGCCCATGCAGGGTGTTCAGGCCGACGAAATCGAAATGCACCTGGTCGGCCGCGAGCCCCATCCGCTCGAAACGCTCGAGCAGGGTCTCGCGCGCCTTCACGGCACGGTCGTAGGCATTGGGCCACGGGAAAAAGGCCATCGTCTCCCCTATCCAGCCGTCCTGGTAGCCCACTACCATCTTCCACTGGTCGGGCGCGGGCTCCCCCCGCATGCCGCTGACGCGGACGCGGTCCTGGCCTTCGTCATTCAGCGCGAGAGACGTGAAATCCGCCACCGCGTCGGGCATCAGATAGCGGCGGGGATCGCCGATTTCGTAGACGAGGTGTTCCTTGACGGTCCACTGATCGACCCGGCCGCCGCTGCCCGGCAGCTTGGTGACGGTGGCATCGCCCGTCTCGTCGACCTCCAGGATGGGGAAACCGACCCGGCCCATGTGCGGCATTTCCGCGAACCGCGACGACATGCCGCCCGAGCAGCCCGCCGCGCATTCGACGATATGCCCCAGCGTGACCGCCGCGGCATACCGGTCCACGTGCGCCGCGTCGCGGCGCCAGCCGAATTCGTGCGCCAGCGGACCGACGTACAGCGCGTTGTCCGACACCCGTCCGGCGATGACGACATCGGCCCCGCCGGCCAGCCCCTCGCTTATCCCCGAGCTGTCGGTATAGACGTTCGCGCAGACCACACGATCGCGAATGGCCGCGAAATCCTCGTCTCCCGTATCGAGATTGCGCAGCGGCACGCCTTGCGCGGCCAGGGCATCCAGCTTGTCCAGCATGTCATCGCCCTCGATCAGGGCGATGCGGGCGCCGGCCAGTCCCGCCTGGCGGGCCCCCTGGGCGATCCGGTCAGCCGCGGCGCGCGGATTGACGCCGCCGCCATTGGAAATCAAGCGCGTGCCGGCGGCCTTGGCCTTCGGCAGCAACGCGATCATGGCCTGCACCGCATCCGGCACGTAGCCGGCATCGGGCCGCTTCAGCTTCTGCCGCTGCAGCAATGCCATGGTCAGTTCGGCCAGATAGTCGAAACACAGGTAGTCCAGGTTCGCCCGTTCCAGCAGTTCTTCCGCGGGGTCCAGCGCGTCGCCCCAGAAACCCGAACCGGCCCCCATCCGCACGATGCGGCCCATATCTGCCTCCGCTTTCTAATTTCGTTTTATTTTATCTAATTTCATTATATTTTTCATTCGACGAAAACGTCAAGCGCGAGATCCAGGCTCGTCCGGGGTCAGGTTGCTTGGGGATTGCGCGGTTGCTGGCGGTAAGCGTACATGGGACCGGGCTGCTGCCCTGCCCCCGTTCGTCTTCGGCTATGCGCGGCTCTTCGTCATCGGCGTCTGCGCGATGGGGCTGGCACTGATCATGGACTTGCTCGTCGTCCGCTCGCCCGTGCTGCCTTGATCGAAAGCCAGCACAGCCTCCGAGACCCGCCGGCGCAGCCTCTCGATCGCGGCCTCGACCTTGCGGACCGACAACAGGTACTTCCATGAATGTTCCCGCATCCATCGGCCGGGCATCAGCGGCGGCGCGGTAACCGTCACGCTGGGCGCCCAGCCCGGCGCCCAGCGCACCGCGATTCGCGGCCGCATCGCGAGCGAGACGGCGGGTACTCCCACGTTGGAGGCCAGGTGGGCAAGGCCCGAATCGTTCCCCACGAAAAGACGAGCCGTTGCGAGCCAGCGCGCCAGGTCGTCAAGGGATTCGTGCGAGACCAGGCGAAAGCCCTGCGCTTCTACCCATGCCCATTCCTCGCGCTCGCGCGGCGCGACGACGAAGCTCGGCTCGTAGCCCCGGCCGCGCAGCCGGCGCGCGAGTTTCAGGAAACGACCGGGCAGCCACTGCTTCTGGATGTCGCTTGCCGTGGGATGAATGATTACCCGATTGCCCACCCCCGACACGCCGACGTCGACCGGCACGGCCAGGCCGTTGTCGCGCGTCAGGGCATCCAGCCCGAAACAATGGCGACATACGTCCAGCTGGATGTCCACCATGGGCTTGACCTGGCGATACGTGGGCCATCCGTCCATGCCCCAGACGCGCGGATGCCAGTCGTGCACATCGTCCGGCACGTCGGTTTCGTAGGCGTGCAGCACCACGTCGAAACGCTCGAGCCGGCTCCGGGCCTGCGTCGCATGCAGGGCGGGCTCTATGCGAAAGCCGGGAAACCACGTGCGCATGGCATGCAGATGGCGGCTGAAGACCGTGACATCGATCCCATGGCGGACGAGATTGTTGGCGACCACCATCGAGATCAGCGTGTCGCCGATGCGCGGCGACATCACGAAGGCAACAGACCAGCCTGGCTGGATCGGATGTCGGGGATGGTTGATGGCAGCCCCCTTTGTGCAATGGTCCAGGTCGATGTAATCGACTCTACTCTGCCCTCCGGTGCGACTTGTTTTTTATCGTAACCAAATCGTCACCGGATATTCGCAAGTAAACGATCAATCGGCGGAGCCGCCCAGGCCCAGGCGCGACCAGAACGAGCGCTTGCGGGTGCGATGGTTGCCGGCATAGTCGCGCTGCGTGGCCTTCATCACGTCGCCGAATGGCTGCGGGGCCCGATAGCTGTCGAGCGCATATCCCGCGGACAGCGCTTCCCGATAGCAGGTATCGAATAGCCCGGCCAGGTCGGCCCTCGGATGCGGCAGCACCCGGCCGTCGAACCAATGCTCGCGGCCTTCCCGCTCCAGCCTGGGGAAGGCGTACTTGTGGCTGAACTGCGTTCCCATGTCCGAATAATGCAGGATGCGAATGTCATCAAGCGGCGTTCGCTCGCCATCGATGTTGTTGTAGTCGGAATGCATAGGCTCGATCAGCTCGGGATGTCCGGTGAAATACCGCATCATGCGCTGGTGCGCGTCGGGCTCGGCGCGCAGGCTTTCGATGGGCGGCAGATGCGCCCGCGCGGCGGCGCAATCCCATACCGTCACGCAAAAACGCCACGAGGCCTTGCGTCCCTTGCCGCTCAGGACCTTGCCCGCGCCGAACGGCATGCGCCAGAGTTCGGCCAGGTCGCACAGCACCAGCATGTCGGTGTCCAGGTAGATACCCCGGCCCTGATAGCCGCAGAACGCCGGCACGCCCCAGCGGAATCCCGAGAACGGCGTGGCCCACGCTTGCGTCCGCCAGCCCAACCCACGCTCCGGATCGGCATGCCAGAAGCTGGACGGATCCCTGGAGAGCCGCATCCACTCGATGTCGATGGGCAGCGAACAGTGCTTGCGCGCGCTGTATTCCAGCACCATCATCTGTTCGAGATCACAGTCGTTCGGATCGCATCCGACGAAAAGCCTGATCCGGTCTTCCATATGCTCCTCGGCATCAACCCCCGGCCAGCGTGCGCCAATCCTGCTGATGGAACATGCCGCCCGACAGCGCGCCGCCCGGCGACAGGTTGACGATCCGCACGCCCGATTCGCGCAGCAATGCCGCGGCCCGTGTGAACGATGGCAGGATATGGCCGGGCAGGTATTGGTCGAGCGTTGTGGGAAGGCGATCGGCGGGCGACTCGTAGAAGCGGGCCGCGGTGGCGGCATTGCAGAGATCGACGCCATGCAGCACGATTTCCGAGAACCCCAGCCAGGCCATGACCTGAAGGCCAGTGTAAGCCACGGTCCCGACGTCGAACACGCCCTTGCGGATGTCGCGGCTGAATCCCAACGCCCGGTCCGGGTCGAAAACGGCCAGCTCGCCGTCGGGATGATCGCGCCGCACTTGCGCCATCGTCCGCGCCGGCAACAACGCGCGCCGCTGGGGATTCTCGATCAGGAACAGCCGGCAGCGCAGCGCCTCGGGCGGCATCCGTTGCAGCACGTGCCACAGGCACAACGGCGTGGTGAACAACAGCAGGTCCTGCCCGACGATGCGGCGGACCAGCTCGGGGCGAGCGCGCACGAAGCCCGTATCGTTGAAACAGTAATAGTCGAAGCGCAGGGCGTAACGGTCGAGCAGCGCGATGGCGCCGTTCACGCCCATCACGTTGGTCAAGGATAGCCGGCCGTAGTCGATCTCGTTGATCGACGGGCCGCAGGCGATGATGTGCCCCGTTCCGGACGAGGCTCCCCGCGCCACGCTCGCATTGGCCAAGGGCAGCGGCCGGCGCCGGTACGCATAGCCGGCCACATGGCCCTGGGCGTCACGTCCGACCGACACGTGCGGCCACAGGCGCTCGTTGTGGCGCTGGCCCGGACCGTGGGTGTAACGGTACAACAGCTTCAGCGCGGTGTTGGCGAATCGGCGGGCGACGGGCATGTGGCCAATTGTTTGCTGATCCGCCGGGAATGTCGAGGCGGCGCCTGTTTCTTATGAAACGTTGTGATACGCCCGCCCGGGCGGCCGCCCGGTACAACATGGGTTCCAGCAGAACTCGACCCGGCCGGCCATGATAGAAACTGCCCGCATCTACATAGGCTTCGACAGCAAGGAAGTCGTCGCCTATCACGTGCTGTGTCAGAGCATCGTGGAGAAAAGCTCCATGCCTGTTTCCATCACCCCGGTCGCCCTGGATCATCTGGAGGGCGTCTTCGCCCGACCGCGAAATCCGCTGCAGTCGACCGAGTTCTCGTTCTCGCGCTTCCTGGTGCCCTACCTGAGCGGCTTCCAGGGCTGGTCCCTGTTCATCGATTGCGACACGCTGGTACGTACCGACATCGCGGAGCTCTGGGCCCTGAGGGACGAGCGCTTTGCCGCGATGTGCGTCAAGCACGACTATGTGCCCAAAAGCGAGACCAAGTTCCTGGGGCAGGTCCAGGCCAAATACACGAAGAAGAACTGGTCCAGCGTTCTGCTCTTCAATAACGCGAAATGCCGCCGGCTCGACCCCTACTACGTGAATACCGCGACCGGGCTGGACCTGCACCAGTTCAAGTGGCTCGAGTCAGACGACCTCATCGGTGAACTGCCCACTGCGTGGAACTGGCTGGTCAATGAATACCACTACCTGGCCGACGCCCGGCTGGTGCACTTCACCACCGGCGGCCCCTACTTCGACGAACGCAGGCACGACGACTATGCGGACGAATGGTTCGCCACCCGCGATCGCCTTCTGCATGTCAGGCAGCGCGGCCGGTGACTCGCTGCGCGCATCCCTCATCCCACAAGGGGATGCCCGTCGCGCGGGCGACCTGCGGATCGGCGGTGAAAATGGGCCGCCCCGCATCGAGCAGGCGTTGCAGGATGATCAGATCCATGCGCACATGCAGCCGCGCCAGGCCCGCATCGTTGTAGGCGTGCCCGGCCGAGCCCGGGTCGATGCCGGAGATGATGACCGCCGGCGCGCCATGATGGAGGGCGTACAGCACCGCGTTGATACCGTTCGAGCACTTCGACTCGGCATCGATCTCCAGCGAATGCAGGCCCGCCACCTTGTCGAGCAGCGCCATCCGCTCATAGCGGTCGACGATGTAGAGATGGTCGTAGCGGTAGTCGAACGACGCCAGCCCGCGCTCCAGCCGCTCGCGTTCGCTCTTGCGCCACAGCAGCACGTAAAGCGCCCGGGTCCGCCGCCCGCTCAGGACCCGCCGGACCTCGCGCGCGTTGTGCGTGGTTCCCTCGATCTGGTTGAACATCATCATCGTGATGTCGGGCACCTCGATGCCCCAGCGCGCGGCCACCGCCTGGGATCCGTTCACCGTGATGATGGCATAGCCGCCATCCAGGCCCACCGGCCGACTGGCCCGCGGCGCGGAGCCGACCACCACCACCGGGCCTTTGATGTCGAAAGGCAGCGGAGGCGGCGCGGGCCGGGTCAGACGGTACTTCATCCACCGATACAGGCGCTTTTTCGTATCGATGAACCGTTGCCGCATCTTGCTCGCCGTCATCGTCAGGCCTTGGGCAAGGCGATCCCCGTGGCCCGTTCCAGCTCGCGCAACAGCTCGTCCTGGAAAGCCGCGTCGCGCGCGGCCGGATGCGGGTCGAGCCGCTGCTGGTGATGCCAGTATCCGCCGCTCGCGCGGGCCCGCGCGTCCCCGCCGGCGGCCAGCCACTCCTGGGTCAGGTGGCCCAGGCGCAGGTCGTCGGGCGCGTTGGGGCCGCCCATTTTCGTCGGCACCCATCCCGGATCGACCGCGCTGGCGACGACCCCGGGCCACAGCCGGGCAATCGCCATCGCCAGCGCCGTCACGAACAGCTTGCTGTCCGAATAGGACGCCGACTCGCCGCGCCCGCGCCAGTCCAGGCCGTCCAGCTCCGGACGGCCACCGGCATGCATGCCGCTGCTCAGATACACCAGGCGATCCGGCCGGGTGACCAGGGCCGTCAGGACATAGGGCGCGACCACATTGACCGGCAGTATCTGCGGCCCGGTATAGACCCCGGCGTTGTGGATTACCGCGTCCATGCGGCCGAGCCGGTTTACCTGGGCGGCGACGTCCTCGGCCTGCCCCTGGTCCGACAGATCGCCGACCACCGCGCGGGCGCCCCGGTCCAGCAAGTCCTGGACCGCGTCGAGCCGCCGAGGGCCACGCACGTGAAGCACGACCTCGTGGCCGTCGGCGAGCAGCGTGCCGGCCGCCGCCTTGCCCAGCCCGTCGGCCGAGCCCGTGATGAAGATTCGAGACATTGCCAAGCTCCCATGGGAATCAGGACCCCATCGCCGCCAGCGCGCCGGCGGCCTGTTCCAGCCCGCCCAGCACGGTGTCCGCGACACGCGGCGAAAAACCGCGCGGCAGCGCCGCCTGCGCCTGGGCAATGGCCGCGGGCGTGCGCGCCAGGATTTCCCCGATGACCGGCTCGGCCGTGGGCGCGTAGCCGGCCTGCCGCGCCGTGCTGTCGAAGTGGCGGCGCTGGATGCCGTGCATCGCATAGTGCCGGTTCTTGCCCAGCAGCGCCATCGCCAGCCTGATCTCGCGGGGCGACCATTGGTTGGCCCGTTCCCCCAGCACCGGGTAGGCCGACATCACGTCATACAGCGGGGTCAGGCGGAAACGGCCGCGCGGCAGCAGATGGATGCTGAAGTTCTTGGCATGGCCGTCGGGCGCGCGCAACAGCCAGAACAGGACTTGCGCGGCCATCAAGGTCTTCATGTCGGCGTCGGCGTTCACCGATTGCCGCAGCGTGGCGAACAAGGCCTTGAGCCCCGGCCCGCCCTCGTTCTCGTACTTGCGCAGCGGCGAGCATCCCGCCACCTGACAGAAATCCTCCTGCGGCAGCCGCATGATCCAGCGGCCATCGGGCGCGATCCGCCGGTCGAAGCGCTCGACCACCAGCACGCGCTGCTGGCCGAAAGCCGCGATGTCGGCGCCGGCCACATCCAGCCCATAGGCTTTCAGCAGCCTCAGACACAGCCATTCGTTGTCGACCGAGGTGGTGAAATCCGCCTGCCGGCCGCCCATCAATCCCAGCGGCAGCTTGAAGATGTGGCTGGTGGGCGTGGCGCCGCGCGGCGCGTGCCATCGGCCATTCCACCACAGGAAGGCGGTCTTCTCCTGCGCGCCCGCAAGCGAGATGCGGAAATCCGCATCCGGATCCCCCTGGGCGCCGAAGGCCCGCGGCGACACCGTCTCGATCAGATGCCGTTCGATGTCCTCGTCGGACAGGGGAACGCCTTCGATGCGATCGTGGCCGTCAGGCGTCTCGTGCTCGCCCAGTACCTGTACCGCCCCCACGCAGTCGCTGCCGACCGCCTTCAGGAGATCGAAGGGATCGGTCGAGCCAGTGCGGAAACGCTCGGCCACGCGCCGGCGGATCACATCGCTGTCGGGCAGGAGATTGTCGAAATAATTGGCGACCCTTTCGCCCTTCAAGGGCAGGTTGTGCAGGTTGAATGGCAGCGACAGCGAGAGCGGTCGGCCGATGTCGGCGCCCACCCAGTCCGCGTCGTAGTGCAGCTCCATCTCGCCCCGCGCGGGAATCGTCCAGCGGCCGACGCGGATGCCATTGGTCCAGATGTACAGGCTGCGGCCATGCGATCGGCGGCCCATGTCACCAGTCCGCGTGTACAGTGGGCGGTGGCGCCTGGCCGCCGCGCGGCCCCAGGGTCAATTCCAGCCCCAGCGCGGCACACCAGGCCAGCAACTGCTCCAGGCTCAGTTCATGGGCGTGCAGTTCCAGGTGGGACACCCGCGACTGGCTCAGGCCGATACGGCCGGCCAGGGCCGACTGGGTCATCCCCTGGGACTTGCGGGCGGCCTGCAGCACCGTTCCCAGTTGCGTGGCGGTCGCCAGGACTTGAGGTGGCATGGACATGGCAAGATACCTGGAATTCGAATAAAACCATAATATTTGCAATTCAGATATACGTCAAATATCCGTTATTCAAATATTCTTGACTGCCCACCCTCGTGACCGAACACGCCATCATCACCGCCACGCCCGAGCCCCGGACCCGGGAAAGCCTGGCCAGGGACCTGTCCCGGCTGGGTGTCGCGCCCGGCATGGCACTGCTCGTGCACTGCGCCCTGAGCCGGCTCGGCTGGATCTCGGGCGGAGCCGAAACCGTCGTGCGCGCCCTGCTCGACGCCGTGGGTCCGACCGGCACGCTAGTGATGCCCGCACAGTCGTCGCAACTGAGCGATCCCGCCAACTGGCAGGCGCCCGCCGTTCCGCCCGCCTGGACCGACACGATCCGGGCCACGCTGCCGCCGTTCGACCCGTCCACCACCCCGACGCGCGGCATGGGCGCCGTAGCGGAACTGTTCCGGACCTGGCCCGGCGCCCGCCGCAGCCCCCACCCCCTGTGCTCCTTCGCCGCGCTGGGCCCATTGGCCGAAGCGATCACGACCACCCAGGCGCTGGACGACCCCTTCGGCCACGGCGGGCCGCTGGGATGCCTGTACCGCGAACGCGCCGGCATCCTGCTGCTGGGCACCGGCTTCGGCGCATGCACGGCCTTTCACATGGCCGAGACCCTGGCTTCGCCTGCGCCGCCCAGGATTCCCGAAGGCGCGCCCCTGTGGGTGGACGGCCAGCGGCGCTGGGTGGCCTTCGACCTGCCCGCGGGCGATGCCGACCGCTTCCCTTCCCTGGGCGAGACACTCGTCCGGCAGGGCCTGGCCAGGACCGGACAGGTCGGCTCCGCATCCTGCCACCTGCTGGACCTGCGGCCAGCGGTGGACGCGGCGGCCAGGCTCATGACGAAAACCGATCACTGAACAGCAGCCAGGAAATTTTTCCCGCCGACCGATCCGTTTTCCTCGTCCGATTCGTCTTGGGAGTACCGGACACGCCCGTGCCGGTTCCATCCCTGTAGGAAGCCTCTCCATGACCATCGCCGCCCAGCAAGCCGTCACTCTCGTCAACGTCCTGTCGGTCCATCCCGGCAAGCAGCAGGAGCTGCTCGCCTCGCTGCGCCAGAACACGGAAACCGTCATCAGGACGCTGCCGGGCTGGATTTCGACCCGCCTGATCGCCAGCGGCGACGGCAAGCGCATCGTGATCCACTCCCAATGGGACAGCGCCGCCGACGTCGAGGCGATGCGCGCCGATCCGCGCATGCAAGCCTATTTCCCGACCATCCGCGACCTCGCCTCGTTCGACTCCATCCTGGGCACGGACGTACTCTCGCATCATCGCTGACAGGAAATCCATGAACCACGACGACGCGTTCGCCACTCTGCTGGCCGGGATGCGGCCACGGCTCCACCGCTATTGCGCCCGCATGACCGGCTCGACCATCGATGGCGAGGACGTCGTCCAGGAAACGCTCATCAAGGCCCTGGCCGTCCGTTCGTCCGTCGCGGACATCGCCAACATCGAAGGCTGGCTGTTCCGCGTCGCCCACAACGCCAGCCTGGACTTCCTGCGCGCCCGCGCCCGGACCCAGGAAATACCCTTATCCGAAGACATGGAACCGGGAACGGAACTCCCCCAGTCCGACATCGTCGCGGTGGGGTTCCGGACCTTCCTGCAACTGGCGGTCCTCCAGCGCTGTGCCGTCATCCTCAAGGACGTCCTGGGCCATTCCGTCGAAGAGATCGCCGAGGTCGCGGACTGCAGCGTGCCGGCCGCCAAATCGGCCCTGCAACGCGGCAGGCAGCGACTGCGGGAACTGGTGGCCCAGGGCGGGGACCGGCCTGGGCCCGTGCCGCTGTCGGACGACGACCACGAGCGCCTGCGGCACTACGTCGCCCGCTTCCAGGCCGGCGACTTCGACGCGATACGCCGCATGCTGGCCGACGACGCCCGCCTGGACCTCGTCAACCGCCTCAAGCTGCAGGGGCGCAAGGAAGTAGACTTCTATTTCACCCGCTATGCCGAGGCGGTGCATTGGCGATTCGCGCCGGGCGCGGTCGAAGGACGGCCGGCGATGCTGGTCTACGACGCTCGCGGCCCCATGGACCAGCCCGCCCATTTCGTGCTGCTGACGTGGCGCGAGGAAGGCGTGGCCCGGATCCGGGACTACCTGTTCGCGCCCTACGTCATGGAAACCGCCGACTGGGTGCGGCTCGACTCCATTTCCTGAAGGACTCGCCATGCACAAGGCCACCATCGTCTCCACCGGCACCGACTACCTGCATCGAATCCAGGCCGGCCCCTTCGGCCTGGACACCGACGAGCCCAAGTCCCTGGGCGGCCAGGGCGGCGCTCCGGCGCCCTTCGACTACTACCTGGCGTCGCTATCCGCCTGCACCGCGATCACGCTGCGCATGTACGCGCAGCGCAAGGGCTGGAACCTGGGCGAATTCCGCGCCGAGCTGGCCTTGCGCTTCGACGAGCAGGGCACGGCGCACATCCACCGCAGGCTGTATTCGGACCAGCCGCTCACCGCCGAGCAATGGAAACGGTTGCTGGAGATCGTGGCCAATACGCCGGTCACCAAGGTCATGCGCAACGGCGCGGTGATCACCAGCGAAGCTCCCGAGGCGGGGGCGTAGATCCCATGTTCGCCCAGCCGCCTCCGTCCTAGTCGAACTGGCCGTGGGTCTCGGGCGCGACCTTGGCGCCCACCAGGTAGACCACCGCCAGCAAGGCCGAGGTGATGGCCAGCACATGCGGGATGTCCTGCGGCGAACCGCTCAGCAGCGAGACCACCGTGGGCATCATGCCGCCGACGGCGAAGCCTATGTTCCAGGACAGCCCGGTGCCGCTGGCGCGCATCTTGGCCGGAAAGCGCTCGTTCAGGAAGATCATGACGGGCGCGATAATGGCGCCGCCCAAGAGGGCGATGGCCGAGGCGATCATCGTGATCCGCGGCAGGGACGCGGGCTTGGCGATGAGCAGGAACAGGTACGGCAGCAGCACCAGGCAGAAGACCCCCAGCGCGTAGAAGGTCTTCTTGCGGCCGATGATGTCGCTCAGGGCGCCGAAGGCCAGCGCGCCGACGATGGTGCCCACCGAGCTGATCATCAGGATCAGCGCCGAGCTTTCGTGCGGCACGTTCGCGACCAGTTTCAGCAGCGTCGGCAGATAGCCCGCGGTGATGTAGTAGGTCGCGCCGCCGCCGAAGGTGATCAGCAGGTTGACCAGCAGCACGTTGCGGTATTCGCCCGCGAACAGCGTCTTCAGCGGGGAAGCCTGCCTGGCCGCCCCACCCTTCTGCCTGGCCCGCTCGGCCTGGATCTTCTTGAACGAAGGCGTTTCATCCAGCAGCCGGTACATCACCAGGCCAAAGACGGTGCTGATCAGGCCCGAGAAGAACATGACGCGCCAGCCGATCTGGTCGAAGCGATCACCGGGGAACACGTAGGACAGCGCGAAGTACACGATGGAGGCCATCAGCGCGCCCATGCCCGCGCCGCCGCTGCCCACCAGTCCCGACATCAGGCCGCGGTGGCGCGGCGCGATCGACTCCGTGCCTATAGTGTGCGTCGAGGCCACGATGCCGCCCACGAACAGGCCCTGCACGATGCGCAGCGCCAGGAAGATGACCGGCGCGATCACGCCGGCCTGGTGGATGGTCGGCAACAGGCCGAACGCCGCCGTGCTCAGCCCCACGCCCACCATCGAGATCATCAGCGCCCGCTTGCGTCCGTGCTTGTCGGCATAGGCGCCGAACACGGCCGAGCCCAGCGGCCGCACCAGCAGCGCCACCGCGAACGAGGCGTAGACCGCCGCCAGCGACAGGGTCGGCTTGTCCGAGGGGAAGAACAGCCGCCCGATGATGGGCGCCACATACAGCAGGATGAACAGGTCGAACAGGTCCAGCGCCCACCCGAAGGTGGAGGCCAGGCCCGCCATGAAGGCCTTGCGCGACTGCGCGGGATCGGCGGCCGGCTCGAGCGGGCCCGCGCCCGCAACGGTATCCGTGGTCGTATTCATGATGTCTCCGTTGTTGGAATGAGGCAGTGCCCTGGCTTAGCGCCCTTTCCACTGGGGCTTGCGCTTGGCGTGGAACGCCTCGACGCCTTCGCGGAAATCCTCGGAGGTGCGCAGGCGGCTGTAGCAATGGCCCTCGAGTTCGATGGCGATGGACACCGGCGAGTCTTCCGAATCGTTCAGGAGCTTCTTGACCGTGCGCTGCGCCAGCGGCGAGAACCCGCGCAGTTCGTCCACCAGCTTGTCGGTGGCGGCCTCGAGCTGGTCGTCGGCCACGCACTCGACCACGAAGCCCCAGTCGTAGGCCTGCTGGCCCGGAATGCGGCGCGAGCGCATCACGACGTCCTTGGTGCGGGCGATGCCGATCATGCTTTGCAGGCGCGCCGAGCCGCCCGATCCGGGAATCTGCCCCAGCTTCTGTTCGGGCAGCGCGTATTGCGCCGTGACGCTGGCGATGCGGAAGTCGCAGGCGAGCGAGATCTCGAATCCCACGCCGAAGCAATAGCCGCGGTTGGCGGCGATCACCGGCTTGGAGCAGCGTGCCGGCGCCGCGATGTTCCAGGCCAGCTTGGAAACGTGTTCGGGCGTGGCCTCCAGGAAGCCGCGGATGTCGCCGCCACTGGAGAAGTGCTCGCCTTCGGCGCGCAGCACGATCACCCGCACGCGCGGATCTTCGTCCAGCGCCTCGAACACCAGGCGCAACTGCTCGCGCTCGGGCATGGTGATGATGTTGAACGGGGGGCGCTTCAGGACGATGTCGGCGCGCTCGCGCTCCGCATCGACGATGACGTCGAAGCCGTCGAGTTGTTCGAGCAGGGTCTGGGCCGGATGGTTGAGCTTGGGCATGGAGATATCCTTCAGTAGGTCATGCACGGGATTTCGGAATCAGGAACGGTCCGGGTCGAACTCGCCGGCCGTCAGCTTGCGGCGCAGGATCTTCCCCACCGGGGACTTGGGAATCTCGCTGACGAAGACGTATTCCCGCGGACGCTTGAAATTGGCCAGATCGGTGCCCCGGCAATACGCGTCCAGCGCTTCGCCGTCGACAGCGTCCTTGCGCTTGATGAAGGCGACGACGCGCTGGCCCCAGCGCTCGTCGCGCAGGCCCGCCACGGCCACCTCGTCCACGCCGGGATGCAGGGACAGCACCGACTCGATGTCGACTGGCGAGATGTTCTCGCCGCCGCTGATGATCATGTCGTCCACGCGCCCGGTCACGTGCAGCTCGCCGTCCTCGTCCAGGTAGCCCGTGTCGCCGGTGAAGTACCAGCCGCCCTGCAGCGACTTGGCGTTGGCATCGGGCCGGTTCCAATAGCCCTCGAACGCCTCGTCGCCAGCCAGGTCGGCGATGATCTGCCCTTCCGTTCCGCGCGGCGCCAGGTCGTCGGGATCTGTCGTCTCCAGCCTTACCAGGCGCAGGCGCGTGTTGATGCCCGCGCGCCCCGCGCTGCCTGGCTTGCGGCGCGCATCGGGGTTGACGGCCATGGTGTAGACCTCGGAGCTGCCGTAGTGATTGACGAACAGCTCGGGCTGGAAGGCTTCGTCCAGGCGCAGCAGCAGCGCGTCATGCATGGGTGCTCCGGCGAAGCCGAGCTTGCGGACGCTGGAGATGTCGGTGCCTGCGAAATCCGCGTGCGCCAGCAGGTCGTGATACAGCGTCGGCACCAGATACAGGTTGCTGACCCGCTCGTGCTGGATCAGGGCCAGCGCGGTGGCAGGCGCAAAGCGCGGCAGGCACACGAAGCACCCGTCCACCAGCGCCATGGCCAGCAGCGAGCGCACCCCCATGGTGTGGTAGAGCGGCATCACGCCCAGCGTGCACTCGCCTATTCCGTACTGGTTCTGCGCCACGTGGCCCAGCGCGGCCGCCCGCTCCTGGCGATGGCGGCGCGGCACGCCCTTGGGCTTGCCGGTCGTCCCCGACGTGTAGAGCATCAGCGAGATGTCATCCGCCGCGGCCCGCGGGCCGGCCGTCCAGGGCCGGGCGGCCAGCAGGCCGGCGTACGCGTGGGTCGCCGCATCGTCCGCGCCGACCACGATGCGCGGCACCTTCGAGGCCTCGGCCGACTGCGCCACGGCCTCGGCGCTGACTTCTTCGTAGACGATGCCCCTGGCCGCGGCATCGATCAGGCAATAGTCGATTTCCTCGGGCTTGGCGCGCCAGTTCAAGGGCGTGACGATCACCCCCAGGAACTGGCAGGCCCAGTGCAGCGTGGCCATTTCCAGGCGGTTCTGCAACACCACCAGCAGATGATCGCCGTGTTCCAGCCCCAGTTCGTCCAACCCTTGCGCGACGCGCAGGATCTGCTCCAGCCATGCGGCGTAGGTCAGGCGGGTATCGCCTTCCACGGCCGCGATCGCGTCCGGGTTGCGCTCCACGCTCTGCAGGAATGTACGTCCCAAATCCAGCATCAGATGCCTCCTATGTGTTCTTGTTGCGCGAGGCGGCCACGTCCAGGACGGCCCGCACGATGGGCGTGTAGCCCGTGCACCGGCACAGGTGCCCCGAAAGCATGTCCCGCACCTGCTGCTCGGTCGGGTCCGGCACGCGTTCCAGGAAGTCGTCGCACGACATCAGGATGCCCGCCGTGCAGAAGCCGCATTGCAGCGCGTGGTGCCGACGGAAGGCCTGTTGCAGGTCGCTCGGTTCGCCCTCGCACGCCAGGCCCTCCACCGTGTCCACCTGGCGGCCGTCCACCTGCACGGCCAGCGTCAGGCATGAGCGGCCGGCCACGCCGTCGATGCGCACGGTGCAGGCACCGCACACCCCGTGTTCGCACCCCACGTGGGTGCCGGTGGCGCCCAGTTCGTGCCGCAGGAAATCCGACAGCAGCATGCGGCTCTCGGCCGTACCCTCGCGCTGCCGGCCGTTCAGCGTGCAGCGGATGCGATGGGTCTTTTCCGCGCTCATTGCGTGTCTCCTTGCGTCCGCGACGCGGCGGTCGCGATGGCGCGGGCCGCCAGTTGCCGCACCAGCCGCCGGCGGTAGGCGGCGCTGGCGTGCGCGTCGTCCTGCGCGCCCAGCGTCCAGGCGAAATCATTGATGGCGGTTTCCAGTTCCGGCTTCGGCAGGCGCGGCCACTGCACCACGGTCGGCCGATCCGCCACGCCGCCCACGCCCAGGCGTATGGCGTCCCTGCTGACGGCGGCCGCGCAGGCGGCGATGGCGAAATCGCCGTGGCGCAGCGAGAACTCCTCGAACGCGTAGCCCGTGCCGGCCACGCGCAGCGGATAGCGCACGCAGGCGATCAGTTCGTCGCCGGCTCGTGCGGTGGTGAGCATGCCCTGGAAGAAATCCCGGGCCGCCAGGGTCCGGCGGCCTCGCCGGGACGACAGCACCACTTCACCGCCCAGCAGCGCCAGGCACAACGGCAGTTCCGCGCTGGGGTCGGCATGCGCGACCGAACCGCACACGGTGCCCCGGTTGCGTACCTGGAAATGCGAGATGTAGGGAAACGCACAGGCCAGCAGCGGCACCTCCGCGGCCAGGTCCGGCCGCCACTCCACGCTGGCCTGGGTGGCCGCGGCCCCCACCTCCAGCATCCGGCCCGCCACCTTCACGTAGTCCAGCGCCTCGCAGCGCGAGACATCCAGCAGCACCGACGGCTGCGCCAGGCGCATGTTCAGCACCGTGATCAGCGACTGCCCGCCCGCCAGGATGCGGGCCTCGTCGCCATGTCGCGCCAGCAGGTCGCAGGCCTGCGCCTCGTCCTCCAGGCGCACGTAATCGAAAGCCGCCGGCTTCATGCCGCCCCCCTCCATCCGAACAGCGCCAGCACCTTGCGCCACCAGCCGCGCGATCCGGCCCGGGCCGGTTGCCCGCTGGCCTGCCGGCCCAGTTGTTCAAACAATTGCGCGAGCACGATCTTGGCCGCCCCTTCCAGCATGCGGCTGCCCACGGCGGCCACCTTGCCGCTGACCTCGGCGCTGTAGTCGTAAAGAAGGCGCGTGCCGCCCTCGTCGGGCTCGAGCCGCACCTTGCCGCTGCCGCGCGCCGCGCCCAGCGACGAACTGCCCGAGCCAGCCAGGCGCAGGGAATGCGGCGGATCGAGTTCCGACAGCGCGATCTCCGCCGCATAGCGGGCCTTGATCATGCCCACGCCCACCGTCACGTCGGCGCGATAGCGGTTCTCGCCTATCGCCTCCAGCGAATGGCAGCCCGGCACCACCTTGGCCAGCGCCTGCGGATCGAGCAGCACGTTGAAGACGACCTCGGGCGTCGCGGCGATCTGCACGCTGCCCGTGGCGGACAAGGCCTTGCCCGAGCCGCCCGGCGTGGCGGGGCTTGCGGGCGGCGCGGAGGCCGCCTCCGCGCCGGCACTGGGCGGCGGATCGTCGAACCCGATCAGCTCCATGACCTTGAGCGGCGTCAGCGGCAGCCTGACGTCGCAGGCGCCCCGGATCGGCGCCAGGGCATCGGCGACGGCATTGGCCACGCACACCGGCGTGCTCATGTTGTTGCCCTCGCCCAGGCCCTTGGCGCCCAGCGGCGTGAACGGCGACGGCGTTTCCAGATGGACGATGACGGGGTCCGGCACCTCGCAGGTGGTCGGCACCAGATAGTCGGCGAAGGTACCGGACTGGAAACTGCCGTCGCCCGCGTAGCGGAATTCCTCCATGAGCGCGGCACCCAATCCCTGCGCGAAGGCGCCGCGGATCTGGCCGTCCGCCAGCGCCGGGTTGAGCAGCTTGCCCGCGTCGTGCGTGGTGACGTAGCGATCGATGCGTACGCGCCCGGTATCGCGGTCGATCTCGACCGCGCAGATGTCGAAGGCGAATCCGTAGGCCGCGGAAGTGTTGACGCGGTCCTGCTCGTCCGGCGCCGTCAGCTGGGGCGGCGTCCAGAACTCGGTCACCCGCAGCCCCGGCGACTCCCCCTCCGGCAGTTGCCCCGGCGCCCAGTGCGCGCTGCTGGCCGCGCGCGCGAACGCCAGCATCCTGTCCGGCAGGCCCACCTTGCCGCCGGCGAACACCACGTCGGCCGGATCGCACTTCAGCTGATGGGCCACGATGCGCGCGACCTTCTCGCGCAGACGGCTGGCCGCCAGATGCACGGTGCCCGCCACGGCGCCGGCGAAGCGGCTGGAATAATTGCCCGCGGCCACCGACCACGCATCCTTCTGCGTGTCGAAGTCCACGTTCACGGCCACCTGCTCCGGCACGAGGCCGAACACGTCCGCGACGACCTGCGCGCACACGGTCATATGCCCTTGCCCGGCTGGCGAGGAAGCGACGACCACCGACACCCCGCCCAGCGGATCGATGCTGACGGTGGCGCTGGCGGTGGCGCCGTTCTTGGGACCGGCCTTGGCGCGCTGTTCCGCCGTCATGACCGTGCTGATGTAGCCCATGTTGGAGATGGACGGCTCCACGATCGCGGCATAGCCGATGCCGTACAGCCGGCCCTCGGCCCGGGCGGCGTCGCGCCGTTGCAGCAGTTCGTCCAGCCCGCCTTCGCGCTCGGCCATCTCGACCGCCAGCGGGTAGTTACCGGAGTCCAGCAAGGCGCCGGCCGCGGCCCGGTACGGAAACGCCCCCGGCTGCACGAAATTGCGCCGGTACACCGCCAGCGGATCGATCCCCAGTTGCTGCGCGATGCGCTGCACCAGGCGCTCCAGCGCGAAATACACCTGAGGCCCGCCGAAGCCGCGCACCAATCCGGCGGGCGTGCGATTGGTCAGCACCACGCGGTTGCGCACCTTCAGGTTGGGAATCGCATAGGCGCCCGTCAGGCAGCCGTGCATGCGATAGAACGTGGCCGGCTCGGGGGCGCGCAGATAGCCGCCCACGTCATCGAACTGGTCGTAGGACAGCGCGCTGATCCGGCCCTCGCCGTCCACGGCCGCTTCGATCGTGCACAGGCGGGACGTGGCCGAGGTCGCGGCCACCAGGTGCTCCAGGCGGTCCTCCACCCACTTCACCGGCGCGCCCGCCTTGCGGGACGCCAGGCACATCAGCACCACGTAGGGAAACACGCTCTGCTTCACGCCGAAGCTGCCGCCCGAGTCGCGCGGCAGCTTGTGGCGCAGGCGCGTGCCGGGAATCTTCAGCGCCAGCGCCATGACCGAATGCAGCGAGAACGGTCCCATGAAATTGGAACTGACCTCATAGCCGTCGTCGCCCGCCAGGTGTTCGGCGATCACCACCGCCCCCTCGATGGGCGTGCAGGAATTGCGCGGATAGAGGACCGTCAGCCCGACGCGGTGTTCGGCCGCGGCGAAGGCGGCGTCCGGTTCGCCATAGCTGAAACTGCGGTCGCTGACGACGTTGCTGCCCACCGCCGGATGCAGCACCGGCGCATCCTCGGCGATGGCCGCCTCGATCTCCACGGCCACCGGCAGCACGTCGTAGTCGACGCGTATCAATTCCAGCGCGTCCTCGGCGACATAGCGGTCCTCGGCCACCACGACGGCGACCGGTTCGCCCACGTAGCGCACGCGATCCTGGGCCAGCGACCAGTGCTCCATGGGCGACTTCACGCCCACGACGAAAGGCTGCGACCAGCGCTTCACGTCGGCGCCCGTCAGCACCGCCCGGACGCCCGGATGGGCCTCGGCGGCGCCCGCGTCGATGCGCAGCACCTGGGCGTGGGCATGGGGCGACCTCAGGATCGCGGCGTGCAGCGTGCCCGGCTTGACCGGCAGGTCGTCGCCATAGGCACCGCGCCCCGACAGCAGCGCCGTGTCCTCGACCCGCTCCTGCCGCCGCCCGACGAACGGCGCCTGTGCCGTGGGCAGAACGCTCGCGTCACTCATGCAAGCACTCCATGTCTCTTCCTCCTGTTTCCTGCATGCCGCCTACAGGCGGTCTGCGCGAGGAGAAAGATAAGCGGCACCCTGCCCGCGGCCGTTACCGCCGCATCGGCTCACTTACCATGGAGTCTGATTTTTCGGTTTTCCGACGGGAAAGCGGCCCGCGGGCCGGCCGTCAGCGCCCGTCCTTGGCGGGTTCGAGCAGGTCCACCACGCGGCGGTACTCGGTGGGCGTGGTGCCCAGATGCTCGCGGAAGAAGCGGGTAAAGTGGCCGGGCGCGGAAAAGCCCATGTCGTAGGCCAGATCGGCGATGGGCGTCTCGCCCGCGGTCAGCGCGGTGATGGCCGCCTCCATGCGCAGCACGTTGGCGTACACGCGCGGCGTCAGCTTGGTCGTCTTGCGGAACAGCTCGAAGAAATGCGCCCGCGACAATCCGCACTCGGCCGCCAGCACGTCCATGTCCACCGACTGCCCGATGTTCTCGCGCATGCGGCTGATGGCCTTGCGGATGCGCACGTCGCCGTGATGCTGCCGCAGAGTGCCCAACAGCGACTGGTAGCTGCGCCACTCGGAATGATGCTCGATGGTGGCGATCATCAGTTCGAACAGACGCTCTTCCAACTGGCCGGACGGCAGCTCCGCCATCAGCAACATGTCCCGCGCCAGCGCATCGGCCAGCTTGCGCGCCGCGGGCGGCAGCGCGACGCACGGCTGCTGGAAGAAATGGGGATGGGCGCTGACCGTCAGCGCCTGCTGGATGCCGGCCAGCCAGCCGGGTTCGATGTACAGCGCCAGGATGACCGTGCGCTGCACTTCCGCGCCGTTATGGCTGTATGAATGCGGCTCCCAGGCGTTGATCAGGACCGCGCTGTCGTCCGTCAGGGGCTGCGGCTGGCCACGCACCGAGAAATACGTGTCCGCGCCGAAGGCCTTGATCAACACGTGGCAATGGTGATGCGCATGCGACACGAGAAGCATGTTCATGTCGAGCAGCGCAACGCGCCCGAACTTTCCCTGCAGGATCCTGATTGCAGCGGACATGGGGCCTTCCCCTACGCGCTGACGCGCGCCCCGCATGTTGAGCCCCCAACCGCTCCGCGGCTGCCCCCCAGGGGGGCGTGGGCCCGCCTGGGGGCGGACCGGCAAAGCCGGATCCGCTGTGCCCTGGATAAGGGGCGGTGTTCTTCAGGGGAAGCTGACATGGGAGACGCTCCACGTAACCGGTATGCGACAAGAGCCCTGGGTGCTCCTTGTGTTGCCTGGAAGATGCCGCTCGCTGAAATATTCACGGCGCGAAGGCGTGCGGCGAGTCATGGGATTTTAATATATCCCGCCAGGAACAAGGCCCGGCGTGCCGTCGAGTCGAGTTGCCGATCGCCGCACGGCAACGAAAACCACGCCTGCCGCCGGCGCGGCAAACATTTTGTAATGAATTCGTCTGAAGAGTGCAATCGACACCCCGCCCCGGGGCCGCGATCCGCCTGGCGGATTGCTTATCATAGGGGCCGTTCCCGGCATCACAACGACAACAATCCATGGGCCAAGCCTTCCAGGAGCTATCGGCATTGCAGGTCATGCTGGCAGGCCTGCTGTTCTTCGGTGGTATCTACCTGCTGTTCGGCGCCGCGACCTGGCTGCTTACCCGCCGCCTCTTGCCCGCACTGGGCCTGGGGCGCCCGCTGGACCCCCGCCCGCTCGCGCCGGGCCAGTTGCGCCGCGAGTGGCTGCAGTCGGGCATGTCCATCCTGCTGTTCGGCACGGGCATGATCTTTCCGTGGGGCCTGCTGCAACTCGGCTGGGCCCGGCTGGATCCCGCCGCCAGCGGCGGGAAGATCGCGCTGGAGATCCTGGCCCTGGTGGCCTGGAACGACGTGCACTTCTGGATCAACCACCGCCTGCTCCACACGAAACTGCTGCGCCGCTTCCACCTGCCCCACCACCGCTCCATCGTCACCACGCCGTTCTCGACCTACAGCTTTCATCCGGTCGAGGCGCTGATGCTGGGCAACGTGATCCTGCTGCCCATGGTGGTGCACGACTTCAGCTTCTGGTCGCTGGCCTCGGTGCCGCTGTTCAGCCTGTTCTTCAACTGCATCGGCCACGCCAACTACGACTTCTTCCCCCAGGTGTCCTACGCCCATTGGTTCGCCGCCAGCCGCCGGCATCATCTGCATCATGCCTGCTTCAACGGGAACTACGGGTTCCAGTTCACCTTCATGGACCGCCTGTTCCGCACGCGCCTGCAGGCCGACGCGGCGGCGCTCCTGTTGAAGGCCCACGAACGCCGGACCGCGGCCGCCCATGAGTAGCGGACGCCCCTTCCTGCCCGCGCTGCGCAACCGCCGCGACTGGCAGAGCCTGCTGTACCTGGCCGCCCTGCCTGCGCTTGCCGCCTGGCAATGGCGCCACGGTTTTTCGCTGCCGCTCTACGCGTTGATGCTGTTCCTGACCCTGGGCACGGGCGTCATCCATCACAACCACACCCACGTGCGGATGTGGCACGGCCGCTGGGCCAACCGCGCCACCGATTTCTGGATCACGCTGCTGCAAGGGCATCCCACCTTCGTGTTCTATCCCGCGCACGTGGCCAACCACCATCGCCATCGGCACGGCCCCCGGGACATCGCCCGCACCTATCGCTTCGGCGGCGACACCAATCACCTGTGGGGCTACCTTCTCCACCCGGCGCAGGCGGTGTGGGTGCTCTACCCCACCTTCGTCCGCTGGCTGGGCCGCCTGTACCGCCACCGACCCGGCGCCTGGCGTTATTGCATGGCTCAGTACGCCGCCTGGCTGGGCCTGTGGGCCGGGCTGCTGGCGCTGAACCCGGCCAAGGCCCTGCTGTTCGTGATCGTGCCGCAATTGCATGGCCTGCACTGGCTGCTGGCGACCAATTACCTGCAACACGCGCACGCCGACGGCGGCCCCGCGCGCGGCCGCACGCTGGGCTATGCCCGCAATTTCGAAGGACTGGTCAACCCACTGCTGTTCAACATCGGCCTGCACACCGCCCATCACGAACACTCGCGCGCCCACTGGTCCGAACTGACCCGCCTGCACCACCGGCGCTACCGGCACCGCGTACCGGCCGCGCTGAACGAGCGCGGCCTTGCGCCCTACATGTTCCGCGTCTTCATCCTGGGCACCTTCAGCGCGCGCTTTCGCTCGCGGCCCGTGATGACGCGGGCCACGCCACGCTAGGCCGCCGCGCCCTTCAAGAGACCCCCATGCCCATCGCCTTCGACCGCGTCTACCTGCAAAGCGCCGGCTACTTCATGCCCGGCCAGCCGGTGTCCAACGACGAACTGGACCGCTACATCGCACCCCTGAACCGCATCTCCGGACGCATCAAGCAGCGCATCCTGGCCGAGAACGGCATCAAGCAGCGCTACTACGCCATCGACCCCGAGGGCGCCACCGTGTACAGCAACGCCAGGATGGCCGTCCAGGCCATCCTGGACTGCCTGCGGCGCACCGACGCCCGGCTGGCCGACGTATCGCTGCTGGCCAGCGGTAGCTCGGGCGGGGATGCCCTGATGCCCGGCTTCGCCAACATGATCCAGGGCGAACTGGCCGCCCACCCCATGGAGACCCTGTCGGTGCACGGCATCTGCGCCGCTGGCGTCTCGGCCATCCAGGCCGCCGCCCAGGCCGTGGAAATGGGCGGCCACGATCGCGCCCTGGCCGTGGCCAGCGAACTGCCGTCGCGGCTGTTCAAGCGGTCGCGCTTCAGCGCCCGCGGCTACGACGCCGACTTCGACTCCCACTTCCTGCGCTGGATGCTGTCGGACGGCGCCGGCGCGCTGCTGCTGGGCAACACAGGATCGGCGCTGCCCGGGGCCTCGCAAGGCGTGCGCCTGAAGCTGAAATGGGTGCACCAGCGCTCGTTCTCCGGCGACTATCCGGTGTGCATGCAACTGGGCCTGTCGGCGGACCGCGAACGCGCGCACCTGGACTACCCCTCGTGGACCGAGGCCGAAGCCGACGGCGCGCTGGCGCTGCGCCAGGACATCCGCCTGCTGCCCCACCTGTTCGACATCGGCATCCACGAATATGCCCGGCTCGTCCGGGACGGCTGGGTCCGGTCCGACCGGATCGACCACTTCCTGTGCCACTACTCGTCCGAGAAATTCATTCCCGTGGTCAAGGACCTGCTGGAGAAAGCCGGCCTGGAGATCCCGCACGAGCGCTGGTACAGCAACCTGGCCTGGCGCGGCAACACCGGCGCCGCGTCCATCCTGATCATGCTGGCCGAATTCCTGGAAACACGCGCCGTCGAACCGGGCCAGCAAATCCTTTGCTACATCCCCGAGTCCGGACGCTTCACCACCGCCTACATGCTATGGGAAGTGGAAAGCCTGGATGCCGTACCCGCCGCGGCCGTCACCCCGCCCGTGGCACGCGTAGCCGACACGCCCGATACCGACCTCATCGCCCCGCCCCACGACGCGGCCACCGCATCACCGGAACTGGGACCGCTGCTGACCGAACTGGCCTCCATCTGGCACGACTACCGCTCGCGCGTCTGGCGCACCCCCGTCGTGCATAAGCTACGCACCCGCCGCTTCCAGGCCGCCGACTACCTGAACTGGATGGAAAACTGGATTCCCCAGGTCCGCGAAGGCAGCAAATGGATGCGCGAGGGCGTGGCCTCGCTGGGGCCCGACTACCAGCCCCTGGCGGCCTTGATCGAGACCCACGCGGGCGAAGAGCAGAACGACTTCAAGATCCTGTTCCAGGACTACCTGAACGCGGGCGGACGGATCTCCGATCTGGACGCCCTGCGCCGCAATCCCGGCGGCGAAGCCTTGAACGCCTACCTGCACGGCCTGGCCGCCACGCGCGACCCGATCGGCCTGCTGGGCGCCATCTACATCATCGAAGGCACCGGCCAGCGCATCATCCCCGCCCTGTTACCCCTCTTGAAGGCCAGCCTGTCGCTGCCGCCGGACACCTACCGCTTCCTGGAATACCACGGCCACAACGACGAAAACCACCTGGCCCGCTGGCTGGCCGCCGTCGAACTGGCCCTGGACTGCGACCCCGACGGCCACGCCGCGCAACGCATCATCGACACCGCCCGCCACACCGCGGCCCTGTACCTGCTGCAATTCCACCACGTCATGGAGGATGAGGCCATATGAAAAAAGCCCCGCCCGACTTCCTGGCCCAGGCGCACGACCCCGCCGATCCCAATCCCTGGCTGGCCCTGTACCTGGACCGCAGCACGCCCCTGCCCGACGCGGTCAAGAAAAGCTGGCTGACCGATTCCAGCAGCAACTCGCGCCAGTACCTGCTGCCCCTGCTGCGCCCCCTCGCACGCGGCTTCATCATCCTGATCCAGGTGCTGAAGATCTTCCTGCCCCGCAATTGGTCGCATTCCCGGCTGCTGCATCGCGTGCTGGCGTGGGGGCTGACGCGCTTCGTCTCGCCCGAAGCCAACTGGCTGATCCTGCGGCACTTCCACCTGGGCGCGCAGATCCTGGCCTTCATCGCGGCCAACTCGCCGGTGCCGATCACGACCACGCCGCTGGAGCCGCGCAACATCGACGACCTGAAGGACGACTTGTTCGTCAAGCACGACCTGAACCTGTTCAACTTCGTCATCCTCCTGAACCAGGCCCTGCGCGACGCCGGCGTCGAGATGCATCCGCCGGCCCGCGTGGACTTCTCCATGATCCGCGACCCGGGCCTGCGGCTGGAGGACATGCCTCGCACGCGGCTGAACTTCCTGGACCTGCAAAGCGCGATCGAACTGTTCACGCCGCTGTACCAGCTCATGCTGACCGACAACGACTTCTGGCGTGCCGCCAACTCGCTGCAGCTGGACGAGACCATAGGCATCTACGCCGCCAAGCTGATGGGTGCGCCGGAGCATCTCATCCTGGTCAACAACAAGCATCCGCTGGTGCCCATGTCCACCTTGCGGGCGGGATACCGGCTGGTGCTGCACGGGTTGTCGACGGAGATGCTGCATAGTTTGCTGATGGACAGGAAGGCGGCGCGGGACAAAGAAGAGGAAGCTGTGGCGGGGTGAACGTTGCTTCGGCGAATCAACCTGGACGATGTGCCTGGCGGAGCCCATCATCGCCTCGATCCAGGAATGAGGAGAACCGCCATGGCGATGAACCGCCGAATCAAGACAACGTTGGCATGCACGCTCGCATTGCCCGCCCTGCCCGCCTGCGCAAGCCCCGCACCCGGGCTCGACGTGGCAACGCTGAGCATCGCCGAGGCGCTGGACGCGCAGGCGGCCGGACGGCTCAGTTGCGTGGACATCGCCCGCGCGTCGCAGGATGCCATCGCGCGGCAGGATCCCACGCTGAAAGCGTTTCTTGCCGTCGATCCGAACCTGCTTCAGGAAGCCGCGAAGCTGGATCGGCTGCGGCGGGACGGCACCGTGCTCCCCCTGCATTGCATACCGCTTGCCGTGAAGGACAATATCGACGTCCGGGGCATGCCTACGACCGGCGGCTCGACGCTGATGCGCGAGAACCTGGCCCGCGAGGATGCCGACGCGCTGCGTCGCCTGCGCGAGGCTGGCGCGCTGGTCGTGGGCAAGACGAACCTCGATGAACTCGCGGTATCGGGCAGCACCATCAGCTCCCTGGGCGGACAGACGCTTAATGCCTATGATCCGTCCCGCTTCGCCGCGGGATCCAGCGGGGGCTCTGCCGTTGCCGTGACAACGGGCATGAGCCTGTGCGCGCTGGGCACCGAGACGGTCAATTCTCTGCGCAACGCGGCCAGCTCGGCAGGTGTCGTGGCGATAAGGAGCACGCCAGGGCGGGTCAGCCGGCAAGGCACCATTCCGCAATCCTCGTCGATGGACGTGGTGGGCCCGATCTGCCGGTCGGTGGATGACGCGGCCAGGCTGCTGGCCGTCATGGCGGGCACCGGGCAGGATACGCCGTTGGTACCCGCCCCGCTGGCGGGCAAGCGCCTTGGCGTACTAACCAGCCTGTTCGGCAAGGGCCCCGAGCACGAGTCCGTCAATACGGTCATGCACACCGCCTTGGAACTGTTGAGATCGGCGGGCGCGGAAATCGTGGAAATCGACGACGCCGAATTCGACTCCGATCTCAGCAGTAAGCGGCTGAACGTCGCCAATCATGAATTCGGACCGTTGTTCGAACGCTACCTGGCCGGCCTGCCCGCCGGCGCGGGTCCGGCTTCATTGCGGACCTATGTCGAGGCCGGGCGGTATCCGGCGGCCACCATGGACAAGTTCCTGAAACAGGCGCTTGCGTGGGGAGACCCTATGGCCTCTCCCGAGTATCTCGAGGCCTTGCGGTACCGCGACGCCTTGAGACACAAGCTGCTGTCCATGATGGCTTCGCAGGCCCTGGACGCCATGGTCTATCCCGCGCAGAAGCGTCCGCCGCTCGCCGTGGGAGATGCCCCGCGGCCCGAGAGGAACGGCATCTTCGCCTCGGCGCTGGGCCTGCCCGCCATCGACCTGCCTGCCGGATTCACGCCCGCCGGTGCGGGCGCGCCCGCCGGCCTGCCTGTCGGACTGGATCTGCTTGCCCGGCCGGGCGACGACGCGCGCCTGCTCAGCCTGGCGCTATCAGTGGAGCGCACGCTGAAGGCCCGGCGTGCGCCACCGCCGCTGCCTCAATCGGGCACGTAACGCGCCCGGGGCCGGATGAGCAGCGCCGAGCTGTACTGCTCGAGAGCATGGGCGTTCCAGCCCACCGATCGGCTCACCACGAAGATGCGTTCGCACGCATCGGCCGGCAGCTCCAGCATGAGCTGGACCGCCGCCAGCGCGAAATCGTTCTTGGGCAACTGCCCATGCCCGGACCGCGCGGCCTCCAGCAGCGCGTCGATGCGCGCCATGCCTTGCGCCGGCGCCACGGTACGCAGATCGTCCAGGATCAGCCTGGCCCGGGGATCGCCCTTGGGATAGAGCGGATGGTTGAACCCCGGCAACGCCTGACCGCCGGCGGCGCCACGCCCGGTCAACGCGACGGGGTCCTCGCCGTGCAATACGGCCTGGATCAAGGCCAGCACGCCCGAGAAATTCGCATGCTTGACGCCGCTGGCCGCGCAGCAACCGGCAAGCGTGGCGGCATACGGCGAAGCCATGGTCGATGCGACGCAGCGCAGGACGAAACTGGACGGATTCAGCTCATGATCGGCGTGCAGCACAAGCGCGCGCCGGAGGATGTCCGCCGCGCCTGCCGGCGCCCGCCAGGCGTCAGCCATGGCTTCGTGCACGCTGGCGCCGCCCAGTTCGCGGCCGACCGCGATGGATGCGCCCGCGCGCAGGATGCGGCAGGCGTGCAGCAGTTGCTGGTCGTGGTCCATGGCTTCGCGGCTGGCCAGCCTGCCCATGCTCATCAGCAGCCATTGGTTGAAGCGCTGTACGAAAGGCTGTCCGGTCCCATCCAGGAAGTCCGACGCATCGGCCACGTCCACCCGGGGTAGATCGCTCACCCCCCACAGCAGCGCCGCTGTTTCCTCCAGCGTGCCCGCCTGGCTGAAACCAAGGGCATCGATACCGCGGAACCACGGCCTGCCCGCCTTGATCGCACAGATATGGCTGTCCAGCACGGGCAGCCCGAAGCTGAGCGACGCGCGCGCGGCGCTGCCCGCGCTGCGGCCACGATCACGGCGCCGCGCATATTCCATCACCTCCGCCTGGTTGTACAGGCTGTCGCCGGTTTCCGGATCGAGGAAGCGGCCGATCTTCCCGCGACTGACGTAGGAGTACAGCGTGCGCAGGGAGATCCCGAGCAAGCGCGCGGCTTCCTTCGATCCGATCAGCGGCGTCTGGACTCTTTTCGTTGATGTGTCGTTTTCCATGCGTTGATTCGGCGAATCCACGTTGACCCGACCTATGCGGTCGATGAGACTGCTCTGACGGAACGAGGTCATCCACCTCGCCGCACATCGATGCCATCACAGCAAAGGATCTCACGGCATGCGCAGCCATTCAATCATGCAAAACACCCCGCCCGCGGGCATATCGTGCGGCATCGTGGATGCCAGCCTGCACCGGGTCGGCGTCGCGCCGAGATCGAACTGGTGCTTCCTGAAACTCGTCATGGACGATGGGCGCTGCGGTTGGGGGGAACTGACCTTGCGTGCGCACGAAGATAGCATGGGGGCCATTCTTTCCCAGCTGTTGCCCACGATCCGCAGCCTGCCCCTGGACGGCGTGCGGGGCCTGCTCAAGGCCTATCCCGGCCTGCCCGCCGGGCGTGCCGCCAACGCCGTGATCAGTGCGCTGGACCAGGCCTGCCTGGACCTGGCGGGCCAATATCTGGGCCTGCCCATCTGCGACCTGTGGGGCGACACGGACAGAACGCCGCTGCGGTCCTATGCGACCGTCAACCGCAGCGTCAAGACCCGTACTCCGGAGGGCTTCGCACTTGCCTGCAAGGCGGCGGCCGAGGCGGGGTTCCAGGGCATCAAGATCATGCCGTTCGACGCGGTCACGCCGGAGACGGCCTCTTCTCCCGCGGGCCATGCCGAGATCGACGCCACCCTGGAACGCATTCATGCGGTACGCGCCGCGATCGGGCCTGAGCTGCCGCTGATGGTGGATTGCCACTGGCGGCTGGACGGCAATGCCGCGCGGCGCCTGATCGACGGACTGGGCGACGCGCGCCTGCACTGGCTGGAGTGCCCGGTTCCCGAGTCGGCGCAATGGCACGAAACCATCCGCATGCTGCGCACGCATGCGAACCACGCGGGCATGCAACTGGCGGGCGCCGAGAATATCGTCGGCGTGGCCGGCGCGCTGCCTTTCCTGGCGCAAGGGCTCTACGACGTCATCATGCCCGACATCAAGTACTGCGGCGGATACGCCGAGTTCGCGCGCATCGCAGGGCTCGCGGCGGGACATGGCGCGGGCGTGTCGCCGCACAACCCGTCGGGCCCCGTGGCCCACGCCCACACCGTGCACGTATGCGCCGCGCTGGGCATCACGGAAGCGGTGGAACAGCAGTTCGCCGAATCACCGCTGTTCGAGACCGGTGTCATCGGCCACGCGCCGCTGCTGCGCGGCGGCCATTTCCACGCAGGAACCGGTGCCGGCCTGGGCATCGCCCTGGACGAAGCCATCATGCGTGACAACCCCGCACGCGACGTCGCGCTTTCTCTGCTGGACCCCAGCTTCGCTTGACGCATACTTGGAGGAGAAGAACCATGAATGAACGACGCCATTTCCTGTCGACCTCGCTGGCCCTGGCAGCCGGTACCTCCCTGCGCCCGGCGTGGGCCGCGTCCGGCTATCCCGAGCGGCCGATACGCCTGGTCGTGCCCTATGCCCCTGGTGGCGGCTCCGACGTGCTGGGACGCGTCGTGGCGCGCGGCCTGAGCGAACGAACCGGCGTCAGCGTCGTGGTGGAAAACCGTGGCGGCGCGGGCGGCGCGATCGGACTGGAAACCGTGGTGCGCGCTCAACCCGACGGCTACACGCTGGTGCTGCTTTCGACCTCGCACGCATCCAATGGCGCCGTCATGCAACTGAGCTACGACGTGGTCAAGGACACGCGCGCCATCGGGCTCATCGCCTCGGGCCCCTGGCTGCTGGTGACTAGCAAGCAGACGGGTTTCACCCGTCTTTCCGACCTGATCCAGGCGGCCCGCAAGAAGCCCGGCAGCCTCAACTACGCCAGCTCGGGCAGCGGCTCTTCCACCCATCTCGCCACCGAACTGTTCGCGCAAAAGGCTGGCATCTCGGTCGCGCACGTGCCGTACCGCAGCACCGGACTGGCGTTGACGGACATGATGGCCAACCGCATCCAGTTCATGCTGGCCAGCGCGGCATCGGTCACCCCCTACGTCCGCGACGGGCGCCTGAACGCGCTGTGCGTCTCCACCGCCAGCCGCAGTGCCCTGCTCCCCGGCATTCCCACCGCGCAGGAAGCAGGCGTGCCGGGATTCGCCGAAACGCTATGGCACGGACTGTCGGCGCCCGCGGGTACGCCCGACCCGGTCGTCCGTTACCTGAACACCCACCTGGTCGAGGCGCTTCGGGAGCCCTCGCTGCGCGCGCAATTCGCGAAAGAAGGCCTGGAGCCCCGGTCGTCGTCTCCCGAGGCCTTCGCGGACCTGGTGGCCAAGGACGTGGCGTCCTGGGCGGCAACCGTCAAGGCGGCCGACATCAAGGTGTGACCGGCCCGATGGGCCACGCACGGCCGCCGCGCCCTACAACGCCAACGCCTCCTTCAACAACGCCACCCGGGGATTCGCCGGCCCCTTGCGAACGATCAGCGCCACCACGCTGGCCGGAGGTTCGGGCACGACGCTTATCTGCTTGACCGAGCCCGAGCGCAACGCGCTGTGATGAAGCAGCGCCACGTCCGGCACGATGCCTATGCCCAGGCCGGCGCCCACGAACTGGACGCTGGTCGTCGGGCTGGTCGATTCGATCACCGGCACGGGCACCGTCACCCCGGCGTGGGTGAAGCAGTCCTCGATCAGCTTGCGGCCCATCGAGCCTTCCACCGGCATCACCCACGGCTCCTGCGACAAGCGCGCCCACTCGACGCGCCGCTTGCGCGCCAGCGGGTGGTCCGGAGACGCGACTACGGCGAACTGCACCTCGAACAGTTTGATGTACTCGAAGGCATCGGCATCGGACTCCAGCATCTGTACCGGAAAGGTAGTGACCAGCGCGTCGAGTTCGCCCCGGGCCAGCGTGTCGATCAGCGCGGGCACGCGATCTTCCAGCAATTGCACGCGTACGGGCGGCCCCTGTTTCACCAGCCGTTCGACCACGCCCGGCATGTAGGTCTGCGCCAGGAACGGCGGCGCGCCTATCCGCACCTGGGCCATGAAGCGATCGACCGCCACCGCCTCGCTGCGCAGGTGGTGCAGCTCTTCCAGCAGCAAGGTGGCGCCGCGCAGCACCACGCTGCCCTGCTCGGTGGGCGTCAGGCCGCGCGCCGTGCGCACGAACAAGGGGAAGCCGAAGGCGCCCTCGATCTCGGTCAGCGCCTTGCTGATGGCCGGCTGCGTCAGGTTGAGCGACTGGCCTGCCGCGCGCAGGCTGCCCGTGGCCTGCACCTCCTTCAACAGACGCAGGTGGCGAAAGCGCAGCTTGGCCACCAGATGGTCGGGTTCGATCACTTCGCTTCTCCGCAGACATCAAACATAAAGTTATCACTCTATGAAAATATATTCCTTTTCTATTTACCGCAGTTCGCTATCCTTCACGCATTCCCATACCAAGCATCACAAGGAGACGACATGGAACGCCGCACCTTCTGCCTGGGCGCCCTGGGCGCCGGACTGATGCTCGACCGTGCTGCCCGGGCCGCGCCCGCCTACCCCTCGAAAGCGGTGCGCATCGTCGTGCCCTACGCGGCCGGCGGCGGCCCCGACATCATGATGCGGCAGTTCGGTCCCTTGCTGGGCGCCGCGCTGGGCCAGCCCATCGTGGTCGACAACAAGGTCGGCGCGGGCGGCGTGCTGGCCGCCCAGCACGTCGCGCAGGCCCCGGCCGACGGCTACACGGCGCTGATGGGCTCGAACTCGCACCTGATCCAGAAGGCCTTGCAGCCCAGCCTGATGTTCGATCCAGTCAACGATTTCGTGCCGGTCACCGCCATCGCTACTTCCCCTACCGTGCTGGTCGTGGCCGCGAACTCGCCCTACCACGGCCTGCAAGACCTGGTTGACGCCCTGCGCGCCAGTTCCAGGAAGCTGAACTACGCCTCGGGCGGCATCGGTTCGGGCGCGCACCTGGGCGGCGCCACCTTCGTGACGCTGTTGAAGGCCGAGGCCGTGCACGTGCCGTTCAAGGGTTCGGTCGAGATCCCCATCTCGCTCCAGCGCGGCGACACCGACTTCGCCTTCACCATTGCGGGCACCGCCATTCCCCAGGTCAAGAGCGGCAAGCTGCGCGCCCTGGCCGTGACCAGCCGCGAGCCGCTGGCCGAGTTGCCCGGCGTTCCCCCGCTGTACGACCTGCTGCACAGCGACCTGGCGGTGCAGGAGTTCTGGTTCGGCATCTGGCTGCCCGGGAAATCGCCCGCCGTTGCAGTGGACAAGCTCTTTGCCGCGGCCACGGCGGCGCTCAAGGAGCCGTCGGTCCGGGGCATGTTCGAGGCGACCGGCAACCGCGTGATCCAGAGCGCCAGCCCGCGAGCCGACGCGGCCTTCGTGCGCGACGAATACCGCAAGTGGGCCGACATCATCAAACTGACCGGCATCACCGCCGGCTGAACGGGAAGGTTTCATGTCCAAGCCACTCGAAGGCGTGCGCGTGCTGGATCTGTCGCACGTGATCGCCGGCCCCCTGGCCTCGTTCTACCTCGCGCAGCTGGGCGCCGAGGTCATCAAGGTGGAGCCGCCCATGGCGGGCGAGGTCCTGCGTTCGATGAAGGAAGGAGCCGACACCGATACGCCCACCGGCTTCGCCGCGCTGAACGCCGGCAAACAGTCGCTGGCGCTGGACATCCGGACGGCCCAAGGCGCCGGGCTGTTGCGGACCCTGGCCGCCTCGGCCGATGTGTTCATCGAGAACTTCCGTCCCGGCGTGGTGGCGCGCCACGGGCTGGACTACGCCTCGATCCAGGCGGTCAGGCCGGACATCGTCTACTGCTCCATCTCGGGCTTCGGCCAGCAAGGCGACTGGTCGCAGCGCGGCGCCTACGACCACGTCGTGCAGGCCCTGACCGGCATGATGATGATGTCGGGCGAAGGCAGCGATGCGCCGCCGCTCAAGGTCGGTTTTCCCGTCATCGACGTGGCCGTCGGCATGCTGGGCGCGCTGTCCATCGTCTCGGCATTGCACCGCCGGTCGCGCGACGGCACCGGCCAGTACATCGACGCCTCCATGGTGCAGGCTTCCCTGATGCTGATGTACACCAACACCTGCGCCTACCTCAGCGACGGCACCCCCACGCGCCGCGTCGGCAATCGCGGCTACACGGGCAGCCCTGCGGCCGACACCTATCGATGCGCGGACGGCTGGCTGGCGGTGGCCGCCAACACGCCCGCCCAGTTCCGCAAGCTGGCCGCGGTCCTCGGGGTCGAGGAACTGTGCGGCGACGCGCGGGCGCTGGACCTTGCCGCTTTCAATGCGCCCAACGGCTTCGTCGTGCCGAACGACCGCGAGTATGTCGCGCAGCGCCTGCGGCAGGCCTTCGCCGCCCGCGGCGCGGCCCCGCTCGAGGAACAGCTGAGCCAGGCCGGCGTGCCCGCGGCGCGGGTAAGAAAGCTGGAGGAATTCCTGGACGAGACCGACGCCACCGGCTGCGTTAACCTGCCGGACTACCGCTTCCACCAGGGCGGCGGCGAAGTACGGACCCGGGGTATCGGTTTCCACTTCGACCAGGACGGCGGGCCCAGCCCTGCCGGCGCACCCGCCCTGGGCGAAGGCACCCACGCCGTGCTGGCGCGGGCCGGCCTGGACGAAGCGTCCATCGCCGAACTGGAGCGCGCCGGCATCATCCGTACACACGCCAAGGCGGCCGCGCCCCTGGCGTCCTGACAAATCGACCGTACAGAGAACCCATGACACAACTTCTGCAAGGCCGCATCGCCATCGTCACCGGAGCCGGCCGCGGCCTGGGCCGCTCCCACGCGCTCGAACTCGCCCGCCACGGCGCCAGAGTCCTGGTCAACGACATGGGCGCCGACCGGCCCGGCTCCGAGGCCCAGGGCGTCGTGGAGGCCATCCGCGCGGCCGGCGGGCAGGCCGATGCGAACGGCGCCGACGTGACCGATCCCCAGCAAGTCCAGGCCATGGTGCGGCAGGCCGTGGCGCAATGGGGCCGGGTCGACATCCTGGTGAACAACGCCGGCATCCTGCGCGACAAGAGCTTCGCCAAGATGAGCCTGGAAGATTTCCGGCTCGTCATGGAAGTCCACCTGATGGGCTCGGTGCACTGCACCCATGCGGTATGGAACGCCATGCGCGAACAGAACTACGGGCGCATCGTGATGACCACTTCGTCCTCCGGGCTGTACGGCAACTTCGGGCAGGCCAACTACGGCGCGGCGAAGATGGCGCTGGTCGGCCTGATGCAGACCCTGGCCCTGGAGGGCGAGAAGTACGGCGTGCACGTGAACTGCCTGGCGCCCACGGCCGCCACCGCCATGACCGAAGGCCTGCTGGAACAGGATGCGCTGGACATGCTGTCGCCCGCCTCGGTCAGCCCCGCCCTGGTGGCCCTGGTCACCGAGAACGCCCCGACCCGCCGCATCCTGATGGCCGGCGCCGGCAGCTTCGAACAGGCCAACATCACCATGACCCAGGGCATCTGCCTGGCCGGCGCCGAGCTGTCGGCCAACGCCCTGGTCCACCGGCTGGACGACGTGGCCGACCGCCGGGGGGAAATCGTTCCCGCCACCGGCTTCGACCAGCTGCGCCACGAGATCGCCAAGGCGCAGGCGCAGCGCCAAACCGCTCCCTCTTCCGTCTGAATGCTCGCCATGACAACCCGAGAAGTCGTCGTCCTGTCGGGCGTGCGCACCCCCATCGGCAGCTTCGGCAAGAGCCTGAAGGACGTCGCGCCCGTCACGCTCGCCACCGAGGTCCTGCGCGCCGCCATCGCACGCGCGAACATCGAACCGGCCCAGGTCGAGCACGTCTGCTTCGGCCAGGTCATCAATACCGAACCCCGCGACCTGTACCTGTCCCGCGTCGCCGCCATCGACGGCGGCTGCGGCCAGGAGACACCGGCCTTCAACGTCAACCGCCTGTGCGGATCGGGCCTGCAGGCCATCGTGTCCGCGTCGCAGTCCATCCTGCTTGGCGACTGCGCCATAGCGGTCGCCGGCGGCGCCGAAAGCATGTCGCGCGCCCCCTATGCCAGCCAGGCCATGCGCGTGGGCGCGCGCCTGGGCGACACCGCCATGGTGGACACCCTGCTGGGTGCGCTGCACGACCCCTTCCACCGCATCCACATGGGCATGACGGCGGAAAACGTCGCCCGGCAATATGGCATCACGCGCCAGGAACAGGATGCGCTGGCCGTCGAAAGCCATCGCCGCGCAGCGCGGGCGACCACCGAAGGGCGATTCGATTCGCAGCTCGTGCCGGTAACGATAACCGGCCGCAAGGGCAGCCCCCCCTTCGCCCACGACGAGCACATCCGCCACGACATCAGCCTGGGCGATCTGGCCGGCCTGCGGCCCGCCTTCGCACCGGACGATGGCACCGTCACGGCCGGCAACGCCTCGGGCATCAACGACGGCGCCGCCGCCCTGGTGCTGATGGAACGCGCCCGCGCGCAGGCATCCGGCGCGCGCGCCCTGGCCCGGCTGGTGGCCTATGCCCATGCGGGCGTCGATCCGCGCTACATGGGCATGGGTCCCGTCCCCGCTACCCGCGCCGTGCTGGACAAGGCGGGGCTGCGCGTGGACGACATCGACGTCATCGAATCCAACGAGGCCTTCGCGGCGCAAGCCTGCGCGGTCGCCCGCGAGCTTGGACTGGATCCCGACAAGGTCAACCCCAATGGCTCGGGCATCGCCCTGGGCCATCCGGTGGGCGCGACGGGCGCCATCATCACCGTCAAGGCCCTGCATGAACTCCAGCGCATCGGCGGCCGCTACGCGCTGGTTACCATGTGCATAGGCGGTGGCCAGGGCATCGCCGCCATCTTCGAACGGATCTGAACATGGCCGGCCATTCATCTGTCTCCTTCGACTCCGTACAGGCGCTGACGAACTTCGTGGGGAAACCGGCAATCGTGTCCGAGTCCATCGTCGTGGATCAGGAAATGATCGACCGGTTCGGGCAGGTCACGCGCGACACCCAGTGGATCCATATGGACCCGGCGCGCGCGCGGACCGAGTCGCCGTATGGGCAGACCATCGCGCATGGGTTTCTCGTGCTGTCGCTGCTGACCTGCTGGCAGGCGAGCTGCGTCGCCTTTCCCGGCGCGGTCCTGGTGCTGAACTACGGTTTCGACAAGGTCCGCTTCACGGCACCCGTGCCTTCCGGGGCGCGGGTGTCGGCCAGGTTCGCGCTGGCCGACGTGAAGGAAACCCGGCCCGGCGAAGCACGCTGCTCCTGGAACGTCACGGTCGAGGCCGAGGAGGCGTCGCGGCCGTCGATACATGCGGAGTGGCAGATCATGGTCCGCTATTAGTCATACGGGAACGCGCGCAGGATTACGGCGCAATCCGCTGGCGGCCCTGTTCCTATCCCGCCAAGGAAGACCTGACTCATCCTTCGGCATGCATATCCCTGAACAATCGGGGAGACATTCCGAACCGGCGCTCGAACGCTTCGGTGAAACGCGCGGCCGGGAACAGACCCACCTGCACCGCCACCGCCTTCAACGACAGCCCCCGGGACAACAACATGCGGGCGGCATCCAGCCGCGCGGTCTCGACGTAGCGGGCCGGCGTCACCCCCGTGGCCGCGACGAACTTGCGATGAAAGGTGCGTTCGGCAAGGCCCGCGCGAGCCGCCAGCGCCGGCACGTCCAGCGGCTCCCGAAGGTGGTCCTGTATCCAGGCGATCAGGTCGCCAAAGGGGCTGCCGGCCCTGGCCTGCGCCTGCAGCACGGGACTGAACTGGGATTGATACCCCGGGCGGCGCGCGTACAGCACCAGCCGCTTCGCGACCTCGCCGGCGATCTTCGCGCCCAGGTCGCTGGCGATCATCGCCAGGGTCATGTCGATGCCGGTCGTCACGCCGGCCGAGGTCCAGAGGCTTCCGTCCACGACGTAAAGGGAGTCCGGGTCCACCACCACCTCTGGAAAAGCCCCCGCCAGCGGCGCGCAGGCATCCCAATGCGTGGCGACGCGGCGGCCATCGAGCAGGCCCAGCGCCGCGAGGACGAAGACACCGCTGCAGATCGAGCCCCATCTCCCGGCCGTGTCCGCCAGTTGTGGCAGCGCCTGCCTCAAGGCCGGATCGGCCATCGCCCGCAACAGCGGCTCCCGCTCGGCCCCCACGACCAGCAAGGTATCGGCCGCCAGCATGGACAGCGCACCGACGGGGCGGGTCTCGACGACGATGCCGCTGCTGCTGGCCACCGGCCCGCCCCGCGCCGACGCCAGCTCGACGCCGTAGGCAGGCACGGCGCTGCCCAGTGCGCGATTGGCGCCGCTGAACACGGCCCCCGGCCCTGAGACATCGAGGATCTCGAACCCCGGATAGACGACGAATACGATGTGGCGCATTGGCAGAAATTAATACATTTTTGACATTTCCGCCATGACGCGCAGCGGGTAGATTGAGACCTGACAGACCATGCCTAGGGCTGGGAGAATTCCGATCATGCTCAACCGCCATGTGATCCGGGGTGCGCTGGCACTCATCCTGCTCGCGCTGGCGGGCCTGGGCGCCTGGCTATACAGCCTGCCGCCGGCGCCCGCCCTGGCCGACATGCCACAGGTCGCGGCAGGCGAAATGGAGGCCATGCTGGCCGCCTTGAAACCGCCCAGGCGCAAGCGCCCGCTGGTGGCGGTCGTAGGTATCAACGATGCCACCGAAACCACCGATTACCTGATGCCCACCGGCATCCTGCGGCGCGCCGGCGTGGCCGACGTCGTATCGCTTTCAACCGGACCGGGGCCGGTCAAGCTTTTCCCGGCACTGACCGTCCAGGCGGACGCCACCCTCGCACGCTTCGACGCACAGCATCCGGCGGGCGCCGACTACGTCATCGTGCCCGCCATGAGCCGCGACGACGATCCGGCGGTACTGGCCTGGCTTCAGGAACAGTCCCGCAAGGGCGCGACCATCCTGGGCGTGTGCGCCGGCGCCAAGGTCGTCGCCGCGGCCGGCCTGCTGGACGGCAAGCGCGCGACCACGCATTGGTACTACCTGCAGGACATGCTGGCCAAGCACCCTTCGATCGCCTACGTTGCCGACCGGCGCGTGGTGTCGGACCGGGGCGTCGCGACCAGCACGGGCATTTCCGCATCGATGCCCATGATGCTGATCCTGATCGAGGCCATGGCCGGGCGGCAGAAGGCCGAAGCGGTGGCCCGCGACCTGGGCCTGGCCTCGTGGGATATCCGCCATACCAGCCAGGCCTTCAGGCAGACCCGGGCGTTCACGACGACCGTGCTGGGCAACCTCCTGGCGTTCTGGAACCGGGAACGCGTCGGCGTGGAACTCCAGCCCGGCATGGACGAAGTCTCGCTGGCCCTGGCCGCCGACGCCTGGTCGCGCACCTACCGGTCACGGGCCGTATCGTTCGCGGAGGCGTCGCCAGCCGTCGAAACCCGCAACAAGGTTCGCGTCATTCCGGACGTAGCGTCGGCCGGCCAGCCGCCGGCCTGGCACCTGGCCCCGTTCACCGACCAGCGACCGGCCCAGGCCCTGGACCAGACGCTGCAAGCCATAGCCATGCGCTACGGCGCCCGCACCGCCCACGTCGTCGCCCTGCAACTCGAATATCCCTGGGGCGCCCTGCCGTGATCCGGGCCCGCCCCCTCAACCCGGACGCCACGGCATACACTGTCGGTCAACCAGTCTTTTCGCGGGTCTTGCGACCCGCCCTATCGTGACCGACACGTCCTTTACCTCCCTGCCCCTCTTGCCCGCCCTGCTGGACAACCTGCAAGGCCTGGGCTTCGAACAGATGACGCCCATCCAGGCCCAAGGCCTGCCGCTCATCCTGGAAGGCCGGGACCTGATCGCACAGGCCAAGACCGGCAGCGGCAAGACCGCGGCCTTCGGACTGGGCGCGCTGCAGAAGCTGGACGTCGACCGCCTGGTTCCGCAGGCCCTGGTCGTCTGTCCGACCCGCGAACTGGCCGACCAGGTCGCCCAGGAGCTGCGCCGGCTGGCCCGCCTGATTCCCAACGTCAAGGTCCTGACCCTGTGCGGAGGCACCGCCGCCCGCCCCCAGGCCGAATCGCTGGCCCGCGGCACCCATCTGGTCGTGGGCACGCCCGGCCGCATCCAGGATCACCTGGAGCGCGGCAGCCTGGACCTGTCCGCCCTGAACACCCTGGTGCTGGACGAGGCCGACCGCATGGTCGACATGGGTTTCTACGACGACATCGCCGCCATCGCCTCGCACTGCCCCGCCAAGCGCCAGACCCTGCTGTTCTCGGCCACCTACCCCGACAACATCCGCAAGCTCAGCGCCCGCTTCCTGCGCAACCCGGCCGAAGTCAAGGTCGAGGCCCAGCACGACGCCAGCCGCATCGAACAGGTCTTCTACGAGATCGGCGAAGACGAACGGCTGGACGCCGTCGTCACCCTGCTGGCGCACTTTCGCCCCGTGTCCACCCTGGCCTTCTGCAACACCAAGATCCGCAGCCATGAGCTGGTCGAACGCCTGCGGGCCGAGGGCATCAGCGCCCAGGCGCTGAACGGCGACCTGGAACAGCGCGAGCGCGACGAAATCCTGATCCAGTTCGCCAACCAGAGCTGCGCCGTGCTGGTCGCCACCGACGTCGCCGCCCGCGGCCTGGACATCCAGAACCTGGGCGCCGTGATCAACGTGGACGTGACCAAGGACACCGAGGTCCACGTGCACCGCATCGGCCGCAGCGGCCGCGGCGACCAGAAGGGACTGGCGCTCAGCCTGTGCTCACCCGAGGAAATGCGCTGGGCCAACCTGATCGAGCAATACCAGGGTACGCCGCTGAAATGGGGCGATCTCAAATCGCTGCGGGTCAAGGCCGACCGCCCGCTGCGGGCGCGCATGATCACCTTGTGCATACAAGGGGGCAAAAAGGACAAACTGCGGCCCGGGGATTTGCTGGGTGCGCTGACCGGGGATGGAGGGCTGGTTTTCGAGCAGGTCGGGAAAATCAATATCACCGAGTTCAACTCCTATGTGGCGCTGGACCGGCAGATTGCCAAACAGGCGTTCTCGCGGATTTCCAATAGCAATATCAAGGGGCGGCGGTTTCGGATGCGGTTTCTGGAAGAGTTCTGAACCGTCGGGGTTTGCCGCGCCTCATGCCCCCCGGCATGGGCGGATCGGTAAACAAAGGGAAAAACCGGCTGGCAACCGTCATTTACCCCCTTTTTCCAGTATTACTTGAAACATCAACTCTTTTAGAATCCATACCTTGATGAAACCGGATTGACGCCGCCGCCCCAACCCTTGCCGCGCGAGAAGATCACGAATGCAGAATGAAGCTGTTTTGGATCATCGTCTTTTCGCGGGCCATGGCGCGGGCAACACGGTGCCGCCGCAAGGCCGGCGTGCCCGGAAAATGCCGCCCATCGTGCTCCGGCTGACCCTGGGCCTGGCCCTGGCCTGGCTGGCGCTGGTGGCCGGCCTGGGCTGGTGGACCTCGCAGCGGATCCTGGCGGCGCGGCTGGACAGCGTGGCGACCAGCGCCGAATACGAGGCCACGACCACCGCCCGCGTCATCGACCGCCTGTTCACCGAAATGGTCAGCGTGGCCAACATGGTCGCCCGCCAGGGCCAGGTCATCCAGCTTGCCACCCGCTACCGCACCGACCCGCCCGGCGCGGCCGAGCTGACCCGCCAGCAGCGCGCCGCGCAATTCACGCAAGATCCGCTGGTACGCCGGGTCGGCGACTACATGAACGCGCTGGCCAGCGATCTGCGCTATGCCCGCATCTACATGAACAACATGTCGGACGATACCGTCACGGCCAGCAACTGGGCCGAGTCCGACAGCATCGTGGGCATGATCTACTCCGGCCGCACCTACCTGATCGACGCGCTGCGCCACGGCACGGGCCAACAATTCGGCATCGCCCGCCTCAACAACAGCCCCTCCTATTTCGTCAGCAGCCGCATCGACGATGCCAACGACGTGCCGCAAGGCTCGGTCACGGTGAAATTCGACGCGCCCGAGATGGCGGCCTACCTGACCGGGCGGCACATCGCCCTGATCGTGAACCGCCAGGGCCGCGTGATCACCGCTTCGTCCGAGCCCTTCATGCTGCGCAACCTGGCGGCGCTCCTGCCAGCCGGCACCGTGCTGCCGCCGGACGGCGGCGAAGCGCCCGGCGTACCCATGGACGCGCATCCGATAGCCAACGCCGGCCCCGATGCCGGCCAATGGGTCATCGACGGCAAGCCTTACCTGATGCGGCGCCAGCCGTTGACCAATCCACAATACCAGTTGATCACGCTGGCCACGCTGGACCACGTGGCGCCCATGCGCCAGCGCCATCTTTATACGACCGCACTGGCGGCCGTGTTCGGCCTGGTCCTGATCCTGCTGTCCGGCCAGGCGGCCGGACAAATGGTGATGCGACGCCAGGAAGAACAATACGCCGCCAACTACGACGCCCTGACCGGCCTGCCCAACCGCCGCTCGGTCCTGGCCGAACTGGACCGCCTGTTCACGCTGGCGAAGGACACCCAGAGGTGGGTGCTGGTCGCCTTCATCGACCTGGACGGCTTCAAGACCATCAACGACACGTACGGCCACGTCGTCGGCGACAAATTCCTGATCGAGGTCGGCCAGCGCATGTCCGCCGGCCTGCGCAAGAGCGACATGCTGGGCCGGCTGGGCGGCGATGAATTCGTCGTGATCGGACTGGTCGACCCGCCCCGCCCCGACGACCCGGACGGCCCGGTCGAGGCCATGCGACAGCGGCTAGCGCCGCTGCTGATCGGCACCTATACCTTCACCGAGTGCAGCTTCGACTACCCCGGCGCCAGCTTCGGCATCGCCAGCGTCGACCCCTCCGTCAGCTCGCTGCAAGCCGTGCTCAAGGTGGCCGACCAGCTCATGTATGCCGACAAACAGGCGCGGCGGACCCAGCGAATGACATGATCCTGCCGACCGTGCTCGCGCTCCTGGCGGCCTTCACCTTCGCCGCGAACAACGCCACGCTGCGCCGCGGGGTCGTCGCCGGAACGCTGTCACAGGCCATGGTGGTCACGTTGCTGCTTGGTACGGTAATGGTCTGGATCGCGGTGCTGGCGGTGGGCGGAACCGAATATCTGCAAGCGTTTCCGCTGCGCTCGACGCTACTCTTCTCCGCCGCCGGCCTGCTGCATTTCGGCTTCGGCCGCTATTGCAACTACCGCGCGACGCGGGCCATGGGCACCGTGCTGGTCGGACCCGTGCAGCAGACCAGCGTGCTGATCACGTTGGTGCTGGCCATAGTCCTGCTGGGCGAGCAGTTGACCACGCTGCATATCGTCGGCATTGCGCTCATCATCGCGGCGCCTATGCTGGCTGCTCGGGCTCACGCCCCAGCTTCCTTCCGCCCGTTCAAGCGCGCGTCCGTTGAATCGCCCCCGGTCGGAACGAAATCCGCCGCCAGCGGCTTCCAACCCAAACTGGGCGAAGGCTACCTGTTCGCCACCTTCTCGGCGCTGGCGTATGGCTCCAGCCCCATCCTGGTCCGGCAGGCCATGGTGGAGGGGAACGGGATGGCTGGAGGGCTGGCCGGCGCCGCCGTGGCCTATACCGCCGCGACCGTGGGCGTGGTGGCCATCGTCATCTGCCAGGGCGGCCTGGGCCGGTCGCTAACCATGTCGCGCCCTACGCTCGGATGGTATTCGGTCGCGGGCGCGACCGCCGCGGCCTCGCAGATCTTTGTCTACATGGCCCTTGCCATCGCGCCGGCGTCGGTCGTGATACCCATACAACGGACGTCGCTCGTCATGCGGGTGTGGTTTGCACGGGTGCTGAATCCGGAGCTGGAGTCGTTTGACGGGCCGGTGCTGCTGGCGACGGTTGTGTCGTTGATTGGCGCGGTGGCCTTGGCGGCGGATCCGGCCTGGTTCGGGATGAAATAGCGGAACACCCCGCTCATGCCCACACCAGCTTGAGCAAGGCCGCCGACAAGTAAAGCCCGCAGCCGAAAACCGCATGCGTTGCCACGCTGCGCAGGCGATTCTTCATCGGTGTCGGCGTGCGGGATGAGGCGATGCCCGCGCCCATGGCCGGCTGCATGACGAACCAGGGAACCATGACAGTCGCCACGCCCACCGCCAGAGCGGGCAGCCATGCCGGATCGCGCAGCCACGCCACGCCGTAAACACCCACCAGCAAGGCCGAGAACACGATGCCGACGGCGTAATGGATCGCCCACCCCAGCGGCGCTTCGCCGGGTATGGGCGCCGCCTTCGCCATGCTGGCGTGCGCGAACCTACCCCGGCACAGATGCCCCGCCCACTTGCCCACCAACGCGTAGTCCAGCGTGGGAACACCCAGGCCCTTCAGAATCATGGACCAGACGTCCAACACCGCTGTCGCGCCGATGCCGACCAGAACCATTCTTACCACTTCGCCCGTCGAGACCATGCCCATTCCTTTTCGATTGATGTAACCATCGTCCGAAGGCATGATAGAAGTTGAAGTCAACTTCAAGTCAAGGGGTACAGCGTGGACATTTCAGAAGTCGCCCGGCGCACCGGCGTGCCGTCCTCGACATTGCGGTTCTACGAGAAAAAAGGATTGATCTGTGCGACCAGCGCCGCTGGCGAACGCCGGCGTTTTACGCCAGACGTGCTCGATCAGTTGGCGCTGATCGCACTGGGGCAAGCTGGCGGCCTGTCGTTGGACGAAATTGGTGCCATGCTCTCCCCTGCCGGCGCGCCGAAGGTGGATAGAAAGGTGTTGGCAGCCAAAGCCGACGAAATCGATGCGACCATCAAACGCCTGCGTGCCATGAGCGAGGGCTTGCGCCATGCCGCGGAGTGTCCTGCGGCCAATCATGTGCAATGTCCGACATTTCAGCGTTTGCTCAAGGTTGCGGCGGCGGGCAGGTTGAAACAGCGCAAGGCGACAGGCAACCTTACGGGCCCGGGGTAGCTGGGGACCTGTCGCACCGGGGGTGGAAGAGCCAGCGTTCGGCCAACCAAGGTACGGCGATAAGAAGTCCGGCGTTTACCACCTGCATGACCATCGCGGGAGCGGAGATGCTTATCCAGCCTTTCATGAGCGGGACAAGCGAGCCCGCCAAGATGAGGTGCAGAGCGATTCCCCATCCGATCAGGAACACCCATGCGCCATGGCGAAAACCGCCCCTTCCGAAAAGAGTGCGAACCACCCATGCCGTCAGCGGCAGGAACAGCAACATCGCTGTCAACCAGCCAGGGTTGTAGATCGATCCGGCGACGATGCCGCCGATGACATGCGCAACTATGTTCACCGACATCACGCCATAAATGGCGAGTCCGACCAGAGGATGACGCCGGCTTAGCAAGGCGGCGATCGGCGCAGCAAACCAGAACATCGGCACATTGACTGCGGTAAAGAATGCCGGTGGCGCGGGACAATGCGTGGCGTCCTGGAAACCAAACAGCTGGCACATCGACGTTGGAAACGCGTACGTCCGGCCGAACACGTCGATCCCGTATTCCTCGACGTTATGGATTAGATAGGCCGTCACTCCTGCCCATGACAGCCAAGTCAGGTCCCGCCATCGCGAGATCGCTTTATCACTGCGGAGAAAATCGGATCCGAACAGGAGAAGGAGTAGCGAAATTGCGCCTATCAGCCCTAACCATGGGAACGACATGTTCAAGGGTAATTTCTCCGTGAAACCGGCGCCGAGGATAAAAAAGCCCGCAGTTACGCGGGCTTAGTGATGGTTTCGTGCTATCTGGTGCCGGTCGATGCGGGACCCGATTTCACTCCCACTCGATCATCAACAGGTCACGCAAGCCCGCGTGGTTAAAGGGATTTGCGATGATCGACATGGCCCATTACCGTCGCTTGTACCGTCATCCGACAAGAGCTTTGTCTCGTGCGGAAGATGGGGGGGTTGAGAGGCGACGACTCTGGCATCTCCATCGTCAATCACCCTCTAGGATAGCGCAGACGCGCGCAGCGGTCTTCCTCCAAGCCTCACTTCGCCGATGGCTTCGGCGCTGCCTGCCCCCCCCCTTGAAACCACGATCCCCTGCCATAAACGCCTCCAGCATGTGCGGGATCAACTTCTCGGCATCGACCGCCTCGCCATACGCCTGCGCGTGCAGCGCGGCATAGCGGCCGAGGTCGGTTTTCAGGCAGTGGGATCGGTGCCGACGAGGACACGGCCCTGCGCGCCTTGAGGGCACACGGCCGCGGGCTACAGTCGCGGACAAGGTGATGAAGTCAGGGGAGACGGCTGGGCATGGCAACGGCCGCCTCTATGCGCAGACCGCACGGCAAGCGAAGCGCGCAGGCCCGGATCTGGAAGCCGGGCCGCAGGCGTCAGCCGAGCGGAGCGAGGGAACGATGGAAGCCCGTCAGGGGCGAGACTCGCGTAGCGAGGCTCGATGCGGAGCACGAGCGCGCGGCCGGCCGCTTTATGGCCGGTGACGGCGAGGACGCCCCTCCCCGACTAATAGCGGCCGCGCCGCCGACGGCGACTCATGTTGCAAAACGGCCAATGACACCTAGGCCCAAATGAGGCACAATGTAGCTACAACAAAGTTTGAGGCACTTGATGGCCAACAGCAGTGATGTCGTGCGCGCCCGAATTGATGGGCATATCAAAGAGCAAGCCACGAGCGTGTTGGCTGGCATGGGCTTATCCGTCTCGGACGCCATTCGTGTTCTGCTCACGCGCATTGCAGCCGACAAGGCACTTCCTTTCGATATCAATCGTGCCCAAGCCCAGCCCGAAACCAAGAAGCGATGAGCTTCTGCCTGAACAACTCCAAAAATATTAAGGCTAGAGCCCAAGGCATGGATCGCATACAGCAGCTCAACTACGAAAAGGACTTTCGCATCGCCTTCTTGGAATCCAAGGGGGATGGGTTTCAACGTCTGTTCGAGAAACTGATGTCGAAGGTGCACCCCAACGACTTCATGGCGTGCCGGCCCTGGGGCAATGTTGGAGACCGAAAGAACGACGGATATCTGCCTTCTGAGCGAATCCTGTACCAGAGCTATGCCCCCAATGAGCTGACCGCAGCCGAAGCCATTAAGAAGGTCAACGAGGACTTCGACGGAGCCAAAGAACATTGGGAAGAACATTTCGATGAATGGACCTTTGTTCATAACGCTCCTGATGGGCGTTTAGGTCCTCACATCATCGAAGCCCTGGCCAAACTCGGCCAAGACAACCCGAAAATCAAAATCGGACACTGTGGGTACGAGGAGATGTTGGCGAAGTTCCGTCAGCTGAGCCTTGAGGACCTTGAGTCGTGGTTTGGTCCATCGCTTACGATGGAAGCGAACGTCAATCTAGGTTTCAGCGACCTCGCCGCGGTGCTTACCCATATCAGCATCACCCCAGCCCCCACGACGAGTGAGGTAAAGGACGTGTCTCGCGGAAAGATCGAGGCGAATCTCCTATCTCAGGCTGTTGCCGACTTCCTGAAAATCGGCATGCAGAAGTCGCCGCTGGTTGCACAATTCTTCAATAATTGGAAGAACCCTACTTACGGCGAACAGATCGCGCAGGCGTTCAAGCGCGAATATGTCCGACTGCGGGACAGCGTTCCACCGCTCCATCCTGATGAAATATTCGGCCACCTAGAAACATGGGCTGGCGGAACGGTGAATACTACCCCCGCCCACAAGGCGGCGGTTCTGGCGGTGATGGCATATCTGTTCGACAAGTGCGAGATCTTTGAAGATGCTCAAGCACTGGGGGCGGCATGATTCTGCCCTCCAAGCATCTACCGCAGGATCGCGCGCTACTGACCGTCGGCGCGCATGTGCTGACGTTCCTCGCACGCCCTAAGACCGTCTCCGCGCTTTGGGAAGACTTGAACAGGCATGACGCTGGGCGGGCCGCAATGCCTCGACGAATCACCTATGACTGGTTTCTGCTAGCCCTCGACCTCCTCTATGCCCTGGGAACCATCGAACTCGAAAGTGGACTGGTGGCAAGGAGGACAGCGTGATTCACCACATCTTCAGCACGCTACCCAGCTTCAAGAATCTCGGAGAACTGAAGCCCGGCCTGAACGTACTGCTGGCCCAAAAGACCGAAGGGGCAACTACCAAGCAAACGCGCAATCGCGCCGGAAAAACTAGTTTCATTGAGCTAGTGCATTTTCTGCTCGGCGCCGATGCTGGCCCGGAGTCGATTTTTCGCACACCGGAGCTGGTGGAACAGACCTTCGGCATGGATTTTGATTTGAAGTCGGAGCGCACGGTCGTCGAGCGCAGCGGCGGCTCCAAAGCCAAAATCTTTGTGACGGCTCCGCCTGCCGGGAAGGTCAAGTTCTCGGCCACCGAGTGGTGTACGTTCCTGGGCGAACAGATGTTTGGCCTCAGCAGCCTTGAAACCGCAGGCAGCAAGCCACCCTCTTTCCGGTCGCTGTTTGCCTATTTTGTACGCCGACAGGCAAGCGGAGCCTTCACGACGCCGGAAAAGCAGGCCGCGATGCAGGGAACTGGCGACATGCAGATGGCGCTGATGTTCCTGCTCGGACTAGACTGGCAGATTGCCCGAGATTGGCAAGCCGTGCGCGATCGGGAAAAGACCCTCGAAGAGTTGAAGAAGGCGGCTGGGAACGGTGCCTTCGGTTCAATCATCGGCAAGGCCGCCGACTTGCGTACGGAGCTAACCATTCAGGAAGCTCGTCTCAAGAAACTTCATGTGGAAGTCGAATCTTTTCAGGTCTTACCGGAGTACCGGGAGTTGGAAGTCGAAAGCGCCAGCTTGACCCGCCAGCTCAACGAACTGGCCAACGCCAATACCATCGACTTCTCTGCTATTCGCGACTTGGAAGGCGCGCTGGCCTCTGAGGTTCCGCCAGACCATGAAGATCTTCAGGCGGTCTATCAGGAAGCAGGCGTCGTGCTACCGGGCCTGGTCAAGCGTCGCTACGAGGATGTTAAAAGCTTCCACGACTCAGTGGTTCGCAATCGTAAAGACTATCTGTCCAGTGAACTCGAAGCTGCGAGGCTGCGAATCGAACTGCGAGACAGCAAGAAGGCGCAACTCGATCAGCGGCGCGGCGAGATTCTTGGCATTCTCAAGAGTCATGGCGCACTCGAACAGTTCCTCAAGCTGCAGGGCGAATTGGGGCGCCTGGAGTCTGAAGTGGAATCGCTGCGACAACGCTTTGAGGCTGCGGAGCAGCTCGAAGGCACAAAGAACGAATTGGAAATCGAGCGCAACCGGCTCACGATCCGCTTGCGGCGCGACTTTACGGAACAGAAGGACCGACTCGCGGAGGCCATCGTCGCCTTCGAGGAGACATCTCAACGACTGTATGAGTCAGCCGGCAGCATGACGGTCGATGAGACCTCGAATGGTCCGATCTTCAAATTTCCGATGCAAGGGCAGCGCAGCAAGGGTATCAAGAACATGCAGATTTTCTGCTTCGACATGATGCTCATGCGACTGTGCGCCGGACGAAAGATCGGGCCTGGGTTCTTGATCCATGACAGCCATCTATTCGATGGCGTCGACGGCCGCCAGGTCATCAGTGCTTTGCGCCTAGGCTCGGAGATCGCGCAGGAGCTTGGTTTTCAATACATCGTTACGATGAATGAAGACGATGCCTTCAAGGAGACTATCGAGGGCTTCGATCTAAACGACTATGTACTTCCGACGCGGCTGACAGACGCAACGGAGGATGGCGGGCTGTTTGGCATCCGATTTGGATGAGTGCCAGTTTGATTGAAATCTAGAGCGTCCGACTCAGCCAAGCTGTGAGGACCTGGGAAAGACCAAGCTGGTTACGCCCATCTGCAATTTTCGAGAGGCAGCATGATCGGACAAAGAACTCGCTATTCGTTCGCCCAATTCCTGGAGCTGCAGGAGCCGATGACTTCAATCGTGCTTTTGGGCAAGTACGGTGTCCAGCATCTATCACTTGCACAAGGGCAACTGTTGTACGGGTTGCTGAACACACTACGCGCCCTCGATGACCGCACGCTGATGCTGGTGTTGGCGGAGGTTGTTGCGACTTCGGGCGATCTGCGCGCCAGAGTCAATCCGAAGTATCGATTCGACGAGCGCCAGCACGATCTAGCGCAATGCCTCCTGCTGGATGGCTACATCATCCAGGACAGAAAGCTCATCCAAACCGATCCGTCGATTTCAGATGCGGCCCCCTTGGAGGATGATCTGATCATTGCGCTACAGAATTCCGGAGCTCCTCGTGCGCAAGAGATCATCGCCAAGATCAACGATTCGGCTGGCGCGTTTCGGGCAGCACCGCCCGACTACAACGCGTCGCTTGTGAACGCCCGGGTGGCGCTGGAGACTTTGGCCGGCGACATAGCTGCGCACGTTGCCTCGCAGGGGCAGGCTCCAGCCACCTACAACCCATCGAAGTGGGGCGAGGTGCTTGCGTTCCTGCGCATTAGCGGTGAGGTCACGACAGAGGAGGAGAAAGGCTTGGCTGGTGTTTTCGGTTTTCTCAGCCCAGGCGCTCACCGCCCGGTGGGAATCCCCGAAGATCAGATGACTCGGCTTGGCCGCTCCTTTGCACTCAACATGTGCTGGTTCTTACTCAAGAACCATCTCGTGCGTACATCACAACCTTGAACCTCCTGACTTGAATACACAAGGTCCAACAACAAGCCTTCCGAGCGACAGTTCGTGGCTCCATCAGGCAAGCATGCGCGATGTCTAATGCCGTTGATAGGGTCCCACTATGTCCTCAATGTTGGATAGGTTCTACGAGCAGTCCGCTCGACTGAACACCTTACTGAACAGCAACCCAGCCGAGGCGGTGAAACAGGCCAGGGAGATCAATCTCAATCTCGCTACTAATGAGCGATTCAACATGATGGGGCTGCGCGCCGCCATCCTGGTAGATGGCGGCGCATTGACTCAACAACAGGATGCGATTGAAGAAGGAATCACGCTGTTTCGTGAACTCCACGCCCTATTTCCAACTGCTGATCTCACCTACAGCTCAGCACGCTTGTCTGCGCCGATCACGAACAGCAGCACAAGCAGGGACTAGGCCAGCGCTTCGAGGCGGTGTGATAAACACCTAATCCCTCTCTTGTCGATGCTGCCGCCTGCGACGCCTCCGTTGAGGCTGGGACGGGCACACTAACTGGAGTGTGACCTCAGGACTGTCCGCGAAAATGCGGGGGCCGGCGATTCTGGATTCGCCGGCCTTCTCTCACTTGCCCATGATCTGGTCCATGAAGGCTTTGTTGTCCCAGAACAGATATTCCTCGGTCATCACGCCGGCAGAGTTCCAGTGTCCCACGGTGACCATGTTGAACTTAAAGGCTTTGCCGGTCGGCTGGATAACGGTGCCATCGGGCAGGACCATCGGCTTGGTGAAGGTGCCCTCAAAAACGCCCACGACCGAGGTCCAATCGCCGTCCGCAATCTTTATCGGATGCTGTTTGATCCGCGCGTCCGGCGCGTAGGTGAACAAATACTTCATGTCCTCGATGTGCTTTTCGATGCCGCGCGTCGAGCGGCCGTCGGGCCAGTAGACCACGATGTCCTCGCTGTGGCTCTCCTTGACGCGGTCCCACTTCTGGTTCGAGTACACGTCGAAGTCGAGCGTCTGGAACGTCGCCAGGCGCTCTTCCGAGATCCGCTTGGCTGTCTCAAAGTCTGCCAGCGTCTTCGGCGCGCGAGTCTGCGCACTGGCCGGTGTCGTCAACGTGGCGCTCATTACAACGCCGGCGGCGAGAAGCGCCGCGGCAGTTAGATTTCTCTTCATGTCATTTCCTTTCAGCCAAAGATTTAGCACCAGCTGGATAGCCGGTCATGGTCGGAGCGCAGCCGCAATGTTTATCCACCGCCGCAGGCCTCACGCGACGTGCTTGATCCAGATCGTAGCGATCTGGGCGCCGTGGCCGAGGCCGTAAGCGAATTCGTAGGCAACACCCGGCCGCACGCCTATGCGTGCGGCGTAGGCAGCTTCAGATTGAAGCGACATTGCTGCGCTAATTCAGTCCGGCATGAACACGAGTTCAAGCTGATCTTGGAGAGCGCTTTCAGCCTCATTGTTCTGTAGCATCTTCGGGCCAAGCGGATCGAACAGAAGATCCCCATGCAGAGGCCAAGTGTCCCAAGAACCTGCGAGGTTCTGTGCAGCATCTTTTCCGAACAGTTCAGCCACCAATGCGATGGTACTGGGATGAACGGTGGCAGCGCCGCCAGCGGTGAAGATGCGGTTGTTACGGTCAACTTTCCATGCAATCCGGGGAGAAATGAGATCGGCACCGAGCTTCGGCAGCCGACGCGCGAGGCTCGCAGGAGACGTAATCTGCTTCCCGTCCAGAATGCCGGAGCGATAGAGCACACCGACGCCGGCGCAGTTCGCAGCAACCCAACGGTTTTCCGCGTGATGCGCACGGATCAACCCCAGAACACGTGGGTCCTTAGAAGCCTCACCAGCGCCTATTCCACCCGGAATATAGAGAACATCGAAGCGATCGCTTTCTTTGACGATGCGCTGCGGCGAGACAGACGATCCCATATGGGTCGGCAGCGGGTCGTCATGGAAGCTGCCGATGGAGACATCAAGGTCTGGCCTGGTGAAGGCAACCGCGCGCATGAGCTCCCAGGCGGCATATAGGTCTTGTTCACTGACCTGGGGAAAGACAAGAAAAAGAACCGAACGAACATCGGACATGGGACACCTTTACAGGTTGTGAAACAACGAAATGCAGTAAGGCCCATCTGGGCTTATGGAACTGCCAGCAGCGCATCCAGGCGATCAATCATTTGCCGGCCCGTCGCGTAGCCCGAGCTTAGCGGGAGCATCCGGCCACCGCGCTCGACCAAAAGCGTCGGGAAGGAACGAACCTCAAAATTGCGTGCCTTAGCAAAATCCTGCGCAGCGGCCTTGCGAGCTTCATCGGAGGCGAATGCGGATGTGAACCGACCAAGGTCCAACCCTGTCGCGGCACACGCATCGACGTATGAAGATGACTGCGATAGGTCCATGCCTTCCACATAGAACGTACGTTGCACTGCGGAAAAGAATTCATAGGTCGACGACGCCGGAAAGCCGCCTTCCGCGAAAAGACGGCGCGCAACGACGATTGCTCGGCAAGCTGGCTCGGTGTCGTAGTTGAACGAAGGTCGATCCAGTAGCGTGAAGCCAAAGGGCTGACCGGTCGCTTCGGCGACGTGCGTCCATTCTTTACGCAGGAACCGCTTGAACCCGTCGATCCAGGGGTCACCCCCGCCAGCGCGTAGTCCTCCTACAGTGATTTGAAAACCAATTCCTCGCTCCGTCGCATGGGCCTCGAGCACCTTCAGGCTAGGGGACAGACCCCAGCACCAGGAGCACATGGGGTCACCGAAGTAATGAATGACCGCATCCTGATCAGCGCGGGGTGCATCGATCGAGCAAAGACCTGCAGACGTATCGCATGACGGCATGATTGACATCCGAAAATGTGATGAAAGCCACTAGGCCATCACGAAGATGTCATCATATTTATTTGCAAAAACGCATCAATGCTATAAGTTGAGATTCTCAGTTAAATATTTCTGAACAATATTGATGCCGAGTATCGACAAACTCAGTGCAACGCGGACCTTCTGCATCGCTGTGGATCTCAGCTCGTTCAGTCGAGCAAGCCAACTCCCGCCTTTTCCTTGGGAAAGATCTGCATCAGCAGTATCTGCGACAGCGGCATCAACGACCCGTCCGCAAGCCCTTGCAACACCCGGAACACGATCAGCGACTCAAGGTTCTGGACAATGCCGCAGAGATAGGAGAACAGCCCGAAGCCCAGGATGGACAGCAGGAACCAGCGCACTGTGCCGAAACGCATGGTAAGCAAGCCGGATGGTCGGATAGGTCGCTGCCGATTCCATCAGCCGATTCCATCAGCCGGATCTCCAGCGGCGACAGGGCGCGATCCTTCGGCGCGAAGGTCGCAGTCGACGGGGCACCCACATCCTTAGCCGGGTTGTCCACCTTCTCGCTGTGCAGGATGGCGAAGGCATAGACCTGCTTAACGATGTCGCGGGCGTGTATCACCGTAGCGGGCGCCCCGCGCACCATCACCTTGTTGCAGAGGGCGCGCAGGTCATCGGCGGCGATCTCGTTGAGCCGCCGGTTTTGAAAGGCCGAAAGGATGGCGCAGACAAGCACAGCGGTCTTCCTACCCTCACTTCGCCGCTGCCTGCTCTCCCCTCTTGAAACCACGATCCCCTGCCATAAATGCCTCCAGCATGTGCGGGATCAACTTCTCGGCATCGACCGCCTCGCCATATGCCTGGGCGTGCAGCGCGGCATAGCGGTCGAGGTCGGTTTTCAGGCTCGCCGGGCAGGCGAAGGTCAGCTTGACGTTCTCAGTCTTGGGCAGCGGCCCAAGCCGCAGCTTCTTAGTCGTGGTCATTGGGAGGCTCCCCGATTGAAGAATGTTGAGTGGATGAATATGTGCAGTGTCATGTCATGGTCCTTGGGAGGTGGTGGGGTGCATGGTCTGTTTGCTCCACATTTCGCTATCACATCCGCCGCAGCCAACCGAGCAGGTCGCGACCGGTTGAGTGGAAGTGGCCTGCGTTCGGCGGTGGAGTGAGTGCGTCCGGGAATACCTGGGAGATGGCTTGCCGTTTGAGGTCCATGTCGGCCCTCGCATAGCGCATCGTGGTGTTCAGGCCGGAATGGCCCAGCCACTGGCTGATCGTGGCGAAGTCCACGCCCGACTTGAGCAGTGCCATCGCCGTGCTGTGGCGGATCGAATGCGGGTGGATGTCTCTGTCTTGCAGCGAAGGGGCCGCCTGCGCAGCACAGGCCACGTAGCGGCGCAGCAGGTAGCGCACACCGAAGCGCGTGAGCGGGCCTCCCCTGGCATTAACAAAGAGCCGCGCATCGGCTGGGCCTCCCGCCGATGCGGCGGACTCTTCGATGAATGCTCGCAGCACATTGACCATGACCGGCCAGAGCGGGCATAGCCGCACCTTGCTGCCCTTGCCGTGCAGCCGCACTTGAGGCGGGGCTTCCAGTCGCACATCGCAGCGCCGCAGGTCGAGCACTTCCTGCACGCGCGCACCGGTGTTGAACATCAGGGCGAACAAGACGTAGTCCCGCCGCCCCAGTGCGTTGCTGCGGTCGATGCTCTGCAGCAACGCCTCGATCTCGTCGCGCTGCAGGTACTCGATAGGCAGTTCGCGGCCGCCACGCTTGAACGGTAGACCGATCACCCGTTGCAGGGTGCCCAGGTGCTGCGGCAGTCGATAGGCCAGGAAACGGGCGAAGACGTGGATGGCGCCAAGCCGGGCATTGCGCGTAGCGATGCCGTTGCCGCGTTCGTTCTCCAGGGATTCGAGGAAGCAGAGCACCCGCTCGGCGCTCAGGTCCGCGATCTCCAGTCGCTCGACGGGGCGCTGAGTGTCGCGGGACAAGAACTGCAGCAATAGCACCACGGCATCGCGATAGCTACGAACGGTGTTCGGGCTCAGGCCACGCTGACCGGGCAGGAACTCCTCGAAGAACCGAACCAGTTCGCGGCCCAGTTCGGTGGGTTGGCGCGGCTTCATGCTGCACCCCCTGTCATCACGTCCCCGCACGCACGCGCGAACCGTTCGGAGGCACGCACCATGACCGCCGGCATCCAGCGCAGGTAGTACGCGGTCGAAGTGATTGACACGTGCCCCATGTAGAGCGCGAGCTTGGGCAGATTGGCCTGGACATCCGCATCCGCCTCGTACCAGCGCAGCAATGCCGCGACGGCGAAGCTGTGTCGGAAATCATGGATGCGCGGCGATTTGCCATGCTCATCGCGAATGTCGGCATCACGCAAGTGGCGCTTGAGAGCTTGGTAGATGCTGCGTCCGGTGTAGCCGCGCGATCGGCGAGCGCACAGCAAGGACGCCCCTGGCGTCAGATCGCAGCCTGCCTGCCGGCGAGCCTCCAGATAGGTTTGCAGTTCCCCTTGGGCGCTGGCCGACAGAGGCACCCAGCGCGACTTGTGGAACTTCGACTCGCGTATCCAAAGAGCGCCTGGCCGGGTCTGCACATCACCCAGCGTCAGACGAATCAGTTCACCCCGCCGCAATCCGGCCGTGTACAACAGCACGATGGCCAGACGCATGGTCTGTGGCTGCAGCAGCGAGTTGCTGTTCGGTCGCAGCGTGGAAACATGCTCCAGCAGACATTCGACCTGCTCCGACTCAATGAGCGTCGGCAACGCTGCGGGCTGGCCACGCGCCAGTTCTTCCCGGGCTGGCATGAAGCAACCGGGATCGCTGCGACGACGGTAGCGGCAGAACTTGAAGACCGTCTGGTCATGGATGGCCTGCGTGTTCAGGTTGCGGCGTCCGGGCCGTGCACGCCATTGATCGAAGAGGACCTGATCGAGATCGCAAGCATCCTGCTGCACCAGAAAGCGCCGCAGGTTGCCCAGGATCGGTTCTTCCTTCTTGTACGAGCGGCCCAGTGCGCGGCGGCTGCCCAGAAATTCCGAAACGGCGGCATCCCAGTTGGCAAGGCGAAGATCACTGCACATGGCGACCTCCTTGGCGTTCTGTTCCGGGGACTTCCAGCGCCACGTCCTGCAGCATGCTGGTGTCCAGCCGAAGATAGACGCTGGTGCTCTCGATGCTGCGATGGCCCAGCAGGTCGCCAATGGCCTTGACGCCCACACCCTGCGTGAGCAGCCGCATGGCGAAGGTGTGCCGAAGCCGGTAGACGTGATGCCCGCCCATCGGCAATCCAGACTGCTGCACGCGCGCCTCGAAAATGTAGGTGATGGCACCGCTGGCCATCGGGCCGCCAGGGCAACGTACCCGCAGGAACAACTGCGGATGAGCGTCGCCCTGGGCGCGTCGGATGCGATCCAGGTAGTCACCGAGCATCTGCATCGTCTGGGGCATCAGCGGCAGTAGCAGATCGGATCGGGTCTTGCGCTGTGCAACGCGCACGGCAGATGCGTCCCAGTCGATCGAGTCCAAGCGCAGGGATGTGACTTCCGAAGGGCGAAGCCCGTAGCAGGCCATCAGGTGCAGGATGCAGTGGTCGCGGCGTCCCGCCTTGCTGTCCAGGTCGATCGACTGCAGCAGTTGCAGCACCAGGTTCCAATCCAGGGCCTGCGGTGGCATCTCATCGCGGTAGAGGCGCGGTGCTTCGATACCCACGCTGAGATCCTTGGCGAGATGACCGTGCGCGTGGCAGTAACGCAGGAAACCACGCAAACGGCCGATCGTGCCCTGAAGGGACGCGCGAGACATCTCGCGAGCACGCAGCGCGACATACTGGGAAATGCCTTGGGACGATAGCCCTTGCAATCCCTGCGTTGCGGCGGAACTGCGCTGAAGGAAATCCCAGACCGTTGCGCGGTGGTACACGCGCGACGAAGCCGCCAGGCCGCGGACATGGTCCAGATAGTCATCGTAAGCCGCGAGCAGGTCAGCGAATGGATCATCACTCTTGGGCATTTCCAGGCGACTGCGGGCTGTGAGAAACCTGCCGTAGAGCCGTTCGGTACTGCGGAACCTGTCGGGCCGACTGGGTACTCCAGAGCCGACGGCAGCGAATGCCTGATGCAGGCGCTCCTGCGTGCATGAAGACTGGGGCAGCAGCGGCAATGCCTGCTCCAACTGCGTCAGATGGCGATGTGAGGAACCAGGCGTGTAGTGCTCGGCCGCCAGCCAATCGGCAAATGTGGCCATCTCCTCGGGGAAACATGATCGCGCCAAGAGCGCGCGCGTGTTGCTGGGCAAGGTCGTTTCCATGATGTCCTTCCGTCGATGAAGTGGATGGACAAGAAACAGTACGCCGGCCCAGCGCACATATGTGGAGTGGATGCGGCCGCAGTCCCCTGCAAATGCTGCCTTGGATCGGTTGCTCCACATGTGTACGGACTCAACATTCTTCCAGTTACGTTGAGCTCAACGTAACTGGAAGAACAGTGGCTGATACGGCCGCAGCACCAAGTCCCGGTTGACGATGATCCGCACTGGTAGGCCGGGCCGCGTGATCAGCGTCGGCTGGATGTTCATATTGCGCCGGGTGATCTCCTGACCGACCTGATTGACGCTGTCCTGGGCACTGTCGCGTCCGGCGATGACAATGCGGTTGCCGTCCTGACGGTTCTCCGGCGCGGCCAGCTCGGCGCCCACGCCCAGCAGCGTCGTCAGCACCGCGCCTGCGACAATGCGATTCCAATGCCAGTCCACGTCATCTTCCAGGCCGGCATAGCCGGCCGGATCGGTGCCCACAAGGTTGTCGAGCGTCAGTGAGGAAGTGTCCGGTAGGATGACCCGATTCCACACCACCTGCACACGGCTCTGCCCATAGCTGACCTGGCTGTTGTAGCGCCCGAGGATGCGCGCTCCCTGCGGGATCAGCAGAAACTTGCCCGTAGCCGTGTCATAGACCGGCTCCGTGACCGTGGCGATCACGTCGCCCGGCAAGTCCGACTTAATGCCTGTCACCAGCGCGCCGGCAATCACCGTTCCGGCCATCACCTGATACGGCGACGCGGGCAGCACCAGATTGCCGGAATTGCGGGTTTCCGTAGAACCGGCTTTCAGGAACGCCTCTTTCTGGTCTTGCCAGTTCTGAACCGCAGTCGGGTCCGCGGGCTGGGGCGCCGTCGAAGCCGGCCCGGCAGCGAGCGGATCGAACGCCGCGAGCGTGCTTGCAGCACCCGACGGTGCCTGGGCGGCCGAGGTGCCTGCCTGCCCTTGGCCGCCAGAGCGGAAGAATACCGACGATGCTGCCGCTGCGTCCGCCTCCTTGCGCAAGGCATCCTCCGGATCTTGGCCTGGCGGTGCATAGGCCGGCGTCACCGGTTGCTGCGAAGCGACGATGACCGGGCCAAGGTCGCCGGGCAACGGCGGCCCCAACTCGGGCACAACGGGCGGCAAGGCGGGCGGCAACTTCGAGTAGTCCGTCGGCAACGCATCCAGCCCTTCGGACTTCGAGACGCGATCGACGTTGTAAAGCTCGGTTTGCTCGCCCGTCCCGCGCCGCTGCGGTTGCAGCGACCAGATTGTGGCGCCGAGCACGGCGACCGACAGACCGCCGACGAGGAAGGCCAGCGTGCGCCGGTTCAGGCGCGTGACCGGGCGCGGCTGGGCGCGCAGCGCCACCGCCTCCGGCACGACCTTGCCCGCTTGCGGCGTGGCCAGGTCGGGGGTGTCATCCTGGCTCATGTCAGTTCCTCCACGCCACGCCGTCCGTGCGCTCGATCCGCACCACGTCACCCTTGTCTCCGCCCAGGCGTAGTTCGGCAGCGCCGAACAGCCGATCCACAATGTAGTACGGCGAGCGGAAGCGGTAATTGACCAGTTGTCCGTCGCCTTCTGGCCCGATCACGAACAGCGGCGGCAGCTCGCCTTGTGCGATGCCGGCGGGGAACTGGATATAGACCTTCTGCCCGTCGTCGAACGCGCGCAGCGGCTTCCACGGCGGGTTGCTACCGCTGACCGCGTAGCGGAAGCGCAGGTTTTCCAGCGACAAGCCGGAGTCCACCGGCGCGGCGATGCTGGCCGACTGCGCCTGGCGCTGCAAAGCCAGCATCCGGTCGCGCGGGTACTCCCAGGACACCGACGCCATCCACGTCTTTTCCGTCGAAGCCAGCTCCAGCAAGTACGTCCTGCGATTAGTGGTAACGACAAGATTGGTCTTAAGACCCGAACGGATCGGCTTGACCAGCACGCTCACGCGCAGCTCGGCTCCGCTGCCGCTCGATGTGTCGCCCACGATCCAGCGCACGGTATCGCCGGCGGCGACCGTCACCAACTCCTCGCCCGGCTGGAGCGAAACCACGGTCACGCGGCCCACGGCCGCATAGACCTGATACAGCGCGCCATCAGTGAAGGGCCACACCTGGATCGCGTTGACGTAGCCCTCGCGCGTGGGCGCGACGCGGGCCTCGGCATTGGCGCGCGAGACGCGCACCTTCTCGTCTGCCGGCTCCGGCGCAGCTTTGGCGTCCTCGGCGTCGGGCAACGGCTTCAACTGCGCCGGCATCGGCAGCACCTCGGGTACGGCCACCACCGCCACCGGCGCGGGCGACCCCGGCAGCAGTTGAGCCTGCACCGGCTCATCGAGCGAGATGGTCGGCGGTGGCTTTCCCTGCGAGGCGCAGCCCACAAGGGCAAGCATGATCAACGGCAAAGCGGTTTTACAGAAAGGATCATTCATGGCTTGGCTCCTTCGGAAGAATCCAATTCGCGGCTCCACGACAGGCCGTTGACGTAGATGCCCAGGGGGTTCTTGCGCAGGCGTTCCTCGGTGCGCGGCGGCTGGAGCACGATGGACACGATCGCCGTCCATCGCTCCAACCCAGCCGCGGCACCGTTGACGTAGCGGCGTTCCGTCCAGCGCACGTTGAAAGACGTGTCGCTGGCGTGCACGACGCTGGTGATCTGCACCGTCACCGATTCCTTGCCGATGCGCGCGAACGGGTCGTTGATCCGCGCGTAGTCGTTGAGCACGGCCGCGCCCTTGTCAGTTGTGTAGTCGTAGGCGTCGAGCCAGTTCTGCCGGACGACGATGGGGTCGATGGACAGCGAGCGTACTAGCGTCACGAAGCGCGCGATGTGGTGTGCCGTCTGTGCATCGTTGGGCCGGTATGGCGTGGCGGCTTCGCCCACGGCGCGCACCTGACCGGCGTTGTCCACCTCCACCACGTAGGGCGTCACGAAGGATTGCGCCGAGCGCCACACCAGGCCGCTGGCCATCAACAGCGCGAGCGTGAGGCAGCCGAAGGCCACCAGGCGCCAGTTCTTCGCCTGCACGCGCGGCGAGCCGATACGGTCGTCCCACACCTGGCCGGCAGCTTGGTACGGCGTGGCAGGCTGCGGCGTCTCGGCATAACGCACCTGCGGCTTTCTGAATCGCATGGTCGGTTCTCCTTGTGAATCGCTTTAGTCGTCGGAGCCGCGCAGGCTCGGGCCTTGCGCCGAGCCGCCACCGTCACCGCCGCGCAGCGTGTGCGCGGCGGTGACGGCAGCGTGGGTGAGTTGCTGGCGGCGATGCAGCCGCTTAGCCCAGGCGGGTTGCTCCGGCTTCTGGGCAGCGGCGCCGCCTGCCTGGGCTTCTACCGCGGGGGCTTGGCCGATTGACGCGCCAGCCTCAGTCGTCGAGCCATTCCAGCCAGCACGGAACGGAGCGGCCACCCGCTGCCCGGCAGCGGAAGCACGGGATGCTGCGGCTCGTCCGGTGGACTGCGCGCCGGTCCTGGCGACGTTGCCCAGGCCAGCCATCGCGCCCTTTGCTCTGCCGCCCGCGGCGGCAGAGCCGGCCTGAAATGCCGACTTCGCCCTGCTGGCCGCCGACGTGGCCGCGCGCGCGCCACTACCTGCCAGCTTTGCGGCAGCCGGAGCCATGCGCGCGCCAGCAACTACAGCACCACCCACGCCCGTCGCAGCGGCGCCGATGGCGACGCCCGTGCCGGCAGCGCCCACAGCAGCACCGGCCATTGCGCCCGCGCCAAGCTGCGGTGCACCGGACACGAGGCCCGTGGCAATGCCGGGGCCGAAGATCCCGAGCGCCAGCAAAGTGAGCGAGGCCAGCATGATGACCAGCGCGTGGTCGATGGACGGCTCGGCGGGATGGACTTGGAACTGAGCGAATAAGCCCGAGCCGATACCGACGATCACGGCCAGCACCAGAACCTTGACGCCGGAGGCCACCACGTTGCCCAAGACCTTTTCCGCGAGAAACGCGGTCTTGTTCCACAGCGCGAACGGCACCAGCACGAAGCCAGCCAATGTCGTCAACTTGAACTCGATCAGCGTGATGAAAAGCTGGATCGCCAGCACGAAGAAGCACAAGACCACGACCAGCCACGCGAGGAACATCACCACGATGGGGTCGAGGTTCACGAACACTTCGGGAAAGCCCACCATCTCGCCGATCTGCTCCAGAATCGGAGCCCCAGCGTCGATGCCGGTTTTCGCCAGCCGGCCCGGCTGCAGGAAGTTCTCCATCGTGATGGCCGAGCCGGTGGCTGTGATGCCTAATCCCGCAAACGAGCGGAACACGATGCTAGCCAGCCAGTTGAAGTTATTAATGATGTAGGCGAAGGCACCGACGTAGAGCACCTTGCGCAGCAGCTTGGCGATCACGTCCTCGCCCTGGCCGGTGGCATGGCTCATGGCCCAGTACAGGCCGGCGATCGTCATGTCGATGACGATCAGCGTAGCCGTGAGGAACGCCACTTCGCCCCGCAGCAGCCCGAAACCCGAGTCGATATAAGCGGCGAAGGTGTTGAGAAACTGGTCGATGATGGTCACGTCATTCATAGCGCGTCCTCCGGTTCGGGTGGCATTGCCGGCGCTACGCCATCGGTCGGTTCCTCGAAGCTGGGCGGGATCGGCGGCAGGTCAGCCAAGGTCTGGTATTCATCCGGCCCGGCCTGGCCGGAGAAGAAGCGCCAACGGAAGGCTTCGGCGGCGGCGCGGCAAGCGTCCTCGCCCGTGGCCTGCCGGTCGGCCGCGCATTGCGCGCGTAATGCCTTGAGCCGCACGGGGTCGGCGGCCAGGGTATCGGCAAGGTGGTCGGCCGGCTGCCCGCCGCAAGCGGCCAACAACGCAGCACACAGGACGAGGACGCATCGCATGGCGGTCTCCGTCAGTTACCGTAGAAGTTCACGGACTGCGGCGTGTACGGCGTGCCGTCGCCCAGAAAGCGCCGCCGCACCTCGCGGGCGCGCTCCGTGGCCGCCGCCTGCCGCGCCAGTTCCAGCGAGGCCGCCCGGTCTTGCGTGATCTGGAGCTGCTGCGTCTGGATCGACTGCTTGGCCTGCAACGCCAGCAACTGGTTCATGGCCTGCATGGCTTGGAGCGCGCCTTCGGCCGACTGGCTCTTGCCCACGAGGTCGGCCAGCACGCTTTCGTCTTCGCCCAGGTTCTGCGATACCTGCGCCTGCATCTGCATGGTGGTCTGCAAGCCGTTGAGCGTGTTCCGCCAGTGCTCCTGCGCGTCGCGGTACATCTGGTCGCCGCTGACGGTGGCGGCGTACCGCTCGGGATACAGGCGCGCGAACTCCCGATCCAGATTCGTCACGTCGTAGGCCAAGCCTCGGGCCTGGTCGATCAGCCGCTGCGTGGTCGCCATATTGGCGCGCAACTGGCTCACCACACTTGACGGCAGGCTGGCGAGGTTGCGCGCCTGGTTCATCAGCATCTGCGCTTCGTTTTGGAGCTGCTGGATCTGGTTGTTGATCTGCTCCAGCGTACGGATCGCGGTCAGCGTGTTCTGTACGAGGTTCGTGGGGTCGATCACGACCCTTTGCGCATGGGCGGTGGCGGTGCAAAGCATGGCCGCAATGGCGGCGGCGACAAGACACTTCTTCATGGCAGGTTCTCCCGGGGTTGGTCAGCGAGGGAACCCGGCACGCGGCCGGGGAACGAGGGCAGCAGGTCGGCCGCCCAATCGAGACCGCTGTGGCGCAGCCAGGCGCCCGCGAAGTCGGGCACGCCGGCATCCAGCAGCACGCGGTCTATGTCGCGCTGGTCTTGCGGCGTGGATGCACCCGCGAATGCAAGCGCCGCCGGCCCCAGGTCGAGGTCGAACAGGCGGTTGCCGAGACGGGATTGGTAGTAGTAGTCGCGCTTGGGCTGCGCGGTGGCGACGATTTCGATCTGCCGCCTGTTGAGGCCGAAGCCCTCGTAGATTGTGCGAATCTGCGGCTCGGTGGCCTGCGGGTTGGGCAAGAAAATCCGACTCGCGCAGCTCTCGATGATCGCGGGCGCGATGCTCGAATCCTTGATGTCGGCAAGGCTCTGCGTGGCGAAGATGACGCTGACGTTCTTCTTGCGCAGCGTCTTGAGCCATTGCCGGATACGTGCGGCAAACACCGGGTCATCGAGGAACAACCACGCTTCATCGAGGATCAGCAGCGTGGGCGCCCCGTCGAAGCGTTCATCGAAACGCGCAAAGAGGTAATGCAGCACGGCCATGACGGCGGCCCTGCTGTGCATCAATTCCTCCATCTCGAAGCACTGCACGTCGGCCATGCCCAGCCGGTCATGGTCGGCGTCGAGCAGCTTGCCGTGGGCGCCACCCAGCACATAGGGAGACACCGCCTGCCGCAGCGCGTTCGATTGCAGCAGCACGGAAAGCCCTGTCATCGTGCGCTGTTCCAACGGCGCACCGGTGAGGCTTCCCAACGCCGACCAGATGGACGCTTTCTCGTTGGGGCCGACCGCCACACCCTCATGCAGCAAGCGGCCCTCGATCCATTCGGCGGCCCAGGTGCGGTAGCCCTCGCGGTCGATGCGCGCGAGTGGCTGGAAGGCGATTTCACCATCTGTGCCCAGGTCGTAGTGCTCGCCGCCCAGGCCGAGGATGGTGGCCCGCATGGAGCGGCCCATGTCGAAAGCGAAGATGCGCGAGCCGCGATAGCGGCGGAACTGCATTGCCAGCGTGGCGAGCAGAACCGACTTGCCCATGCCGGTCGGCCCCGCAACCAGCGTGTGACCCACGTCGCCGATGTGCGTCACCAGCCGGAACGGCGTGGCGCCATCGGTGCGCGTGACGATCAGCGGGGGGCCGTCCAGGTGTTCGTTCTTCTCTGGCCCGGCCCATACCGCCGACACCGGCATCATGTGCGCCAGATTCAGCGTCGAGACGATGGGCTGGCGCACGTTGGCGTAAGCATTGCCGGGGAGCGAGGACAGCCAGGCATCCACAGCATTGAGCGTTTCAGGGATGGTGACGAAGCCCCGACCCTGGATGACGCGCTCCACCATGCGTAGCTTCTCGTCTGCGACGGCGGCGTCCTCGTCCATGACAGTGACGGTCGCCGTCAGATAGCCGAAGGCGACTTGATCGCTGCCCAGCTCCTGCAAGGCCGCATCCGCGTCCGCCGCCTTGTTGTTCGCATCGGTATCGACCAGCGGGCTTTCCTGCTGGAAAATCGTTTCACGCAACAGCGCAATGACGTTCTTGCGCTTGGCGAACCACTGGCGGCGCAGGCGGGACAGTTCTTTTTCCGCCTCGGCTTTGTCGAGGCAGAGAAAGCGCGTGCTCCAGCGGTACGCAAAACCGAGCCGGTTGAGGTCGTCCAGAATCCCCGGCCAAGTCGAGGTCGGGAAACCCCGCACCGACACTATCCGCAGATGCTGATCGCCCAGCATGGGGGCCAGGCCGCCGACCAGCGCGGAATCGGTCAGAAGCGCGTCGATGTGGAACGGCACTTCGGGCACGCCCACGCGATAGCGCCGCGTCGAGATGGTCGCGTGCAGGTACGTCAGCGTCTGCGCGTCGTCGAGCCAGTCAATTTCCGGCATCACGCCGTCGAGCAGGTCAAAGACGCGATCCGTTTCCGCGACGAAGGCTTGCAGCCGCTCGCGCCAGTCCACGCCATTCGTCGGCGTGTTCTCGTAGAGCATCTTGGCTGCACGGGCACGGGACTCTTCCGGCGGCAGGTAAAGCAGCGTCAGGTGATAGCCGCTCTCGAAGTGATTGCCCGATTCCTCGAAGGCGGCCCGGCGTTCTTCCTCCACCACCCACGAAAGCGGCTCGGGAAACTCCGAGTGCGGATAATCGGCCGCAGGCCGGCGCTCGGCTTCGATGAATAGCGCCCAGCCCGATCCCATGCGGCGCAGCGCGTTGTTCAACCGCGCCGACGTGGCGACCAGCTCGCCTTGCGTCGCGCTGTCGAGGTCAGGCCCGCGAAACCGAGCCGTGCGCTGAAAACTGCCGTCCTTGTTCAAGACGACACCCGGCGCGACCAGCCCGCCCCAGGGCAGCCAGTCGGCCAGCAAGGCCGGGCGCTTGCGATATTCGGCGAGGTTCAGCATCGTGGCGTCCTCCCCTCACACGTCCAGGAGCGGGCGGTGCTTGATATGCCGGGCGAAGACCTGCATGAACTGCGGATCAACGCGCGCACCCCACACCGACAGCGAATGGCCGACGATCCAGAGCACCACGCCGGGAATCCACAGTTGCAGGCCCAGGCCGACAGCGGCGGCCAGCGTGCCGTTGGCGATCGCCACCGTGCGCGGCGCACCGCCCAGCAGAATCGGCTCGGTCAGCGAGCGATGCAGCGGCACCTCGAAGCCGTCCGCGAAGGTGTCTCGGGCATTCATACGACCGCCCCGCCGGAAAAGCTGAAGAACGACAGGAAGAAGCTGGAAGCCGCGAAGGCGATGGACAGACCGAAGACGATCTGAATCAGCTTGCGAAACCCGCCGGACGTGTCGCCGAAGGCGAGCGCGAGGCCCGTGGCGATGATGATGATGACCGCGACGATGCGCGCTACCGGCCCCTGGATGGATTCAAGGATGGATTGCAGCGGGCCTTCCCACGGCATTGAGGAACCGGCGGCCTGCGCAGTTCCAGCCAGGAACACCAGCAGCGCCGCCAGCAGCAGCCCTTGCCCCACAGGACGGGCTAAGCAGCGCAGCCGTGCGAGCTGCAAAGCCGGATCTACAGAAAAGCCGGAAACAGGAACGATCATCTGCGTCATGGCAGTTCTCCAAGTAAGTCAGAGGACGGGAAAGTCGTCGCAACAGGTGCGGCATGGGGAATCGGCGGCAGGTCGGGAAACGGCGTTTCCAGCGCGCCCGCCAGTTGGTAGCCCACACCGTCGAAGCCAACGACGCGGGCGATGCTCTCGATGCGACGCTTGCGCCCGCGCCCGGCGATGTGGATCACCACGTTGACCGCCTCGGCGATCAGCGCACGAGGCGGATTCGCCGCCACTTCGAGAATCAGTTGCTCCAAGCGCAGCAGCGCGCCGAGCGCGGAGCCGGCATGGATGGTGGCGATGCCGCCGGGGTGGCCCGTGCCCCACACCTTGATGAGATCCAGTGCCTCGGCTCCGCGCACTTCGCCAACGACGACGCGATCAGGCCGCAGGCGCATGGACGAGCGCACCAGCTCGGTCATCGACACCACGCCTGCGCGGGTGCGCAGGGGAACGTGGTCGAGGGCCGCGCATTGCAGCTCCACCGTGTCCTCGAGCACGAGCACGCGGTCGCCGGTAGCGGCGATCTCGGCCAGCAGCGCATTGGCGAGCGTGGTCTTGCCGCTGCTGGTGGCGCCGGCGATCAAGACGTTCTGCCGCTCGCGCACGGCGCGAACAAGAAAGCCCGCCTGCGCGCTACTCATCATCCCGTCGATGACGTACCGCTCTAGCGGAATCACGCCGATGGCGCGCTTGCGCAGGGCGAAGGCCGGCCCCGGCGCTGCCGGCGGCAAGATGCCCTCGAAGCGTTCGCCTGTTTCGGGCAACTCGGCGGACAGCAGCGGCTGGTCGCGATGAACTTCTGCGCCGACATGGGCCGCGACCAGGCGGATGATTCGCTCGCCGTCTGCCTCGGGCAACTCCACGCCCATAGGAGCGCGCCCGCTGGAAAGCCGATCCACCCAAAGGGTGCGATCGGGATTCAGCATCACCTCCACTACATCCGGGTCTTCGAGCGCGGCGGCGATCAGCGGTCCCATCGCCGTGCGCAGCATCTGGATGCGGCGGTCGAGCGACGTGGCGCTCATGGATTGCGGGACGGCACTCATGACGCACGCTCCTGCGCTTGCGTGGCTGCCCCCGCATCCTCCATCCGCATCGGGTCAGGATGCAGTTCCTCCACCACGTCGCGCACCAGGCTGCGGCCCCGCAGCAGGTGGCGGCCAAGCTGCTCGGTAAACTGCTCGAAGCGCGCCTTGCCCTGCGCGCGTGCCGCGTCTTGGTGTGCCTCGGGAACCGGCGTGCTCACGGTCAGGTAATAGCGGATGAATAGCGCCAGCGTTTCGATAGCGATGTTCTGGTCGCGCTCCATGCGTTCGGCCTGGCGCGAGAGGCGGTCCAGCCGCTTGGCGATGGCTGCCTCGCGCTGATCGGCGGCATCGGGCGACAGCCATGACGCGAGCGCCGCTGCGACGATGGACGACTTGGACACGCCTTTCTTGGCGGCCAGCTCATCGAGCCGCTTGGCATGCTCGGGCTGGATAAAGAGGTTCAGGCGGTAATGGCTCATAGCTCGATTCCATCGTTGGGGTCGAGGGAAGCCAGCCGAGCCGTGCGCTGCATGGCAGGATCGAGCCGGCGAGGAAGGGGAAGCGGCAGATCGTCGTCATCGAGCAGTCCAAAATCGGGAATGGGCGCGGCCAGCTCGGGGTCGTAGGCGACGGTTTCGGAGAGTTCGGGATGGCGGCGCGGGCCGCCGCCGTCGGCCGAGCCCAAGTTCTCCAAGCCATTGGCGGACACCGTGGCAGGTGGAGCGGGCACTGACGGAATCGCCAGCCCGCTCCAGTCGTCGGACCGCGACGGCGGCGTGTCGGCGTACTGCCCGTCCGCCAGCGTGGGCGGTGGCAGCACGCGACGCTTGAAATTTGCGTCCGCGTAGTAGCGCAGCTTCTTCGCCTTGATCGGTGCCACGCTGGACACCATCACCACGGCCTCGTCAGGCGGCAGCTGCATGACTTCGCCTGGCGTCAACAGGGGGCGCGCGGTCTCCTGGCGTGACACCATCAGGTGGCCCAACCACGGCGCGAGCCGGTGGCCCGCGTAGTTGCGCTGAGCGCGCAGCTCGGTGGCCGTGCCCAGCGTCTCGGAGATCCGTTTGGCGGTGCGCTCGTCGTTCGTGGCGAACGTCACGCGCACATGGCAGTTGTCGAGGATGGAGTGGTTTTGCCCATAGGCCTTGTCGATCTGGTTGAGCGACTGCGCGATGAGGAAGTTGCGGATGCCGTAGCCCGCCATGAAGGCCAGCGCCGTCTCGAAGAAGTCCAGGCGCCCTAGCGCCGGGAACTCATCGAGCATCAGCAGCAGCTTGTAGCGACGCTCGATGCCATCGGAGCCATCGAGCGATTCGGTGAGGCGCCGCCCAATCTGGTTGAGGATCAGGCGAATGAGCGGCTTCGTCCGCGAAATGTCCGAAGGCGGCACCACCAGGTACAACGAAACCGGATGCTCAGCAGCGATCAAGTCGGCGATGCGCCAATCGCAACGCGAGGTGACTTCGGCCACCGTCGGGTCGCGATACAGGCCGAGGAACGACATGGCGGTGCTCAACACGCCAGAACGCTCGTTGTCCGACTTGTTGAGCACCTCGCGCGCCGCCGAAGCGACGACAGGATGCGGCCCATCGCCCAGGTGGGGTGTGGTCATCATCCGATGCAAAGTCAGCTCGAACGGGCTGGCCGGGTCGGAGAGAAAGTTAGCGACGCCGCGCAGCGTCTTGTCCTCGCCGGCGTAGAGCACATGCAAGATCGCACCGACTAACAGCGCGTGGCTGGTTTTCTCCCAATGGTTCCGGCGCTCCAACGCTCCTTCGGGATCGACCAAAATGTCTGCGATGTTCTGAACGTCGCGCACCTCATGTGCGCCGCGCCTCACCTCCAGCAGCGGGTTGTAGGCGGCCGACTTCGCATCGGTCGGGTTGAACAGCAGACAATGTGAGAAGCGCGAGCGCCAGCCTGCGGTGATCTGCCAGTTCTCGCCCTTGATGTCGTGGATGACGGCCGAAGCCGGCCAGGACAGCAGTGTCGGCACCACGAGGCCCACGCCCTTGCCCGAGCGGGTGGGCGCGAAGGCCAGGATGTGTTCCGGGCCTTCATGCCGAAGGTACTGGCGATCGTGCTGGCCGAGGAACACACCGGCCGGCTGCGTGAGGCCGGCATTGCGAATGTCCTGTGCGTTAGCCCAGCGCGCAGAGCCGTAGGTGGTGACTTGGCGCGCTTGGCGCGAGCGCCAGACCGACATGGTGATGGCAACGCCCACGGCGACCATGCCACTGGCGCCGGCAATGGCGCCACCGGCGTCGAACACCTCCGGCGCATAGGCGCCGAAGAAGAACCACCACTCAAACAACTTCCACGGGTGGTAGATCGACGTGCCAAGGAAATCGAACCAGGGCGAGCCAAGGCGTAGTTGATAGCCAAGGGCCGCTGCTGTCCATTGTGTGGCGCCCCACACGCCGGCGATCACGATGCCGAGTACAACGACGATCTGACCGAACAGCACGCTCGTCCCTTGCATGACCGGACCTCCGATTTCTCCTGCGCTAATTCCTCATGGAAAGAGCGGCACAAAGACCTGCCGCAAGCGTCAGAATCGGTGCCGGGTCAGTGCCGGTCAAAGACTGATATCGACAGAAAGGTCAAGGAAAAAACAAGAGTTCGCGCGGTGGCGAAGGAAGAAGAGGCGCCGCAAGTGCGAGCGCATTACGGCGTACTTAACGGGATCTTGTGGATATGTCGAAACGCCAACGATCAGAGCTTGGGTGGCTCCTTCGGCGGGGTATATGGCATTTCACCATGCCCGTAAAACCGCTTACGCGTCGCTTCGGCGACCCGGTTGCACAGCAAGTCACCCAACTTGGCGCGTTCGGCCCTGCACTGCCGGCGCAGTTCTTTCAGCCGCTCTGGGTAGGATGCCAGTTCCTCTGTGGTCGGGATGTCATCCCCCAAACTATTGGGCGTTTGCGGCGGCTCAGCTTGGCCGCAGGCGGTCAAAATAGCTACCAACAAGAACGGAGCAGTTTTCTTCACGGCGCAGGATCCTCCGAAATGTCGGCACGAAGAACCACAGCAGGCACATCGACATCAGCCGATTGAATAGCCTGCACTCGATCGATGAAGCGTGACAGCGCCTCCGAAGGCTCAACGTCCAGACGCAGCAAATAGGTCGTGAGCATTGGCGCGCGCCCCATCAGCGGCCGAGCTACAACACTAGGCTCTCGACTTGCAGCAATGTGCGCGGCACCAATCAGCCCCAAGGCAAAACCCGCAGCTACCAGAGCCAACATCAGGTCGCATGAGACAACCCGTTCGACAATCAAAGGCTCCATGTCGACGTGACGTAGCACTCGCTCAACTTGCCTTGCATGCCCCTCACATGCCTGTGGGTCGCATAACACTAACGGATAGCGCAGCAGTTCTTCCAATGGGATGCGTTTGTACGTCAACAGAGGATGCCGTGCTGGAACAGCCACCATAAGTTGGTCGCTCCAGACAGGCATAGCAGTCACGCCATCACCAACCTCATCGGACTGGGCAAATCCGATATCGTAGAGGTCGTCGTGCAGCCCCTTTATTTGCTGCGCCAGAGGAACCTGAAACAGGCGAATCTCGGTTTCCGGCTCCTCCTCGCGGCACATCGCCAGAAATGCCGAGAATCGAGAGGTGGAAATGCTATCCGAAAGAGCTACACGCACCTGACCATGAAACCCGTTGGCTGCAGCCTTAACACTATCGCGCGCCTGCTCCAAGGCCGCGAAAACGCGCGGCACATGCGTCAAGAACAATGCACCTGCACGGGTAAGGCGCGTGCTGCGCGTAGTGCGCGCAAACAGCGTCATACCTAACTCTTCTTCCAACTCTTTGATGGTCCGCGAAAGCGGGGATTGCTCTATGTGCAGGCGCTCGGCTGCCCGCGCGAAATGAAGTTCCTCGGCAACGGCCAAGAAGCAACGCAGATGTCGAAGTTCCACTTTCTCCTCCTGCTTGTCTGATCATCACTCATCGGATCGCCGACGTAATGGACGGTCGCAGCCTGCTCGGCACACGGAGCGTCGATCGAACAAAGCCCGGAAGCGGGGTCGCAAGGCTGTATGGTTGGCTCCGCCAAGGCAGAAAAGCCCATCGGTATTCTGAAGACCTCATCCTATTAGATCGACAAATTTGCATCCACCCTATAAATTGAGCTTGTCTATTAAATATTCTTAAACAAAAAGGGCCTGTATGGACAAGCTGAGTGCGATGCAGACCTTCTGCGCTGTGGTGGACCACGGTTCGTTCAGTCGGGCAGCAGAGGCCCTCGGCATTCCCAAGGCTAGGGCTTCGCAACGCGTATCCGACCTTGAGAACGAGCTTGGCGTGCGGCTCCTCCACCGCACTACTCGCGCTATGAACCTGACGGATGACGGAACGGCCTATCTAGAGAGATGTAGACAGATCTTGAAGGATATCGATGAGCTCGAGACGGTCATGCTGGGAGCAACGAATACACCACATGGATACTTGAGAGTGGAGGCTCAAACAACCATTTGCAGATGGATCCTTACCCCCCGGCTGACTGATTTCTACCGTCGCTATCCAGAAATTGAACTTCGTCTGGGCGGCCACGATCGTGACCGCAATCTTCTCGAAAACGGTATCGACTGCGCTATACGTACCGGGCATCTTAAAGATTCGTCGCTCATCGCGCGCCATCTCATGGACGTGCGTGTCAATCTCTACGCAAGCCCCAGTTATCTAGATAGTTTTGGTGTAGTGGAAACGCCAATTTTGCTGGAACGAGCGGACTTAATCGGCCATTTTTTCTCAGAATCGAATACCGTAATGCCTTGGCTCCTGCATTCAGATGAATCTGAGTATCAGTTGAAGCAACTTCCATCCTTGGCCTTTGATGATCCAGATGCTGCCGTTTCAGCAGCAGTCGCGGGAGGCGGAATAACCCTGGCAGCACCTTTTTTCGTGGACCATCTCATTAGAGAGGGCCAACTGACCCAGGTTCTTCCAGCTTGGCACTACATGACACAGCCTGTACATATCGTCTATCCAACTAATCGTCACCTATCAGCACGGGTCCGAGTTTTCGTTGATTGGGTAATTGATATGGTCCGCGATGGCCAGAACCCTATCCAGGACTCACAACATAATTTCGAGAACAAGTGATGACGCGACGCTCACACAAACTTCTTTTCACGCTCACGTTCTTTTATCTCCAAGGTGACCCTGCATGGACAAGCTAACTGCGATGCTGACCTTCAGCACCGTGGTCGAGCTCGCCTCGTTTAGCAGAGCGGCCGACGCTCTGGGCATACCTAAGGCCAGAATCTCTCAGCGAGTTTCCGATTTGGAGAATGCGTTGGGTGTCCGACTACTGCACCGCACTACCCGCGCTTTGAGTCTGACAGTGGATGGGATGGCGTATGCTGAACGCTGTAAACAAATTTTGGAAGACCTTCAAGAACTCGAAATGCGAGTATCAGGGTCAACAAGCTCGCCCAAGGGACGCCTGCGGGTGGAAACGCATACCTCATTCGGCAGATGGGTACTTTCTTCGAAATTAATTGAGTTTCGGCGCCTATATCCTCTGATTCAGGTCCGTCTTGGCGCCCATCATCAGACGCGAAATATGATCGAAGAGGGAATCGACTGCGCCATACGGGGCGGTTTTATTGAGGATTCCTCGCTCATCGCACACCGTGTGGCCATAAACACAGCTGCTGGCCTGTACGCAAGCCCCAAGTATCTGGAACGCTTCAACCTCGCGAACGACCCAACGGACCTTGATCGGGCGGATCTCATTGGATGGTTCGACCCAAGATCGAATGCCCCATGGCCTTGGCTGTTGTGCTCAGGCGCATCCGAATTCAACTTGAAACGCCCACCAACTTTACTATTCGATGACCCGGAATCGGCAGTTGTAGCAGCAACGATGGGAGCAGGCATTACCATAGCGCTCCCCTTCGCAGTGGAACGTCTGGTGCGACAGCGTCAACTGGTCCCGGTATTGCCCACTTGGCAGCTCAACCTGAACCCTGTGCACATAGTCTACCCCGCAAGTCGACAGTTCTCTGGAAGGGTGCGGGCTTTTGTGGACTGGGCAATAGAGACGATGAAGAACAGCGCCGAGCTTCAACGTAGCCCACTGGATCTTTCCATGATCATCGATGAAGGCCGCTCGATTTGAGTGGCAATTCACAGGGTCAAGGGCTCGGCAATCACATTGCGACGCACAGTGTAGTCCCGGCTAGCCAATGCCAATACTTCGCTGTCGCCCAATCTCCCACATCACCCCGCCCTCCCGGATTGTTGCTGCGATTGGTTGCCCCAGTCGCGGTTCAATGACTGGCCGCCACGGTACCAAGCTGAAGCCTTTTCCATCATCGAGCACTGCGTAGCGTCCACTGGCCAGCATGACGCTGCGCCGGTAGATGCCAGCCACGCGCTGCCCGTCGGCCACTGGCCGATGCTCCAGGCCGGTTGCGGCTGCAATGTCCTGTGCGACCTTCGCGAGATCCCGCCCACGCAGTGTCGCCAGCAGGTTTCGCGCGAGGATTACGCGTTGCCCGCGCCGCTCGGCCAGCCCTTGTTCGGCCAGGAAGTCGGCGCGCTGTTGCAGGGCCTTCTTGACCTCGCCACCAAAGCCCAGGTCGCCCAGCCCCTTGCCCCCGCCGATCAACTGCTGATCCAGCCAGGTCGCGCCGATCACCCGCACCTGCCGCTCGATCGGCAGGTGCGATTTCAGTTCAACCGCCACACCGCCCAGCCGTTGCGAGTCGTACTGACGGCCACGCTCGGCCAGGTCGTCCGGCACCTTCCATAGTCCATCGGCCACACGCTCGACGATGCCGGCGCGCCGCAGGGCTTCCAGCCGGCGGACGTGGGCCGCGACAACATCCTGCGGGTCGCGGCCAGCCTTGGCCCGACCCTGCTCGATCGCCAGGTGGTGATCGGTGCGGTACAGGCCCTCGCTCGCCAGCGCGGCGATGTTCTTGTCGGCCGCCCGCACCTCGGCGGAACCGCGCACTTCCACCACCGCGCCGGTGGGATAGTTCGCCAGCTCGTCGCGGGCGTTCAACGCAACGTAGTGGGCCTTGCCGTCCACGCCGTCGATGACCAGATAGCCGCGGTCATGCAGCTCGTCGGCCAGCCCCTTGGCGGACACGCGGCCTATGACGGTTCGGCCATCCTCGCCCGGCTCGAACACCGCCAGCTCGCGCGGCTGGCCGCTCATGGCGCGCTGCATCGTTCGGATGATGTCGCCGCGCTCGCCCAAGGCGCGCAAGGTCTTCTCCGCGTCCGCATGGACGGCCCAGGTGCCGGACTGCGTCTCGTCGGCCAGGCCCAGGCGCTGCAAGCGTTGCAGGCGGCCGATCAGCAGCAGGCGCTGGCGTTGCAGCCGAGGTTCGTTGAAGCGTTCGATCTGCACCCGGCCATCCTCGCCGGCCTCGCGCTGCAACGTGCGGTCGAGGCTCGTCCACCGCTCTTGCTCCACCTCGCGCTGCAAGGTCTGCCGGATCTCCAGTTCGGTGCGCGGCCCCAGCCATTCCGTCGCCAGCTCGGCGGCGCGATGGCGAAAGCCGTGGGCGATGTAGTCGCCCGCGATGATGAGGTCTTTGCCGGTGTCGTCGCGTCCGCGCACGATCAGGTGGGCGTGCGGGTTGTCGGTGTTCCAGTGATCGACCGCCACCCAATCCAGCCGCGTCCCCAGGTCGGCTTCCATCCGGTTCACCAGATGCCGGGTGTAGGTGCGCAGGTCGTCCAGCTCGGCGCCGTCCTCGGGCGAGACGATGAAGCGGAAATGGTGCCGGTCGTCGGCGGCCCGCTCCTTGAAGGCATCAAGGTCGGCTTCGTCGGTCTGTGGCCCGTAGGCCCGCCCAGGTTCGCCATCGCGGCCCGCGCCGTCGCGCTCGATGTAGCGCAGATGCTTGGCGAGCGATTGCGGGCTGGCATTGCGTTGATTGATCAGCAGCGTCTTGATGGTCACGCGCCGCGACATGGGTGTCAGCTTCGCCCCGGCGAAACGGGCCGCCGTATGGCCGCGCCCCAGGCGCGATCCAGGCCGCTGGCCGGCGCGCTGGCCCTGGCCACCGGACGCGGCGGAATGGCGCATCGAGGACTTGCCGCCGCTGGCCTTGCCAGCTTGCTTGAGCACCTTGGAAACGAAGCTCTGGCCCTGGCCCTTGCCCCGGTTCTTCGGGGCGCTGGGACGCACGCGGAAATCGTCGTCGCGGCGGTCGGTCATGGCTGCGCTCCCCGCAAACTACAGCGTGTCCTGTCGTGCGAAGCACGCGGACATGCCTGCATTGGCGCGGGCCTCGCGCCCCACGCGGCACGGCGGCGAAGCCGCTCCGTGCCGCGCCAACCCCATGTGCAGACAGGCTTTCGACGCGGCCTGGTGCCGCGCCCTTTTGTCTTGCCTTCCGCCTTTGCCCTTCGCTGTCGCTCCGGGCGTTGGCGGCCCGGCGGCGCTGTGCTGCTTACAGCCAGCCCGCCGGCGAACACGCCAGTGGCCGTAGGCCGGGCGCGTTCGAGGCAAGACGCCTGCACGTTGGACGGCTGCGCCGGATGTTGCGCGAAGTGCGGCGCGGATGCGCTCGCACTGCACGCGCGACGACACGACGGCGGCCAGCAAGACGACACGCCTGATGGCACGATGAAGCGCAGCGAATCGGCAGCCATCATAGGCGTTTCTCCAGCCAGACCGGATGCGCGACGCCGATCACGGCGGATGCGCTGACCGGCCCGAAATAGCGGCTGTCGAACGATGCTGGATTCGTCACGCTCAACAGGAATAGCTCGCCCGGTTCGAGGCGGCGGCAAAGCTGCCAGGATGGCAGCGGGCGGCCCAGCCTGTCGGCAGGCAGCGCGGCGGCCGCAGGCACGCCGTCGATGCGTACCTGCCCGGCGACGATGCAAACGTGTTGCGGCGCGACCGCGCCCACACGTTTGAGCAGCGGCACGCGCGTCGGCAGGTAGCCGCGCTGCGCAGCCAGCGTGGCGGCCCTGTCGGGCAGCGGCACCAGCACGATGCTGTCCACGGACAGCGGACGTGGCAGCGAGGCGGTGCGCGGGTCGAACGGTTCGATGCGATACCAGCCGACCGCCACGCTATCGGACGGGTTGTAGGTCAGACGCGGCAGCGGTTGCACGAACGCCGCCCAGGACAGCGCAACGAGGCCGACGGCGGTAAAGCCCGCCAGCACGATGCGAACGCGCAGGCGCGAGCGAGGATGCGGCGCGGCTTCGTGCGTGCATGTGGTGTTGGATTGGGTCGTCATGGCAGCACCCTTCCAGCCAGCCATGCGGCATGCCGCTCGGCGGTGTATTCGGGCAGAGGCAGGCGGGCCGCCAGACGGTTGGCCAGCGTGCGCCAGTACGCTGGCGACACATCAATGGCGGCGATGCCCTGCGCGTCGATGCCGTCGATGCGTTCCAGCACGGCACGCACCGCGTTCTCGCCTTCGGCGTGCAGCAGCAGGTGTGCGCCGGGCCGCACGCCGGGGATGCGCTGCACGTCGCCCAGCGGCGTGCCGGCCTGCATCACCATGAGCTGCCAGCGCACGGTGCCGTAGTCGTTGGCCTGCCAGCGCACGCGGCAGAACATCGCGCCCGGCAGGAAGACCGCGCAGCGCCGCCAGTGGTCGAGTCGCAACGTGCGCGCAGGTTCGCCGAAACGCAGGTAGAGCATGAAGCGCGGCTCGATGTAGGCGAGCGATACGCGGGTCAGCGGCACGTTGCCGGCCTGGCCGGCGAGTGATGGAAGCGAATGCGGCGGCGCAGCCGTGGCCGCGTTCGCGGCGGTCGCGGGGGATGCGTTCATGGCGTGTTCTCCATGCGGTTCTCGGGAAACTCCCGTACCAGCAGGCCGCGCAGCAGTTCGGCCACGGTCACGCCCCGGCCGAAGGCGGCGATCTTGATGCGCGCGCGTAGCGCGGGCGTCACGTCGAGCGTCAGGCGGGCCGTGTAGAGGTCGCCCTTGTTGAGCGCATCGGCATCGCCCTGGCGAATCCACGCCTCGGCGTGCGGATTCGCGGGCGGCCGTGCGCCGATGCCGACGCGCTTGCTGCGTGTGTTGTTCATGCCGGCCACCGCAGCAGTTCATCGGTGAGAGCGGCGATCTCGCGTGCGGCGGCGCTGTCGGGCGCCGTCTCGCGGGCGAGCCGGCCAGCGGCCACGCTGTCGGCGAAAACGATGCGCTGGCGGATCTCCGAGCGCAGCGCGGGTAGCGGCTGCTCGGCCAGTGACTGCCGCGCTTCCCTGCCGATGATGGTGGTGCTGACGCGCCGGTTGATGACGAAGGCCGCGCACAGCGCAGGCCGGAATACTTGCGCCTCGCGGATGAGCGAAACCATC
>NZ_JBBUKU010000002.1:436795-437062 GCF_038066655.1 Pigmentiphaga sp. YJ18 | reverse complement strand
CGCTCGGCCGCCAGCAGCGCGGAACGCGCCAGGGCGGCGATGCGCGGCGGGCCGTCGATGACGATGTGATCGGCTCGGCGGGCCAGCTCCGGCGCTTCCTGATGCAGCGTTTCGCGGGCGAGGCCCACGGCGCTGAAAAGCCGTGGCAAGCCCTGCTGACTGCGCCGCTGCGTCCAGTCCAGCGAGGAACCCTGCGGGTCGGCATCCAGCAGGATGACGTGCAGGCCGCGCATCGCCAGCTCGCCGGCGATGTGGGTGGCGAGTGTG
>NZ_JBBUKU010000002.1:0-436768 GCF_038066655.1 Pigmentiphaga sp. YJ18 | reverse complement strand
AGAAACGCGATGATCATGGCGCGGCCCTCCCTGCTGGAAAGCCGGCCTGGTCGTGCCGTTTTGTGGTTGTCCACCGAAACGACGCGCTTCTACTAAAAGTTAGAGATTTATAGTTAGGTAAGTTAGAGGGGGCGCAAACCCGCGCCGTTACTGGCTTTGCGGCGTTTTCGTACTCCTGATAGCACGAGGGTCGTACTCCCGATAGCACGATACCCGGTACTCCTGATAGCACGAGGCCGTCCACACCTTTTCCCGCAGTTATCCCCGTGCCGTGGATGGCACGGGCCGGAAGGTCAGCAGATCCAGCCTTTCGCCCGGCATCGGCTCGATGCCCAGGACGTAGCCGGGCAGCGACTGCCGCGCTACCAGCACGCGCAGGTCGTAGGCGAAGTCCGAGAAGCGCGCCGCGCTGCCGGACTTGCGGTGCAGGTGCCGAAAGTCGAATTGCCAGCCGTGTTCCTGCCGCCCGCCGTGCTTGCGCACCAGGCGGTACAGCCAGCGTTCGATGCCGCCCTTCAAGCGGAAATAGGCCGGGTCGATGGTCAGCACCAGGGCGGCGTCGAGCACGCCGGCATAGAACCAGTCCGACAGGATCAGTTCGATGCCCAGCGGCGTGCCGCTGGCATCGGCCAGCTCGCGCCATTCGTTCACCCAGGAGAAGCGATGCAGGCGCCGGCCGGTAGTTTCGCGGATGGACGTTGCCACGCTGGTCGATTGCAGCCGGTCGAGAGCGGCTTTCAGGCGCTGGTAGTCGTTGAGGGACGTGCCACGCCCGATGAAGCGCAGGATTTCGTAGGGCGTGGCGTGTATCCAGCGCGACGGGCGAATGCCTGCGTCGCGCGCCTCCACGATCTGCGAGGCCGCCCAAATCAACACGTCGGCATCCCATATCGTGGCGATGCCATGCTCGGCCGTGCCTTCCACGCGGATGGTGATGTTCCCGCTGCAAAAGTCGATCGGCGCTGTGCGCCGCGACTTCGCCAGCGAAAAGAACGGAAAGGCCATCAAGTCCTGGCTGTCGCGCGGCGCCATGCCGTCGCCCGGCAGCGCGCGGAACAGGTCGAGCTGTTCCTGCTGCTGCGATCGCTGCCCCGACGGCAGCGATGGGCTGGACATGACGATGGCCACCGGCGAGCCGACGATCAGCGACAATCACGGTAGTCGCCCGCGTGACGTTCAGCATATTCCGGGTCGGATGTAGCCTCGTAGCTACGCTGGTCGGCCCAGGCATCAAGGTCGGCCACCGCGTACATGACGCGGCGGCCGAACTTGCGGAACTTCGGGCCGCCGCCGATCACGCGCTGTTTCTCCAGCGTGCGCGGCGACAGCCGCAAGTATTCGGCGGCTTCGTCGTTGGTCAGGTAGCGTTGAGGCTGCGCGGGCGCAGCGACAGAAGCGACAGAAGCGGCGGCAGGCTGCAAAGGAGCGGGTCGCATGGGATGAGCCTCCATCAAGTCCAGCCACACCACGCGGCCAGATGGAGGCACTTTCAAGAAAGCGAGGCTTCCTGCTCAGGGACGTTTTGCAGGGAATGCGAAACGTCCCCCCTAGTGCAGCGGTGGCGGAAGCTGTGCCAAGCGGCGGTAGCCACCACGCATCAGCGCATCGCCACGACGCACCAGTCGCCGCACGCGGGCGCGCAAGGCGCTGTCGGCGTACCAGTCGTCCGCGACGGCATCGGCGCCGAACAGCCCTTGGGCCACGTCGCGCAAGGACGCGCCCGCCAGGGTCGCATCGAGCGCCTGGAACGTGTGCAGTTCCTGCAGCGCGGACGGCGTGGGTCGGGAGCGTGTCGCCATCGCAGGCGCTGCATCGCTAGCGGTGGCCAGCTTGTCCAGCTCGGCCGCCAATGCCTGATAGCGCGCGCAGGGCGCGGCGCGGGCGCTGATGGCATAGGCGTAGGCCATGCCATCGGCTAGGCCGCGAGCGATCACCAGCCGCAGGCAGCAGCCCGGCCAGCGTGTCAGTAGCACCAAGCGTTTACCATCGTGGATTAGGTGCTTCTGGCCGGGAATACGCCAGAACGCAAAGACCACCGCATCGGGTGACGGGTCGGCGTCCGGGCAGAGCTGCACGACGGCATCGTGGTCAGGGAACCAGGCCGGATGCGCGTCGCGCGCATCCAGAACGGGATCTTCGAGCAGGCGAAGCCCCCAAACGTGCGCCGCCTCCGGCCGGCGGCGTCGGCGCAGCCAGTCGCGGCGGTAGTCGGGATGGCGGCGCAGATACTCCCACGCCAGCGCAGGGCCGTCGAGGTGCAGCGTGTAGAGATACGCGGCGGTCGGATACCAGTGTTCGGCGCTCGGGTCAGCCATGACGCAATCTCCTGTCGATCAGAAGGAACGTCGCCACGGATTCCGGCGTGCGGGAGCTATCGAATCGCCATCAAGTTGTCATCGAAATCGGGGTAAGCTGTAGCTTCTTGTGTCAAGATCGATTGGCTCCGGTGCATTGCAGAAATCGTCACAATGCGACGGCTGAAACGCCTGAACAATTGGCGTCAGCATTGGACACCGTGCCGAAGTCCGCACCAAAGATCATGTCTATTTCGGTCAGACACTCAGTCATTCGTTGCAATGAAGTGGATCAAGACCTATTTGATCTTGACCAAGACCGGGATAGTCACAATTCGCTCGGTTTGACCCGCATTTCACGGTCGTCTCTGTGGCTGCTCAGTCGATGATCGAGCCGTTGTCTTGAGCCAGCCGAACGTACTCCGATAGCGGGCGCATGGCTTGGAAGTAACGATCGCGCATCACGGGCCGCTTAAGCGGCCCGACGATTGACGCCAGATCGGATAGCTTCACCGTTCCCAAAGCCGGCATACCTATTCCCAGGTCGATCAGTCCCCAGGCTGTATCGCCATCGGCTGGGTCGAGCGCGGCCAGCAGCCAGATAGCGTGCGCGTCAGGGGTGAACAGTCGTACCGCCGGCATTGGGTCGATGCTCCGACCAGCGGCGCGTGCCTCGCCGACGGTGAGCAGTTGCGTGCGCTGATCAGTGGTGATGAGCAGCTGGGTCATGGCCGGAACTCCCGTGAATCCGACAATGCAGGGATGCGCCTTCCCGCCACAGCGGGAAACCGGCGAAGCGGATGCGTGCTTTCGTGGGGAAGCACGAAGGCGCAAGTCGTCGAATCCGTGCATGCACGGAATCGCAGAAGCGGAATTGTGCAGGCCAGGAAAGACAAGAATGCGGTTCCCCGATTCTGTCTGAATCCGCCCATGCGGATTTCCGTAAAAGCACGAAGGCGGGTCGCCCAACGAGCAATGAACACTATAGATTGTAGCCCTATAGGGCGCAATCGGCTGTCATCTTGGTTTTTGAGGGGAACCATCGGTGGCGGCGAAAGACTCATTGGCGACGGCAATACGGACGGTCAGAAAAGCGCGTGGCTTAAGCCAGGAAGCGTTTTCTGACGTGTCGAGCCGCACCTATATGAGTTCGCTGGAACGCGACCTGAAAAGTCCGACCATGCACAAACTGGCCGAGTTATGCGAGGTTATGGAAGTGCATCCGCTCACGCTGCTGACGCTGGCGTACGCCGGCGACAGCACGCGCAAGGTTGACCAGCTTCTGGCGCAAGTGCGCCAGGAGCTTGAGGCAGTGTTGAAGGAACGCGACACGCCGTAGGTGCGTGCGTGACGTGCTGTGCCAGCAGCACCGCGCCCCGCCGCAATGGGCGGGGCGCGGTGGGCGGCCGTCAGGCTGCCTTGGGCTTGCTGCGCGACCAGATCAGGTCGTGCGTGCCGTCGTCGTTCTCGATCAGGCGGGCATAGACCGTCGCCGGGAACGAAGGGTCATCGAGCGAAACCGATAGGTACGGACGGTCGGCCTGGCTGGTTTTCTTCCACGCCGCGCCGATCTCGTGGCCGGCCGCTTGAAGGTGGAAGTCGGGGGCGTTCTCGGTGTCGCCCTTGTCGTTGGGAACCAGCTTGACCTTGACGTTGAGCGTCAGGGTGCGAAGCGTGCCGGTGAAGCCGTCTTTCTCTGCGGTGAAGGTGCCGATGTTAGCCATGATGTTTCTCCTTTCGGGTTGAACAAGGTCGCGCCAGTGCGTCCTTGTTGTGATCCGGCCGGCGGGGGATGGGCTGGCCGCACCGCGCAGCGGTCGCAACACCGTGGAGAACCTGGAAGCGAAAAGAATTTGCTGCGCGAGGAAGCCGCGCAGCGGCGGGGAAATTGTTTTCGCTGGAAGGTTGCGGTCATGAAGCCCAAGGCGCTGCCGTTCCCTCGCCAGGATTCACGACAAGCCAAGGACGCACGGGCCGCCCTCTCCCGAATGGAGACGTGGCCGACTCGGCATCCCCGCGTGACGGCTTCACCGGCTTGCGCCCTGACACTGGCAAGGCCAACACCCCAACGACAAGCGAGAACGCTCCTTGCCGCAGATTGCGGCGACGGGCTTGAGGCGTGGCGTGGATGCTCCATAGCGTGGCCGGGTGGCGTGTCGGTGAACCGCCCTTCGTGACGTACAGGCGCGAACCCCCAGCGTCGAGGACGGCACGCTTTGGTACAACCTGCCGCAGCAAGCCGGGGCGTAGCCCCACAAGCCCCGCCCATTGCGGCGGGGCGCCATCGAAACCTTGCCCGCGCCAGCGGGCGCCGATCGCCGTACCGCGTGCAAGGCACTTGCACGTCCGCCACGTCGCCGCCTGGTCGAAGGCGGCGACGTGGCGATTTTGCTTTGGACGCTGGAACCGGGCGCGGCCACCGCCGCGCCCGGATTTTTGACCACCGGCCCCAAGGCGGAACGGCTTGGAGCCAGTGCTGCTCGTTATTCCTTGGTTTCGATAATCCACCACACGGCACGCGGCAAGGCGCGGCCCGTGATGGGGTGCAAGTCGGTCAGGTCGGCGCAGGCTGTCCAACCGCGAGGCGGACGGTAGCCGCGCACGTCGCCTTCGCCGTGCCAGCTGCGGGCGCGTACCGTACCGGGCGCATAGATCGCCACCATGCGCGGGCGGCTGGTGGTGGTGCGGGTCATGGGGGCTTCTCCTTCAAGCGAAGCGCCCCGGTCGAGGCCGGGGCGCTTGCCTTCGGCGCGGGTCAAGCGGCCAGTGCCTCGGCGGGTTCATCCGCCATTGCCTCGGCATCCTCCGGGGCGTCCTGCGCCTGCGTTTCCTCCGGTGCAGTTACCGGGCCTTCGGCCTTGAAGATGGCGGGCATCCAGCCCGTACCATCGGCCAGCCGTTCCGCCTCGCTGGCAATGTCGGCCTTCTTCAACTTCGCCAGCCGGGCAGCGTGCGACGGTGCGAACTCGCCCACGGCTTCCAGAATCGCGGCCTTCGGCACATGCTGGAAGTAGCCGTCTGCGGTGGGCTGCCACCATGCCGCCATGTCCAGCCCCACGGCCTGCGCCAGTTCCGCGCCGGGCTGGTGCGGCGTGGCGCGAGGCGTCACCACGTCCACGGTCGCCGCTACGCATACCGCCAGCAGCCGCACCAGTTCGCCTTGCTCCATCGCCAGCAGCGCGGCGAACAGTTCGGCGCTGTCCTGCGGCAGCGCTTCGCCCGCGACCTGCTGCAACTCGCGCAGGGCCACGGCGGCAGGCGACTCGGGCCAGTCGGGGGCCATGCCTTCCAGCCGGTCTTGCACGGTCAGGCGCACGCCCAGCGGCAAGTCGCGGCCGTAGTGGCTGTCCTGCAAGACGGTTTGCACCATGCCATGCACCAGTGCGGCCAGCGCGACGTGCGGATGCCGGGCGACTTCGATTTGCAGCGCGGCGGTGCGGTGCGCGCTCAAGCGCTGCGCCAGCCGGTCGGACAGGCTCGCGGCCTTGGGCTGCTCGGCATCCTCGCCTTCGTCGTCGTTCCCGGCTTCGCCCTCCGCGTTGCGGAACCCCTGCCGCAAGCGTTCCAGCGTGCGCAGCGCCTTGGCTTCGGCTTCGCGCAGCAGCCCGCGATGAATCACGGATTCGCCGCTGCGGTCGAGGGTGAGGACGGCACCGGCCACGGCGCGCACGTCCTGGGCGTAGCCCTGCAAGGCTTCCTCCACGGCTTGCAGTTCCCCGGCGACCTGTTCGCGGCGCGGTTCCAGCGCTTCGGTCTTGTCCTCGTCCTCGGCGTCGTAGGCTTCTTCCAGTTCGGCGTCGATCTTGTCGAGGCGGGTTTGCAGCGAGGCGATGCGGCGGGCTTCGCGGGCATTCGGTTCGCGGCGCTGGCGCGGCGCGTTCTGGAACGCCTGCCGCTCGGCATAGCTCATGTGCGGCACAGCTTCCACCCACGCCCAACCCTCGGCGCGCACGTCCCCGGCCAGCGCATCCAGCTTGCCGCGCACCAGCGTTTCCAGCAGCGCGGCGTCGGTCAGGTGGGTTCCGGCATCGCCTTCCGCGAACAGGTCGCGGCGGATACCGCCGCCCGCCGCCGTGTAGGCGTCCAGCCCAACGAAGCGCACCAGCGGGTGCGTGACGTCGATTTCGCGTTCGGTCAGGCGTTCGCGCAGCGCGGACGCGCCGCGCTGCCATTCGGGCGCACCGTAGAACGCGGCTTCCTGCGCGGCGTGGTCGTCGGTGATGGTCAGGGCCATCAACTGTTCCAGCGTGACGGCGCCGGCCCGGTAGTCGGCCAGCAGGCGCGGCGAGACGTTGGCCAGCTTCAAGCGGCGCTGCACCACCAGCGGGGACACGCCGAAGTCGGCGGCAATGTCTTCGATGGGGCGGCCTTCCTTGACCAGTGCGGCGAACGCCTCGAACTGGTCGGCGGGGTGCATCTGCTCGCGCAGCAGATTCTCGGCTAGGCTGACGGTGCGCGCCGAAGCATCGGCCACCAGCAGGCACGGCACTTCGTAGTCGGCGGCGATGCGCATTTTCTTCGCCAGCAGCTTCAACGCGGTCAGTCGGCGGTCGCCCGCCACCACTTCGTATTGCTCGCCATCGGCGGACAGGATGACGACGAGGTTTTGCAGCAGACCGATGCGGGCGATGCTCGCGGCCAGTTCAGGGATGGACAGGCGCGGCGTCTTGCGTGCATTGCGCTTGGAGCGGCGCGGCAGCAACTGCGAGAGCGGAACCAAAATCAGGTTCTTGGTCGGGTCGGCCACTTCCAGAAGCGCGGCGGTTTCGATGGTGCGGGTTTCGATTTGGGTAACGGCGTTCATGGTGATAACTCCTTGCGGTTAGGGATGCAGCAGCGAGAGAAACGGCAAGGGCTGCTGCCTGCCCCTGCCGCGTGGGGGGTTCAGGCTTTCAACTGGCGCATGCCATCGGCCAGCAGCCAAAGCGCACGGTTGAGGCGGATGTTTTGGTCGATGCCCTGTACCGGGCGGGTTTGCTGGCGGCGTCCGTTGGCGCTGCGCCCGCGCAGGCCGCCTTGGGTCAGGTTCTCTTGCGTGCGGTTGAACACGCTCCACAAGTCCGGGCGGCGGTCGTCGTGGCGGCGCGGCATCAGGATTTGCGATTCCGTGATGGGCGCGGGCTTGTCGGGGTCGTCGTACTTGAGGGCCAGCGCGGCGCGGGCAAACACTTCGGATTCGCCATCGTTCAAGGTGATGGCGCGCATGGAATCGCGGGATTCCTGCACGCGGTCGAAGCCGCGCAAGACTTCGTAAGCGCCTTCGATGACGGAACCGGCCACGTCGCCTTTGTGCGGCACGCGAACGTCCGCCACCGTGTCGCCGCAGACAAGGCCATTGCTGCAAACGAACCGGAACATTCCGGCCAGCATCTGATAGCTGCTCGTGCCGTCATGCGAGTTCAACAGCACGATTTCATTGGCTTCCGCGCCGTTGATCTGGCTGGCGTGGCGCAGGCGCAGCATGTGCTTGGTGTAGTCGCGGCGGTCGTCGTGGCGCACGCGGGTTTGCGCTGCCATGAAGGGTTCAAACCCTTCCTTGCGCAGTTCTGCCAGCACGGCGGCGGTGGGGATGTAGGCGTACCGTTCGGAACGGCTTTCGTGCGGGGCGTCCGCGAAGATGGACGGGGCCACACGGCGGATTTGGTCATCGGACAGCGGGTAATCGCTGCGCAGCGACGGGGAACGGGAAGCGAATCGGGATGCGAGTTGCATGGCATTTCTCCTGACGAAAAGGGTTTGCTGTTCAAACCGCACACCGGATTCCTAGATTCGGAGCCCAGCCTTTCGGCTGTTCGGTGCGGTCGGCACGAGGAACCCGGTTGGCCCTGTTGCCACCGTCTTTCCTGAGTTCATCGCCCGCGGCCAAAGGAGCGCGCGGACGGGGGCCGTCAAGGAGACAAGCGCAGGGTTGGTGCGGCCCGCAGGCGCAGCCGAGGACACGGCCCTGCGCGCCTTGACGGCACACGGGAGCGGGCTACGGTCGCGGGTAAGGTGATGAAGTCAGGGGAGACGGCTGGACAAGGCAACGGCCATCCCTTTGTGCTGACCGCACGCAAGCGAAGCGCGCAGGCCTGAAGCTGGAAGCCGGGCCGAAGGCGTCAGCCGAGCGGAGCGAGGGAACGATGGAAGCCCGAAGGGTGCGAGACGCCGCAGGCGGCTCGATGCGAAGCACGACAGCGCGACCGGCCATGCTTTTTGGCCGGGGACGCCCATGCAGTCGTGGAGATGCAGCGTGGATCTTCTGTGGTGGATAAGCAGCCTTTGCGGCATCGGTATTGCCGCGCCGGCGCAGCCGGGGCGGCGGTATTGCAGGGGCGCCAAGCGAAGCGCGGCGGGGATGTGCCGAAGGCACTTCCCCTGGAGTGCAAGCGCCAGCGCGCAGCGCCGCAGGCGCGAAGTCATCGGCACCAGGACGCAGCAGAAAAAAAGGTGCGCCGCCCCGCAGGGCAGCGCACCGGATGGCACCAGGCGCGATCAGTTCGCCGTCATCGTCTGCAACTGCTCGATCACGCCGGGTTCGACGAAGACACACGGCTGGTCGGCCGCGATCGACACGTTGAACACCTGCGCGAAGGCTTCGCGCTTGAGGTGCGCCAGGCGCCCCGTCCGGTACGCCTGTTCGGGTTTCATGCGGCCACTGGCCTGCGAACCGCTGCGTTGCGGATCGCATTCGACCAGCGCGACAAAGCCATCGTCGGACAGCTTCTGATGCTCGGGGCACAGACCCCAGCCGGTCGCCGTATGGCGCTCCATGCTCGCGCGCAGGCGCTTGTCCAGCAGGATGGCGCCGGTATCGAACGGCTTGCCGCAAACGAGGCAAACATGCTGTTCGAGGGAAACGTGTGATTTGTCGTTCATGACGATCTCCGGTTGCACGGGCGGAATTGCCCGGAACCGTCGCCAGCACGGCGCAACGCAAGCAGTCAGGGGTCGCAGACGGCCGCCAGGACGCAAGCGCGCGTGGCGCGCGCCGCCCTTGACGGCGAGAACGCCGTGATACGGTGCAAGGAACAGCAAGACCGCCCACACCCCGCCCACTGCACACACCCGTCTTTGGGCAAGCGAAGCGCGCAGGCACGGATCATCGAGCCGGGCCGGAGGCGTCAGCCGAGCGAAGCGAGGGAACGATGTAAGCCCGAATGGGGCGAGACTCGCGCAGCGAGGCTCGATGCGCAGCACGACAGCGCGACGGCGGCACGCCGGGACGCCCAACTGGTTGGGACAGGACTACTCGTAGTCCGTCTTGCGCTGCTCGATCTGCAACCGCACCCGCTCGGTCGCCAGCTGAGGCTTCTTCTTGCACGCGCTCGTGCTTGTCGAGCCAGCGCAGCTAAAGCTCCATCTGCCCCTTGTAGGCCGCCTTGAACTCGCCGATCTTCAACTCCACCGCCACCAACCGGCGCAGCTTGCGGTTGTAGAACAGTGGACCAGGCAGACGCGTTGTTCCAGCGAAACGTGCGATTCATCGTTCATGACGATCTCCGATTGCTCGGGCGGAATTGCCCGGAACCGTCCCAGCACGGCGCACCGCAAGCGGTCGGGACGCAGACGGCCGCAGGCCGCAAACGCCAGCGCGTGCAGCCCTTACCGGTGAGAACGCCGTGACACGTTAAAGGGAACGGCAAGACCGCCGCAGACTTCCCAACGATGACACGGATGAGCAAGCGGAGCGCACAGGCCCGACGATGAATGTCGGACCACAGGCATCAGCGATGGAAGCCCAAGGGGACAAAACACCCCGGATGGAGATGCGCAGCATCAACACTGCCACTGGTCATTCTTACGGACCAATGACGTCCTGCGTTCTCACGCCTGTTAGTGACCAGAAAAATCGGTGTCGAGCCAGGAAAACGCAAAGCGCCACGGAGATTCTTTATGAGTCACCAGAGCGTGAAGGCCCTTGCTGAACATAGCAGATCCTCATTGTTCAATAATATTTAACTCATAGTCCATATTATCGCCATTGATCATAAATTCAATAGAATTTATTGTGACGCGCATCAGATTTTTCATCCTGATGAGCCAACTATGCAGCCTTTCGGCTCCCGCACTCCTTTCCTTTTTTCAGCGCGCTGCGCACTGAATAGCGGGCGAGTATCAATTGCAGTGGATGAGCCTTAGATGCGTAAAATTAATAGCCGAAAGTCCATAAATTCAGCCCTGAAACTTTGCGTAGCAGCGCTACCTAATCATTCAGCATATCGCCATAACGAAGCCGGAAAAACTCCGTCGACCAAGTTCACGCACATATTTGTTGCGCTACGAAATCTGCAGCATATCCGTGTGGCCTATGGCCAGAGCTTTTCCCTCGCCTTCATGCGAGAACTCTGGTTTCGTGGACATAGCCGAGGCGCCACGATTTCCGTGGTCAGCGAAGACTCGTTCCTCATGCACCTGCATGAAGGTTTTCCTACTGAGCCCAGGCTTTTGCAGCAGGAACTGGAACGCTGGCAGTTGGTACTGACCGCGCCGCCCTTCAAGGTTGAAGGCTCGTCGGTCTACCCGGTGCTCTCTGTGGGCTTCGTTGCGCTTGATGTATTGGGGCCTCCTTCTTCCTCAGAGATCAATCAGCTGACGCCATCGGCGGCCGTTCCCCTGCCTGAAATCCAGCACACCATCGCCTGGCGCTTGGCCTATGAGCGTGACATGGAGTTTGTGGGCGATTTTTATCAGAAGCTCGGCCAGCATAAATTCGCGCTAGCCTTCCAACCGATCGTGTCTCTTAGTAATGGAAACGAGACACTGTATGAGGAGGGCTTGTTGCGCTTCGCTGGATACTTCGCGGAAAGAAACATCACCAGCATCGATGCTATCAGCACACTCGAAAGACTCGGCCTGATCCGCCGACTTGACCGCAGCGTGGTGTTGAACGTACTGGACATCCTCCACCAGCAGCCCCAGCTAAACCTTGGGTGCAATATCTCTTCTCATAGCGCGACGATCGACACGTGGTGGACATGCATACTGGAATTTCTGGCGTCTCAGCCTGAATTGGCGTCGCGCTTAACTATTGAAATTACCGAGCGCTCGCCCCTACTCGACGTTAACGCAGCCATTGAATTTGTCCAGCATCTGCAACGACTGGGCTGTCAGATCGCAATCGACGACTTTGGCGCGGGATTTACCACCCTGGAATACGTGCGGCGCGCACGGCCTGACATCATCAAGATCGACTCTGGCTATCTACGGCGCGCACGTGGGAGCCAGCAGCACGCGGAAGCCCTTGTCCGCCTAACCGATCTTTGTTCGGTATTCACGCGACAAGTCGTTATCGAAGGAATAGAGAGTTCGAGTGATCTTTCCCTGGCAAGAAGAACTGCCGCAAATTGGGCCCAGGGCAATATTTTCAGCGAGCCTCTGATAAACCCAAGCTGGGCAGAACGCCCGCTTTTGATACGAAACTCGTCCCTCTGAAGCCTTCGATACAGCCTGTCCGCGCAGCCAATACACGAGAACTACAAGATGGGTCGCAAGTTGCTGCCCTGCCCTAGCTATAGCCCGAGCTTAGCAGAGGCCCCTGCATGGTTTTTCCTAGGTTAATGATTATTTAGGAGCATTCAATGGACTGTCATATATAGCGAGGGAAGCCTATGTAGCGCTCAGCAAATAAATCTCTCATGGTCAAGCCAATAGCTCGACCAAAACCAAACACCCTTGTGCAGGCCAGACTGGCGGGCTCAACCCGATTCGTCGACACGACCTACCAGCAGAAGAGTAGCCCACGTCGCGACACCTTTTCCGCTCTCAGGAAAATTCAGTCCTGATGGTCGTGGCAACTTTGTGCTCTCGCCTCGCAAAAGGCCAACACCGCCAAGATGACAAATAAACTTCAATGAGGTAAATCATGAAAAATATTCACACGAACATTCTCGCAGCTGCTGTTCTTCTCGCCACCAGCGCACCGGCCGCATTTGCCGCGGACGGCACCCTCACCATCAACGGCAAGATCACCGCCCAGACCTGCACCATCAGCGGCAACGGCGGAGGTAAAGACTTCACCGTCACGCTGCCGACCATCTCCAACTCAGCGTTGCCCGCGGTGGGCGCGACTGCTGGCCGTACTCCGTTCAACATCGCGCTTTCCGCATGCACACCGAACTCCGGCAACGTCCTGGTCTACTTCGAGCCGGGCTCGAACGCCAGTTCCAGCACGGGCAACCTGCACAACACTGCAACGGGCGGTGCAGCGAACGTCCAGGTTTCCCTGCTCAACGGGGACATGACGAAGATCAACATGAACAACGGGCAGGCTACCCAGAACTCCAAGCCCGTCGCGCTGACCAACGGTGCCGCCACGCTCAACTACTACGCGCAGTACGTGTCGACCGGCGCGGTTACCGCTGGCGATGTTACCGCCGTGTCGATGTATTCGGTCGTCTATCAGTAAACCGATTACCACACAGCTAAAGCAAAAGAAGGCTTGCCGGTGGACCTCTGGTCCACCGGCAGCCGGCGAGCACACCAAGGTCGCGGAATCATCAGTTCAGAGGAAAACCATGAAGCACATTGGCACAAGTCTTGTAGCAGCGGCCCTGTTCTTGTCAACAGCATCGACGGCCTTGGCAGCGGACGGCACGCTCACCATCAAGGGAAAAATCACCGCGCAGACCTGCACGATCAACGGCAACGGCGGAGGCAAGGACTTCACGGTCACCCTGCCAACCATCCCCACCTCCGCGCTGTCCATAGCGAACCCAACTGCAGGACGTACGCCGTTCAACATCGCGCTTTCCGCGTGCATGCCGAACGCCGGCAACGTATTTGTTTACTTCGAGCCGAGTAATACCACGACCGAAAATGGACAGCTCGGGAACATCATTACAGATGCAACCGGCGCCCGTGGCGTCCGGGTCATGCTGCTTAACAGCGACCTCACCCAGATCCATTTAAAGGCAGGCCAGGACACCCAGAACTCCCGGCCCGTCGCCCTGAGCAACGGTGCCGCCACGCTCAACTACTTCGCGCAATACGCGCACAACGGCGGCGCTATCGGCCCCACGGCCGGCGATCTTCGTGCGGTCACGCAGTACTCCATCGTTTATCAATAATTCAACAGCCACTCCGCAGGAGCGTTGGAAAACACGCCGGCAACTGACCAATGCACCAACGCCGACGGCCTCAAAAATTAATTCGGATACCAGTATGACTGTCAGAGCAAAGTTCAATGCGGCGCTCGTTCTTCTTGCAATGACGCTCGTCCCTGCCCTCGCACATGCGTCCGTGGTGCTGAGCGGAACACGGGTCATCTACGAGCAGAAGGAGCGTGAGGTCACGCTCAAGCTGAGCAACGAGGGCAACCTATCAGCGCTCGTCCAAACCTGGATCGATGACGGCAACGTGAATGCTCTGCCAGATGAAGTCAGCGTACCGTTCACGCTCACCCCGCCCCTGTTCCGAGTTGACCCGAAGAAGGGCCAAGCTTTGCGCATCATCTACAGCCAGGACCCACTGGCTTCGGATCGCGAATCGCTCTTCTGGCTTAACGTACTGGAGATCCCGCCCCAGGCTGCCGCTTCTCCCGAAGCGCCCAACTCCCTGCAGCTGGCATTCCGAACGCGAATCAAACTCTTCTTCCGTCCGACTGGGCTGCCTGGCGACCCAGCTGGCGCAGCGGCGCAGATGACATGGAGATTCGTCCGTAAAGATGACAACAAGTATGTACTGGTGGCGACCAACCCCTCGCCCTTCCACGTGACTATCAGCAAAGTCGCCACAGAGGTCGGTGGCGTGGTCTGGCGAAACGATACCGGTGCGATGGTGGCCCCACGTGCAACGGCCGAGTTCGATGTCGGCCCCGTCACACACATCAACTCGGAAGTACCTACCAAGGTTGATTTCATGTCAGTCAACGACTACGGCGCAGGAGTTGAGGGAGTCTTCCCCGCACAACAGCTGCAGAAGCCTTGACCGTTCGCTGATTGCGCTCGTCAAGAGCGCTACCACAAGGAATCGCGTGGTCCTGCCCGGCATTCGCCGGCCAAGGCACGCGCCGTGAATTAGATGTACCAGAGACCAATACATGCAATCGCGCGTTGAATACAGACCCGCGGTGTTGTGCGCTTTCGCCTCCGGCGTTCTGGCATTCCACCTTCCCATCGCAGCCCTGGCAAACGGGACAAGCAACCCGAGCTCCGCCGAGACCGTCATCTTCAATGACCTGTTCGTGATGCGTTCGAAAGGCCAGCACGTCGACGTTTCGCGCTTCGCGAACGGCAACCCGATAACGCCAGGTGAGTACTTAGTCGACCTGTACCTCAACGGCGATTGGCTCGGCCGCCAGGCGGTACGTTTTGACGGGCCTGGTGCAGCCGCTGCACCGTGTCTGGACAAATCAGTCGTCGATAAGCTGAACATAGAGTTCGAGCAGCTCACCGCGCATGGCCGAAAGGCGCTTGAAAAGCTGGCCGCCGGCGCGTGCCTCAATCTGTCCGCGCTCATCAAGGAATCGTCTTGGTCGCTCGAAATGGCAGACCTGCGATTGGATTTGAGCATTCCACAGGCCATGCTGCGGCGTATGCCCCGGGGCTACGTAAGCCCCGAGTACTGGGACAATGGCGTACCCTCGGCGACCTTGGCCTACAACCTAAACAGTTATCACCTGAGCGGTAAAACGTCGGATTCGACGACGTTTCTTGGTCTGGATTCTGGCATCAATCTAGGAGGCTGGCATTTCCGTCAGCGCTCTGCTGTTACGTGGAACTCGCAGGCGCCGCGAACGTACGAGAACATTGCGACCTACGTCCAGCGCGATATTTCTAAGCTGAGCAGTCAGCTTACGCTGGGCGATGCCTTCACCGATGGCGCGGTGTTCGACAGCTTCGGTATCCGCGGAGTCCAAATCTCCAGCGACGACCGAATGTTGCCAGAGTCACTACGCGGCTATGCGCCAACGATTCGAGGCGTCGCACAGTCTAATGCCCGCGTGACGGTCACGCAGAATGGCAACAAACTCTATGAAACGACCGTCTCCCCGGGCCCGTTTGAGATCAAGGATATGTATGCCACAGGCTATGGTGGCAACCTGCAAGTCACGGTCACGGAGGCAGACGGTAGACAACAGAGTTTCATCGTGCCGTACGCGTCGGTCACTCAGCTATTGCGGCCCGGCATCACTCGATTCTCGGTGGCGGCGGGTGAGGTACGCAACACCCAGTTCTCGGGTAAAGACAAGGTGCTCCAGGCGACGGTGCAGCAGGGGCTCAGCAATCTCGTAACCGGGTACTCTGGTCTCGTAGTTGGCGATGGCTATCTCGCTGCACTTGCTGGCGCGGCGTTCAATACTCCGCTCGGCGCGGTTTCCATCGACGCGACAAAAGCCAAGGCGGATATCCGGGGTATCGATAACACAAACGGGCAGAGCTTCCGCGTGAGCTACAGCAAGTTCGTGCCGTCTACCAACACGAACTTTACTGTCGCGGCTTATCGCCACTCCTCAAGTGGCTACTGGCAAATGCAGGACGCGTTCCTCGCCCGTGACCGCGTCGCCCAGGGTCGAGATCCACTCACCGTGGACCGTCAGCGCAACCAGTACCAATTGACATTGAGCCAGGATCTGGGTGATCGCTGGGGGAACTTGTATGCGACCGGATCCTCGCTCGACTACTGGAATCGCAGTGGCAGCGCAACGCAGTTCCAAGTTGGGTACAACAACAACGTGAGGGCACTTGGCACCACCTTTAGCTACAGCATTTCAGCTTCGCGCCAGCGTGAAGTACTGACCGGCCGGATGAGCAACCAGGTATACCTGACACTGACGATGCCATTGGGCCGCGGCACGCATGCGCCTACGCTGTCACTTCGCCACGCGGACAACAGCATCAGCGGTTCCTCTCAGCAAGCGACGCTAAATGGCTCGGCGCTCCCCGACAATTCCCTGAGCTACGGCTTGAACATTGACAGGTCGGCGGAATCCACCGTGGGCGGTGGAAACATTCAGTATCGCAGTCCCTATTCCACCGTATCCACTAGCGCAAGCACGGGTTCTGGAAATTCTCAGTACTCGGCGGGCCTGTCGGGCGCGATCGTTGCACACCCCGGCGGCGTCACCCTGGCAAACGACTTGGGAGAAACGGTAGGAGTCATCGAGGCCAAGGATGCCCGAGGTGCCCGTATCACGAATGCTCCAGGCGTGAGTATCGATGCGCGCGGCTATGCCGTGGTTCCCTATCTGACGCCGTACAGCATCAACACCGTTGACCTCGATCCCAAGGGCCTGCCGCTCGAAGTCGAACTGAAAAGCACGAGTGCGCAGATCGCGCCGCGTGCGAACTCGGTTGTGATGATTCGGTTCGGAACCGTGAACGGGCGAGCGGCAGTAGTTTCAGCGCGCCAACAGGACGGCTCACCGCTTCCGTTCGGCGCAAGCGTGTTGAACGAGAAGAACGTGGAAGTGGGCGCGGTTGGCCAAGGAGGCAGAATCTTCATTCGGGGCGCCGACGACGCGGGCACACTGAAGGTCGCATTGGGTTCGGCGGCACACCAACACTGTCTGATCGACTACAGACTGCCGCCCAAGACTGGAAAGGCCGTGACCTATGCGCAGGTCAATGCGATATGCCGTCCTCCATATGAAGCAGCAGATTCACGCGCCCAGGATTCAGCAGAGCAGGTCAAATAGTGCACCGCACCCCTCGCGCTTTTCCATTCTTCCGATGGTCTCCCCATCCAACTGATGAATAAGGCAAGTCTTATGGTACAGACCAATGCGTTAGCGAGGCATCGCTCACTCGCTGTTCAGGGCATCGCACTCTTCGGACTGGCATTTCTAGCGGCAACCGACGTACAGGCGCAGCAGTGCACAATCACGAGCAATACCTCGTCGATCTCGTTCGGTACGGTCACCGTCCCTCGCGACGCGAGCATAGGAACAGCAATTGGTCCTGCGCGCACGTCATCAGGGACAATCAACTGTCCAGTCAATGTCGGGAATCCAAATAGCGGCTTCTATCTCCAGTACTTCCCCAAAATGCAGGTGTCGAGTACCGTTGCCGGTGTTTGGGAAACGGGCATGCCCGGTATTGGCATTCGGGCACTTGCGCTCAGCTACGGAAATCGCGTGCTATCGTCATGGGGCTCTCCAAGCTGGGACGACTTCGCACCGCAAACGCAGAGAGAAGCTTACGTCGGCACTTACACGTTCAGCTATCAGCTTGTGAAGACGGCAGCGCAAGTGACATCGGGCCCAATCAACATATCGAACCTGTTGGATCTTCGCAGCCACAACATCCCGCTCAATCAACAGTCCGGCCCTCAAGCCACCTTTGGGGTTGGCAATACCACCATTGTCTCGTCGACCTGCACCGTCACAACACCCCAGGTTAATGTCACCCTGCCAGATGTCGCCTCTCGCACACTGAGCCCTGCAGGCACAACGGCTGGAAATACAGGATTCTCGGTCGGCTTGTCATGCCAAACCGGCTCTAACGTCTATGTGACGCTCACGGATGCAACAGCACCCAGCAACCGCTCGAACCTGCTTTCACCCGCGAGCGGCTCGACCTCGACGGGCGTGAGGTTGCGACTTCTAAAGTCAGACGGAACGCCCATTGCTTATGGCCCAGACTCCGCCCTGCCCGGCAACGTCAATCAGTGGCTCGTCGGCGGCTCCGACAGCACCACCCGTATTCCCCTGACCGCGCAATACATCTCTACGGGGACGGTCGGCCCGGGCATCGTCAGAGGGATCGCGACGTTCACCATGAGCTATCAATAGAATGGGGTCACCAACACGCACGGCTGTCTTAGCAGTGCGTGGGAAAGGCTGGCCGGAACGTGTGGGATGAGTGATAGCGAAATGACAGCGTCGTCGGCATCTATGGTTAGCTATGGACATGCTCCTGTTCTCTGCGAAGCCTGCCACGGACTGGCATCGTGCCAGCCTGGTATCCAACCTCACGAGCAGCTTCGACACGTAGCAACAACGACAGCTCCACCCTTTTCCACCCTTCAACGACTTGATAAGTATGTCTGCGTAGGCTGCGGAGCACCTTGGGTGCTTTCGATCGACTACTGGGGCAACCCTGCCGGGTTCAGACTATTGCCAGTCCATGCAACTCCTAACTTTTCCTCCTGGTAGCTCCATCGCTGAAGTCGAAGTAATTGCGAGCTATGTTCAAGAAAGTTGGACAGAGAATCTCGAATTTTCGCGTTAATTTGGCCGCGGCCCATAGGTACCATGCAAATGCCTCCGATCTTCATCTGAGAAGAGTCTGTGGCGAAGGCAGTGCGCGAATCAATGGTGTACGCAGGAGGTGGGGCAATCATCAACATCTCATCCGTGGTAGCTCTGATAGGAGAGCCCTGTGTCATTGCATGTACAGCCTCGAAGTTCGCCTTTACGGGAATGACGAAAGTTGCCGCAAAGGAGTTCGGTCCCCATAGCATCCGGGCGAACTCCATTCATCCTGGCGTGGCCGTGACACCTATCCTCGACCTGCTCCCAGAGAGGGAGGCCTTTCTAAGCGCAGCTATCGCTGGTACGGCAGTGCATCGCGCCGGCCGGCCTGAAGATGTGAGCAACGCCGTACATTTTCTGGCATCGGACAAATCACCTTTCATCAACGGCGTGGCATTGGTGGTCGGCATGCACTAAGCCATGCACAGTTCCTACATTCCATTGCACGTCTATCCGCGCTGCTGTCGATCTCCCCTCTCGACAGCACCTACGGAGCCGCCTGTTTCTAAGAGGCGGTCTCCGTTCCGCCCTCCCCAAAGGGCGATCGACTGTCGTGACGACAGCCACTTCCAGGGAGCCGATTGAACATCGCCTCCCTGGCTTCTCTTCTAATTTGCCCATAACCGGGTAGGCACCGATCAGCAATGCCATGAATACGCATTCTCTATTCGCGACGGATGAGATCACATGTCAATCATGATGAAAGACATCGCCGTACTTTTCGACGCCAGCCCGGAAGGGCAGCATTTGCTGAACATAGCGGTGGAGTTAGCCGAAACTCTGCATTCCCACATTATCGCAATCACCGCGCAGCCACATGTTCCAACGCACCCCCATGAAGCATTCGCTGTCGGCGCCGCCCTGAGTGAGGTGATTGCGCGACAGCGATCAGCACTTGTTGCAAGCTCGCTTGAAATGAGCGAAAAACTGAACGAAGCACTTCTGCGCAGTAGTGCGAGCGGAGAACTACGCATCATCTCCAATGCGGAGTCTAGTAGTGAATCTTCCCTTCACGCACTTTACTGTGACCTTCTTGTCATCGGACATCCCGATATCCCTGGCACTCCCTTAATGTGGTCCACGCACCAGATACTGCGGCAAACGGGGACGCCGATCCTCGTAGTGCCGCGCACCTGGCAGAAAACATCTATCGGCGAAAATGTGCTCGTAGCTTGGAATGGCAGCAGACAAGCCAGGCGCGCAATCGCCGATGCGCTCCCCATCCTCGCTAACGCCCGAGAGGTCACATTGCTGGTGGTCGATCCCGAGCAAAAAGCAGATGTCCACGGAGATCAACCAGGAGCGGACATGGCAGCCTACCTCGTGCGGCACCATGTCAAGGTCAATTTGGTAGTCACCACGTCAAAAGGTCACACTGTGGCTGACGTAATCATCAATCGGGCGAGATTTAGCCAATGCGACCTGCTTGTATTTGGTGCCTATAGCCGACTGAGAGCGAGCGAAGTTCTGTTCGGCGGTGTAACTAGAACACTTCTTATGGAGGTGCCAATGCCGCTACTCGTGTCCCAATGATTGTTGGCCCGGAAAGCTTCTACACCGCCCAGCACGCCTTGGCATCTAACAGCCGCACCTCGATAGCGACCAGACGCGCCCCTGCTACAAGGCCTGGAGCCGGCTCCCGTCGAAGGCTTTCTCCAGTCGCTCTTCCAACCATTTGCAGAGCGCTGGTGAAATCTCGCCTCTTTAGCCTCTCTTCTGACTCCTCCACTGCCGGCTGTATCCCCGCAAGCACGCTACGCTACTCCCCAGCGGGTTTTCCCGATAGCGATAGAAAGCCACCATTACTTCGCGCGGCAGCAGGCCTTGCAAGGCCGCACCCGACGGAGTTCAACATGGCCAGTTATCCATTGCAACCAGCCTGCCGAGACGACGAGGCCCAAGAGCCCTCCTATTCTGTTCCCCTGCCCGGCTCCGGCGCCTACGACGAAGTTCCGCAGTTCGCCAAGCAGGGGATACTGCCTTTCCGTCGCACCATTCGGCGCCAAGAGTTGCACCAGATCGTCCCCCTGGCAGAGACGACGATCTACGAAATGGAGCGGCGCGGCGAGTTCCCGCGTCGATTCAACCTGACACCACGCTGCGTGGTTTGGGACTTGGCCGAAGTAGAAGCATGGATAGAGCAGCGTAAACAGGCGCGTCGCGCCGGCGCCTTAAAACCAGATGTCTACTTGCGTAGAACCCGCCCTGTTCGGAAGGGTTCGAGCAATGGCGGGCGATAGACCTCCTCCGATCCCGCCCATGATTTCGACTCTCTAGTCACTGAGTGCGATACCCATTGCCTCGGCGGAAACACACCCAACGCCTCACTGGACGCTTCGTACAGCTCGGACATGCAGGTTCGCCCATGGAGATGGCACGAGCTTGACCGGCAATTACGCATATACCGAGGCAGTGCCGAGCTGCGATACCCATTTCTCAATGAAATGCAACATGGTTAAACTGACGTCACACCAAGTAACCGATAGAGACAGGGAACGCTCATGGCGATACTGCAAGAGATCTTGGCTTGGACACAGGGAATTGCGGCTTGGCAGAGTGATGCGGTTTCTCGCTTGCTGATAAAAGAAGGGCTAACGCCTCAGGATCATGAGGACCTGTATGCCCTGCTCAAGTCGGCCCACGGCATTCCAGACCCTAGCAATCGTCAGCCCAAACCACTAACTGCCAATCAAATTCCAGCACAGGTAGAGGCCACCACGCATATTGAATTGCGGGCCATAAAGGATCTACTCAACGTCAACGCGATTGCCGAGAATCAGCAACTGGCAGTTGGTCCGGCAGGCATGACTGTCATATACGGTGATAACGGGTCTGGAAAGTCCGGATATTCGCGCGTCCTCAAGCGTGCTTGCCGGGCTCGCGACCAATCTGAACCTATTCATCCTAATGCGAATTTACCTGGGGCCAAGGCTGGCAACGCGCAGGCCGCCTTCGAGATAGCTGTTGACGGTGCTCTCAAGGAAGTAACGTGGCAACAGGGCAAAGAGGCTCCGCCAGAGCTCTCATCATTTGCCATCTTTGACGCGCACTGCGCCCGAGCCTATCTGGATACGGAGGATGACTTCTCATACGTGCCATATGGCCTAGGCGTATTTGAGTCACTCGCCAAGCTTTGCCAACAACTCAAAACCTCCATTGAGCTGGAACAAAAGCAGTCGTCCGTAGATCTCACTGCATTTGCGCACCTGCAGGGTGAAACTTCTGTCGGAAAATTGATCGCAGGGCTTTCTGCAAAGTCCAGCGTTGCACAGATTGAAGCACTAGCCACTCTCAATCCGGAGGATCTTGAGCACAGGCAGACGCTGGATAAAAGCCTCAGGGAGAACAATCCAAGGGAAAAGGCTGGCCTTCTTCGCTTACGCGCGCGCCGTGTCGCAACGATCGCGAAGAATGCTGGCGAGAAAGGACAGGTGGTCGGCCCTGAGACCATTGCCAAGCTTAAGACCCTATCCGAAGGCTTTCACTCGGCGAAGGCTGCTGCTGCGCTCGCTGCGAAGAACTTCAAAGAAGGTGAAAACCTTCTGCCGGGAACCGGTGGCGAGGTATGGCGGGAGCTGTTCGATGCAGCTCGCAAGTTCGCGCTAGAAGCCCATCCAGACAAACAGTTCCCGGATTTGGGAGCAGACGCCGCATGCCCGCTTTGCCAACAGCCGCTGGCAGCTGGCGCGGAACGACTACTGCGATTCGAGGCGTTCATACAAGCAGAAGCAGAAAAAACGGCCCAAGCGCGGCGCCAAGCGCTCGCTGTCGAGTACCGTCCATTTGCAGCTTCAGTCATGACGTTGAGCCTCGATGAGGCAACACAAACGGAAATACAGGAAATTGACCCAGCTCTGGTTGACGACACCAAGGCTTTCGAGGCCGCACTGACTGCTCGGCATGAAGCGATCAAGGCTGCAGTTATCTCCCAGGACTGGACGGGCCTAGATCAGGTACTGGTTAATCCGGCAGAACGACTGCAGGGACTCGCTGACAAGTTAAATGCCGAAGCGGAAGCTTTGGAGAAAGCCTCGAATGAAGAAGCTCGCGCGGCGTTGCAGAAGCAACTTGGCGAACTGGAGGCCCGCGTAAAACTCAGCCAAGTTAAAGAAGCTGTGATTGCAGCAGTGGCGAAACTAGAACACCAAGGAAAGCTGAAGAGCTGTTTGTCCGCTGTCAGGACAAATGCCATATCGCTCAAGGCTTCGGAACTGGCAGAAAAGGTCGTCTCTAAGGAACTCGCTGATGCGCTAAACCGCGAATTTAAGGCCCTGGGCGTGGGAAACCTGAGCGTTTCTCTGCAAAGCCGTGCAGACCGAGGGAAAGCGCTGCATAAGCTGAAACTACAGCTACCACAGGCCCGTAGTCCTGGTGAGATCCTAAGCGAAGGCGAGCAACGTGCCATCGCTATCGGCTCGTTCCTCGCGGAAGTGGGACTGAACAGCGGCAAGGGTGGGGTCGTATTCGACGATCCAGTTTCATCCCTAGACCATCGTCGGCGTGAGCGCGTGGCCAAGCGCCTCGCTGCTGAATCGACGCAGCGGCAGGTCATCATCTTTACGCATGACATTTATTTCCTATGCCTGTTGGCCGAGGAGGCAAAGCAGGCAGGCGCTGCAGTGGTTACCCAAAGTTTGACACGGCGTGCCGAAGGATTTGGCATAGCAGACCCAGAATTGCCCTTCGAGGGAAAGAATGCCAGCAAGCGCATCGGCGCGCTGAAAGCACAGCAGCAGACCATTGCGAAGCTACACAAAGATGGAGACGGGCCAGAGCATCATAGGCAGACGGTTGATGCTTACTTTCGCCTGCGTATGGCATGGGAGCGAGCGGTGGAGGAAGTTCTCCTGCGCGAAGTCATTCTCCGCTTCCGCAAGGGCGTGGAAACACAACGGCTTGCCGGCGTGAGTGTAAATGATGAGGACTACGCGCAGGTCAACGCAGGGATGACCAAGTGCTCCAACTATGCTCATGACAAAGCAATGATGGGTGGCGTTGCCGTTCCTGACCCGGACGAATTACTCGAGGACATCCTCGCACTGGAAGACTGGCGTGCGCAGGTTCATAAGCGTTCGGAGGAAACCGCCAAGAAGCGCAAGGCAGGACCGCCGGTTGCTGCAGGAGCCGCTGCTCCAGGTCCACGGGCCTGAGCTAACCGAGCCGCGATCGTTAGTTACGCAAACACGCTACAGACTTGCCTCTTGCAAGTGGCCTAGCATGCCCATCTACGAAAAACCCGCCCTGTTCGGGCGGGTTCGAGAAGGATGATCTCGGCGACGCGCCTCATCCAACCAAGGCTCGCAGCTCCTCGGACACCGAGCGTGGTAACCGCCGACCCTCCTTCGCCACGTTGACCCGCAGTGCTACGCGCGCCACGTCCAGCACATCCTTGGCCAGAGAATAACTGCCCTTGGCCTGCAACCAGGTCAGTACGTCCGCCAAGTGCCAGATCGACGCACTCCCCTCATGCACAGGCACGGGGAAACTGCCCGGATGCGCCAGCATGAGCTTGCGCATGTTTTGCCGGGAAACACCCACGATCTCGGCCACGTCGGTCAGCCCAACCAGATCGGGTGCGACTTCAATCAGATTGGCCGACGGTACACTACTGCGCACGGCGGTCAGCGCACTGCGCACGGCAGCCTCCGCGTCGGCCGCCTCGCGAGTGAACTCCAGCGCCAGCCGTCCCGGCTGGCCGATGCCGACCAAGGCATCGTCGCAGCCGGCTTCGCCCAGGCGCTCGATCAGCACGTCCGGGTCGCAGTCATCGTCGGCAAGCTGGTACTTCAAGGTGAAGGTGTACTCCATCGCGCTACTCCTTGGCATCGTCGTCAGCCTCGCGCTGCTTGCGATGCGTGGTGCAGTTGTCCACGACACGCCGCAAGGCGCGAGCGTGGTTGCCGGGGTTCTTCGGCGTACTCCATACCGACGTGATACAGAACTCGCCGCAGCGGCATTCCTCATCGTTGTACGGACAATAAATCCGCCCCCAAGCGTGGCTACCGCCGACTTCGACGCGCCAGCCCTGCCCTTCGGCATGCCTGAGAGCTTCCTCGACCTCTTTCTTCGGATGGGAGGAACGGGCCATGAGTGATCTCCAGTATCGTCACGGGCGGCCGGGTTGTCAAGTGACAACCCGGCCGCCCTTTCAGGCAGTCGCGCTCAACGCCGGCACGATGACATTCTCCGGCATCAGCTTCGGCACATACGTCTGCCCGTCGATCCAGGCATCGACCATGTTGGCCCACTCTTGCAGCATGTGGCGTCGCTGCTCGGCGTATTCGGCCTTGTTGTAGATCGACCGTGAGGAGCGCCCGTCCTCGTGCGCCAGGCACTTCTCGATCCAGTCGCGATTGAAGCCGATCTCGTTGAGCAACGTCGAGCCGGTACGCCGCAGGTCATGGACGGTGAATGGCTCCAGCGGCAGGCCAGCAGCTTTGGCCCGTTCCGCCACGATCTGCGTGACCCGGTTGAGGGTAGCGTTCGACATGCAGCGGTCAGCGTCATAGCGAGACGGCAGCACGAACTTGGAACCGGCCGCGCACGTGTGTAGCGCCACGAAGATGTCGAGCGCCTGGCGCGAGAGGTAGACCACGTGGGGGTTGCGCCCCTTCATCCGCTGCTTCGGGATGGTCCAGGTCGCGTTCTCGAAATCGACTTCATCCCAAGTGGCCTGGATCAACTCGCTCTTACGCACCAGCGTCAGCAGGATCATGCGCAGCGCCAGCCGGATCGTCGGATAGGTAGCCACCGATTCCATCTGCCGTGCCATCAACCGGATTTCCAGTGGCGACAATGCACGATCCTTCGGCACGAAGGTCGCGATCGACGCCGCGCCGACGCCATCGGCAGGATTGTCCACCTTCTCGCCATGCAGGATGGCGAAGGCATAAACTTGCTTCACGATGTCGCGGATATGCACCGCAGTGGCGGGCGCACCACGTGCCTTCACCTTGCTGCAAAGGGCGCGCAGGTCATCGGCAGTGATTTCGTTGAGTTGTCGGTTCTGGAAGACCGGTAGGATGTCCCGATCGACGATGTGCTTGCGCATCGCCTTGGTGCTATCGGCCATCCGGGCACCTTCCAGCCACTTCGCGGTCACGTCGCCGAAGGTCTTCGCGGCAGTCAGCCGGCGCTTCTCGCGCTGCTTCTCCAGCGCGGGGGACTTGCCCTGGGCGACGGCCCTCTTGGCGTCGATCAGCTTTTCGCGCGCCAATGCCAACGAAATGCCCGCCGGACCGTAGCGGCCAATGGTCAGCGTCTCGCGGCGCCCATTGAGACGGTAATCGTAGCGGAAGGTGACGGTACCGGTAGGCGATACCGTCACGTACATCCCATCGCGGTCAGAAGCCTTATAAATCTTGGACTTAGGCTTAAGATTGCGCAGTGCTGTGTCGGTAAGCATCGAGGTTTTTCTCCTGTTTCGTGACGGCTTTTACCGTCAGGGGCCAGGAGACCTGCTGATGCCGGGAAAGCCGCATAAAACAAGCTTTCCCGAGGAGACCTTTACCGTCAAAGACGGGTTTGGTCTGGATAGTGAATGGGACGGTCTTAATCCGACCCTCAGTTCTTACCGCCAACTCCACCGCCAACCTGTTCTGCTGGCCGGCAATAGTCACCGATAGCTGCCGCGACGCATCCACTTGAAAATCAACACGTTACGGCAGTTTTTCGATAGCTGGCGATAGTCCCCGAAGGACGTCAACTCACTCCCACTCAATCGTAGCCGGCGGTTTCCCCGAAACGTCATAAACCACCCGATTCAACCCCCGAACCTCATTGATAATCCGGTTCGAAGTCCTCCCCAACAACGCATAGGGCAAATGCGCCCAATGCGCCGTCATGAAGTCGGTGGTCTGCACCGCGCGTAGCGCGACGACGTAGTCGTACGTCCGCCCATCCCCCATCACGCCCACGGACTTCACGGGCAGGAACACGGCGAACGCCTGGCTGGTCAGGTCGTACCAGTTCTTCCCAACCTCTTCCGCCGCGCACAGGCCCGCGGCGGCATCCTGTTCGGTCGCCCGCGTGCCCCGCAGTTCTTCGATGAAGATCGCATCCGCGCGGCGCAGCAGGTCCGCGTATTCCTTCTTCACTTCGCCCAGGATCCGCACGCCCAGGCCCGGCCCAGGGAACGGATGCCGGTAGACCATGCCGTGCGGCAGGCCCAGCGCGATCCCCAGCTTGCGCACTTCGTCCTTGAACAGTTCGCGCAGCGGCTCGAGCAGCTTCAGGTGCAAGGTATCGGGCAGGCCACCCACGTTGTGGTGCGACTTGATGGTGACGGCCTTGCCGGTCTTGGCGCCGGCCGATTCGATCACGTCAGGGTAGATGGTCCCCTGCGCCAGCCACTTCGCGCTCTTGAGCTTGCCGGACTCGCGCTGGAAGACTTCGACGAATTCCTTGCCGATGATCTTGCGCTTGGCTTCGGGGTCGGTTTCGCCGGCCAGCTTGCCCATGAAGTCATCCGTGGCATCCACGTGGATGATCTTCAGGCCCATGTTCTCGGCGAAGGTCTTCATGACCTGTTCGCCTTCGTTCAGGCGCAGCAGGCCGTGGTCGACGAACACGCAGGTCAGTTGGTCGCCGATGGCCTTGTGGATCAGGGCGGCGGCCACGGAAGAATCGACACCGCCGGACAGGCCCAGGATCACTTCGTCGTTGCCGACCTGTTTGCGGATGGCCTCGACGGCTTCGCTGACGTAGTCGGGCATGTTCCAGTCGTCGCCGCAGCCGCAGATGTCGTGCACGAAGCGCGCCAGCAGGGCCTGGCCCTGGACGGTGTGGGTGACTTCGGGATGGAACTGGACGGCGTAATAGCCGCGGTCGACGTCGGCCATGCCGGCGATGGGACACGAGGCGGTGGAGGCCATGAGCTTGAAGCCCGGGGGCAGCTCGGTGACCTTGTCGCCGTGGCTCATCCAGACCTTGAGCATGCCGTGGCCTTCGGGGGTGGCGAAGTCCTGGATGCCGTTCAGAAACGGGGTGTGGCCGTGGGCGCGGACTTCGGCGTAGCCGAATTCGCGGTGGTCGCTGAAGCTGACCTTGCCGCCCAGTTGCATGGCCATGGTCTGCATGCCGTAGCAGATGCCGAGCACGGGCACGCCGGACTCGAACACGGCCTGGGGGGCGCGCATGGAGGCTTCGTCGTAGGCCGAGGCGTGGCTGCCCGAAAGGATGACGCCTTTCAGTCCTTTGGCGAGTTCTTCGCGGACGAAATCGTCCGAAACGTCGTAGGGGTGGATTTCGCAGTAGACCTGCGCTTCGCGCACGCGGCGGGCGATGAGTTGGGTGACTTGCGAGCCGAAGTCTAGGATCAGGATGCGGTCGTGAGACATAGGTTACCCGAGCGAGCCGCCGGGCCGCCCCAAGGCGAGCGACAAGCGCCCCCTGGGGGGCCGCGAACGCGGAGTGTGAGTGGGGGGGACCATATCAGTCCATCCGGTAGTTGGGGGCTTCTTTGGTGATCTGCACGTCGTGGACGTGCGATTCGCGGATGCCGGCGGCGGTGATCTGGACGAATTCGCTCTTGGTGCGCATGTCGTCGATGGTGGCGCAGCCGCAGTAGCCCATGGAGGCCCGCACGCCGCCGACCAGCTGGTAGACGATGGCGATGACGCTGCCCTTGTAGGGGACGCGGCCTTCGATGCCTTCGGGCACGAATTTGTCGGAGTTGTTGGCCGGGTCCTGGAAGTAGCGGTCGGCCGAGCCGTCGGCCATGGCGCCCAGGCTGCCCATGCCGCGGTAGGACTTGTACGAGCGGCCCTGGTACAGGACGATTTCGCCGGGGGCTTCGTCGGTACCGGCGAACATGCCGCCCATCATAACGGTGTAGGCGCCGGCCGACAGGGCCTTGGCGATGTCGCCGGAGTAGCGCACGCCGCCGTCGGCGATCAGGGGGACGCCGGTGCCTTCCAGGGCTTCGGCCACGTTGGAGATGGCGGTGATCTGGGGCACGCCCACGCCGGCCACGATACGGGTGGTGCAGATGGAGCCGGGGCCGATGCCGACCTTGACGCCGTCGGCGCCGGCTTCGACCAGCGCGCGGGCGGCGGCGCCGGTGGCGATGTTGCCGCCGATGACCTGCAGCTGCGGGTAGTGTTTCTTGATCCAGCGCACGCGGTCGAGCACGCCGGCGGTATGGCCATGGGCGGTGTCGACGATGATGACGTCGACGCCGGCGGCGACGAGTTTCTCGACGCGTTCGTCGGTGCCCTCGCCCACGCCGACGGCGGCGCCGACGCGCAGCTTGCCGTGCTCGTCCTTGCTGGCGTTGGGGTTCTCGGTGGTCTTGATGATGTCCTTGACGGTCATCAGGCCGCGCAGTTCGAAGTTGTCGTTGACGACCAGCACGCGCTCCAGGCGGTGCTTGTGCATCAGGGCCTGGGCCTCGTCCAGCGAGGCGCCTTCGCGCACGGTGATGAGGCGCTCGCGCGGCGTCATGACGGTGCGGATGGGTTCGTCGTAGCGGTCTTCGAAGCGCAGGTCGCGGTTGGTGACGATGCCGACCACCTGGCGGCCCTCGACCACGGGCAGGCCGGAGATGCCGTGCTGGTGCTGCAGTTCGATGACTTCGCGCACCTTCATGTGGGGCGCGATGGTGATGGGATCGAGCACGACCCCGGCCTCGTAGCGCTTGACCTTGGCGACTTCGCGCGCCTGCTCGTCGGCGGTGAGGTTCTTGTGGATGATCCCGATCCCGCCTTCCTTGGCCATGGCGATGGCCAGGCGCGATTCCGTGACGGTGTCCATGGCGGCGGACACCAGGGGAATGTTCAGCGAGATTTCACGGGTCAGGCGGGTTCGAAGACTGGTATCGCGGGGCAACACCGCAGAATATGCGGGCACCAACAACACGTCATCGAAAGTAAGCGCATTTTGTACGAGACGCATCGAGTAACCCCTGGCCGCAATAAACCCAGTATTGTAAATCAGAGCGGGGGGCTGCGCTGTTCAGCCTTGCTGTCAAGAGGGTTTATATGCGGGAAAACCCACGGTCTGTCCGGCGGACCTGCCTACCGGGTTCGTCCGTGCCCCTTGGCGCCGGCCGAGGCCGCCTTGTGGGCCACCCGCCGGCGGCGGGATTCCTTGGGGTCGAAGACCAGCGGGCGGTAGATCTCGACCCGGTCATGGTCGTGCAGGACATGGTCCAGCGGCCGGCGGCGGCCGTGGACGCCGGTGCCGGCCCGGGCGGGGTCCACGCCCGGGTAGGCCTGGCGAAAGCCGCTGGCCTGGATGGCGTCGGCCAGGGTCGCGCCCTGGGGCAGGACGAGCTCCCGCATCCAGGTTTCCGCTGCATCCGCATAACAGATGCTGACGGCCACGGTACCGCCCTGCCCCCCCTGGCTATCCATAGCAGGCTTCGGCCCGCTGGGTGAAGGCGTCGATGAAGCTGGTGGCGATGCGGTTGAACACCGGGCCGACCAGAGCTTCCAGCGCGCGGCTGGAGAACTGGTATTGCATGGTGAAGACCACTTTGCAGGCGTCGTCGGCCAGGGATTGGAACTCCCAGACACCTTCGAGCATCGAAAACGGTCCGTCGACCAGATCGAGCTGGATGCGGTCGGGATAATGATGGGTGTTGCGGGTGGTGAAGCGCTGGCGCAGGCCGGCGAACTGGATCACGACCGAAGCGCGCAGGCCGTTCTCGTCCCGTTCGTGCACCTCGGTGCCGCCGCACCAGGGCATGAATTTGGGGTAGTCCTCGACCTTGGCCACCAGGTCGAACATCTGGGCGGCGCTATAGGGGACCAACACCGAACGTTGCACTTTATGCATGCGTAGAGGATCCGATTGGGCAAATTGCTAGAATGACGCATTTTAACGGCGTGACGAATGAGCATCATTGAGAACCGCAAGGCATTCCACGACTACTTCATCGACGAGCGTTTCGAGGCCGGCCTGGTGCTCGAAGGCTGGGAAGTGAAGGCGATCCGTGCCGGGCGCGTGCAGCTCAAGGAAAGCTACGTCATCGTCCGCGATGCCGAACTCTACCTGCTGGGCATGCACGTCAGCCCCCTGGAAACGGCCTCCACCCACATCCATCCGGACGCCACCCGCACGCGCAAGCTGCTGCTGAAGGCCGAGGAAATCCACAAGCTGATCGGCAAGGTGGAACAGCGCGGCTTCGCGCTGGTGCCGCTGAACCTGCATTTCAAGAATTCGCTGATCAAGCTGGATTTCGGGCTGGCGCGGGGCAAGAAGCAGTTCGACAAGCGGGACACCGAGCGCGAACGCGACTGGCTGCGCGAGAAGGCGCAGATCATGAAGCACGACACGCGCAAGGGGACTTGAGCCCGCCTGTAAAGCCAGACGCCCGCTTGCGCGGGCGTCTTTTCTGACAACTCCGTCGGTTCACGCGGTGGGCACCGGCGCGCGCTCCCAGGTCAGGACGATCTGCCGGGCCTCGGGCGTGCCTGCTTCGAGCGTGGCCGCCACGGCGAGCCGATCGCCTTCGAGCGTATAGCGGCGCTTCTGTACCTGTCCCACCCAGTTGGGGAACAGGCTGACTTCCACATGATGCAGGACGGTGTCGCCCTGCACTTCGTAGCGGCCGCCGTAGCTGAGCACGGTGTCGTAGGCGGCGGCTTTCTCCTGCTGGGTGCCGCCGAATTGCAGGCCCGAAGCAAAGGGCTGACGGCCGCCGGCGCAGATGAAGACGCTCATGTAGCCGGCTTCGGTGTACATCAGGTAGCCCTGCAACGCTTTGCCCATGGGCGCGACGATGCGGCCGTCATCGTAGCGCTGCTCCCACGAGACGATGTTCCAGCGGCCGGCCAGCGCGGATGCGGGTGAGGTCATGCTTGCTCCTTGGAAGGCGCGGCCAGAAAGCCCAGCACGGCGTGGACGAATTCCTGGCGCTTTTCGATCTGGGTCCAGTGCCCGCAATTGCCGTATACGGCCAGGTCGGCATTCTTGAGCACCCGCAGCAGGCGCAGCGAGATATCGAGCGGGATCACCTGATCGTCGCGCCCATGCAGGATCAACGTGGGCTGCTCGATCCGCGCCAGTTCGGCCTCGGGCTGGGCCAGCATGTCGACCCAGCGCTGGCGCGGGGCCGGGAACAACGATTCGTAGACCTTGTCCATGCCGCGCTGGATGCTGGCCTCGTAGCGCAGGCGCACCAGGTTTTCCGTGGTCAGGGCCTGGTCCCAGGCGAAAACGCCCATCAGGCGGCGCATGTTCTCGATCGAGGGGGTGTAGCCCCAGACCAGGTCCAGGCCTTGCGTGAGCGGAAACGACAGGCTGACGGCGCCCATCAGCACCAGTCTGCGCACGCGGGCCGGATGGCGGCGCGCCACGTGCAGCGCGATGCCGCCGCCGAAGGAATTGCCCAGCAGGTCGGCCTGCTCCAGTCCCAGGGTGTCCATGACGCCTATCACCTGGGCGACCCAGTTGTCGATATTGAAGACGGTGCCGGGATCGACGGCCGTATAGCCGAACCCCGCCATGTCGGGCGCGATGACGCGGTGGCGGCCGGACAGTTCGTCGATCACGCCGCGCCAGTTGGCCCAAGCCGATACGCCGGGGCCGGAGCCGTGCACCAGCATCAGGGGCGGCCCTTCGCCCCGGTCGTGATAATTGACCCGCAGGCCGGGCAGCTCGAGCGTCCTGCCCAGCTCCGGCGAGGGGGGTGTCTCCGTTGTTTTCATCGTCGTGGCGGACCTCCGGCCCGGTTGTGGTGAATGGCAGGTTTCCTATTTCAGCGCCTGCAGGCGCTCGAGCGCGGCGGCGCCGGTGCGCTGGCTGTGCGTGCGCAGCAGCTCGCACGCGGTATCGGCGTCGCGCTTGAGGATGGCGTCGATGATGGCCGAGTGCTCGGCCGCGACGTCGCGCTGGGGCGGCATGTCGCGCGACAGGTAGATGCGGCGGTAGCGGTCGCTCATGTCGTGCAGGTTGCTGCAGAACTGCAGCAGCAGCGGCATCTGGCAACCGCCGATCATGCACAGGTGGAATTCGCGGTGGGCGCGCTCCCATTCGTCCAGGAACGGCACGTAGCCGTCTTCCTTTTCGATCCGCGACAGGCGGTAGAAGATGCCGACCAGTTTCTCTTCCCATGCGCGGTCCTGGCGCTCGATGGCAATCCGCAGCGCATAGGGCTCGAACTGCGCCCGCAGCGTGGTGACCTCGGCCAGGTTGGCGGCCGATGCGTCGACCACGCGAAAACCCCGCTGGTCCTCCCCCACTACGAACCCCTGCGTGCTGAGCACCAGCAGCGCTTCGCGCACCGAAGACAGACTCACGCCGAAGGTCTGTCCCAGCTCCTGCAGCTTGAGCTTGGTATTGGGCGGAAAACTGCCGTTGGCGATGAGATCCCGCAGTTGGGGCACCAGCTGGGTGGCGACGGTTTTTGTGCTCACGATGGACACCTCTGTTTTCGGCCATTCTAGCAAAATTTCATAAAAATTATTAATTCCGAAATTATTAAAAATTTTCGGAAATCGTGTTAGGATGCCGGCCAATAGAAACGACCCCGCCCGCGCTTGCGGCGAACGGCAGGGGTCTCGCAGTTCCGCATTGCACCGGGATTCGCCCAACCAGGAGACAGCCTTGAAACACGCCCTATTCGCCGTTGCGGCGATCGTGGCCGCCACGCCGGCCCACGCGCAGCACCAGACCTTCCCCGCTCCCGTCGTCACCATGGTGGTGCCCACCTCGGCCGGCACGTCGTCCGACATCGTGGCCCGCGCGCTGTCCACGCGCCTGTCCGCCAAGTGGAACAACTCGGTCGTGGTCGACAACAAGACCGGCGCCAGCGGTTCGATCGGCATCGGCTACGCCGGCAAGGCGCCGGCCGACGGCAATACCATCCTGGTGGTGACCAACACCATCAGCATGCTGGGCGCGATCAACAAGAACCTGCCCTGGTCGCCCGCCGATTTCGCGCCGGTCTCGCTCATGGGTCGCACGGTGACCGCGCTGGTGGTCAACGCCGACCTGCCGGTCGCCAACGTGAAGGAGCTGGTGGCGCTGGCCCAGAGCAAGCCGGGCCAGATCAACTACGCCACACCGGGGGTGGGCACGCCGCACCACCTCTACACCGAGCTGTTCAAACTGATAACCAAGACCGACCTTGCGCACGTGCCCTACAAGGCCACCGCCGGCGCCACGGTCGACATCGCCGGCGGCCGCGCCCAGGTGGGTTTTTTCCCGCTGAACTCGGTGATGTCGCTGGTCAATGCCAAGAAGATCCGGATCCTGGCCACCGCCGGCGACGAACGCGCGCCGCTGGCGCCGGATGCCCCCACCTTCAAGGAAGCTGGCATCGCCGACGTCCATGCCAGCAGTTGGATCGGCATTTTCGTTCCCCGAAGCACGCCCAAGGCCGTCGTCGACAGACTGAGCCGCGACATCCAGTCCGTCATGGCGGACAAGAGCTTCCAGGAAGAGTTGCGGCGCCAGGAAGTGGTGCCGAACGCCAGGCCGAGCGGACCCGCCGAACTGGGCACGCTGCTGGCCAGCGACATCGCCCGCTGGAAAGACGTGGTCGAGAAGGCCGGCATTACCGAGCAATGAAAGGAACGCAAAACATGATCGAAACCGAAGTCCTGGTGATCGGCGCGGGTCCCGCCGGCCAGACCCTGGCCATCGACCTGGGCCAGCGCGGCATCCGCACCACGCTGATCGAAAAGCTGGACAAGCATGGCATCCATCCCAAGCTGGAGCGCGCCAACGCCCGCACCATGGAGATCTTCCGCCGCCTGGGCTTGTCCGAACGCATCCGCGCCGCCGGCTTTCCGCGCGATTGTCCGATGGACGTGTTCATCGTCACCAGCATGACCGAGCCCGCGGTGCTGCATCTGCCCTACGCCTCGGTGGCGGAGTTGCAGGCGGACATCCGCGCGCACAACGACGGCAACCGGCCGCTGGAACCGTACCAGTTGATCTCGCAGTACACGCTGGATCCGCTGCTGCGCGCGGAAGCGGAGGTCACTGCCAACGTCGACGTCTGCTTCGGCCACGAAATGCTCGATTTCAAGCAGGACGGCAGCGGCGTCACGGCGCGCATCCGCCGTCCCGATGGCGAGGTGCAGACCGTACGCGCCGCCTATATGGTGGGCTGCGACGGCGGCGCCAGCCCGGTGCGCAAGGCGCTGGGCATCCAGTTGGCAGGCCGGGGCCGCATCCGCCACATGCGCGCGGCGCTGTTCCGCGCCGACGACCTGTTCGAGCGCATTCCTGTGGGCAAGGGACGCCACTACCACATCATAGGCGACCCGGACTTCACCTCCATCACGGTGCAGGACTCCACCCGCCATTTCCGCATGAACACCATGTATCGGGAAGGCGAGAACGTGGAAGAAAAGTTCCGCCGATCGGTCGGCAAGGGCCTCGACTTCGATTGCGAGACGCTCTACACCGGCGAGTGGTACCAGCACCTCCTGTGCGCCGACAGTCTGGGGCACGGCCGTGTCTTCATCGCCGGCGACGCCGCTCACCTGGTGATTCCCACCGGTGGGCTGGGGATGAACACGGCCGTGGGCGACGTGATCGATCTGTCGTGGAAGCTGGCCGGCACGCTGCGCGGCTGGGGCGGACCGGAGCTGCTGCAATCCTACCTGACCGAACGCCTGCAGATCGGCCGCCGCAACGTGCAGGCCTCGACCAACGCCGCCGAAGGCCGGGTCGACTGGCGCGCCGCGTACAAGCCCGACATCAACGACGACACGCCCGAAGGCCGCGCGACGCGGGCCGAGGTGGCGCGCGTGGCCGACATCGAACAGCGCAAGACCAACGAGATCCTGGGCATCGAGATGGGCTACCGCTACATCGACACCACCATCATCTGCCAGGAGCCAGGAGAAGGCCCGGATCCCGACAGCCGCGCCTACACCCCCACAACCTGGCCCGGCGCGCGCATTCCTCACGTCTGGCTGGACGACGGCAGCGCCCTGCAGGACCACATGACGCAGGGCTACAACCTGATCAAGCTGGGCCCCAAGGGCGGCCACGACACTCGCGCTCTGGAACAGGCGCTGCGCGCATACGGCGCGCCGCTGGCGGTGCACGAGTTCGAGGACGAAGCACCGCTGCGCATCTACGGCCATGCGCTGTTGCTGCTGCGCCCGGACCTGCACGTGGCGTGGCGCGGCAACGCGCCGCCGGATGATCCCGCCCGGGTGGCCGCCATCGCGACCGGCCATGGCGATCCGGCCGGCGCCGGCGGCCGCAGCCCGGCATGCGCAGCCGCGGTGTCCTGACCAACGCTAGTCCCCTATCAAGAATCGGAGTCTGAACATGGCAGACATACTCGGCCTTGGCATTTCACATTGGCCGCGCCTGCACGACCTGGACGATACCTTCGCCAAGCGCCTCAAGGCCAATCTGCAGCACCCGGACATCCCTGCCGACGTCAAGGACATGGCCAACTGGCCCGCGCCGATGCAGGCCGAATGGGAAGCGGGCATGCCTGCGGCTGCGGCCCACCGCGAGAGCCTGCTGACCGGCATCCGCAAGGCCCGCGTCGCACTCGACGATTTCAAGCCCGATGCCATCGTGGTCTGGGGCGACGACCAGTACGAGAACTTCCGCGACGACGTCATCCCGCCCTTCTGCGTGCTGGCCTACAAGGACGATCTGCACGTGCAGCCGCACGGCCCCAACGGCAATCCCTGGAACGAGCCGGCCGATCACAGCTTCCACGTGCGCATGGCGCCGCAGGTCGGGCACTACCTGACCTCGCGGCTGATCGAATCCTCCTTCGACGTGGCCTACGCCTACAAGCCGCTGCACCGCAAGGATCTGTCGCACGCGTTCATGAACGTGGTGCTCTACCTGGACTACGACCGCAAGGGCTTCGACTATCCGATGGTACCCTTCACGATCAACTGCTATGGCAGCGACGTGATTTGCAACCGCGGTTCAGTGCCCAAGATCAAGACCACCGAACGCCACCTGGACCCTCCTGCGCCCTCGCCCTTGCGCTGCTTCGAGCTGGGCCGGGCGACGGCACGCGCGATGCGGGCCAGTCCGTGGCGTATCTGCCTGATGGCATCGTCGAGCTGGTCGCATGCGTTCCTGTGCGCGAAATATTGGCAGATGCATCCCGACGTCGAGAACGACCGCCGCCTGTACGACGCCCTGGTCAAGGGCGACTACGAGGCCTGGCGGCAGACCACGCTGGCGCAGGTCGTGGATGCGGGACAGCAGGAGGTGCTGAACTGGTTCTGCCTGATGGGCGCGATGTACGAACTCAACGCCCATCTCGCATGGTCCGACTTCGTCGAGACCTACATCTTCAACTCCAACAAGGTCACGGTCGTCTACGACCCCGTCTAGCAAGGAGACCGCATGGCACCCGCCTCTTCCGCCCGCGTCAGCATCCAGGTCGACGGGCTCGAACGCAAGTCTCCCGCGCCCACGGCCTGCCGCATCGGCAACGTCGTGATGTCCGGCGGCATCTATGGACGCAATCCGGCCACGCGCGAGCTGGCCGCGGACGCGCAGGCGCAGATCGCCCAACTGTTCGACAACATCCGCGCCGTGATGCAGGCGGCGGGCGGCTCCACCGCAGACATCGTCAAGATAGAGTTCGACGTATCGGACATGGCGCTGCGCGGCGCGGTCAACCAGGCCTGGGAAACGATGTTCCCGGACGCCGGTTCGCGGCCGGCGCGTCACGTCGTCCCGGCCGGCCACCTGCCCGAGGGCGCCCACGTTCGCTGCGAGCTCTACGCCGTGCTGGGCGGAGGCGAAGCATGAACGCAGGCGAAGCCTGGCGCCGCAGCGTCGACGTCCATACGCACTTCGTGCCCGAGACGCTTGCGCCCATGCCGCCGTGGGCCCCCGCCCATATGTGGCCGTCGATTGCGCCGGCCGAATGCGCCTGCCACCGCCACGTGATGATCGACGGCAAGAATTACCGTACCGTCACCGATCAGTGCTGGGACGCGGGCAAACGCAAGGCGGACATGGAAGCCATGCGCATAGGCATGCAGGTGGTCTCGCCCATGCCCGAGCTGCTGTCCTACTGGATGCCCGGCCCCGCCTGCGCGGTGCTGCACCGCGACCTGAACGAGCAGATGGCGCGGCTGGCGTCCACCCACCCAGACCGCTTTGCGGCGCTGGGCGCGGTGCCCATGCAGGATCTGGACCGTGCGATCGAGGAGCTGGAATACCTCGCCGGCACGCTCGGTTTTCCCGGCGTGGAGATAGGCAGCAACGTCAATGGCGAACCACTGGGCCTGCCCAAGTTCCAGCCCTTCTTCGCGGCCGCCGAGCGCCTGGATCTGTGCGTGTTCGTGCATGCCATCCGCCCCGCCGGCGTCGACCGGCTGGTGGGCCCGGCTTCGCTGCAGCAGGCGCTGGGTTTTCCTTCCGAGATCGGCCTGGCGGCGGCCTCGCTCATAACCGGCAACGTACTGGCGCGACACCCCCGGCTGCGCATCGCCTTCAGCCATGGCGGCGGCACGCTCGCCATGCTGCTGCCGCGGCTGGAGAACGCCTGGCAGCGCGCCGCCGAAATCAAGGAGAGCATGCTGGCCTCGCCCACGCTGCAGGCCCAGCGGATGTACTACGACGATCTGGTCTACGATGCGCCGACGATAAGCCTCTTGCTGGATCGCTTCGGCGCGGGCCAGGTGATGATAGGCACTGACTATCCTTTCCGCGTCATGGACCGGGAACCGGTCGAACGGCTGGAGAGCCTGGGGCTGGACGCCGCGCTGCGCGACGCGGTGTATGGAGACAACGCGCGGCGCTTCCTGGGTCGCTGAATCCCTTGCCGCGCCGCGCGGCTTGCCGTTGTCAGTTGGGCGCCTTGGGCCCCTGCGTCCCCTTGACCACCGTCAGCGCCGAGGCAATCAGTCCGCTGATGTCGCTGACGTTGGCCGGCACGATCAGGGTGTTGTTGGTCTTGGCCAGGTTGCCGAAGGCATCGACGTAGCGCTCGGCCACCTTGAGGTTGACCGCTTCCATGCCGCCGGGGTGCTTGATGGCCTCGGCCACCTGGATGATGGCCTTGGCGGTGGCGTCCGCCACGGTGACGACGGCGTTCGCCTCGCCCTGGGCCTGGTTGATCTGGGCCTGCTTCTCGCCCTCGGAACGCGCGATGGCGGCCTCGCGTTCGCCGGTGGCGATGTTGATCTGTTCCTGGCGGCGGCCCTCGGAAGCCGCGATCAGGGCCCGCTTCTCGCGCTCGGCGGTGATCTGGGCCTGCATCGCGCGCAGGATCTCGGCCGGCGGCGTCAGGTCCTTGATCTCGTAGCGCAGCACCTTCACGCCCCAGTTCAGCGCGGCCTCGTCCAGCGCGCTGACGATGCTGCTGTTGATCTGCTCGCGTTCCTCGAAGGTCTTGTCCAGTTCCAGCTTGCCGATGACCGAGCGCAGCGTGGTCTGGGCCAGCTGGGTGATGGCCACGATGTAGTTGGACGAGCCGTACGAGGCGCGCATCGCGTCGGTGACCTGGAAGTACAGAATGCCGTCCACCTGCAATTGCGTGTTGTCGCGCGTGATGCAGACCTGGCTGGGCACGTCCAGCGGGATTTCCTTGAGCGAATGCTTGTAGGCCACGCGCTCGATGAACGGGATCACGAAGCCCGCGCCGGGCGACAGCACGCGGTCGAACTTGCCCAGGCGCTCGACCACCCACGCATGCTGCTGCGGCACGATGGCGATGGCCTTGACGACGATGAGGATGGCCAGGAAAACGATGACCAGCAGGACGATGGTGGATGCGCTCATGGTGCTTCCTTGTGGGTATTGCCAGCGATACGGGAAGGCCGTCCGCAACGGCCTTAGCGAGGGGGCGAAAGAACGAGGCTGTTGCCGCGCATCTCGGTGATCACGAACTGCCCGGCGACCGGCTCGGCCCCGGGCGCGAGCTCGGCCTGCCAGTGCGCCCCACGATACCAGACCCGTGCGGTGCGGTCTTCGTTCCAGGCCTCGACCTTCACGGTCTGTCCGATGTCCATGTTGACGTTGGCGTTGGAAGACGGCGGCGAACCGCGCTTCTTCAGCACGTTCAGGCGCTTGAGCAGCAGCGTGCACAGCACCACCGCCGCCGCGCACAGCACCAGTTGCCAGGCGATGTCCACGCCCAGCCAGGCCGCGATGCCGGCCACGGCGAAGCCGACGGCGACCATGAGCAGATAGAAGGTGCCGGTCATGACTTCGCCGATCAGGGCCAGGGCCATCAGACCGAACCATACCCAGGCGGGATTCATAGTTGCCTCCTTCGAGCGAGAGCGGACGCGGCCCGCCGGCTCGGCCGTGCGGCGCGAAACGTGCCGCAGTGACGTATCTACCGCTATTATGCCTGCGTGGGGGAAACGCCGCCCGGGCAGGCCCCCGGCAACCGGAGGAACCCCTATGCGCGCAACGCCCACCCCCATGCCTGCCGGTCCTTCGTCCGCCGGCCGGCGGCAATTCCTGGGCTACGGCGGCGCCGGCCTGTTGGCCGCGGTCCTGCCCGGCTGCGGCGGGGGCGACGGCCCGACGCCCGCCTCCTACGCGCAGACCATCGAATGGGGCCGCCAGGAAATCGCGCGCGCCCTGGCCGGCGATCCCGACAACGTGGCCGCGGTCTCGATCGCCCTGCTCAAGAACGACACCGTGGTCTGGCAGCAGGCCTTCGGCCGCGCCTCGGTGAAGGACAACGTCGCGGCCGGCATCCAGACGCGCTTCAACATCGGTTCGGTCAGCAAGGTGCTGGCGGCGCTGGCCGCGATGATCCTGCGGGACCGCGGACTGCTGGACCTGGATGCGCCCGTGGCGCGCTACCTGCCCGGCTTCACCATGCTGTCGCCCGAATACGCGCAGATCACGACCCGGCACCTGCTTTCGCATTGCTCGGGCCTGCCGGGCACCAGCATGCGCAACGCCTTCGCCTTCGAGCCCATACCGGGCTACGCGGCCAACGCCGAAGCCGCCCTGGCCGGCGAACACCTGAAGCACCTGCCCGGCGAACTGGCGGTCTATTGCAACGACGGCTTCACGATGATCGAACGGGTGGTGGCGGCCCTGGCCAGGCAGGACTACGCCTCCTTCGTCCAGGCCAACGTGCTCACGCCCCTGGGCATGGCCGACTCCGGCTTCCTGACGAAGAAACCCACGGGCGGCTCATTCGCGCTGCCTTATTCGGGCGGCAGACAGTATCCCCAGGAGTTCGTCAATCCGCTGGCCACCGGCGGCCTGACCGCCACGCCCGGCGACATGCTGAAGCTGGCGCGCCTGTTCCTCGAAGGAGGCACCTACCAGTCGCGGCGCATCGTGTCGGCCGACGGCATCGCGCAGATGGGCACCGACCAGACCACGGGCCTGGCCATCAATCCTTCGCCGGAATGGGTATGGGGGCTGGGCTGGGACAGCGTGCGGCATCCCGGGCTGGCCGCGGCCGGCATCCGGGCCTGGCAGAAGAACGGCGGCACGACGTTTTTCTCGAGCGACTTCTACGTACTGCCGGACCAGCGGCTGGCCCTGATGGTGACCGGCAACACGGGCAATGCCCAGCGCGCCGACACCTACCGCGCCGGCGCGCTGGCCGAAGGCGTGCTGCTGCGCGCCCTGGTCGAGGACGGGACGATACGCGCCCTGCCACCGCTGGTCGCCCATGCCGCGCCGCCCGAGGCGGCGGCGCCCGGACTGGCCGATGCCGAGGGCATCTACGCCAACTACAACCAGCCCATGCGAGTCACGGCCAACCAGGACGGCAGCTTCTCGCTGTCGTCCTGGAACGGCACGGCCTGGCAGCCGATGAACGGCGGCGCCAGATACAGCTTGCGCAGCGACGGCTGGTGGTGGGGTGGCGATGCCCCCATCAGCTACCGTTTCGAGGTCGTGTCCGGCACCGACGCGAACGGCCAGCCCTATCGCTATCGCTACCTGATGCTGCGCGGCCCCCTGTTCGGCGCCGGCTACAGCGAGACGACGCTGCCCGTGGGCCAGCAACTGCTGCCGCTGGCGCCGCTGGGCGCCACCTGGCAGGCGCGCCTGGGCAAGACCTGGACGGTCACCAACGAATCCTCCACGACCATGCCGTCCACCCTGACCGGCACGCCCTACGCCACACTGGGCAGCCTGCCCGAACTGCCGGGCTACATCCTGGTGCGCAACAGCAGCTACGACGACGGCTCGCCCGAATACCAGCTCCTGGCCCCGCTGGCCGCCGACCGCGCCGGCATGACCGTCAAGATCCCCGCCAACGCCGGCCGCGACCTGTACGAGCTGCACTTCGCCACCGCCGGCGGCAAGGAAACGCTGACCATCGGCAGCTGGACCTACGAAGCAGCCGCCGGCTGACCCCGAAAAAAAGCGGCGCCCCAAAAGGAACGCCGCTCTCCATCAGCCGGTTCCCCCCAGGGCACAGTGGATCCGGCTCCGCCGGTCCACCAGTGCCGCCCCCTGGGGGGCGCGCGCAAGCGCGTAGGGGGGGTCCCCTACTCAGCCAATTTCTTCCAGGTGTCGACGACAGTATCCGGATTCAGCGAGATCGACTTGATGCCCTGGTTCTTCAGCCACACCGCGAAATCGGGGTGATCGGAAGGGCCCTGCCCGCAGATGCCGACGTACTTGTCGGCCTTCAGGCAAGCCTCGATGGCACGCTGCAGCAGCGCCTGGACGGCCGGATCGCGTTCGTCGAAGTCGGCGGCCAGCAGTTCCAGGCCCGAGTCGCGGTCCAGGCCCAGGGTGAGCTGGGTCAGGTCGTTCGAACCGATCGAGAAGCCGTCGAAGTGCTCCAGGAACTGCTCGGCCAGCACCGCGTTGGACGGCACTTCGCACATCATGATCAGGCGCAGGCCGTTCTCGCCGCGCTTGAGCTGGTTGTCGGCCAAGAGGCCCACCACGCGCTCGGCCTGCTTGAGCGTACGCACGAAGGGAACCATGATCTCGACGTTGGTCAGGCCCATGTCCTGGCGCACGCGGCGCAGCGCCTCGCACTCCATGCGGAAGCACTCGGCGAACTCGTCGGCGATGTAGCGCGACGCGCCGCGGAAGCCCAGCATGGGATTCTCTTCCTCGGGCTCGTAGCGCGAGCCGCCGATCAGCTTGCGGTATTCGTTCGACTTGAAGTCGGACATGCGCACGATGACGGACTTGGGATAGAAGGCCGCCGCGATCGTGGCGATGCCTTCGGCCAGCTTGTCGACGAAGAACGCGCGCGGGCTGGCATAGCCGCGGGCCACCGATTCCACCGCCTTCTTCAGGTCGCTATCGACATTCGGATAGTCGAGGATGGCCTTGGGGTGGATGCCGATGTTGTTGTTGATGATGAACTCCAGGCGGGCCAGGCCCACGCCGCCGTTCGGGATCTGCGCGAAATCGTAGGCGAGCTGCGGGTTGCCGACGTTCATCATGATCTTGACGTCGATGGCGGGCATTTCGCCGCGACGGACTTCCTCGACCTCGGTTTCCAGCAGGCCGTCGTAGATCCGGCCCTCGTCGCCTTCGGCGCAGGACACGGTGACCATGGCGCCGTCCTTCAGGACGTCGGTGGCGTCGCCGCTGCCGACGACCGCCGGGATGCCCAGTTCGCGCGCGATGATGGCCGCGTGGCAGGTACGGCCGCCGCGGTTGGTGACGATGGCCGAGGCGCGCTTCATGACGGGTTCCCAGTTGGGATCGGTCATGTCGGTGACCAGCACGTCGCCCGGCTGAACCTTGTCCATGTCGGCGATGTCGCCCACCAGGCGCACGGGGCCCGAGCCGATCTTCTGGCCGATGGCGCGGCCCGTGACCAGCACGTTGCCGGTGGCCTTCAGGCGGTAGCGCTGCTGCACGTCGTTGCCGGACTGCTGCGACTTCACGGTTTCCGGACGCGCCTGCAGGATGTAGATCTTGCCGTCGTTGCCGTCGCGGCCCCATTCGATGTCCATGGGACGGCCGTAGTGCTTCTCGATGATGACGGCGTAGCGCGCCAGCTCGATCACGTCCTCGTCGGACAGCGAGAAGCGGTTGCGCAGCTCGGGCGCGACGTCGACCGTGCGCACGGCGCGGCCTTCGGTGCGGGCCGGGTCGAATTCCATCTTGATCAGCTTGGAGCCGATGCGGCGGCTGACGATGGGATAGTGGCCGGCTTCCAGCGTGGGCTTGAAGACGTAGAACTCGTCGGGGTTGACCGCGCCCTGCACCACCGTTTCGCCCAGGCCGTAGGACGAGGTGATGAAGACGACGTCGGGGAAGCCCGATTCGGTGTCGATGGTGAACATGACGCCGGCCGCGCCGGTGTCGGAGCGGACCATGCGCTGGATACCGGCGGACAGGGCCACGTCGGCATGAGCGTAGCCCTTGTGCACGCGATACGAGATGGCGCGGTCGTTGTACAGCGACGCGAACACGTGGCGGATCTTGTCCAGCACGTCGTCGATGCCGACCACGTTCAGGAAGGTTTCCTGCTGGCCGGCGAACGAGGCGTCGGGCAGGTCTTCGGCGGTGGCGGACGAACGGACGGCGAACGAGCCCTTGCCGTCGGCGTCGAGCTTGGCGAACGATTCACGGATGTCTTTCTCGAACCGGGCCGAGAACGGAGCGTCGATGATCCATTGCCGGATTTCCGCGCCGGTTTCGGCCAGCGCGCGCACGTCTTCCGGATTCAGGGAAGACAGGCGCGTGTTGATCCGGGCATCCAGGCCCGAATCCTTCAGGAAATCACGGAAAGCCTCTGCCGTGGTGGCAAAACCGCCCGGAACGCGGACACCGGCGCCGGTCAGCTGGCTGATCATCTCTCCTAGTGAAGCGTTCTTCCCTCCTACCGAGTCAACATCCGTCATGCGGAGCTGCTCGAACGGCACAACATAAGACATGAAAGTCCCCTATTACAATGGCAAGAAAGCTTGTTTGGCGAGCACACGCGCGGTGCGTGGTGTGCTGGCCAAACCCGCCTCCGCCGCGGCCCAGGGCTCCGAAAGCCTTGGGCGTGCGCCATGCGTAACCGGGGGGGTAATCCTCGAATTGTACGCCGGCCGCCGGCCTTTCTGCACATCGCTTGCTTCGTTTGCCTTTCCCATCCCCGGAAACCCCGTTTTTGCGAGAAACCCATGCCTCAACCCGCCCCCGCCGCGAATTCGTACCTGCGCACCGTCTTCGTGGTTTCCGACGGCACCGGCATCACCGCCGAGACCTTCGCCCATTCGGTCCTGGCCCAGTTCGAGAACGCCCGTTTCCGCCATATCAGGCTTCCTTTCATTGATTCGGTCGACAAGGCCGCCGACGTCGCGGCCCGGATCGACGCCGCCTTCACGGCGGACGGGCAGCGCCCCATCGTCTTCAGCACCCTGGTCAATTCCGAGATCAACACCCGCGTGCGCCAGGCCAACGGCCTGTTCCTGGACCTGTTCTCGACCTTCGTCGAGCCCATCGAGCAGGAACTGAACATCAAGTCCAGCCATTCGATCGGCCGCTCGCACAACATGGCCAACACCAAGCAGTACCAAAGCCGGATCGAAGCCATCAACTTCAGCCTGGCACACGACGACGGGCAGTTCATCAAGGGCCTGGAGCAGGCCGACGTGATCCTGGTGGGGGTGTCGCGCTGCGGCAAGACGCCCACCAGCCTGTACCTGGCCATGCAGTACGGGATCAAGGCCGCCAATGTGCCGCTGATCCCCGACGATTTCGAGCGCGACGCCCTGCCCTCGGCCATCCTGCCCCACCGGAACAAGCTGTTCGGGCTGACCATCCAGCCCGAACGCCTGGCCGAGGTCCGCAACGAACGCCGCCCCGACAGCCGCTACGCGTCGCTGGAACAGTGCCGCTACGAGGTGGCCGAGGCCGAGAAGCTGATGCGCCGGGAAAGCATCCGCTGGCTGTCGACCACCACCAAGTCGATAGAGGAAATCTCGACCACGGTGCTGCAGAAGATCGGGCTGGAAGGCCGCTTCTACTAAGCAGCCGGCTGCGGCGGGCGCGCCAGCGCCTCGCTCTCGGCCGCATGGGGCTGGGCCGCGACCTCCAGGCACTCGCGCAGCACGTTCAGCAGTTCGCGCCGCCTGGGCTCGCGGGGCATGACCATGCCCAGTTCGCGGTGGAAGATATCCTTGCCCAGCGAGACCGCCCGCACGCCCGGCGGCAGGCAGTTCCGGCGCGTGATCGGCACCAGGGACACGCCCAGCCCGGCCGCCACCATCGCCACCATGGCATCCACATCCTCGATGTCCAGCATCGCCTCGACCTGCAGGTCGTGCCGGCGCAGGAAATGCTCCACCCCCCGCCCGCCGAACGACGCCCGGTCGTAGCGGATGAAGGGGTGGGCCGCCAGCAGCTGGCGCCAGTCCTCCCCCGGGACGTCCCCCGGCACCGCCAGGACGAAGGGTTCGCGCACCAGCGGCTGCCATAGCAGTTCCCGGGGCAGCATGAAGGGCGGCGCGATCATCAGCGCGGCATCCAGTTCGCCGCTGTCGACCTGGCCGATCAGGAACAGCGAGGAACCGTGCACCAGCCGCACCGACACCAGGGGGTGCCGGTCCCGCAGGATGCCCAGCGCCGCCGGCAGCATGCCCACCTGGGCGGTCTGGATCGCCCCCATCCTGACCGTGCCGCGCAGTTCGCGGCTGGTCACCCGCACCGCCAGCTCGTCGAACAGGCCGACGATCTGGCGGGCCATTTCCACCGTCTCCTCGCCCGCCTCGTTCAGCGTGGCCGAGCGTCCGGTCCGGGTGAACAACGGCGCGCCCAGCGCCTCTTCCAGGCGCTGCATCTGGGCGCTGACGGCCGACTGCGTCAGGCCGATGCGGGCCCCCGCCGCGGCGAACGTGCCCCAGCGCACGACCGCAAGAAACGTCTTCAGCTCGCGCAACACGTCCCGCCCCCAATTGATCGAAAAAATTTGACCTCAGACTAAAAACAAAGCGTTTTCGTCTAAGGATTTTTGTTTATACCATGGGTGCCATGGAAGCCTGCCCTGGCATTCCATCCACTCCCGACATCCCCCGACACTGGTTGCTCTCAGTGGGAATAACTTCACCTAAAAACAATCAATAGAAGACAAATAAATTTAACTTCCATCAATTCCAACCAACTTCATGGCACAGCACTTGCTTGATAACCCAGGAGACGGCACGCAATCCCGCGTACGCCCCCCCTCTCTCTTGAATGGAACAGCAGGTATGAAGATCCCCTCCTTTGTCGCGGCGGCCGCACTGGCCCTGGCAGTTGCCCTGCCGGCGCATGCCTACCCGGACCGGCCGATCACCATCGTGGTGCCGTTCTCGGCCGGCGCCGGCACCGATCTGACCGCCCGCCTCCTGGCGCGCACCATGGAGAAGCACGCGGGCCGCAGCGTCGTGGTGGTGAACCGCGCGGGCGCCGGCGGCGAGATCGGCATGGCCTCGGTGGCCAACGCGGCGCCCGACGGCTACACGCTGTCCATCCTCAATACGCCCAACGTGCTGACCATCCCCATCGAACGCCGGGCGCAGTTCAGCCTGTCCAGCTTCGACGTGGTGGCCAACATCGTGGACGACCCCGGCACCCTGAGCGTACGCGGGGACAGCCCCCTGCGCGGCGTGCAGGACCTGGTGGAAGCGGCCCGCCGGGCTCCCGGAACGCTGACCTATGGCACGGCCGGCGTGGGCTCGGCCGGCCACATTTCCATGCTGCTGCTGGAACAGGCCGCCGGCATACGGCTGCGGCACGTGCCCTTCAAGGGCACGGCGGACGTCGCCACGGCGCTGCTGGGCGGGCACATTGACATCGCCACCGCCAACCTGGGCGAAGCCCTGGGTTTCTCCAAGGGCAAGCAGTGGCGCATCCTGGGCCAGATGGCGCCCGGCCGGTCGCCCATGGCGGCGGACCTGCCCACCTTCGCCGAGGCCGGCTATCCCATCGAAAGCGGTTCGCTGCGCGGGCTGGGCGCGCCGCGCGGCACGCCGCCGGAAACGCTCAAGGCGCTGGCCGCGCTGGTGGACAAGGCCATCAACGACCCCGACTTCCGCCAGGCGGCCAAGGGAGCCGAGCAGAACGTCCGCTACCTGCCGCGCGACGACTACTCGCTCCTGCTGACGGGCATGCAGGGTCGGTTCGAGAAACTGTGGGCGGCCTCGCCCTGGAATCAATGATGCCGACCCCCTCGTTTCCCACGCACCGGACCGCCACCATGAAAACCGCCCTTCGCTTCCTGCTTTCCGCCTTCGCGCTGGCCGGCGCCTGCGCCGCGCACGCCGCCTACCCCGACCGCCCCATCACGATGATCGTGCCGTTCAGCGCGGGCGCCGGCACCGACCTGACCGCGCGCACCGTCGCCCAATGCATGGAGAGCCAGATCAAGGGCGCCAGCATCGTCGTCACCAACCGCCCCGGCGCGAGCGGCGACATCGGCCTGTCGGCCCTGGCCACGGCCGCGCCCGACGGCTACACCCTGGGCATCGTCAACACGCCCGGCGTGGTCAGCATCCCGATCGAGCGCCAGACGCGCTATACGGTCGCCAGCTTCGACTTCCTGGGCGCCGTGGCCGATGCGCCGGGCACGATCAGCGTCCATGCCGACAGCGGCATCCACACCATCCAGGACCTGGTGCGCGCGGCCAAGGCGAAGCCGGGAAGCATTACCGTGGGCACGCAGGGCGTGGGCTCGGCCGGACACATCGCGCTGCTGCTGCTGGAGCAGTCGGCCGGCATCGAGCTGACCCCGGTGCCGTTCCAGGGCGCGGCCCCCGCCCGCACCGCGCTGCTGGGCAAGGTGATCGACACCACCATGGCCAACGTGGACGAGGCCGTGGGTTTCCGCAACGGATCGCCGTGGCGCATCCTGGGCGTGATGAGCGACACCCGCTCGTCCGTGGCCGCCGAGCTGCCCACCTTCAAGGAAGCCGGCTACGACATCGTGGCGGGCTCCATGCGCGGCTTCGCCGGCCCCAAGGGCATGCCCCGCGAGGTGGTCAAGACCCTGTCCGACGCCATCCGCACCTGCGCCGCCGACCCGGTGTTCCTGGACCGCGCGCAGAAATCCTTCCTGCCGGTGCGCTACCTGCCGCCGCAGGAATACCTGAGCAGCCTGCGGCGACTGGACACCTCGCTGCGCGAGCTGTGGAAGGCCAAGCCCTGGAACCAATGACCCCTTTCACCCCAACGGCGGACCTTCCGCCATCCCTGAACGAGACGAACGCTTCATGAGAACCGACCACAGCACCTACGCGGACATCCGCGCCTACCTGAAGAATCACGACACCCTGCTGGTCCCGGTGGGCGCCACCGAGCAGTACGGCTCGCACCTGGCCACGGGCACGGAACTGCGGCTGTGCGAGATGATCGCCACCGAGGTCGGCGCGCTGACGGGCCTGGCCGTGACGCCCATCGTCCCGGTCAATTACTCGGCCATGTTCCTGGACTATCCCGGCACGCTGTCGGTGTCCATGGCCACGCTCGAACGCTACCTGGACGAAATGTGCGACGGCCTGGCCGGCCAGGGCTTTCGCCATTTCATGTTCGTCAACATCCATGCCGGCTCGCTCGGTCCCATCGAAAGCGTCTGCCGCAACCTGCGCCGGCGCCACGGCGCGGTGGGCGGCACCATCGACGTCTTCACGGTGATGCGCGACGTCGGCGGCGTCGAATTCAAGACCAGGAAATCGCCCTCGGGCCATGCCTCGGAAATGGTGACCTCGGTCGCGCTGGCCAAGTGCCCCGAACTGGTCTTCATGGACCGCGCCCAGGCCACCGAATCGCTGCGGCCCTTCGTCGATGGCGTCAAGACGGTATCCAGCGGCAAGGTCAGCCTGGGCCAGTCGAGCTTCTCGGTGTTCAGCGACATCAGCGACTACGCGCCCATCGGCACCCAGGGCGACCCGACCGGCGCCACCGCCGAGCAGGGGCACCAGATATGGAACGCCGCGGTGGACTACCTGGCCGAGGCGGCCAGGAAGTTCAGCCAGATGTCGTTCCAGGCCTAGGGGCGGCCATGCGCACCAATCCGCTGAAAGCGCTCTGGCAGGCCGGCAAGCCGGCCTTCGGCACCTGGGCCACGCTGGTGCACCATCCACGCTTCATGAAGCTGCTGGCCGTGACGGGCCTGGACTTCGTGCTGATCGAGATGGAGCACAGCGACTTCACCATCGCCGAGGTCGGCACGCTGTGCCTGGTCGCGCGCGAAGCCGGCATCGTGCCCATCGTGCGGCCGGCGGGCATGCAGCCGCACGACTACACGCGGCCGCTGGACGCCGGCGCGATGGGCCTCCTGCTGCCCAACGTGGAGACGGCCGAACAGCTCGAATCCATCCTGCGCGCCACCAAGTACCACCCGCGCGGCGAACGCATCCTGAACATGCGCGGCCCGCACACCGACTACGTCCGGCTGACCCGGCCTCTGGAACAGATCCAGGCCATGAACGAACACACGCTGACGGTGGCGATGATGGAGTCGCAGCGCGGCCTGGACAACCTGGACGCCATCTGCGGCGTGCCGGGGCTGGACGCCGTGATGATCGGCCCCGACGATCTGTCGCAGGCGCTGGGCGTGCCCGGCGACATGAAACATGCGCGCATGGTCGAGGCCACCGAGCACGTCATCGCCACCTGCCAGCGCCACGACGTGCCCTGGGGCTTCAGCTGCCAGGACCCGGCCAGCGCCGCCGAATGGATAGCCCGCGGCATCCGGTGGATGCCCTATGCCAACGATGCCGCGGCACTGTTCAACACCTTCAGCTCGGCCGCGCAGGAACTCAAGCGCGCGGCGGGCCGCTGATCCTCTCATTCCTTCATAGACCAGGAGTCTTCGATGAAAGCAGTCGCCATGTACAGCCCCTACGGCTGGAAGGCCAAGATCGGCCTGATCGTGCCGTCCACCAACACCGTCAACGAACCCGAATTCTGGCGCCTCGCGCCCGAGGGCGTGACCATCCACACCGCCCGCGCCATGCTGCTGGGTCCCGCCACCGAGGAGTCCTACTACAAGATGGCCGAAGCGGTGAACGGCGCCGCCGACGAACTGGCCACGGCCGAGGTCGACGTGGTGGCCTACGGCTGCACCTCGGGCTCGATCATCTGCCCGCTGCCGGAACTGATCCGCAACATGAGCCAGCGCACCGGCACCCCAGCCATCGCCACCGCCGGCGCGGTCGTGGCCGCGCTGCGCGCGCTGGGCGCCCGCAAGATCGCGGTGGGCACGCCCTACGTCGATTTCGTCAACGAGAGCGAGGACAAATTCCTGCGCGACTACGGCTTCGACGTGCTGACGCTGCAAGGCCTGCGCCTGGGTGAAACCCAGGAGGAACGGCGCGGCATCGGCCGCGTGCCGCCCGAGATGGTGTTCCGGCTGGCCCGCGCGATCGACCGGCCCGACGCCGACGCGATCTTCATTTCGTGCACCAACCTCGCGACCTTCGATGTCATTGCCGAGATCGAGCGCGAGCTGGGCAAGCCGGTCGTGACCAGCAACCAGGCCTGCTTCTGGGCCTGCCTGCGCCTCCTGGGCCTGCGCACGTCCATCAGCGGCCACGGCACGCTGCTGGAGCACCAGCTCGATCCCATCGACGAATCCAGCTACGCGCTGCCGTCCGCGCGATGAACGTCCCGCCTCCCGACCTCGCGCTGGCCGCGGCGCTGTTCGCGCAGTTGCGCCGCGACGGCCACGACGGCGTGGGCATCACGCGCGATGCCTACGGCCCGGGGGAACAGCGCGCGCATGACGAGGCCGTGCGCCTGGCCCGCGCGCTGGACCTGGAGATCGCGCGCGACGCCGCGCTGAACCTGTACCTGACGCTGCCCGGCCGGGACCGGCGCGCGCCCCGCGTCATGACGGGGTCGCACCTGGACTCGGTGCCGGCCGGCGGCAACTACGATGGCGCCGCCGGCGTGGTGGCCGGGCTGGCGGTGCTGGCGGGCTGGCGGGCGGCCGGATTCGTGCCGCCGGCGGACGTAACGGTGATGGCCGTGCGCGCCGAGGAAAGCACCTGGTTCCCCTATTCCTACCTGGGCAGCAAGGCCGCCTTCGGACTGGTGGGCTGCGACGCGCTGCAACTGCGGCGCGCCGACACCGGCCGCCCGCTGGCCGAGCACCTGGCCGAATGCGGCGGCGACCCCGCCGCGTTCGGCGGCGCCTGGCTGGATCCCGCGCGCATCGCCCGCTTCGTCGAGCTGCACATCGAGCAAGGCCCCGTGCTGGCGGACGAGGCGCTGCCCGTGGGCATCGTCACCGGCATACGGGGCAGCCTGCGCTATCGCGATGCCCGGGTCCTGGGCAGCTACGCCCATTCGGGCGCGGTGCCGCGCGCCGGCCGGCGCGACGCCGTGCACGCCGCCGCCCTGCTTGTGGCGGCCATCGACGAAGACTGGGACCGGCTGGAGGCGCACGGCCGCGACCTGGTCGTGACCTTCGGCAAGTTCTGCACCAACCCCGCCCAGCACGCGTTCAGCAAAGTGGCCGGCGAAGTGGACCTGTGCGTGGACGTGCGCAGCCAGGACCGCGCGGTGCTGGACGAGGTCGATGCCTTGCTGGACACCCATGCGCGCCGTTTGGAACAGGCGACCGGCACGCGCATCGAACTGGGCCCGCGCACCGGCTCGGAACCCGCGCTGATGGACACGGGCATCCAGCAGGCGCTGGAAGCCGCCGCGGCCCGCCACGGCATCGCCGCGCGCCGCATGGCCAGCGGCGCGGGGCACGACGCGGCGGTGTTCGCCCAGCGCGGTGTGCCCACCGGCATGGTGTTCGTACGCAACGACCACGGCTCGCACAATCCCGACGAACACATGGACATGGACGATTTCGCGCTGGGCACTCGCCTGCTGGCCGACGTCCTGGCCGCTCCCTGACTTTCTTTTCCTAGGAACACGATGAACCCACCCGTCTGCCTGGTCGTCCAGCCCATCCATCCCGCCGGCCTCGCCCGCCTGCAGGCCGCCGGCATCGAAGCCCGCATGGCCAGCTCGGCCGACATGGCCACCGTGGCCCGCGAAATCGCGCCTTGCCAGGCCGTGATCACGCGCAACGCCGGGCTGGACACGGCCGCCGTCGAGGCCGGCACGCAACTGGCCGTGATCGCCAACCATGGCATAGGCACCAACAAGATCGACGTGGCACGCGCCACCGCGCTGTCGATTCCCATCGTCTACACCCCCACCGCGAATGCCCGCTCGGTGGCCGAGCACGCCATCATGCAGATGCTGGCGGTGGGCAAGCGGCTGGCCGCCTGCGACCACGCGGTACGCACCGGCGACTGGGACTACCGCTATCGGCCCGGCTTGCAGGAACTGCACGGCAAGACCCTGGGCATCGTCGGCTTCGGCACCATCGGCCGGCTGACCGCCGCCATCGCGCTGCACGGCCTGGGCATGCGGGTCATCGTGTATTCGCCGGCCGTGCCCGCCGGCGAGATCACCGCCCAAGGCGCGCTGGCCTGCTCGGCGCGGGACGACCTGCTGGCGCAGGCCGACGTGGTGTCGCTGCACCGGCCTTCCCGGGCCGATACCCGGCACATGATCGACGCGCGCGCGCTGGCGCGCATGAAGCCGACGGCCATCCTGGTCAACACCGCGCGCGCCGACCTGATCGACACCGACGCGCTGGCCGCGGCGCTGCGCGACCGGCGTATCGCCGGCGCCGCGCTGGACGTTTTCGAGCAGGAGCCCCTGCCCGCCGCACATCCCCTGTGCGGGCTGGACAACGCGCTGCTGACGCCCCACACTGCCGGCAGCACGGACGAGGCCCTGCGCGCCGCCGCCGAGCAGTGCGCCGACCAGATCATCGAGGTCCTGGCGGCACGCCGGCCGGACCATCTGGTCAATCCGCAGGTCTGGGAAACCCGGCGCCTGCCCGTTCCGGCCTGACCCCGTCATCCTTCATTCACCGACCGCCATCATGCAATCGATCTTCCACCTGGCCTATAACGTCACCGACCTGGATCAGGCGCGCCGCTTCTACGGCGACGTCCTGGGCTGCGCCGAAGGGCGCAGCACCGACACCTGGGTCGACTTCGATTTCTTCGGCCACCAGATCTCGCTGCACCTGGGCACGCCGTTCCAGACCGAACGCACGGGCCACGTGGGCGACAAGCTCGTACCCATGCCGCACCTGGGCGTGATCCTGCTGCTGGACGACTGGCAGGCGCTGGCGCGCCGCCTGCGGGAAGCCGGCACGGAATTCGTGCTGGAACCGCAGGTCCGCTTCCAGGGCCAGCCCGGCGAACAATGGACCATGTTCTTCACCGACCCGTTCGGCAACCCCATCGAGGTGAAGGGGTTCAAGTCCTTCGAGTCGGTGTACGCCGCCTGAGGATCTAGTCCGGCGCGAACCGGCGCCGGTGTTCGAACAGGCACACCGCCACGGCCGCCCCCACGTTCAGCGATTCGGCCGCCGGTTCCTGCGGGATGCGCACCCGCAGCGCCGCGGCGGCTTGAAGCCCGGCGCGCACGCCTTGCCCTTCGTTGCCGAATACCCAGGCGCAGTGCCGCGGCAGCGCGGCCTGGTACAGGCCGACGGCATCCTCCAGCGTGGTCGCCACCAGCGGCACGTCCAGGCGCGCGAGCAGGGCCTGCAAATCGACCCGTTCATGGATGGTCAGCGAGAAATGCGCGCCCTGCCCCGAGCGCAGCACCTTGGGCGACCAGGCGAAGGCGGTCTCGTCCGACAGGAAGACATGGCGCACGCCGGCCGCCGCGCAGGTACGCAGGATGGAGCCGACGTTGCCCGGGTCCTGGACCCGATCGAGCAGCACGCAGTTGTCCCTCACGCGCTCGGGCAGCGGCGGCGCCGGGGTCTCGACCACGAACACCACGCCCTGACCGGCCTGCACGTGCTCCAGGTCGTCGATCAGGTTGCCGTCCAGCCAGACCTGGCGGTCGGCCGGTATCTCGTCGCGCAAGGCCATGACTTCGGCGCTGGCCCGCTCGCCTTCCAGCCGCCGGGCATCGAAGACCGCATGGCGGGGCAGGCCCCGCCATTGCAGGTAGGCCTGGCACAGATGCACGCCTTCCAGCACGGACAGGCCGGCCTCGCGCCGCGCCTGAGAGGCCTGCGTCAGCTTGCGCAGCGACTTGAATAGCGGATTGTCGCGCGAGGCGATGCGTTTCATGGTCGGTCTTCCAGGCGGCGGTCCGCGCGGCTAGGCGCGCGGTTTGGCACGGCGGCGGCGCGGAGCCGGCGCCTCGGGTTCGGGCAGGTCGTCCCAGGGCAGCAGGCTGTCCATCACCTGGGCAACCAGCGTTTCGGGCTCGGGAATGCCCAGGGCGCGGCGCACGGGCTCGAAGCTGCGGCGGTGCTCGGGACACGGGCCGTGCTCCAGCAGGCAGCGCAGATGGTCAGGGGTACCGTAGCCCTTGTGCCGATCGAAGCCGTACATGGGATAGTTGGCGTGCAGCCGGACCAGTTCGGCGTCGCGCGCGGTCTTGGCCAGGATGGAGGCAGCCGAGATCGCCTGCACCTGCGCATCGCCGCCGATCACGGTCTGCACCCGGCAGGCCAGCGCCGGCGCGCGGTTGCCGTCCACCTGCACCAGGTCGGGCACGCAGCCCAGCCCGTCGACCGCTCGCCGCATGGCCAGCATGGTGGCGTTCAGGATGTTCAGCGTATCGATCTCGGTCACGCTGACGCTGGCCACGCACCAGGCCAGCGCGCGTTCCTGGATCAGGGGGGCGAGTTCGTCGCGCGCGCGCTCGCTCAGCATCTTGGAATCGTTCAGGCCATCGACCGGACGAGCCGGGTCCAGGATGACGGCCGCCGCGTAGACCGGCCCGGCCAGGGGCCCCCGGCCGGCTTCGTCCACGCCGGCCACGCGCAGGGTCAGCAACGTCTCGGCATCGAAGGCCGACAGCAGGTCCGCGCCCGGCGATTCCACGGCGGTCCAGCCCAGCTCGGTCTGCACCCAGCCCTTCTCAGCCATGGCCGGCCACCTCCAGGATCGCCTGGCTGGCCAGGGCCGGCGTGTCGCGTACCAGGTCGTCGTGCAAGGCGGTGAAGCGTTCCTCGAGCCGGCGGATGGCGGCCTCGTCGGTCAGCGCCTTCCAGGCCGCGTCGGCCAGCGCGCGCGGCGTGGCCTCGTCCTGCAGCAGTTCCGGCACGACCGTGTCGCGGCACAGCACGTTGGGCAGCCCGACCCAGGGCAGATAGGCCTGGCGCCGCATGATCCACCAGGACAGCCTGGGCAGCACGTAGGAAATGACCATGGGGCGCTTGAACAGGGCCGCTTCCAGCGTGGCGGTGCCGCTGGCGACCAGGACCGCGTTGCAGGCGGCCAGGATGTCGTGCGTGCCGCCTATGACGGTGTGCAGGTTGGCCAGCCCGCCCACGGCCGCGGCATGCGCCAGGAACTCGCGCTCGCGCTCGGCATTGGCCATGGGCGCCCACAGTTGCAGGCCCGGATCGCGCGCCTGCAGCAGCTTGGCGGCGGCCAGGAAGCGCGGGGCAAGGTGCCGCATCTCGCCCGCCCGGCTGCCGGGCATCAGCGCCAGCACCCGCGCGTCGGCGGCCATGCCGTGACGGGCCCTGGCCGCGGCACGGTCGGGCACGCGGTCGACGATGCGTGCCAGCGGATGGCCAACATAGGTCACGGGAACGCCGGCGTCGCGGTAAATCTGTTCCTCGAACGGGAACACCACCAGCATGTGCGAAACGGCCTCGCGGATCTTGTTGATGCGCTCGCCCCGCCAGGCCCACAGCGAGGGCCCGATGAAATGCACGGTGGGGATGCCGCCCTCGCGCAGGGCATGCTCCAGGCCGAAATTGAAATCGGGCGCGTCGACCCCGACGAAGGCCGCCGGCCGTTCGGCCAGCCAGCGCTCGCGCAGGGTGCGGCGGATGCCGAGCAGTTCCGGCAGGTGCATCAGCACGTCGGCGTAGCCGTTCACGGCCAGCTTGTGCATGGGATACCAGGCATCGAACCCCTGGGCCTGCATCTTGGGGCCGCCTATGCCCGCCAGCGCCAGTTGCGGCGCCCGTTCGCGCAGGGCCTCGACCACCGTGGCCGCCAGCAGATCGCCCGAAGGCTCTCCCGCCACCATGCCGATGGACGCCTTGCCCTCACCCGGCACGCCGGCCTCCGTCAGCGCACGATACCGCGGGTGGCGGTATCGAGGAAGGCCAGCAAGGTGGACAGCGGGGCGTCGAGCTCGGGATCCTCGGCGCGCTTGGCCTGGAGTGCCGTACGCGCCTCGTCCAGCGTCAGGTTCTGGCGGTACAGCGTCTTGTAGGCCGCCCGCAGGCCGGAAACCTGCGCCGGCGTGAAGCCGCGCCGCTTCAGGCCTTCGACGTTGATGCCCACGGCGCGGGCCGGGCTGCCCGAGGACGTGACGAAAGGCGGCAGGTCCTGCAGCAGCGTCGAATGGACGCTGGTCATGGCATGCGCCCCGATCTTGACGAACTGATGCACGCCGGTCATGCCGCCCAGGAAGACGTGGTCGCCGATGTGCACGTGGCCGGCCAGTTGCGTGCCGTTGGCCAGGATGATGTGGCTGCCCAGCTGGCAGTCGTGCGCCACGTGCACGTAGGCCATGATCCAGTTGTCATTGCCCAGGCGCGTCGCGCCGGCGTCCTGCACCGTGCCGGTATTAAGGGTGCAGCACTCGCGTATGGTGTTGCGGTCGCCGATCTCGAGGCGGGTGGGCTCGCCGGCGTACTTCTTGTCCTGCGGCTCGGCGCCGACCGAGCACGACGGGAAGAAGCGGTTGCCCCGCCCTATCGTCGTATGGCCGTCGATGACGCAATGCGGCCCGATCTCGGTATCGGCGCCTATGCGCACGTTCGGCCCGATCATGCTGAACGGACCAACCGTCACGCTGTCGTCCAGCTGCGCGGCCGGGTCGACGAGTGCGGTGGGATGTATCCTCGCCACGAAAAGCTTCCGTCAGGGTTCTAGGATGCGCATGGTGCACATCAGGTCGGCCTCGGCCGCGACCTGTCCGTCCACCAGCGCCTTGCCGTTGTACTTCCAGATGCCGCGCGACGAACGTTCCACATTGACTTCCAGGCGGAGCTGGTCGCCCGGGACCACCGGCCGCTTGAAGCGGGCGCCGTCGATGCCGACGAAGTAGTACACGGTGTTGTCGTCGGGCTTCTTGCCGGCCGCGGTGAACGACGTGATGGCGGCCGCCTGGGCCATGGCCTCCAGGATCAGCACGCCCGGCATGACGGGGTGATGCGGGAAATGGCCGGTGAAGAACGGTTCGTTGATCGACACGTTCTTGATCGCGAGGATCGATTCCCCGGGCTTGACGTCGATGACCCGATCGATGAGCAGCATCGGATAGCGATGCGGCAAATGGTCGAGTATCCCCTTGATGTCCATTTCCATACAGATTCCAGTATTTGATGCGCGGCGGGCCGCTGCGGCGCCCACCCGCCTTTTACTTCTTTTCCAGCGCCTTGATACGCTTGGCCATCGTGGCCAGGTGCCTGACAGCGACGGCGTTGCGCTCCCACTGGGCGTGCTCGGTCATCGGGAAGAAACCAGTGTACTGCCCCGGCTTGTCGATGTTGCTGTGCACCGGGGTGGCCGCCGAGATGAAGACGTCGTCGCCGATCTTCAGGTGGCCGCCTATCATCGCGGCGCCGCCGATGGAGCAGCGCTGGCCGATGGTGGTCGATCCGGCGATGCCCACGCAGGCGGCCATCGCGGTGTGGTCGCCGATGCGGCAGTTGTGGCCGATCATGATCTGGTTGTCGATCTTGACGCCATTGCCGATGACGGTATCGTCCAGCGCGCCGCGGTCGATGGTGGTGTTGGCGCCGACCTCGACGTCGTCGCCGATGCGCACGCCGCCGAACTGCGGGATCTTGGTCCAGGCGCCCTTGGCCCGCGACGGATCCGGCGCGAAACCGAAGCCGTCGCCGCCGATGACCGCACCGGACAGAACGATGCAGCGCGCTCCCATGCTGACCCCCCGGTACAGCGTGACGCGCGCATGCAATACCGTATCGGCGCCGATGCGACAGCCCTCGCCCACGACGCAACCCGCGCCGATGCGGGCGCGCGGCCCGATCTCCGCGCCGGCCTCGATGACCGCGAGCGGCCCCACGTGGGCGCTGGAATCGATGCTGGCGCCGGGCGCGACGACAGCCGACGGGTGGATGGCGCCGGCGGGCTGGGGATGCAGCTGCCGGTCGAACCATTGCCCGATCCGGGCGAACAGCAGATAGGGCGAATTGCACACCACCAGCGGCAGCGCCTGGTCGGCGCGGCCGGCCTGCGCGAGGCTTTCGCGATAGGCTTGCGCCACCTCGGCCGTAACCAGCACGACCGCTGCCTGGGCATCGATCAGTTGCGACTGGTAACGAGGATTGGCGACGAAACTCAGTTCCCGCGGTCCCGCATGCTCGAGGTTCGCGATGCCCGCGACCACGACTTCGCCGCTGGGAAGCGCTTGCGCGCCCCCCGGCTCGATCGTCCACGTCAACCCGGTGGTATCGGTTTCGTCGAGCAGCCTTTGCAGCGCCGGCGCGGTCGTGTCAAGCAGGATGGGCATGCGAAGCTCGCGCGGACGACAGGAACATGCGAGAGCGGCGCAATTACTTGGCGCCGCTGTTCAGGGCCTTCAGGACCTTGTCGGTGATGTCGACGCGCGGGCTGACCACGACGGCTTCCTGGAAGATCAGGTCGTAGTTTTCCTGCTCGGCGATCTGCTTGATCACGCGGTTGGCGCGCTCGAGGATCTGCGAGAGTTCCTCGTTGCGGCGCTGGTTCAGGTCCTCCTGGAACTCGCGGCGCTTGCGCTGGAAGTCCTTGTCGAGGTCGCTCAGGTCGCGCTGGCGGCGGGTGCGGTCGGATTCGGACAGCACGGCGCTGTCCTTGTCCAGCTGTTCCGACTGGGTGCGCAGGCGATTTGCCATGTCTTGCAGCTCGGCATCGCGCTTCTTGAAGTCGGCCTCGATCTTGGCCTGGGCGGCCTTGGCCGGGGCGGCGTCGCGGAAGATCCGCTCGGTGTTGACGAAGCCGATCTTGACCGGGGCCTGGGATGCCTGGGCATGAGCCGCGCCGACAGCGGCACTAGAAAGCACCAGAGCCGCCAGCACCCGGCCGGCACCCTTGACTGCAGAGGACGCGGTCAGACTGGTAGCAGATGTCGAAAACATGCGGATCATTTATTTCTCGCTAGGAAGGTAGTCGTGTATTTTGCCACTAATGGCGCCGGGCCGGGCAAGCGCCCGGGGCCTGGCCCTGGTAATTGGTTGTAGCAGAAAAATTCCCGGGCGGGCATAGGCCTTGCGGCCACCCGCCTCTTTCGCGTCGTCAGAACCCCGTGCCGATCTGGAACTGGAAGCTCTGGGTCCGGTCCTGGGGCTTGGCGTTGAGCGCCTTGCCGAAGGAAATCTTCAGCGGACCGATGGGCGATTGCCAGCTCAGGCCGATACCGGCCGAGTACCGCAGCTGGCCCAGGTTGATGTTCTCCTCGTCGGCGTAGACGTTACCCGCGTCGGCGAACAGGAACCAGCGCAGCGTGCGGTCCTGCTGGGTGCCGGGGAACGGCAGCAGCAGTTCGGCATTGGCAATGACCCGCTTGGCGCCGCCCAGGCTGTCGCCGTTCTTGCTGTCGCGCGGGCCCAGCGAACCGCCGTCGTAGCCGCGCACCGACCCGATACCGCCAGCGTACACGTTCTTGAGCAGCGGGTACGGCCGGCCACCGAAGCCCTTGCCGTAGTCGACCTGGCCGTTCAGCGCCAGCGTCATGCTGCGCGTGATGGGCCAGTAGTACTGGTGCTGGTAGCTGGCCTTGTAGTAGCGCAGGTCGCCGAACAGCGAGGTTTCGCCGGCGGCGCGCTGGTACGTGCCGCGCGTGGGCGCCAGCGCGCTGTCGCGCCGGTCGTTGCTCCAGCCCACCGAGAAGATGACGGCGTTGCTGCGCGCACCGAAGGTGTTGACGTAGTCGATGAAGCGCTGCGGGCTGCTGTCGTAGGTGTCGATGTCGTTGGCTTCCAGCGCGGTGCCGAAGAACACGCGCTGGGTTTCCGTGAAGGGCACGCCGAACGTCAGGCTCGCCCCCATGGTCTTGATGCGGTAGTCGCCGGTGTTGATCGACAGCGGACGCAGCGTACGGTAGTAGAGGCTGGTCGACCGGCTGATGCCATCCTGCGTGAAGTACGGGTTGGTCTGGCTGATCGCGATCGTGCGGTAGGTCTTGCCGGTGTTCAGTTCCAGGCCGGCGGTGGTGCCGCTGCCGAAGATGTTGTCCTGGCTGATACCCGCCGACAGCACCACCTTGTCGGTACTGCTGAAGCCCGCGCCCAGGTTGATCATGCCGGTGGGCTTTTCCTGGACGTTCACGTTGACGTCGATCTGGTCGGGCGTACCCGGCACCGGCGGCGTCTCGATGTTGATGTTCTGGAAATAGCCCAGGCGGTCGATCCGGTCGCGCGACAGCTGGATCTTGCCGGCGTCGTACCAGGCGCTCTCGAGCTGGCGCATCTCGCGGCGGATCACGACGTCGCGGGTGCGGGTGTTGCCGCCGATGTTCACGCGGCGCACGTACACGCGGCGGTTGGGATCGACGAAGAAGGTGATGGCCGCGGTTTTTTTCTCGCGGTCGACCTGGGGCGTGGCATTGACGTTGCTGAAGGCGTAGCCCAGCTTGCCCAGGTAGTCGGTAATGGCCTTGCTGGAGGCGTTGACCTTCTCGGCCGAGAAGGTCTCGCCGGGCTTGACCGTGATCAGCTTGTTGAGATCTTCGTCCAGGCCCAGCAGGTCGCCCGCCAGCTTGACGTCGCTGACCGAGTACTTGTCGCCCTCGGTGATGGACAGGGTGATGAAGATGTCCTTGCGGTCGGGCGAGATCGTGACCTGCGGCGAATCGACGTTGAACTCGAGGTAGCCGCGGTTCATGTAGTAGGAGCGCAGGGTTTCGATGTCGCCCTGCAGCTTCTGGCGGGAATACTGGTCGGCCTTGGTGTACCAGGTCAGCCAGCCCGGCGTGGTGAGCTGCAGCAGGTCCAGCAGCTCGCTTTCGCGGATGGCCTTGGCGCCGATGATCTTGATGCCCGCGATGCGCGCCACGTCGCCTTCGAAGATGTCGAAGGTGATGCCGACGCGATTGCGTTCGAGCGGCGTGATCGTGGGCACGATCTCGACCGAGTACTTGCCGCGCGCCAGGTACTGTCGCTTGAGTTCCTGCACGGCGCGGTCGAGCAAGGCGCGGTCGAAGATGCGGGCCTCGGCGAAGCCCACTTCGGCCAGCGACTTGAGCACGTTGGCGGACTCGAATTCACGCATGCCGTTGAAGGAGATCGCGGCGATCGCGGGGCGTTCGTCGACGATGACCACCACCACGTCGTTCTCGACCTCGATGCGCACGTCGCGGAAGAAGCCCGTGCCATACAGCGCGCGCACCGCCTGCGTGGCCTGCTCTTCGGTGAAGCGTTCGCCCACCTTGACCGGGAGGTACCCGAATACCGTGCCGGCTTCGGTGCGCTGGATGCCTTCCACCCGGATGTCGCGGACGACGAAGGGATCGAAGGCGTAGGCCAGCGGAGTGACCGCCATGGCCAGCAAAATGGACAGCAGACGCGGCATGCGCCGGGTGCGATTGGTCATGCGTAATCCCGGAGTTTTCTTAATTGAGTGATATGCGAAAGCGCGGCGTGCGGCTCGATCCGGCCCGGGCGGTCGAGGCACGGTCCACGGGGGCGGCGGGCAAGGCGGCGCGCATGGGTTCTAGGTCAGCAGTCGCGTAAAGTCGTTGAACAAGGCAACGGCCATCAGCACCATCAGGATGCCGAACCCGGCGCGCTGCCCCACTTCCATCCAGCGTTCCGGCGGCGGACTGCCCCGGATGATCTCGACGAGATAATACAGCAGGTGCCCCCCGTCCAGCATGGGGATGGGCAGGAGATTCAACACGCCCAGGCTGACGCTGACCAGCGCCAGGAAGGCGATGTACGCTTCCAGCCCCATCCTGGCGGTCTGACCGGCGTAGTCGGCGATGGTGACCGGCCCGCTCAGGTTGCTCAGCGCCACGTCCCCCACCAGCATCTTGCCCAGCATCCGCAGCGAGAACCAGGACACCTCGGCGGTGCGCTGGGCGCCCATGGCCAGGCTCTCGACCGGGCCGTGACGCACGGTGATGAGCTGGATGTCGCCGCCGATCTGGGCGCCGATGCGGCCCACCAGCGTACCGTCCGCCAGGCGTTCCTCGCGCGGCAGGACGTCGATCGCCAGCGCCGCGCCGTCGCGCACCACGGACAAGCGCAGCGGCTGGCCGGCGTGGGCCTGGATCAGCGTGATCAACTCGGTGGCCGAAGGATCCTTCTTGTCGCCCACCGCCACCACCCTGTCGCCGGCCAGGAGGCCCGCCTGGGCGGCGGCGCTCTCGGGCATGATGCCGCGGATCACGGGTTTCGGGCTGGCCAGGCCGAAGCCCTCGCGGCCCAGCACGTCGCCTTCCATCTGGCCCAGCGCGGCCTGGGAAAAATCGACCGGACGCACCCGGCGCTCGCCGCCAGCCGTCTGCACCTCGACCGCGGGACGCCCCTTGTCGGTCAGGCTCTTGAGCAGCATCCAGCGCGCGTCGCCCCAGGTACCCACCTCGGCGCCGTCGATGGCGAGAATGCGGTCGCCCGCCTGGACGCCCGCCGCGAAGGCCGGCGTGCCGGCCGCGGGAGCACCCAGCACGGCGGCGGGCTCCTTGACGCCGGCCATGTTCAGCGCCGCGTACAGCAGCGCCGCCAGCACCAGGTTGAACACCGGTCCGGCCGCGACGATGGCGATGCGCTTGCCTACCGGCTGGGCGTTGAACGCCCGCCCACGTTCGGCGGCGGAGACCTCGCCCTCGCGCTCGTCCAGCATCTTCACGTAGCCGCCCAGCGGGATCGCCGACAGGGCCCATTCCGTGCCGTGGCGGTCGGTGCGCTTGCACAGCACCTTGCCGAACCCCACCGAGAACCTCAGGATGCGCACCCCGCATGCGCGGGCCACGAGGTAGTGCCCCAATTCATGGATCACCACCAGCACGCCCAGCGCGACGGCGAAGGCCGCCAACGTCAACAACATGGAAATCTCCTTGCTCCGGCGCCCTGCCCTGGCAGCCGAACCGACGATTTAACACGGAAATGCACGCCGGCTCCGGAAACACGCGGGGAATCTCGGTAAGCGAACATGACAGGATTATCGGCCAAAGGCCGGTGACCGGGAGCCTGGCGGCGCGGCAAGCGCGCCTCCTAGCGGCCCGTCCCGGCGTTCCGGGCCAGGGCCTCGCGGGCCCGTGCGCGGGCCTCGCCATCCAGGTCGAGCAAGCCATCCAGGCTGCCCAGCCGGCCCGCCACGCTCGTCCATGCGCCATCCAGCACGGTCTCGATGATAGCCGCGATTGCCGGATAGGGGGCGGCGCCCCGCAGGAAAGCCTCGACCGCCACTTCGTTGGCGGCATTCAGGGCCACGCAGGCACCCTGCCCCGCGCGCAGCGCCTCGAAGGCCAGCCGCAGGCAGGGGAAACGGGCCAGGTCAGGGGCCTCGAAGTCCAGCCGGCCCAGGCGGGCCAGGTCGAGCGGCCCCACGCCCGTGGCGATGCGTTCGGGAAACGCCAGGCCGTACGCGATGGGGGTGCGCATGTCGGGATGGCCGAGTTGCGCCAGCACCGAGCCGTCGTCGTACTCGACCATGGAATGGATCACGCTTTGCGGGTGGACCACGACGTCGATGCGCTCCGGCGGCATCGCGAACAGCCAGTGCGCCTCGATGACCTCCAGCCCCTTGTTCAGCATGGTGGCCGAATCGACCGAGATCTTGCGCCCCATGGACCAATTGGGATGGGCACAGGCCTGGTCCGGCGTGACGTCCGCCAGGCTGTCCAGCGGCCGGGTGCGGAACGGGCCGCCGGAGGCGGTAAGCAGCAGCCGGCGCACGCCCGGCGCCGGCGCCTGGGCCGCCGAAGCACGGGCGCCATGCGGCAGGCACTGGAAGATGGCGTTGTGTTCGCTGTCGATAGGCAGGAGTTCGGCGCCGTTGTCGCGCACCGCGTCCATGAACAGGCGCCCCGCCACCACCAGGGCTTCCTTGTTGGCCAGCAGCACCCGCTTGCCCGCGCTGGCGGCCGCCAGCGCCGAAGGCAGCCCTGCGGCGCCCACGATGGCGGCCATGACCGTGTCGCTGGCCTCGTCGGCGGCGGTCTCGGCCAGCGCCTCTGCGCCCACGCGGATCTCGGGCAGCCGTGCCCGGCCCCGCCAGGCGTCGACGAAACGCTGGCGCGCCGCGTCGTCGGGCACCACCACGACGGCGGCCTGGCTGGCTTCCGCCTGGGCGGCAAGCTGCTCCATGCGGCTGTGGGCGCTCAGGGCATGGACGCGGTAGCGCTGAGGATGGCGCGCGATCACGTCCAGCGTGCTGGCGCCGATGGAGCCGGTGGCGCCCAGTAGGGTGACGGTACGGAAGGTCATGACAGCAGGACGGCCAGCGGCAGGACGGGAATCAGGGCATCGATGCGATCCAGCACGCCGCCATGGCCCGGCAGCAGGCTGCTGGAATCCTTGATGCCGGCGCGCCGCTTGATCAGCGATTCGAACAGGTCGCCCGCGATGGACAGCGCCGCCAGCACCACCGCCAGGATCAGCGCCCCGGCCCATCCCCAGCGCGCGACCAGGGCGGCGCCGAAGGTGCCGGGGAAGAAGCCGCAGGCCAGCACGAAGACCGCCACGCAGACGATGCCGCCCAGCGCGCCCTCGCGGGTCTTGCCCGGGCTGATGTGCGGCGCCAGCTTGTTGCGTCCCAGTGCCCGGCCGACGAAATAGGCGGAGATGTCGGCGATCCAGACCACCGCCATCAGGGTCAGCAGGAACGGCACGCCGCGCGCGAACGCCGCGGTCAGCGCCGACCAGGCGGCCAGCAGCGCGAACGGCGCCAGCATGGTCAGCCACGGGTTGCGGGGCTCGGCGTCGGGACTGGCGCGGAACAGCATGGGCACCAGAAGGCCCAGCCAGACCGCCGAGACGGCGATCCACAGGCCGCGCCAGGCATCGCCGGCGGGCCCGGCCGACAGGTCGGCGCCGCCGCTGTTCCAGCGCCAGGCGATCAGCGCCGCGCCCAGTATCACGCCCGCCGCGATGGCGGGCAGGTGCGCGCGGCCGGTGCCGCCGCGAGGCGACAGCGTCAGGCGCCACCACTCCCACAGCGCGCAGCCCACGAACACGGCCATCAATATCTCGAAGGGCCGCGGATCGGCAACCGCCAGCACGGCGACCAGGACGATCAGCAGGACGATGGCGGTGACGACGCGTTGCCCGAGCATGGACTCAGCCGCCGTTGGAGGAGACGTCCGCCGGCGCCTTCAGCTGGGCGCTGGTACGGCCGAAGCGGCGTTCGCGGCTGCGATACGACTTGCACGCCAGGTCCAGTTGCTCGGCATCGAAATCGGGCCAGAAGCAATCGGTGAAATACAGCTCGGTATAGGCCAGTTGCCAGACCAGGAAGTTGGAGATGCGCTTTTCGCCGCCGGTGCGGATGAACAGGTCCGGCTCGGGCGCGTAGGCCATCGACAGGTACGGCGACAGCATGGCCTCGTCCAGTTGCTCGGGATGGGCGGCCAGGTCCGGACGGGCGGCCAGCAGGCGGCGCGTGGCCTCCAGGATGTCCCAGCGTCCGCCGTAGTTGGCGGCGATGGTCAGCGTCAGGCGGTCGTTGCCGCTGGTACGCGCTTCCACGTCGGCGATCAGCTCGCGCAGCCGGGGTTCGAACGCGCTGACGTCGCCCACGACCTTGAGCTTGATGCCGTTGCGGGCCAGCCGGGCGACTTCCCGCTCCAGCGCATGGACGAACAAGCGCATCAGCAGCGAGACCTCGTCGGCCGGCCGGCGCCAGTTCTCGGAACTGAAGGCGAACAGGGTCAGGTATTCGACGCCGCGGGCGGCGCAGGCTTCCACCACCGCCCTGACGGCATCCACGCCCTTCTTGTGGCCCGCCACGCGGGGCAGGAAGCGCTGCGTGGCCCAGCGGCCGTTGCCGTCCATGATGATCGCCACATGCCTGGGCACGGCGTCGGTACGGGGAACACCGAGGGTTGAACTCAGGGCCATGTCAGCTCCGCTGGGACCGAATGTACATGGCGGAATTCAAACCGTCATGATCTCCGCTTCTTTCTGCGTGACCACCTTGTCGATCTCGGCGACGAAACGGTCGGTCAGCTTCTGGACGTCGTCCTGCGCGCGGCGCTCTTCGTCCTCGGAGATTTCCTTGTCCTTGACCAGGCGCTTGAGCTGTTCGTTGGCGTCGCGGCGCAGGTTGCGCACGGCGACCTTGGCATCCTCGCCCTCGCCCTTGACCACCTTGGTCAGTTCGCGGCGGCGCTCTTCGGTCAGCGCCGGCATCGGCACGCGGATCAAGTCGCCCATGGACTGGGGATTGAGCCCCAGGTCGGATTCGCGGATGGCCTTCTCGACCACCTGCGCCATTTTCTTTTCCCAGGCCTGGACGCTCAGGGTGCGCGCATCGAGCACGCTCACGTTGGCGACCTGGCTCAGCGGCACCATGGAGCCGTAGTACTCGACCTGGACGTGGTCCAGTATGCCGGCATGGGCACGACCCGTACGGATCTTCGCGAGACTGCCCTTCAGGGTGTCGATGGACTTGCCCATCTTGGTCTCGGCGTTTTTCTTGACGTCGGAAGCGCTCATTGCGGTCTCCTAAATGCTGAACAATCGATCAAACGTGCACCAGCGTGCCTTCGTCGTCGCCCGCGACGACGCGCTTCAGGGCGCCAGGCTTGTTGATCGAAAAAACCTTGATCGGCAGCTTCTGGTCGCGGCACAGCGCGAACGCCGTCGCATCCATCACTTCCAGGCGACGCACGATGGCCTCGTCGAAGCTGATGCGGCTGTAGCGCGTGGCCGTGGGATCCTTCTTGGGATCGGCGGAATAGATGCCGTCGACCTTGGTTGCCTTCAATACGATTTCGGCACCGACCTCGGCGCCGCGCAGGGCGGCGGCCGTATCGGTGGTGAAGAACGGGTTGCCCGTGCCGGCCGCGAAGATCACGACCTTGCCCTCTTCCAGGTAGCGCAGGGCCTTGGGGCGGATGTAGGGCTCGACCACCTGTTCGATGGTCAGCGCGGACTGCACGCGGGCATCGACGCCGCGGCGCTTGAGCGCATCCTGCAGCGCCAGCGAGTTCATGATGGTGGCCATCATGCCCATGTAGTCGGCGGTGGCGCGGTCCATGCCCTGGGCACCCGGCGCCACGCCGCGGAAGATGTTGCCGCCGCCGATGACCAGCGCCAGCTCGACGCCCGACTCGGCCACTTCGGCGATTTCCTCGACCATGCGGCCGATGGTCGCGCGGTTGATACCGAACGCATCGTCACCCATCAGGGCCTCGCCCGACAGCTTGAGCAGGACGCGCTTGTACGCCCCCGTTTTCGTTCCAGATGCGTTCATTTCCACCGTCATACATGCTCCCGCGCAATCGCCGACATCCGGCCCTTCTCCGCCCGCAGAGGCCCACCCTTCTGCGCTGCGTCACATCTACATCTTTACAACAGCCCCACTTCCCCCAGACGAGGCACGAGGGATCCGGCTCCGCCGGTCCCTCGAGGCCGCCCCCCCGGGGGGCGCGCGCAAGCGCGTAGGGGGGGTCAAACTACAGGGGTCAGCTTTTAGCAGCAGCAGCCTGGGCAGCGACTTCGGCGGCGAAGTCGGTGACCTTCTTCTCGATGCCTTCGCCCACGACGTACAGCACGAACTGCTGGACGGCGGAGTTCTTGGCCTTGAGCACCTGCTGCACGGTCTGCTTGTCGTCCTTGACGAACGGTTGCGACAACAGCGTAACCTCTTTCAGGAACTTCTGGACCGAACCTTCGACCATCTTGGCGACGATGTCGGCGGGCTTGCCCGATTCGGCGGCCTTCTGCTCGGCCACCGAACGCTCGCGCTGGATGTCGTCCTGCGACACGCCCGAGGCGTCCAGCGCCTTCGGCTTGGTGGCTGCGACGTGCATGGCGATGTCCTTGCCCAACGTTTCGTCGCCGGAGTACTCGACCAGCACGCCGATGCGGCCGCCGTGCACGTACTGGGCCAGCTTGTTCTCGGTCGCGATGCGGGTGAAGCGGCGGATGGAGATGTTCTCGCCGATCTTGCCGACCAGGGCGGTACGCACGCTTTCCACGGTGCCGTCACGGAACGCCAGCTCGGACAGGGCCGCGACGTCGGCCGGGTTGGCCTTGGCGATCAGCTCGGCGATATCGTTGGCGAACTGGACGAAATCGTCGTTCTTGGCCACGAAATCGGTTTCGCTGTTGACTTCGACGGCGACGCCGGTCTTGGCATCGGCCGAGACATACAGGGCCACCAGGCCTTCGGCGGTGACGCGGGCGGCGGCCTTGCTGGCCTTGCTGCCCAGCTTTACGCGCAGGATTTCCTCGGCCTTGGCCAGGTCGCCACCGGCCTCGGTCAGCGCCTTCTTGCACTCCATCATGGGCGCGTCGGTCTTCTCGCGCAGTTCCTTGACCATTGCTGCGGTAATTTCGGCCATGATTACTCCTGACATCTTCCGCCCTTCACAAAGGCGGAAATATAGTTTGACTAAAAAGAAGGGGCACAAGGCCCCTTCAAGCATTCACCTGCGAAAGCCCAGCCCCGGCCCAGACCCAGGATGCGGTGGATCCGGCTCCGCCGGTCCACCCGCATCGCCCCCTTGAGGGGGCGCCCGAAGGGCGTAGGGGGTGGGTTTCCCTTCCGGTCCACCCGCATCGCCCCCTGGGGGGCGCGCGCAAGCGCGTAGGGGGGGACCTTATTCCTCGCCTTCGACTTCCACGAACTCGTCGCCGCCTTCGGTCACGGCATCGACCACGCCTTGCAGGGCCTGCTCGCGGCCTTCGGCCACGGCGTCGGCCACGCCACGGGCGTACAGGGCGATCGCCTTGGACGAGTCGTCATTGCCCGGGATGACATGGGCCACGCCGTCCGGCGAGTGGTTAGTATCGACCACGGCGACGACCGGAATGTTAAGCGCCTTGGCTTCGGTGACGGTAATTTTGTGATACCCGACGTCGATGATGAAGATCGCGTCCGGCAGGCCGTTCATGTCCTTGATGCCGCCGATGGACTTGTTCAGCTTCTCGAGCTCGCGCTGGAACATCAGCGCTTCTTTCTTGCTCATGCGCTCGGTCGCGCCCTCGGCCTGCATGGCTTCCATGTCCTTCAGGCGCTTGATCGAGGTCTTGACCGTCTTGAAGTTGGTCAGCATGCCGCCCAGCCAGCGGCTGTCGACGTAGGGCATGCCGCAGCGCTGCGCTTCCTCGGCGATGATCTCGCGAGCCGCGCGCTTGGTGCTGACGAACAGGATCGTGCCGCCACGGGCCGACAGTTGACGCACGAACTTCAGAGCGTCCTGGTACAAGGCCAGGGTCTTCTCGAGGTTGATGATGTGGATCTTGTTGCGATGGCCGAAGATATAGGGGGCCATCTTGGGGTTCCAGAAGCGGGTTTGGTGGCCGAAGTGGACACCGGCTTCCAGCATTTCGCGCATGCTAACGGACATATTAACTCCGAGGGTTGGGTCTTGCACCGTATCAGCACCCGCCCGGCCACATGAGGCCCGGCCGGCACCCTGGACGACACGGCGCGCGGTTGAAAATAGCGTTGAAAAACTTCCTGAAATCACAGGAAGCCTATAATTCTACTATTTTCCGGACCACCTGCTCAAGCGACCTGCCCGGCCCGGCCCTGGCCTTCGTCGCTTCCTGTTACAAGAAAGCCTCGCCACGCCCCCTTCGGAGGGCGTTCCAGGCTGGCTGCGGGGTCGCGACGGGCGGTCCGGGGCCATAATGGAGCGCACACAGCGCGGGAAGCAGATCATGAGCATCACCATCAAGTCGGCCGAGGAAATCGGGAAAATGCGCGAGGCCTGCCGGACGGCGGCCAGCGTGCTGGATTTCATCGCGCCCCACGTCAAGCCGGGCGTGACCACCGGCGAACTGGACCGGCTCTGCCTGGAATACATGACCGACGAACTGAAGGTGAAGTCGGCCACGATCGGCTATGCGCCGCCGGGCTACCCGCCCTTCACCGGGGCGATCTGTACCTCGGTCAACCACCAGGTCTGCCACGGCATACCCGGAGACAAGGTCCTGAAGAACGGCGACTCGCTCAATATCGACGTCACCATCATCAAGGACGGCTGGCACGGCGACACGAGCCGGATGTTCTTCGCCGGCGAACCGTCCATCCTGGCGCGCCGCCTCGCGCAGGTCACCTACGAATGCATGTGGCTGGGCATCGAGCAGGTCCGGCCCGGCGCCCATCTGGGCGACATCGGCCACGCCATCCAGAAACATGCCGAAGCCCATGGCTACAGCGTGGTCCGGGAGTTCTGCGGCCACGGCATCGGCCAGGTCTTCCACGAAGATCCGCAGGTGCTGCACTACGGCAAGCCCGGCACCGGCATCGAGCTGCTGCCCGGCATGATCTTCACGGTGGAACCCATGATCAACGCCGGACGCCGGGAAATCCGCGAACTGGCCGACGGCTGGACCATCGTGACCCGGGACCACAGCCTGTCGGCCCAGTGGGAACACACGGTGGTGGTGACGGACACGGGCTACGAGACCCTGACCGTCTCGCCCGGCATGCCCGCCCCGCCCAGCTTCGTCGCCGCCAAGGCCGCCTGACCCGCCTTCCCCATGTCCACCGCCACGCTGACCTCGCCCGCCCTGAACGAACTGCAGGACTTGCGCAACACCATGCGGGCGGCGCGCGAACGCGCGATCGCCACCTACCGCGAGAACCTGCGCGCCGACGGGCTGCTGACGGAGCTGCGGCGCATCGTCGACCGCACGCTGCTGGCGCTGCTGGAACGCCATCCGCTGCCCGAGGGTGCGACGCTGGCGGCCGTGGGCGGCTACGGCCGGGGCGAGCTGTACCCCTATTCCGACGTGGACGTGCTGGTGCTGCTGCGCCAGCCGCCCGGCGCCGAGGACGAGGCCAGGATAGGCGGGCTGATCACGGCGCTGTGGGACATCGGGCTGGAACCCGGCCACAGCGTCCGCACGGTGGAAGAATGCATGGCCGAGGCGGCCCGGGACATCACCGTGGAGACGGCGCTGCTTGAGGCCCGCTACCTGGCCGGCAGCCGGACGCTGATGCGCCAGTTCGAGACCGCGATGCGCGGCCGGCTGGACAAGCGCGCCTTCTTCCACGACAAACAGCTGGAGATGCAGCAGCGGCACACCAAGTACAACTACACGCCGTACGCGCTGGAACCCAATTGCAAGGAATCGCCCGGCGGCCTGCGCGACCTGCAGGTCATCCTGTGGATGGCGCGGGCGGCGGGCTTCGGCAAGACCTGGGCCCAGGTGGCCCGCGCGGGGCTGCTGACGGCCGACGAGGCGCGCCACCTGCGGCGCGCCGAGCAGGCCTTCAAGCGCCTGCGCATCGAACTGCACCTGCTGACCGGGCGCCGCGAGGACAGGCTGGTGTTCGACATCCAGCCGGCCATGGCCAAGGTGTACGGCATCGAGGCCGGCGGCGCGCGCCGCCCCAGCGAAATGCTGATGCAGCGGTACTACTGGGCGGCCAAGCTGGTCACCCAGCTCAATACCATCCTGGTCCAGAACCTGGAAGAGCGCCTGTTCGCGCGGCCCGGCGAAGAGGCCCAGCCCATCGACGAGGATTTCCGCAGCCTACACGAACGGCTGGACATGTACCGGGACGACGCCTTCGAGCGCAACCCGACGCTGCTGCTGCGCGCCTTCCTGGTCATGCAGCAGCAGCCCGCGCTCAAGGGCATGTCGGCCCGCATGCTGCGCGCCATCTGGCACGCGCGCCGGCGCATCGATGCCCAGTTCCGGCGCAATCCGGTCAACCGCCATCTGTTCCTGTCCATCCTGCAACAGCAGCGCGGCATCGTGCATGAACTGCGCAGGATGAACGAACTCAGCATCCTGCCGCGCTATCTGCTGCCCTTCCGCCGCATCGTCGGCCAGATGCAGCACGACCTGTTCCATGCCTACACCGTGGACCAGCACATCCTGATGGTGGTGCGCAACCTGCGCCGCTTCACGATGCCCGAGCACGCGCACGAATACCCGCTGTGCAGCCAGTTGATCGCGAATTTCGACGGCCACTGGATCCTGTACGCGGCGGCCCTGTTCCACGACATCGCCAAGGGCCGCGGCGGCGACCACTCCGAGCTGGGCGCGGCCGAAGCGCGCAAGTTCGCGCGCGAGCACGGCCTGGCCAAGGACGACGCGGCGCTGCTGGAATTCCTGGTGCGCCAGCACCTGACGCTGTCGTCGGTGGCGCAGAAGAAGGACTTGTCGGATCCGCAGGTCATCCAGGAATTCGCGGCGCTGGTGGGCGACACGCGGCACCTGACCGCGCTCTACCTGCTGACCGTGGCCGACATACGCGGCACCAGCCCCAAGGTCTGGAACGCCTGGAAAGGCAAGCTGCTCGAGGACCTGTTCGTCAAGACACGACGAGCGCTGGGCGGCGAGATCCCCGACTCCCGCGCCATCCTGGAAAACCGCAAGGAAGAGGCGCTGGGCGCGCTGCGGCTGGCGGGACTGACGGAGGACGCCCACGAGGCCCTGTGGAAGCAGTTGGACGTGGCCTATTTCCTGCGCCACGAGGCCCCCGAGATCGCCTGGCAGACCCGGCACCTGTACAACAAGGTCAACAGCGAGGCACCCATCGTGCGCGCCCGTCTGGCGCCCATCGGCGAAGGCCTGCAGATCGTGGCCTACGTCAAGGACCAGCCCGACCTGTTCGCCCGCATCTGCGGCTATTTCGACGAACGGCATCTCAGCATCCAGGACGCCCGCATTCACACCACCCGCCACGGCTGGGCGCTGGACAGCTTCATCGTGCTGGCCCAGGGCACGCCCAGCGAGCAGCGCTCGCTGCTGAGCCTGGTCGAACACGAACTGACCCAGCGGCTGGCCACGCCCAATGCCGCCGGCCCCGCCGCGGCCGGCCAGACCGTGCCGCTCGGCCCCCGCCAGTCGCGGCAGTCGCGCATGTTCCCGATCACGCCCGCGATCGAACTGCGGCCGGACGAGCGCGGACAGTCGTGGATACTAAGCGTGACCGCCTCCGACCGGACCGGGCTGCTGCACGCGCTGGCGCGCACCTTCGTCAAGCACGGCATCAACCTCAAGACCGCCAAGGTCATGACGCTGGGCGAACGGGTCGAGGACACCTTCCTGATCGACGGCGACGCGCTGAACAACGCGCGCAGCCAGATCCAGTTCGAGCAGGACCTGCTGGAAGCGCTGCAATGACTAGGGCCCAGCCCCGTTCACGGGGCTGTCGCATGCTTAACCAATTGAAAGCGCGGCTTGCGCCGTCCGGATCCCAAAAGCAACAATAGCCGGGTTGCCCTGCTCCTGGGGCGGCGTACCGATGGGAGCTCCGCACGTGTCCGCACCCGTTCCCCTGCCGGCCAATGACGATGACGACCGCACGTCGTTCTCCAAGGAAAGCCTGAAGCGCGCCTTCTTCGACCACCTGCTCTACACGATAGGCAAGTTTCCGAAGATCTCGGGCAAGAACGACTTCTACCTGGCCCTGGCCCATGCGATACGCGATCGCAGCCTGCAGCGCTGGATCAGCAGCACGGCCCAGTACAACCAGAGCGCGCCGCGCACCGTCGCCTACCTGTCGGCCGAATTCCTGATGGGCCCGCACCTGGGCAACCACCTGATCAACCTGGGCATCGCCGACAGCGTGCGCGAGGCCCTGGCCGAACTGAAGCTGGATTTCGGCGAGATCCTGCGCCAGGAAGAAGAGCCCGGCCTGGGCAACGGCGGCCTGGGCCGCCTGGCCGCCTGCTTCCTGGATTCGCTGGCTACCGGGCAGATCCCGGCCTTCGGCTATGGCATCCGCTACGAATACGGCATCTTCTTCCAGACCATCATCGACGGCTGGCAGGTCGAGAACACCGACAAGTGGCTGCGCTACGGCAACCCCTGGGAAATCCAGCGCGCCGAATGGGCGGTGGAGATCAAGCTGGGCGGCCACACCGAGCAGTACACCGACGACGCCGGCTACCTGCGCGTGCGCTGGGCCCCCGAGAAGACCGTGGTGGGCGTGCCGTTCGATTCGCCCATCCCCGGCTACCGCGTCAACACCACCAACACGCTGCGCCTGTGGCGGGCGGAGGCCACCGAATCCTTCGACTTTTCCGTCTTCAACCAGGGCGACTACCTGGGCGCGGTCAACAAGAAGGTGACGTCCGAGAACCTGACCAAGGTGCTCTACCCCAACGACGAAACCACCCAGGGCAAGGAACTGCGGCTGGAGCAGCAGTATTTCTTCGTGTCGTGCTCGCTGCAGGACATGCTGCGCATCCACCTCGCCCGGGGCGGCGCCATCGGCGACTTCGACAGGAAGTTCGCCATCCAGCTCAACGACACGCACCCGGCCATCGCCATCGCAGAACTGATGCGGCTGCTGGTGGACGAGCACCTGCTGCCGTGGGACCAGGCCTGGAGCATCACCACGCGCTGCTTCTCGTACACCAACCACACGCTGCTGCCCGAGGCGCTGGAACGCTGGCCGCTGGACCTGTTCCAGCGCATCCTGCCGCGCCACCTGGAACTGATCTACGAGATCAACGCGCGCTTCCTGAATGACGTGCGCATCCATTTCCTGGGGGACGAGTCCCGCATCTCCCGCCTGTCGCTGATCGACGAAAGCGGCGAGCGCTACGTGCGCATGGCGCATCTGGCCTGCGTCGGCAGCCATGCCATCAACGGCGTGGCCGAACTGCACTCGGACCTGCTCAAGCACGGACTGCTGAAGGACTTCTACGAGATGTGGCCCGAGAAGTTCACCAACGTCACCAACGGCGTCACGCCGCGCCGCTGGCTGGTCCTGAGCAATCCGCGGCTGACCTCGCTGGTGACCGGCGCCATCGGCGACGGCTGGGTGACCGACCTGCCCCGCATCCGCCTGATCGAGGACTACATCGACGATGCCGCCTTCCGGCAGGAATGGCGCGCGGTCAAGCGCGCCAACAAGGTGGATCTGGCCGCGCTGATCCTGCGCCGCACGGGCGTGAAGGTCGATCCCGACTCGATGTTCGACGTGCTGGTCAAGCGCATCCACGAATACAAGCGCCAGCACCTGGCGGTCCTGCACATCGTCACCCTGTACCACCGCCTGAAGTCCGGCCGGGCGCGCGACCCCCTGCCCCGTACCTTCATTTTCGGCGGCAAGGCCGCGCCCGGCTATCACACGGCCAAGCTGATGATCAAGCTCATCACCTCGGTGGGCGAAGTGGTCAACAACGATCCCGACGTGCGCGACCTGCTCAAGGTGGTGTTCATCCCCAACTTCAACGTCACTCAGGGCCAATGCATCTATCCGGCCGCCGAGCTGTCCGAGCAGATCTCGCTGGCGGGCAAGGAAGCCTCGGGCACCGGCAACATGAAATTCGCGATGAACGGAGCGCTGACCATAGGCACCATGGATGGCGCCAACATCGAGCTGCGCGACCAGGTCGGGGCCGAGAACTTCTTCCTGTTCGGCCATACCGCCGCGGAAGTGCGCCACATCAAGACCGCGGGCTACCACCCCGGCGACTACTACCACAGCCACAGCGAACTGCGGACCTGCCTCGACCTGATCCAGAGCGGCTTCTTCTCGCGCGGCGACACCGAACTGTTCCGGCCGCTGGTCGACGACCTGCTGCGGCACGACCCCTACCTGCTGCTGGCGGACTACCAGTCCTACATCGAATGCCAGGATCTCGTCAGCCAGGCCTATCGCGACACCGAAAGCTGGACGCGCATGTCCATCCTGAATACCGCGCGCTCGGGCAAGTTCTCGTCGGACCGCAGCATCCGCGAATACGCCGAGCAGATCTGGAACGTGAAGCCGGTGCCGGTCGAACTGTACGACGAGGCCGAAATGGAGCACACGCTGCGGTGAAAGCTGGCAAGCGGTGAGAGAATAGCCGCTCTACCCCCCTTTCATCGAGGCCACATGAAACTCTACTACTCCCCCGGCGCCTGCTCCCAGGCCCCCCACATCGCCCTGCGCGAGGCAGGCATCGACTTCACCTGGGAAAAGGTCGACCTCAAGGCCAAGACCACCGAGACCGGCCAGGACTTCCGCAAGGTCAACCCCAAGGGCTACGTGCCGGCGCTGGAAGTGTCCCCCGGCGTGGTGATGACCGAGCTGGCCGTGCTGCTGCAATACGTCGCGGACCTCGTGCCGGCGCGCAAGCTGGCGCCCCCGCCCGACAGCGCCGAGCGCTACGCGCTGCAAACCTGGCTGGTGTTCATCGCCACCGAGATCCACAAGGGTTTCTCGCCCATGTTCAAGCCCGCGCTGAGCGAGGAAGGCAAGGACGTGTTCCGCCAGATCCTGGCCACGCGCCTGGACTACGTGCAAAGCGAACTGTCGCAGCGCGAATACCTGATGCCCGGCGGTTTTTCCGTGGCCGACATCTACCTGTTCGTGACCACCGGCTGGGCCTCGCGCCTGAACTACGACCTGTCGCGCTGGCCCGCCATCGTGGCCTTCCGCGAGCGCATCGCGCAGCGCCCCGCCGTGCAGGCGGCGCTCAAGGCCGAAGGCCTATAGTAAATCCCCCCCTACGCGCTGACGCGCGCCCTGAGTCGTGGGCCCCCAGCCGCTACGCGGCAGCCCCCCGATGGCGGCTGGGCCCGCCTTGGGGCGGCCCGGCGCCGGGCCCAGGGGCGGCACTGGCGGACCGGCGAAGCCGGATCCGCGGTGCCCGGAATCACTGACGAATCACGCGGCTCCGTCGGCGCAGTTGGCACCTACCAGCTGGCCGAGGATGCGGTGGACGTTCTGCATGCTGTCGTCCACCACCACGCGCATGCCCTGCATGGAAATCTCGCCCACGCTGGCGCGCTGGCCCGCGGCATCGTTGGTGACGAGGCACAGGGCTGCATAATCCAGGTCGAGTTCCCGCGCCAGGGCCGCCTCGGGCATGCCGGTCATGCCCACCATGTCGCAGCCGTCCCGCCCCATGCGGCGGATTTCCGCGGCGGTCTCCAGCCGCGGGCCCTGCGTGCAGCCATAGACGCCGCCATCGACCACGTCTATCCCGCAGGTCCGCGCCGATTCCAGCAGGTCGTGCCGCATGGCGGTCCCGTAGGGCTGGGTCATGTCCACGTGCGCCACCGGCTGGTCGCCGCCTTCGAAGAAGGTGCGGGGCCGTTCGGTGGTGTAGTCGATGATCTGGTCGGGCACGACGATGACGCCGGGCACGAGAGGACCCGTGATGCCGCCCACCGTCGCCACCGACACGATGCGCCGCACCCCGACCTCGTGCAGGGCCCAGAGGTTGGCGCGATAGTTGATGCGGTGCGGGGCCAGCGTATGGCCGTATCCATGGCGGGCCAGGAAGACGATTTCCGCGCCGTCGCCGATGCGGCCGTAGGTCAGCGCCCCTGAAGGTTCGCCATAGGGCGTGCGCACGACCTGGCGGCGCGTCACGACGAGCCCGGTCAAATGGTAGAGGCCGGTGCCTCCGATGATTGCCTGCATGGTTTTCCTTCCCGCGAAGCGGCGCTTCGCCCTGTCAAGACTGCAGCAAGGCCTTCAGGCCGTCTTCGTCGAGCACGGCGATGCCGAGCTCCTGGGCCTTGGCGAGCTTGCCGCCGGCGTCGGCGCCGGCGACGACATAGTGGGTCTTCTTGGATACCGAGCCGGTGACCTTGCCGCCGGCGGCGCGTATCAGTTCGGCCGCGTCCTCGCGGGCCAGCGTGGGCAGCGTGCCGGTCAGCACGAAGATCTTGCCGCCTATGGGGCCCGCCGTGCGGTCCACGACGGTTTCCGTGCCGGGCGTCACGCCGTTGCGCAGCAGGTCGGCCACGACCTCGCGGTTGTGCGGTTCGGCGAAGAAGCGAAAAATGGACGCGGCCACCACGGGTCCGACGTCCGGCACCGCCAGCAGTTCGGCCTCGGCCGCGTTCATGACCGCGTCCAGGTTGCCGAAATGGCGCGCCAGGTCGCGGGCCGTGGACTCGCCCACGTGCCGTATGCCCAGCGCGAAAAGAAACCGGCCCAGCGGCGGTGTACGGGTCGCGGCGATGGACTCGACCAGGTTGCGCGCGGACTTCTCGCCCATGCGGTCCATGCCGGCCAGTTCTTCCTCGTTCAGCGTGTAGAGGTCGGCCAGCGTGTGCACGCGGCCGCGTTCGACCAGCTGGTCGATCAGTTTCTCGCCCAGCCCTTCGATGTCCAGCGCGCGGCGCTGGGCGGCATGCCACAGCGCCTGCTTGCGCTGCGCGGCGCAGAACAGGCCGCCGGTGCAGCGCGCGATGATCTCGTCCTCGGGCCGCTCGATGGCCGATCCGCACACCGGGCACTGGCTGGGCATGACGAACTTGCGGGCGTTGGCGGGACGCTTGTCCAGCACCGGCGTCACGACCTCGGGAATGACGTCCCCGGCGCGGCGGACCACCACCGTATCGCCGATGCGCACGTCCTTGCGCTCGATCTCGTCCTCGTTGTGCAGCGTCGCGTTGGTGACCGTGACGCCGCCCACGAACACCGGCTTGAGCCGCGCCACGGGTGTGATGGCCCCGGTGCGGCCGACCTGCACCTCGATGCCGAGCAGCTCGGTGGTGGCTTCCTCGGCCGGAAACTTGTGCGCGACGGCGAAGCGCGGCGCGCGCGAAACGAACCCCAGCGCGCGCTGCGCCTCGAGCGCGTTGACCTTGTAGACCACGCCGTCGATGTCATAGGGCAGCGAGGCTCGCAGCCCCTCGACCCGCCGGTAGAACTCCAGCAAACCGGCCGCGTCCGACACCAGCTGGCGCTCGCGGTTGACCGGCATGCCCAATTCCTGCAGCCAGTCCAGCATGCCCATGTGGGTATCGAAGGGCGGCGCGTCGGCACGGGCCTCCTTGCCCGGTAGGCTGCCGCGTATCTCGCCCCAGCCGTAGGCGAAGAATCGCAGCGGACGGCGGGCGGTGATGCGCGGATCGAGCTGCCTCAGGCTGCCCGCCGCGGCATTGCGGGGATTGATGAAGACTTTCTCGCCGGCTTCGCGCTGGGCGTCGTTCAGGCGCTCGAAATCCTTGCGGAACAGCAGCACCTCGCCGCGAACCTCCAGCACGTCGGGCACGGGGCCCGCCAAGGTGAGCGGGATGGATCGTATGGTCCGGATGTTGGCGGTGATGTCTTCGCCCGTCTGGCCATCGCCCCGCGTCGCGGCCCGTGCAAACTTGCCGTCTTCGTAGCGCAGGCTGACGGCCAGTCCGTCCAGCTTCAGTTCACAGGCGTACTCGACGGCGGATTCCGTTTCCAGGCCGTCGCGCACCCGCTTGTCGAAGGCCTGGATGTCCTCGTCGTCGAAGGCATTGTTCAGGGACAGCATGGACACCGCGTGGCGCACCGAGCCGAAAGCCGACAGCGGCGCGCCCCCCACCCGCTGGGTGGGGGAATCGGGCGTGGCCAGGAGCGGGAACTCCTGCTCGAGCTTGACCAGCTCCGCGAACAGCGCGTCGTACTCGGCGTCGCTGATCAGCGGATCGTCCATCACGTAGTAACGGGCGTTGTGCACGGCCAGCTCCTGGCGCAACTGCGCCGCCCGCTGCATGGCCTGGTTTTCCCGATCGACCCCCGACACCATATCCACTCCGCCTGCGTGCCTTATCCGAATACCCTCAGGGCACGCACCGAACCGGCCTTCAGGCCGGACTGCTCCAGCCGCGCATACAGCGCCAGCAGTTGCTTGTCGATGGCCGCCTCGGCGCCGTCCGCCAGCGGCCGGCCGTTGTCGTCGACCACCGTGGCTTCCAGGCGCGTGGCCAGCCCGCGGGCGACCTGGGCCATCTGCGCGAAGGCGTGCTCATGGGCGGGCGCGCGGGGCACGTCCAGGATCAGGCTGAGCTGGCCGATGGTGGCCGGTCCGGCCGAACCCAGCGACACGCCGTCGCTGCGGCCCAGCGTGAAGCGGATCGCGCCGTCCTGGTCGACCCAGGGCAGGCGGCCGTCGTGGATGGACGAGAAACCGGCTTCACGGGCGGCGGTCAGCACGTCGCCCGAGGACCAGCGGCGGCTGCTGGCCACCAGGGTCAAGCCGACCTGCGCGTCGAGCGCGGCGCACACCGCATCGAGCTTGTTGGCGCGATCCAGCACCGCCTGGGTATCGCTGGCTTCCACCGTACCGTCGAACCGATCGGCCAACACGCGCGAGCGCGACAGCGCCTCGGCCCATTCGCCGGCGCTGAGCGGACCGCTGCGATTGGCCAGCAGCACGGCCACCTGGACCGACGCATAGTTCTCGCCGCCGCGGATGGCGGAGCGATGCGAACCCTCGGCGGTTTCCGCGAATACGCGCAGCGATTTCTGGCCGGCGTGGCGGATGCCCTGCGTGAAGGCCGCCAGTTCGTCGCCCGGCACGGGCTCCAGGAAGGAGACGTCGATGACGGTCTCGCAGGCCTCGTCGGCCTCGTCGGTGTCGTGCTGCTGCACCGCGGCCGCGCCCTCCACCGGTGCGTCCATGCCCCCGACGATGTTGGCCTCGGCGGCTTCCGCCGCGCCGAGCCCCGGCTCGCGGCGTACGCCTTCCGCCTTGGGCAGGCCCGCTTCGATGCCGTGCAGCAAGGGGTCCTTGCCCGAATCCGGGAAGCCGTCCTGTATCTGCTTGCGGGCGCGGCGGTCCTGCCACCAGTTCAGTCCAAGCACGACGACGATGGCCAGAACGCCAAGGGCGATGAGCCCGGTTTGTAGATCACTCATTGGTGTGTTCCCGATGGCGGGGCATGGTGGAAAGAGTGCCGGTTCGCGGGCTGCCGGCTCATCAGGCGGCCTCGACGGCAAGTTGCATGGCCGAGTCGATGTCGACGGCCACGATGCGAGAGACGCCCTGCTCCTGCATGGTCACGCCAACCAGCTGGTGCGCCATTTCCATCGCGATCTTGTTGTGCGAGATGAACAGGAACTGGGTCTGTTCGCTCATCCGGCGCACCAGGTTCGCGTAGCGCTCGGTGTTGGCGTCGTCCAGCGGCGCGTCGACCTCGTCCAGCAGGCAGAACGGCGCCGGGTTGAGCTTGAACATGGCGAACACCAGCGCGGTGGCGGTCAGGGCCTTCTCGCCGCCGGACAGCAGGTGGATGGTGCTGTTGCGCTTGCCCGGAGGCTGGGCCATGACCTGCACGCCGGCGTCCAGGATTTCTTCGCCGGTCATCACGAGCTTGGCCTCGCCGCCGCCGAACAGCGACGGGAAGAGTTCGCCGAAGTTGCGGTTGACGGTATCGAAGGTTTCCTGCAGCAACTGGCGCGTCTCGCGGTCGATCTTGCGGATGGCGTCCTCGAGCGTGTCGATGGCGGACTGCAGGTCGGCCTGCTGGGCATCCAGATAGGTCTTGCGTTCGCGCGAGGCGTTCAGCTCGTCCAGCGCGGCCAGGTTGACCGCGCCCAGGGCGGCGACCTCGCGGGCCAAGCGCTGCACTTCCGCCTGCAGCCAGTTGGGACGCTGCCACTCCTTGGGCAGCGCGTCGAGCTGCTCGCCCAGCGCCGCCAGGTCCAGTTCCTGCCCGGCCAGTTGCTCGGCATATTGTTCCTGCGCCAGGCGGGCCGCCTGTTCCTTCAGTTGCAGCTCGGTGATGCGGCTGCGCAGCGGCTCGAGCGAACGCTCGATGCCCAGGCGCTGCTCGTCGGCCGCGCGCAGTTGCGCGGCCAGGGTATCCATCTCGATGCGGGCGCGGTTCAGCACCTGTTCGCGCTCGCTGCGCAATTCGAGCGCGGATTGCAGGCCGGCCTGGGCCGCCGCGTCGTCCAGCACGCGCAGTTCCTGCTGCACCCGCTCGGCCTCGGTGGCGGCGCGCTGGCTTTGCTCGCCCGCCAGTTGCAGGCTGCGGCGCAGTTCGTCGATGCGGGCGCGCAGGCCCCGCTCGGCGAAGCTGGCCTCCTGGGCCGACCGTTCGAGTTCGCGCAGGCGGTCGCGCGCGCGCTGGACGTCGGCTTCGCGTTGTTCCTGGGCCATCTGCGCGTCCTCGAACGCGGACTGCTTGTCGCCCAGCTGGGTATCCAGGATCTCGAAGCGGCCTTCGGCCTCTTCCTTGCGGATGCGGGCTTCTTCTTCCTGGGCTTCCAGCTCGGCGCGTTCTTCGCGGATGCGCCCGGCGCGTTCCTCGGACTGGGCAGCCTGCTGCGACAGCTTGGAATGCTCGAGCTGGATGGCGTGCAGCCGTTGGGTGACCTCGGCCAGGCGCTGGCGTGAGGCGGGCAAGGCCTGGGCCACCTGCTGGTAGCCGGCTTCCGCGCGCGCCACGGCGGAGCGGGCCTCGTCGGCGATGAGCTGCTGCGCCTTCAACTGGCGTTGCAGGTTCTCGATCTCCTGCTGGCGCGCCAGCATGCCGGCCTGCTCGGAATCGGGGGCGTAGAAACGGACGCTGTTGTGCCCGATCAGGTGCCCTTCCTTGACCACGAACTGGCCGCCCTCGGGCAGCTGGGTGCGCGCGGCCAGCGCCTGGGTGGCGTCGGCGGCCGTGTAGACGTCGCGCAGCCAGTCGGCCATCAGGGAACGCAGGCCCGGATCGGTGATGCGCAACAGCGAGGCCAACGGCGTCAGCGCCGCCGGCGCGGCGGCCGGCGCCGTGGCCGGCGGCATCTGGTAGAAGGCCAGCCGCGCGGGCGGCGAGTCGCCGAAGAAAGCCTTGGCCCATTCGAGATTGCTGACTTCCAGCGCGGCCAGCCGCTCGCGCAGCACGGCTTCCAGCGCCGTTTCCCAGCCGGGCTCGATATGCAGCTTCTGCCACAGGCGGCCGAGCTGCGTCAGTTCATGCTTTTCCAGCCAGGGATGCAGCGCGCCCTGCTTCTGCACGTCCTGCTGCAAGCGGGTCAGGGCCGAGAGCCGGGCCTCGATCTGCGAGACGGCGGCCGCTTCCTTCTGCACCAGCTCCTGGGCCTGGCGGCGGCCGGCATCGACCTGCGGCAGCTGGGCGTCCAGCGTGGACAGTTCCTGCCGGGCATGCTCGACGCGCTGCTCGGTATCGGCCAGGTCGCCCGTCAATTGTTCCAGCCGCACCGGATCGGGGCGCTGCAGGTTGCGTTCTTCCTGCTCCAGGCGCTCGCGGCGCTGCGCCAGGGCCTGCAACTGGCGGTCGGCTTCGCGCTGCTCCTGGGCGGTCAGGGCCAGGTTCTGCTCGACCTGGGACAACGCGCCGCGCAGCTCGGACAAGCCGGACGCGGCATCGCGCACCTTGGCCTCGACGTCGGGCAACTGGGCCTGCGCCTCTTCGGCCACGATGCGCGCTTCCTCGGCCCGGGCCTCGCCCACGGCCAGGTCTTCCTCGGCCTGCGCCAGCTGGTCGCTGCCGGTCTCGTGCTGCTCGTTCCACTGGGCGATCTGCTGTTGCAGCTGCGCCAGTTGGGCCTGCATGCGGTTGCGGGCCTCGACCACGTACTTGATCTCGGCCTCGAGCCGGCTGACCTCGGCATTCGCCTCGTACAGCCCGCCCTGCGCGGCATGGACGGCATCACTGGCGGCATAGTGCGCCTGGCGCGTGCCCTCCAGGTCGGACTCCAGCTTGCGCAGGCCGGCCATGGCGGCCTCGAGGTCGGTCTGGGCCTGTTCGATGGCCAGCGCGTGCTTCATGCGGTCGCCGTCGGCCTCGCGCTTCTTCAGCAGCCACAGGAAACGCTGCTTCTGTTCGCTTTCCGCCTGGAATCCCTGGTAGCGCTGGGCGACCTCGGCCTGCGCCTCGAGCTTTTCGAGCTGGGTGGCCAGTTCGCGCAGGATGTCCTCGACCCGGGTCATGTTCTCGCGCGTGTCGGACAGGCGGTTCTCGGTCTCGCGGCGGCGTTCCTTGTAGCGCGACACGCCGGCGGCCTCTTCCAGGAACACGCGCAGTTCGTCGGGCCGGGCCTCGATGATGCGCGAGATCATGCCCTGGCCGATGATGGCGTAGCCGCGCGCCCCCAGGCCGGTGCCCAGGAAGATGTCATGGATGTCGCGGCGGCGGACCTGCTGGTTGTTGACGAAATAGCTGCTGGTGCCGTCGCGGGTCAGCACGCGCTTGACGGCGATTTCGCCGTACTGGCTCCATTGTCCGGACGCCCGGCCCTCGGCATTGTCGAACACCAGTTCGACCGAGGACCGCGCCGCCGGCTTGCGGTTGACCGATCCGTTGAAGATCACGTCCTGCATGGACTCGCCGCGCAGCTCGGAGGCCTTGGATTCGCCCAGGACCCAGCGCACGGCATCGATGATGTTGGACTTTCCGCAGCCATTGGGCCCCACCACGCCGACCAGCTGGCTCGGCACCTGGATGGACGTGGGGTCGACGAACGACTTGAAACCTGCGAGTTTGATCTGGGTAAGTCGCACCGGAAACGAAGCTTCGCTTAAAAAGACAGGAAAAGGAACCGATCCGCTCCCGAGCCGGTCGGATATGGCAAAACGCGCCCTACCTCCGACTCAGGGCACCGAGGATCCGGCTCCGCCGGTCCGCCAGTGCCGCCCCCTTGAGGGGGCCGCGCGAAGCGCGGAGGGGGTGGGGCCCATACACCTTCGTATAATACCAAAGGGTCATCGGCAAGGTTACGCCAGGAGCCGCCGCCCAGCCTGTTTTTTCATTTTCGTTACGTATAGATCGCAAGAGACATGCCCTCTCAACCCAGCAAGAGCCTAGACACCTTCGCCAACCCCAGCCCGGGGCGCGACTTCCAGATCCACATCGAGGTGCCCGAATTCACCTGCCTGTGCCCGATGACCGGACAGCCGGACTTCGCCCTGCTGATCATCGACTACATCCCCGACCAGCTGTGCGTCGAGCTCAAGAGCCTGAAGCTCTACGCCTGGAGCTTCCGCAACGAAGGCAAGTTCCACGAAGCGGTCACCAACGAGATCCTGGACGACCTCGTGCGCGCGCTGTCCCCGCGCTTCATGCGGATCACCGCCAAGTGGTACGTGCGCGGCGGCATCTTCACCAACGTCGTCGCCGAGCACCGCCAACCCGGGTGGACACCGCAGCCCGCCGTGCAACTGCAGGAATTCGCGCCCGGCAGCAATATCCGCGGGTAACTACCACCGGATCGGCCGGGACGCGATGCGGAACCTGCGCTACGATGCGCGGCACGCATTCCTGCCGTAGTGCCCCGAGTGAGGCACTTTCCGATCCACTCAAAGGCACACGAGTCCACGCCTACCGATGAAACGCGGCTTTTACCTGATCATGGCGGCGCAGTTTTTTTCCTCGCTCGCCGACAATGCGCTTTTCATCGCCGCGATCGCGTTGATCCAGCAGTTGGACGGACCGGACTGGATGACGCCCATGATCAAGTGGTCGTTCGCCCTGGCCTATGTCCTGCTGGCCGCCTTCGTGGGCGCGTTCGCGGACTCCTTCCCCAAGGGCCGCGTGATGTTCGCCACCAACTCGGTGAAGATCATCGGCTGCCTGACCATGTTCGCCCATGCCAGCTTCGGGCTGGCCGACCACCACCAGGTCTATACGGTGTGCGCGGCCTACGCGCTGGTGGGCATAGGCGCGGCGGCCTACTCGCCCGCCAAGTACGGCATCATCACCGAACTGCTGCCGCCCGAGCAGCTCGTCAAGGGCAACAGCTGGATCGAAGGGCTGACCGTGGTGTCCATCATCCTGGGCGTGGTCCTGGGCGGCGCGCTCATCAGCCCCAAGGTCTCGGCCTGGCTGCTGTCGCTGGACCTCAGCCCCGGCTTCGGCCCCGACATCCAGACGCCGGCCGAGGCCGCCATCATGGTCATCGCGCTGGTGTACCTGGTGGCCGCCTTCTTCAACCTGCTCATCCCGTCCACCGGCGTGTGCTACCCGCGCCAGCAGCGCAACCCCATCAGGCTCATGACCACCTTCGGCTGCTTCGTGGCCACGCTGTGGCGCGACAAGCTGGGCCAGATCTCGCTGGCGGTGACCACCCTGTTCTGGGGGGCCGGCGCGACGCTGCAGCTGATCGTGATCGAATGGGGGCGCGTGCAGTTGGGGCTGCCGCTGAACAAGGCCTCCATCCTGATGGGCGTGGCGTCGGTAGGGACCATCCTGGGCGCCACGCTGGCCGGCAAGGTGCCGCTGCACCATGCGCTGGCCGTGCTGCCCATGGGGGTGGTGATGGGCCTGGTCGTGATGCTGATGCCGCTGGCCTACGAACCCTGGTTCGTCTATGCGCTGCTGATCGCCATCGGCGGCCTGGGGGGCTTCTTCGTCGTGCCGATGAACGCCTTGCTCCAGCACCGGGGCCACGTGCTGCTGTCGGCCGGCCACTCGATCGCGGTCCAGAACTTCAACGAGCAGTTGAACATCCTGCTGATGGTGGCGGTTTATTCGCTGATGCTGGGCATGCAGATTCCCATCAACACCATCATCATCATCTTCGGCACGCTGGTAGCCTGCCTCATGCTGCTGATCATGGGCTGGAACCGCCACAACCACCGCACCCACCCGGACCTCGACCTGGTGATAGGCAGCCGCGCGCACGGCACGGCGCTGCGCGGGGACTAGCCCCGCGCGCGGCGGCCGTCAGTTCCCGGGCCGCCCCACCGACAGGGCCAGCTGCAAGTCCTGCCAGGCCTTGACCTTCTCGGCCGGGCTGCGCAGCAGATAGGCCGGATGGTAGCTCACCACCACCGGCACCTTCCTTCCCGCCACCGACAGGCTGTGCACCTTGCCCCGCAGGCTGCCTATGCGCGCGTCGGTCTCCAGCAGGGTCTGCGCCGCGAACCGCCCCAGCACCAGGATCATTTCCGGGTTGATGAGCGAGATCTGCCGCATCAGGTAGGGACTGCAGCGCGCCACTTCCTCGGGCAGCGGGTCGCGGTTGCCGGGCGGACGGCATTTGATGACGTTGGCGATGAATACATCGTGCTGGCGCGAACGCGCGATGGAGGCCAGCATGCTGTCGAGCAGTTTGCCCGAGCGCCCCACGAAAGGCGCGCCCTGCTTGTCTTCCTGTTCGCCCGGCGCCTCGCCCACCAGCAGCCAGCGCGCCTTGGGCGAGCCGGTGCCGAACACGGTTTGCGTGCGCCCCTTGCACAGGCCACAGGCCACGCAGTCGCGCACCTCGTCCTGCAACGCGGCCCAGGCCTGCTCGGGATCGGCGGGCATGGCGGCCGGCGCCGGGAGCTCCTGCATGGGAATTTCCTGCACGAGGGCCACGGGTTCGGCCCTCTCGGGCTCGACGGCGGGGACGGTCGCCACGGATTCCCGCACCGGACTCTGCGGAGGTGCCACGGGCACCTCCGCCGCCGGCGCAAGCTCGGGTGCGGCCGCCGGCGCGGCAGCGCCGGGCAGGTTCCACAGCCGCTCCACGCCCAGCTCGCGCAGCCAGGCGCGCCGGACCGCGCTCATGCCATCGGCGCCGTTGCGCTCAGTCGCCATGGAAACCTCCAGGAATGGGATGGACTGCCAGCGCCTTGCGCATGACGATCGCGTCTTCCCGCCCGCGCAGCGACGGGTAGTAGCCGCGGCGCAAGCCGATGCGTTCGTAGCCCGAGCGTTCGTACAAGCCCTTGGCCACCAGGTTCGAGGGCCGCACCTCCAGCAGCAGGCTGTGCGCCTGGCGCGCGGCGGCGCACTGCTCGACCCAGGCCAGCAACCGCCGGCCCAGCCCCAGGCCCTGCGCCTGCGGCGCCACGCTGATGTTCAACAGGTGCGCCTCGTCCAGCGCCACCATCACGATGCAATAGCCCAGCAGGCGTTCGCCGTCGCGCACCACCCAGGCGTCGTAGCCCGAGCGCAGCGAATCGGCGAAATTGCCGCGGGTCCAGGGAAAGGAATAGATCTGGCGCTCGACCGCGTCCACCTGGTCCAGATCCTGTTCCGTCATGGGACGGCAGGCCTGCCCCCAGCCCGCCAGGATGCTCGCCGCGTCGATCGATGCCCGGCCCTGCACCGCGTTCATGATTGCGCTCCCGATGTGGCGACACGGGGATTGCCCCCCGCCCCGGCTTGCCTTTCCGCGGTGGTGAAAGCCACCTTGTCCCGCACGTACAAGGGCGCGGCCAGCTCCGGCGCGACGGTTTCGCCGCGCAGGTAGGCGCCATGCGCCAGTCGGGCGACCGCGGCGGCGGTGGGCCGGGCAACGTCCGCCCGCTCGTCCGGCCCGAAGCCGGCGAAAACTTCCGGATAGGCGGCCGCCGCGTCGCCGCACAGCCAGGGCGCCTGCGCGCCCAGGGCCGCCAGGCGCCCGCGCAGCCAGGCCTCGAGCCCGTCGCCCGCCATCAGTTGCGGTTCGATCAGGCAGGCCAGCCGGTCGGCCGATTCGCGGCGGTAGACCGCCAGATAGATTTCCTGCATGCGCGCATCCATGGCCACCACCAGCGGCCGCTGGCCGGGATCCCGGACCTGCTGCGCCACGGCGGCGTGCGACACCACGGGTATCACCGGCCGGCCCAGGGCGAACCCCAGACCCTGCGCCACCCCGCAGGCGACCCGCAGCCCGGTGAATCCCCCGGGGCCCTGCCCGAAGGCGATGGCATCGAGTTGCGTCCGGGCGATGCCGGCCTCGTCCAGCACCTCCTGCACCATGGGCAGCAGCCGGGCCGAGTGCTCCTGCACGCCCTGGTGCTCGCGCACGAGGAGATCGACGGCACCGGCACCCGCGGCGCGCAACAAGGCCACGCCGCACCAGGCGGAGGAAGTTTCCAGGGAAAGGATATGCAGCGACATGGGCTGCAATTGTAAGACCAGACGAGGGGAAATACCGGGATCTGCACCCGGTTTTCAGTGCTTGTGCTTGCGATAGGGTTCGTACACTTCTTCGCTGGCACGGCGGATTTCCTGCCGCAACAGCACCCTTTCCTCGGAAGACAGCTTGCGCGGCCCGACCCGCCGTTCGTCCTGGCTGACCGGACCTGCCCAGGGATCCATGGAGGCGCGCATGACGCCGGACTGTCCCGCCGGGGGCACGGTGGCCGCGCGCGCCGCATCGACCTGCTCGTCGGCCCGTGAAACCGCGCTTTCGACCTGGCCGGCGAATCCGCCGGAGGCGGGGTCGACGGGGCGTACCGCGTCGGCACGGGGTAGCGCTGCGCGGGGGTCGCGGACCTGGCCGATCGCCGCGCCACCAGCCAATACCGTTATCATCACGAACAGCCCACCCAGCATGATCGCCGCGCTGGAGCCTGCCGTACGAGTGGAGTCGAATACTTTGTTCACGTTTCAATCATACGATGTACCCATGACAGCGTCATAGATGCCTGCGTGACCAAACGGGCATTTATGTAACAACCAATGTCCCTCCCTGGATTGATACAAACTCCTCCGTTACATTCGCGCCATGTCACTAGCCAACGCCCCCAAGAAAATCCTCGTCGTCGACGACGACGTGCGGCTGCGCGATCTGCTGCGCCGCTACCTTGCCGAACAGGGCTTCTCCGTCTGGGTCGCGGAAAACGCCCAGACCATGAATAAGCTCTGGCAGCGAGAGCGTTTCGACCTGCTCGTGCTCGACCTGATGCTGCCGGGAGAGGACGGCCTGTCGATCTGCCGCCGCCTGCGCGGCGCCCGCGACAGCACGCCCATCATCATGCTGACGGCCAAGGCCGAGGATGTCGACCGCATCGTCGGGCTGGAGATGGGCGCGGACGACTATCTGCCCAAGCCCTTCAACCCCCGCGAACTGCTGGCGCGCGTCAACGCGGTGCTGCGCCGCCGGGGTCCGGAAGAGCATCCCGGCGCGCCCAGCCAGGACAATGAATCGGTTACGTTCGGCCCCTACGTGCTGAACCTGGCGACCCGCACCCTGACGCGCGACAACGAACCCGTGGCCCTGACCACGGGCGAATTCTCCGTGCTCAAGGTCTTCGCCCGCCATCCCAAGATCCCGCTGTCGCGGGACAAGCTGATGGAACTGGCGCGCGGCCGCGAATACGAAGCCTTCGATCGCAGCCTGGACGTGCAGATCTCCCGGCTGCGCAAGCTGATCGAGCCCGATCCGGCCAAGCCCGTGTTCATCCAGACTGTGTGGGGCCTCGGCTACGTATTCGTGCCCGATGGGGGCAGTTGATCCGCTCGTAGGCATTCATGTCGGTCGCCCTGCGCGTCGCGTCCAGGCTGGGTTTATTCAGCCGGACCTTCCTTTTGCTTACCGTCCTGATGACGGCAAGCCTGGCAGCATGGCTCCAGGCTTTCCGCAGCATGGAGGTCGAACCGCGCGCGCAGCAGGTGGCCCAGCAGATCGTCACCGTCGTCAACATCACCCGCGCCGCCCTGATCCATTCCGCGCCGCAGGAACGCCGCTATCTGCTTCTGGACCTGGCCACCAACGAAGGCATCCAGATCTATCCCCATGAAAAGGATGACATCACCGTCCGCCTGCCCGACCGCCAGGTCCTGCAGCGGGTGGAAGAACAGGTGATCGACCGCCTGGGGCCCGAAACCATCGTGGCCTGGGAAGTCAACCGCATCCCCGGCCTGTGGGTCAGCTTCTCCATCGACGACGACGACTACTGGATGGTGGTCGAGCGCGACCGCGCCGAACGCGTGCCCGGCGTCGAGTGGCTGGGCTGGGGCGCGGCCGCCCTGCTGCTGTCGCTGCTGGGCGCGGCGGTCATCGTCGGCTTCGTCAACCGGCCGCTGTCGCGCCTGTCGCGCGCCACGCTGGCGTTGTCCCGCGGCGAAACCCCGCCGCCGCTGCCGGAAAGCGGCCCCGAGGAAATCCGCCGGGTCAACACCAACTTCAACCGCATGGTCGAGGAACTGGACCGCGCCGAGGCGGACCGCGCGCTGATGCTGGCGGGCATCTCGCACGACCTGCGCACACCGTTGGCCCGGTTGCGGCTGGAGATCGAGCTGAGCGGCGTTTCCGAAGCCAGCCGCGACGCCGTGGACGAGGACCTGGCCCAGATCGACCGCACCATCGGGCAGTTCATGGAATATGCCCGCCCCTCCAGCGCGCCCGACCGCAACACCAATATTTCCGAACTCGTGTCCGAAATGGTCGAGCGCGAATGCAGCCACACCGAGACGCTGGGCGGTTCGCTGCAGGTCACGATCACCCCCAATCAGTGGGCGCGCATCGCCGCCCCCGACCTGCAGCGCGTGGTCGGCAACCTGCTCGAGAACGCGCGGCGCTACGGCCACAAGCCGGGCGAAGCACCCCACATCGACCTGACCGTCAGCAGCCAGGGCAGCAACGTGCTGATCGACGTGTCCGACCACGGCCCCGGCGTCAAGGCCGAGGACGTGCCCCGCCTGACCCGCCCCTTCACCCGGGGCTCGGATGCGCGGACCAACGCCGGCGGCGCCGGACTGGGCCTGGCCATCGTCAAGCGGCTGCTGCAACGCGCAGGTGGTACCCTAAACCTCCTGAACCGGGATGGCGGCGGCCTGACCGCCCGCATCACCCTGCCGGCCTCCTCGCAAAAATCGGTCGACGCCAAGTAGGCGGCCCCGGCCGCCGGCGCGCGAGGCCGGCGCTGTCCGAGGAGCGTGCATGAAAACCATCGGAGCCAAGCTCGAACCCTTCAAGGTGCATGGCGTCAAGCCAGGCTTCAACGAGGCCGAGGAAAACGGCGCCTCGGCCTTCGAGACCCTGAGCGAGACCTCGTTTCCAGGCAAGTGGAAGGTCATCTATTTCACCCCCAAGGATTTCTCCGACATCTGCGCCAGCGAGATCGAGGGCTATGCCGCGCTGGCCGAGCCCCTGGCGCAGCGCGGCGCGGTCCTGATGGGCGGGTCCGTCGACAATGAATACGCCAAGCTGGCCTGGCGCCGCGCCGTGCCCGCGCTGGCGAACCTGAACCACTACCAGTTCGCCGACGGCGCGGGCGCGCTGGTCGACCAACTGGGCATCCGCGACCGCGGCGAAGGCGTGGCCCTGCGCGCCACGTTCATCGTCGACCCGGACAACACCATCCAGCACGTGTCAGTGAACAACCTGAAGGTCGGCCGCTGTCCGGAGGAAACGCTGCGGGTGCTCGACGCCCTGCTGACGGGCCAGTTCTGCCCCCCCAACCGCCCTGTGGGCGATCCCCCGTCGAAAAGACCCTAAGCGCCAGGCAAGCCGCGGCCGGAGCTGCATGGCCGGCCGGATCAGCGCCGGTCGGCCTCCAGCACCCCCGGCACTTCGCGTATGCCCGCCAGCGCGCGCACCAGGTGCTCGCCGTTGCCGACCTCGGCGGTGAAGACCATGCGGGCAATGGCCTGCCGGCTTTGCGTATTGACGCCGATGACGTTGATGCGTTGCCGCGCGAAGACTTCCGAGATGTCGCGCAGCAGCCCGTGACGGTCGTTGGCCAGCACCACGATGTCCACGGGATAGACGGCGTCGCGCGTGTCGCCCCAGGTCACGTCGATGACCCGCTCGGGTTCGCGCGCGGCCAGCGAGCGAAAGCTCTTGCAATCGCAGCGATGGATGGACACGCCCCTGCCCCGCGTCACGAAGCCCGAGATGGGGTCGGGCGGCGCCGGCCGGCAGCACTTGGCCAGTTGCGTCAGCAGCGCATCGACGCCCACCACCAGCACGCCGCTCTTGCCCGCGTGGACCGCGCTTTCCGGCCGGCTGTCGCGCGTGAGCGCGGACAGGTCGGGACCGGCATCGGGCGGCGGCGCCTCGAAGGCGCTCGCGACGTGCCGCAGGCTGAATTCGTCCTTGGCCAGCGCGATGTACAAGTCCTCGGCGCACGCGAAGCCCAGTTGCTGGGCCAGCGATTCGAGATTGGTCGCGGTCTTGCCCAGGCGCTGCAATTCCTTTTCCAGCATGCCCTGGCCCTGGGCGATGCGCTCCTGGATGTCGATGGCGTTGAACCAGGCGCGCACCTTGGCCCGCGAGCGCTGGCTGGCCAGGTAGTTCAGCTGGGGATTGAGCCAGTCGCGCGAGGGCCCGCCCGACTTGGTGGCGATGATCTCCACCGTCTGGCCGGTGGCCAGGCGCGTGTTCAGCGGGACCATGGCGCCATCCACGCGCGCGCCGCGGCAGCGGTGCCCGAGATCCGTATGGACCTGGTAGGCGAAATCCACCGGCGTCGCGCCTGGCGGCAGTTCGATCACCCGCGCCTGCGGCGTCAGCACGTAGATGTTGTCGGCCAGCGTGTCGAGCGCCGTCTGTCCGATCTGGTCGTCGACCTGGACATCGGCCTTCCAGGCCAGCAGTTGGCGTATCCAGCTGAGCTTGCGGTCGTATTCCGAATCGGCGCTGACCTGCCCGCCCTTGGCGCCCGCTTCCTTGTAGCGCCAGTGCGCGGCCATCCCGAACTCGGCGAACTGGTGCATCTCGCGCGTGCGGATCTGCACCTCGAAGGGCCGGCCGTCGTGGTCGTAGACCACGGTGTGCAGCGACCGATAGCCGTTGGGCTTGGGCCGCGAGATGTAGTCGTCGAACTCGTCGGGCACCGGCGTCCACAGATGGTGCACCAGCCCCAGCACCGTGTAGCAGGTACGGATGTCCTCGACGATGATGCGCAGTGCGCGCAGGTCGTACAGATCGGCGAAATCCAGGCGCCGGTTGCGCATCTTGTTCCAGATGCTGTAGATGTGCTTGGGCCGGCCGGTGACGTCGGCGGCAATGCCCGCGCCCGCCAATGCCTGGCGCACCCGCGCGATGGCGTCGGCGATGAAGGCTTCGCGCTCGATGCGCTTTTCCTCCAGCAGCCGGGCGATTTCCTTGTAGCGGACCGGCTCTAGGAAGCGGAAGGCCAGGTCTTCCATTTCCCACTTGACCTGCCAGATACCCAGGCGGTTGGCCAGCGGCGCGTAGAGTTCCAGCGTCTCGCGCGACAACGCCTCGGGCAGCGGCACCTTGTGCTGGGCGTGCCAGCGCAGGGTCTGCAGGCGCGATGCCAGCCGCATCAGCACGATGCGCAGGTCGGCCGCCATGGCCAGCAGCATCTTGCGCAGCATCTCGGCCTGCGCGCCGCTGCCGGCCGAGGCATCGCTGGCGTCGCGGGTGACCTGGCCCAGCCGGATCAGGGCACGGTAGCCGTGCACCAGCTTGCCGATCTCGGGACCGAACTGGAGCGTGACCGGATCCTTGTGCGGATTGGCGCTGACGTCGCGGTCGCCCACGGCAATCGCCAGCAGCGCCGCCATGCGGGTGTGGCCGTCCACCTGCAAGCCCGCCAGGATCGCCACCACGCCGGCCGCGTGCTCGGCCCAGCCCTCGCCCTCGGGCACGGCCGGTTCGCGCGCATAGCGGGGAAACGACCATTCGAGCGCCTTCTGCAAGTCCAGTTGCGCCGCCTCCGACAGGCCGGCATTGGCCGCCTGTTGCCAGTCGGGACCGAAGGTCGCCGACGCGGTCGCGGAAGTCTCGGGAGCGGATGAGTTCATGGTCTTACACTTGGGGCGCTGCCGGCCTTTCCTGGCCGCCGGCACGGTACTCTAGTCGCTTATCCACCAGGGAAGTTCATTGTATGTTGGGATGGCTGTTTGCCCGCGGCGCATCGAAGCACCGCGTGGAGCAGATGCAGGCTCGCATCAATCCGGAATTATGGACCCAAACGCTGGCCTCGCATGCATTCCTCGCGCGCCTGAACGAGGACGAACGCGACGCACTGCGGGCGCGGACGGCGTGGTTCCTGGCCAGCAAGACCATGACCGGCGCGGCCGGCCAGGTCCTGACCGACGAGATACGCCTGTCCATCGCGGTACAGGCCTGCCTGCCCATCCTGTACCTGGATCCGGGCCTGTACGAGGGGTGGTCCGAGGTCATCGTCTATCCGGGCGGCTTCCTGATCCCCCGCTCCGACATGGACGAGGACGGCGTGGTGCACGAATATGTCGAGGAAGCCGCCGGCGAGGCCTGGGATGGCGGCCCCATCGTGCTGTCCTGGGAGGACGCCAGCCCCGGCCTCGCGCGGCCGGCGGGTTTCAACGTCGTCATCCACGAGTTCGCCCACAAGCTCGACCTGCAATACGGCCAGGCCGACGGCATGCCCAGCCTGCACGCGCATGCGGGGATCCGGCCCAGGCTGTGGCGCGGCGTGCTGGAACGCAGCTACGACGCCCTGCTGGCCCGGCTGGAGGAAATCGAGGCGGCCATCCCGCCCGACGTGGATCCGGAATCCGAGGAAGCGGATCACTGGTATGCGCAGTTGCCGCTGGATCCGTATGCGGCCACGGACGAGGCCGAGTTCTTCGCCGTCAGTTCCGAGGCGTTCTTCGTGCATCCCGAGCCGCTGTGGCGCGCGATGCCCGAATGGTATGCGTTGCTGACGCAGTACTACCGGCAGGATCCGCTGGGAACCGGGCCCGCGCTGCCCCGCTGAACGGGCGGCGTCCGGCCCGGGCAGACCGGGATCAGACCGCGGCGGTGACGACGATCTCGACCTTGTATTCCGGCGCGGCCAGCTTGGCCTCGACCGTGGCGCGGGCGGGCGTGTGGCCGGCCGGCACCCAGGCGTCCCAGACGGAGTTCATCGCGGCGAAGTCGGCGATGTCGGCCAGGAAGATCTGCGCGCGCAGGATGCGGGTCTTGTCGGTGCCGGCGGCGGCCAGCAGCTTGTCGATGGCGGCCAGCACCTGGCGGGTCTGGTCCGCCGGATCCTTGGAGGGATCCTCGGCTACCTGGCCGGCCAGATAGGCCACGCCGCCGTGCACGACCATTTCGGACATGCGCTTGCCGACACTGAAACGCTCGATGCTCATGGTGTTTTCCTCTTTGTGGAGCAGATTCGGAGCCGCAAGCATAGCAGGCCGTGATGGCCGCTAGTCGCGCAGGAAACCGTCCACCAGATCCAGCTGCGCCGGCGTCATGAACGTGGGCGCATGCCCGACGCCGGCGACCTCGACGCATTGCGCATGCGGGTTGCGGGCGAGCATCCCCGCCACGGTATCCTGGGTCAGCAGGTCCGACTGTTCGCCGCGCACGATCAGGATGGGACACTCGATGTTGGTGTAGACGTGCCACAGCGCGGCTTCGGCCGCGACGGCCGTGGCCGGGTCCATGGCCGCGAAGGCCTCGGCGATGGCCGGATCGTAGTGCATGGTCCACGGGCCGGCCGGGCCATCGACCTGGCGCACCACGTGCCGCGTCAGCTCGTCCCACTGTTCCGCCGTATGCGGGCCGAACGAAGCCGATACCGTGCTGACGTAGGCCCGTGCTTCCTCGAAACTGCCGAAGGCCGGCGCCTTGCCCACGTACTGCCCGATGCGCGACAGCGCCGCCGGGTCCAGGTGCGGGCCCACGTCGTTCAGCACCAGCTTGTCGATGGGCGACGCCTGCAGGCCCGCCAGCGCCATGCCGATCAGGCCGCCCAGCGAGGTCCCGAACCAGTGCAAGGTCTCGGCCTGCACCCGGGCCAGCAGCGGCATCATGTCCGCGACGTATTGCGGCACCGTGTAATAGGCGGGATTGACGAGCCAGTCCGAGCGGCCGCGCCCCACCACGTCCGGGCAGACCACCCGGTAGCGGCCGGCCATGCGCCGCGCCAGCGCGTCGAAATCGCGGCCCGAGCGGGTCAGGCCGTGCGCGCAGACCAGCACGTGGTCGTTGGACGGATCCCCCCACTCCCAGTACGCCATGCGATGCAGGCCCGCCGGGCTCAGGCAGGTCACGAACTCCAGGCGGGGCTGGAGGGAGTCGGGCGAGGCGTCGTGATTCATGAAGGCGTTCCTTGCTGGGCCGGACTCGGGATTGTAGCCACCGCCGTCACGGCGCGGTGTGCCAATAACGGTGCCTGGACTCGCGCTCGCGGTCGACCCGCAGCCCCCCGGCTTGCGAGGTGAACACCAGCGCCCCGTGCTGGTCGGTGCGGTGGAACACGGCGCCCGCGCGCTGCCACCGCCGCTGCGCGTCGGGGTGCGGGTGGCGGTAGCGGTTCAGGTAGCCCGCCTGCGCCACGGCGTGCGAGGCCCGCGTGGCCGCGACCAGCGCCGGACTGGACGACCCCCGCGACCCGTGGTGCGGCACGGCCACCACATCGGCGGCCAGATCCCGGGCGCCCGCCAGGCCCGCCTCCTCGGCCGCGCCGATGTCCCCCGTCAGCAAGGCCGCGTGATGGGCGCCGCGCACCCGCAGCACGCAGCTGTGCGCATTGCGCCGACGCGCCGGCACCTCGCCCGCGGGGGAATCGGGATGCAGGAACTCGAACGCCACGCCATCCACCGTCCAGCGCTGCCCGGCGGCGCAGCGCGCGAAAGCCGCCCGCCCGATGTCCACGGGCGCCAGATCGTAGGACGCATGCACCCGCGCGACGGGCAAGGCCGCGATCACCGAGCGCAGGCCGCCCGCATGATCGGCGTCGGCGTGCGACACCACCACGTGGTCCAGCCGGCGTATGCCTCGCGCGCGCAGATAGGGCCAGACGACGCGCCCGCCGGCATCGACCTGCTCGCCATAGGGCGGCCCGGTGTCGTACAACAGCGTCGCGCGCGCCGTCTCCACCACGATGGCGGTGCCCTGCCCCACGTCCAGCAGCGCCAGACGCCATTCGCCCGGCGCGGGACGCTCGGGCCGATAGGCCAGCATGGGCACCAGCAGCACCAGCCCCAGCCAGCGCCCGGGCAGGCCGCGCGGCTGCAAGGCCCAGACCACGCCGGCCAGCGCCAGCGCGAACAGCGGCCAAGGCGGCGCCGCCAGCGAGACGGCCGCCAGCCGGGTCTCGGCCAGCCACTGCAAAGGCACCATCAACCCTTCGAACACGGCATGGGCGACGGCCGCCGCGGCCGCGCCCGCCTGCGCCAGCCCCGGCACGACACACAGCGCGAGCGCCGTCAGCGCCAGCGGCGTGACCAACAGGCTGACCATCGGGATGGCCACGGCGTTGGCCAGCGGCGATACCAGCGACACCTGCTGGAACAACAGCGCCAGCGCGGGCAGCAGGCCCACGGTCAGCGCCGCCTGCGCCCGGGCGCCTTCGCGCACCGGGGCGGCCAGCCGCGCGGACCATGCGGCGGCCGGCGCCGATTCATCGCGTTGCCGCCAGCGCCCGCCGCCACACAGGATCAGCAGCGCCACCGCGCCGAACGACAGCCAGAACCCGGCCGCCAGCGGGGCCCAGGGATCCAGCGCGCAGACCAGCGCCGCCGCCGGCGCCAGCACTCGCGAACCGGACACCGGCACGCGCCATGCCGCCGCCCCCGCCACCACGGCCAGCATGAAGAAGGTCCGCCGGGCCGGCACTCCCCACCCCGCCAGCAGGCAGTACAGCCACGCCACGGCCAGCGCCGCACCGGCTGCCACGACCTGGGCGGGCTGCCGCTCGGACAATCGGATGCCACCCCAGCGGCTGCGCTTCCAGGCCTGCAGCACCGCCCACCCTGCCAGCGCGGCCAGCATGGTCACGTGCAGGCCGCTGATGGACACCAGGTGCGTGATGCCCGTGCGGTTGAAGGTGTCCCAGTCACGCCGGTCCACGCCGGCCTGGTCGCCCATCGCCAGGGCCGTCAGCACGGCGCCGTAGCGCTTGCCTTCCAGGGCCTGGCGCAGGGCCGCGCGGCATGCATGGCGCACCCGCTGCACCGCCACGTCGAAACTGGCGTAGGGGTCGTCCGCCACCTTGGCGGGACGGCCGCGCACCGACCCGGTTGCCCGTATGCCGCGTTCGAACAAATAGGCCTCGTAGTCGAAGCCGTGAGGATTCAGGTTGCCGTGAGGCCGCTTCAGCACCACGGTGCCGCGCCAGCGTTCGCCCGGCACCACCTCCGCGTCCTTCCCCCACCATGACAGTTGCACCTGCTCAGGCACGCCGGCCGGCGGGTCCAGCACCTTCGCCTCGAAACGCTGGCCGGTCGCCGTGGCCGTGGCCAGGCTGGTGACGAGATAGTCCAGCTCCCGGGGCACGTTCTCTTGCGCCGGCGACAGGCTGTCCTGCAAACGCAGGTCGATGCGCGCCAGCGCCAGGCCGCCCCCCGCCGCGAAAGCCGCGAGCGCGAGCAAGGCGGCCGCGCGGCGAGGCCGCCGGCGTCGTTGCAGCGATCGCCACCCCACGGCACACGCCGCCAACACCGTTGCGCCCACCAGCACCGACACCCAGGCCGATGGCACCGCCGGCAGGCCATGCACCCCCGCCGTGCCCAGCACGAACGCCACCAATGCAAAACGCAGCATGTCCTTCCTCCGGCCCAAGGCCAGGATGGTAGGCATGCCGGGGCCGCCACGCAGCCCCCGCTGGGATGAATCTGTCCGGGATGCGGCCTCGCGGCGCTCAGGCCGCCAGCGCCTCGCTCAAGCGCGGCAATACCCGCCGCGCATTGGCCGACGTGGCCGCGGCGATCTCCGCCACCGGCAGGCCGCGCAGTTCGCCCAGCACCGCGGCGATGCGCGGCAGTTCCGCCGGCTCGTTGCGCCGGTCATCACGCGGCAGCCAGGCCGGCGGAATGTCGGGCGCGTCGGTTTCCAGCACCAGCGCGGCCAGGTCCATCGCGGCCGCCAGCCGGCGGATGTTGCGCGAACGTTCATAGGTCATTTCCCCGCCCAGGCCCAGCGCGAAACCGCGCGCGACGAACTGGTCGGCCTGCTGCCGGCTGCCGTTGAAGGCATGGGCGATGCCGCCCGGCACTTCCACGCGCCGCAGGTATTTCAACAATACGTCCTGCGAACGGCGCACGTGCAGCAGCACGGGCAGGCCGAACTCGGCCGCCAGCTTGAGCTGGGCGTGGTAGAAGCGTTCCTGGCGCGCGCGCTGCTCGCCCTGGGCGATGTCCTGGACGAAGAAATCCAGGCCGATCTCGCCCACGGCCACGAAGCGCGGATCGCCCATGGCCCGTGCCACCGCGTCGCGCAGGCGGTCCAGGTCGTCGTCGGCGGCGCCGCGCACGTACATGGGATGGATGCCCAGCGCGTACGCACCGCCCGGGATTGCATGGGCCAGGTCGCGCACGGTGGAGAGATTGTCGCGCCCCACGGCGGGAATGACGATGCCGGCCACGCCCGCGGCGCGGGCCCGCCGGGCAACGTCCGAACGGTCGCGGCCGAACTCGGCCGCATCGAGGTGGCAATGGGTATCGATCAGCATCGATCCACTTTACCGTCTCGCCGTCCTAGGCGGAAACTTTCTCGGCCAGCAGGCCGTCGGCCATCTTCAATTGCCGGTCGGCCAGCGCCGCCAGCTCGGCGTCGTGGGTCACGATGACGAAGGCCATGTCCAGATCCTGGTTCAGCCGCTTGAGCAGGCCGAACACCTCGCGCGCCGTATGGCGGTCGAGATTGCCGGTGGGTTCGTCGGCCAGCACGCATAGCGGCCGCGTCACCAGCGCGCGGGCCAGCGCCACGCGCTGGCGCTCGCCGCCGGACAACTGGCCGGGGTGGTGGGTGGCCCGCTGCCCCAGGCCCACCTGCTCGAGCATTTCCGCTGCGGCACGGCGTGCCTGTGCGCGGTCCATGCGGCGCACGATCAGCGGCATCGCGACGTTGTCCAGCGCCGAGAACTCGGCCAGCAGGTGATGGAACTGGTAGACGAATCCCAGGCTGCGGTTGCGCGCCAGGCTGCGCTGCTTCTCGTTGAAGCGGGCCGCCGCCTGGCCGTCCAGCAGGACCTCGCCCGCGCTGGGCTGGTCCAGCAGCCCCAGCACGTGCAGCAGCGTGCTCTTGCCCGAGCCCGAGGCGCCCACCAGGGCCACCATTTCACCCTGGCGCACGCGCAGGTCCACGCCGCGCAGCACGGTGACGCGCTCTCCGCCCTCGGCATAGGTCTTGGATATGCCCCGCCCTTCCAGCACCACGCGGCGATCAGTCATGGCGCAGCACCTCCGCCGGTTGCAGGCGTGAGGCGCGCCAGCTGGGATACAGGGTAGCCAGGAACGACAGCACCAGCGACGTCACGCCTATGGTGACGATGTCGGACAGGCGCGGATCGGACGGCAGTTCGGTGATCAGGTAGATGTCGCGCGGCAGGAACTGGATGCCCAGCGCATGTTCGATGGCGGGCACGATGACATCGATGTTGTAGGCGATCAGCGTGCCGCCCGCCACGCCCAGCAGCGTGCCGATGACGCCGATCAGCGCCCCCTGCACCACGAAGATGCGGGCGATCTCGGCCGGCGTGGCGCCCAGGGTGCGCAGGATGGCGATGTCCGCCTGCTTGTCGTTGACCGCCATGACCAGCGAGGACAGCAGGTTGAAGGCCGCCACGGCGATGATCAGCGCCAGGATCAGGAACATCATGCGTTTTTCGGTCTGCACCGCGGCGAACCAGGTGCGGTTGTTGCGCGACCAGTCGGCGGCGGCAATGTTCGGCGGCAGCAGTTGCGCCAGGTCGCGCGCCACCTGCGGCGCCTTCTGCATGTCGGCGATGCGCAGCCGCACCCCGCCTATGCCGCTGTCGCGGAACAGCCGCGCCGCGTCGTCCACGTTCACGAAGGCCAGGCTGGAATCGTATTCGTAGTGGCCGGCCTCGAACACTCCCACCACGGTGAACTGCCGCATGCGGGGCGTGAAGCCGGCGGGCGTGACCGAGCCCTGCGGGGCCAGCATCAGGATCGGATCGCCCAACCCCACGCCCAGGCCCTGGGCCAGCGCGCGACCCAGCACCACGCCGTAGCTGCCGGGCTTCAGGTCGTCCAGCGACCCGGACACCATGTTCTTGGCCACGTCGGAGACGTCGCGTTCGGCCTCGGGATCGATACCGCGCACCTGCACCCCGCGCAATACCTGGTCACGGGCGATCATGGCCTGGGCCGCCACGTAGGGCGCCCCCGCCTGCACCTCGGGATTCTTCTTGGCCTGCGCCGTCAGTTCGCGCCAGTTGGCCAGCGCCGCGCCGCGCTCGCCCCCCACCGGGTAGAGCTCGATGTGCGGCAGCACCGACAGCATGCGGTCGCGCACTTCCTTCTGGAAGCCGTTCATGACCGACAGCACGATGATCAGCGCCGCCACGCCCAGGCCGATGCCCGCCATGGAACTGGCGGCAATGAAGGAAATGAAGCGATCGCGTCGCCGCCCGCGGCCGGCACGCGTATAGCGCCAGCCTATCCAGAATTCGTAGGGTATCTTGAGCACGCGCGTATTATGGCAGAAGGCGGCGGCCGGCACCGCCTCCGCCCCACCCCCTACAATACCGGCCATTCGGCCCGCCGCCCGCGGGCCCTCGCATCCGGATCCGACCGCCGTGCCCGCCTCGCCCTCCGCCCTGACCCTGCTGCTTCCCGGCCTGCTGACCGACGCCGCCATCGCGCCCGAACTGGCGCGGCAGCTGGCGGACCAGCCCGCCGTGCGCACGCTGGTCGCGTGGCTGGGCGCCGCCCACCCCGTCCAGCAGGACTTCGACCCCTTCGAGGCGGGCTGCACGTCGCGCGAATACTGGTGGCTGCATCGCGCGGGCTACCGGCCGCCTGACGGCAAGGTCGGCGCGGGACTCGCGCCCCTGCTGGCGAACGACGCCCAAGCCGATCGCCCCGTCTGGCTGGCGGACCTGGCCCATGTGCAGGTCGGCCGCGACGGCCTGGTCCTGACCGACTCCGGCGAACTGGACACGACGCAAGGCGAAAGCGACGCGCTGCTGGCCGCGGCCCAGCCCGCGCTGGACGCGCATGGCGCGGCGGCCCGCGGCATCGGCCCGCGCCGCTGGCGCCTGGACCTGCCCGAAGGCGCCGCCCGGCACACCGGCACGCCGGACGCCGTGACGGGCGCCGCGCTGGATGCCTGGTGGCCGCGCACGCCCGAGGCCCGGCCCTGGCGCAAGCTGGTCAACGAAATCCAGATGCACTGGCACGAGACGCCGGTGAACGCCGACCGCGAAGCGCGGGGGCTCGTCCCGGTCAACGCCTTGTGGCTGTACGGCGGTGCCGCGCCGTGGCGGCCGGACTGGCCCGCCGGCCGGCCCTCGCTGGTGGCCGGCAACGCGCCCTGGCTGCGCGCGCTGGCCGAACGCGACGGCCTGCCCTGGCTGCGCCCCGTCGATGCGGCCGCGGCGATCCGGCCCGGCGCGCTGGTGGAGCTGGACGACCTGGCCCTGCCCGAGCGCACCGACGACTGGCGCACCTGGCTGGACGCCGCCGCCCGGCTGGATCGCGACTGGTTCGCCCCGGCCGACGCGGCCCTGCGCGCCGGCACCCTGCGACAACTGACCCTGGTGCTGCCGGCCCGCGAACGGCTGGTCACCCTGAACCTGGAACGGCGGCCCGCCCTGCTGCGCTGGCTGCCCACCCCCCGACACGACTGGAAACGCTGGTGGTTGCCCCAAGAATCCTGACCCGTCAACCCGATCCGGCGGCCCGGCGCCGCCTGGAACTGGCCGGCATCCATCCCCTCCTGGCCCGCCTGTGGGCGGCGCGCGGCGTGGCCGCGCCGCAGGAAACGGCGCCCGACTGGCAGGCCATGCTGGCCCCTTCGCTGCTGACCCACGCCGGCCGCGCGGCCGCGCTGCTGGCCGACGCCATCGCCGCGCGCAAGCGGCTGCTGATCGTGGCCGACTACGACTGCGATGGCGCCACCGCCTGCGCCGTGGGCCTGCGCGGCCTGCGCGCCATGGGCGCCGTGGTGGACTTCCTGGTGCCCAACCGCTTCGAGACCGGCTACGGTCTGTCGCCGGCGGTGGTCGACCTGGCCTGCGCCCATCCGGCCGGCAAGCCCGACATCCTGATCACCGTCGACAACGGCATCGCCAGTCTGGACGGCGTGGCGGCGGCGCGCGAGGCCGGCATGCAGGTCGTGATCACCGACCATCACCTGCCCGGCGACGTCCTGCCCGAGGCCCTGGCCATCGTCAACCCCAACCAGCCCGGCTGCGGCTTCCCGTCCAAGCACCTGGCGGGCGTCGGCGTCATCTTCTATCTGTTGCTGGCGCTGCGGGCCGAGCTGCGCCAGCGCGGCGCCTTCGGTGGCGACAGCGGCCCCAGGCTGGACGCCCTGACCGACCTCGTGGCCCTGGGCACCGTGGCCGACGTCGTCCGGCTGGATGCCAACAACCGCCTGCTGGTGGCGCAGGGCCTGAAACGCATACGCGCCGGCCGCATGCAGCCCGGCCTGCGTGCGCTGTTCTCGGTCAGCGGCCGCCAGGCCCGCGAGGCCAGCACCTTCGACCTGGGCTTCGCCCTGGGTCCGCGCATCAACGCCGCCGGCCGACTGGCCGACATGAGCCTGGGCATACGCTGCCTGGTCACCGACGACGAGGACGAGGCCCTGAAGCTGGCGCGCGAACTCGACACCATGAACCGCGAACGCCGCGAGATCGAGGCCGGCATGCGCGATCAGGCCCTGGCCTCGCTGGACGCGCTGCCCGCGGCCTCGGCCGCCAGCCTGTGCGTGTTCGACGCCTCGTGGCACCAGGGCGTGGTGGGCCTGGTGGCCTCGCGCCTGAAGGACCGCTTCTGGTGCCCGACCCTGGCCTTCGCGCCGGCCGGCGACGGCGAACTGCGCGGTTCGGGCCGCTCCGTGCCCGACGTGCACCTGCGCGACGCGCTGGATCTGGTCTCCAAGCGCTACCCCAGCCTGATCCGCAAGTTCGGCGGCCACGCCATGGCCGCCGGCCTGACCCTGCACGAGGCGGATTTCGCCGCCTTCGCACCGGCCTTCGACGCCGCCGTGCGCGAACTGACGGGCCGCAGCCGCTTCGAACCGGCGCTGGAAACCGACGGTTCGCTGGAGACCGACTACGCCAACGCCGAGGTCGCCACCCTGCTGGACCAGCAGGTCTGGGGATCCGGGTTCCCGGCTCCCGTGTTCGTCGACGCCTTCGTCGTCCGCAACCAGCGAGTAGTGGGCGAGAAACACCTGAAGCTGGCGCTGGAACGCGGCAGCCAGCGCTTCGACGCGATCTGGTTCGGCCATGCCGACGCCCTGCCGCCCGCCGTGGACCTGGCCTACCGCCTGGCGCTGAACAACTGGAACGGCATGGTGTCCGTCCAACTGGTGATCGAGCACGGGCAGGACGCGGCGCGCTGAATCCCGCGCGCGGCCCGCCGGCGAATGCCCGGCCTACGTTAAAATAGCGGGTTACGCGAAAAATCACCTGGAATTCAGCATGGAAGCAGAACGCCTCAACCAACTCGAAGCCCAACTGCAGGACCTGGCTGCTCGCACCCAGGATCTACGGAGGTATCTTTGACTACGATGTCAAAGATGAACGCCTGCAGGTCGTAAACGCCGAGCTGGAAAACCCCGACGTCTGGAACGACCCCAAGCACGCCCAGGACCTGGGCCGCGAGAAGAAAGCGCTGGAAACCATCGTCCTGACCATCAACGAGATCGACACCGGCCTGCGCGACGCCACCGAGCTGTTCGAGATGGCCGCCGCCGACAACGACGACGCCACGCTGGAGTCCATCGTCGGAGATGCCTCGGGCATCGAGGAAAAAGTGGGCGGACTGGAATTCCGCCGCATGTTCGCCAATCCGGCCGACCCGCTGAACTGCTTCCTGGACATCCAGGCCGGCGCCGGCGGCACCGAGGCGCAGGACTGGGCCTCCATGCTGCTGCGGCAGTACCTGAAGTACGCCGAGCGCAAGGGCTTCAAGGCCGAGCTGATGGAAGAGTCCGAAGGCGAAGTGGCCGGCATCAAGTCCGCCACCATCAAGATCGAGGGCGAATACGCCTTCGGCTACCTGCGCACCGAGACCGGCGTGCACCGCCTGGTGCGCAAGAGCCCCTTCGATTCGTCCGGCGGCCGGCACACCTCGTTCGCCAGCGTGTTCGTGTATCCGGAAGTCGACGACTCCTTCGAGGTCGACGTCAACCCCGCCGACATCCGCGTGGACACCTTCCGCGCCTCCGGCGCGGGCGGCCAGCACATCAACAAGACCGACTCCGCGGTGCGGATGACCCACATCCCCACGGGCATCGTCGTGCAGTGCCAGAACGACCGTTCGCAGCACCGCAACCGCGCCGAAGCCATGCAGATGCTGAAGTCCAAGCTGTTCGAACTGGAAATGCGCAAGCGCATGGCCGAACAGCAGAAGCTGGAAGACTCCAAGACCGACGTGGGCTGGGGCCACCAGATCCGTTCGTACGTGCTGGACCAGAGCCGCATCAAGGACCTGCGCACCAACGTCGAAATCTCCAACACCCAGAAGGTGCTGGACGGCGATCTCGATCCCTTCATCGAAGCCAGCCTGAAACAGGGCGTCTGACCGACGCCGGCAACGCGACGACTTCGGTCGTCGCACCGACATCGACGACATCCGACATTACCGACCCCGACAGCCATCATGACCGACAACCGGCCCACCGCCAACGAACCCGCGCAAGACGAAAACCAGATCATCGCCGAACGGCGCGCCAAGCTCGCCCGCCTGCGCGAAGCCGGGCCGGCCTTCCCCAACGACTTCGTGCCCGCCGACCGCGCGGCCGCGCTGCATGCGGCGCATGACGGCACCGAAAAGGAAGCGCTGGACGCCACCGACATCGCCGCCAGCGTCGCCGGCCGCATGATGCTCAAGCGCGTGATGGGCAAGGCCAGCTTCGCCACCCTGCAGGACTCGACCGGCCGCATCCAGATCTACCTGAGCAAGGAACTGGTGGGCGAAGAGGTCTACAACGCCTTCAAGCACTGGGACATCGGCGACATCCTGGCCGTGCGCGGCAAGGTCTTCAAGACCAACAAGGGCGAACTGTCGATCCAGGCCGCCGAGGTGCGGCTGCTGACCAAGTCGCTGCGCCCCCTGCCCGACAAGTTCCATGGTATCGCCGACCAGGAGATGCGCTACCGCCAGCGCTACGTCGACCTCGTCATGACCGAGTCGACCCGCAACACCTTCGTCGCGCGCAGCCGCGCCATCGCCTCCATCCGCCGCCTGATGACCGAGGCCGGCTTCCTGGAGGTGGAGACGCCCATGCTGCACGCCATCCCCGGCGGCGCCGCGGCCAAGCCCTTCACGACCCACCACAATGCGCTGGACATGCCCATGTACCTGCGCATCGCGCCCGAGCTCTACCTGAAGCGCCTGATCGTGGGCGGCTTCGAGCGCGTGTTCGAGCTGAACCGCAACTTCCGCAACGAAGGCGTCAGCCCCCGGCACAACCCCGAATTCACCATGATGGAGTTCTACGCGGCCTACGGCGATTACCGCTGGCTGATGGACTTCACCGAACAACTCATCCGCCAGGCCGCCATCGACGCCACCGGCGGCGCCAAGGTGACCTACCAGGGCCGCGAGGTGGACCTGTCGCAGCCCTTCGACCGGCTGACCATCACCGAGGCCATCCACAAGTACGCCCAGCCCGGCTACACCGATGAACAGCTGAACGACGAAGTCTTCGTGCGCGCCGAACTCAAGCGGCTGGGCGCCCACGTGGACGGCCCGCAACTGGCGCGCGCCGGTCTGGGCGCGCTGCAGCTGGCGCTGTTCGAGGAAACGGCGGAAGCCAAACTGTGGCAGCCGACCTACATCATCGACTACCCGGTGGAAGTGTCGCCGCTGGCGCGCGGGTCCGACACGCGCCCGGGCATCACCGAGCGCTTCGAGCTGTTCATGGTCGGACGCGAGATCGCCAATGGGTTCTCGGAGCTGAACGATGCCGAGGACCAGGCGGAACGGTTCCGCAAGCAGGTCGAGGCCAAGGACGCCGGCGACGAGGAAGCCATGTACTACGACGCGGATTACATCCGCGCGCTGGAATACGGCATGCCTCCGACGGCCGGCTGCGGCATCGGGATCGACCGCCTGGTGATGCTGCTGACCGACAGCCCCAGCATCCGCGACGTGATCCTGTTCCCGCATCTGCGGCCGGAGGACTGATCTTTCTCGCGGCGGCATGCTGCTACAGTGAGACCACGTTCTCCGGAGCAGAAGCGAGGAAGCCACATGGACACACGACCTCGGCCACGCGCGGCCGTTCTGGCCGCCCTGCTGCCCCTGGTAGCCGTCGGTACCGCATTGGCCGCCGCCCCCTCCCCCACCTATCCCGACGCCGATGCCAGCGACCCTGCCAGGCTGGGCTGGATGGTCGGCTCGCCGCCTCCGCCAGACCGCATCCTGCGCTTCGACGACGGCTCCTACTTCCGCTTCCCCGCGATGCGCTGGAGCGTCTCGCACTTCCGGCAGCTGATGCCCACGGTGAACGTCTCGCGCGGCCTGGACGCCCCCACGCCGCTGCCGCGGGCCTTGCGCGACGACATCGACGGCGTGGTCTTCCAGCCGCTGGGTTCGAGCCGGACCATGACCTGGCAGGCATCGCTGAAGGCCAACTACACCGACGGCATCGTCGTGCTGCACAAAGGGCGCATCGTCTACGAACGCTATTTCGGCGTGCTCGGCCCCCAGGGCCAGCACGGCGCGATGTCGGTGACCAAATCCTTCATCGGCACGCTGGCCGCCATGCTCGCGGCCGAGGGCAAGCTGGATCCGTCGCGCCGCGTTGCCGAATACGTGCCCGAACTGGCTTCGTCCGCCTTTGGCGACGCGACGGTCCGCCAGTTGATGGACATGACGACCGGCATCCGTTTCAGCGAGGACTATGCCGATCCCGACGCCGAGGTCTGGGCGCACGCGGCCGCCGGCAATCCCCTGCCCAAGCCCGCGGACTACACCGGGCCGCGCAGCTACTACGAGTTCCTGCGAACAGTGAAGCCCGAGGGCAGGCACGGTGCGGCTTTCCACTACCGCACCGCCAACACCGACGCACTGGGCTGGGTGCTGGCCCGCGCCAGCGGCATGTCGGTGGCGCAATTGCTGTCGGAACGCATCTGGAGCCGGCTGGGCGCCGAGCAGGACGCCTACATGACGGTCGACTCGACCGGCACGCCGTTCGCGGGCGGCGGCCTGAACACGGGCCTGCGCGACCTGGCTCGCTTCGGCGAAATGATCCGGAACAACGGCTTTTTCAACGGCCGGCAGATCCTGCCCGCCGCCGCCGTGGCCGACATCCGGCGCGGCGGCGACCCGGCGGACTTCGCCCAGGCCGGCTACACGCTGCTGGCGGGCTGGACCTATCGCGACATGTGGTGGGTCACGCACAACGCGCACGGCGCCTTCGCCGCGCGCGGCGTGCACGGGCAGGCCATCTACATCGATCCCAAGGCGGAAATGGTGATCGCGCGCTTCGCGTCGCATCCGGTGGCGGGCAACGCCGCCAACGATCCGACGTCGCTACCGGCCTACCACGCGCTGGCGCAGCACCTGATGAAAACGCGCTGATCCGCTCAATCCGGGATTTCCGGCTCGACCAGCTTGGCCAGCTGGAGCAGCGATTCCTGCCAGCCCAGGTAGCACATCTCCGTGGGAATGACCTCGGGAATGCCGGCCTGCACGACGTCCAGGTCGGTGCCGCAGGCCACCTGCTTCAACACGACCGTCACCGCCATTTCCCCCGGCAGGTTGGGATCGTCGAACTTGTCGGTATAGCGGATCTTCTGGAACGGAACCAGTTCCTGGTATTCGCCGCCGAAGGAATGCGCATTGCCGGTCGTGAAGTTCCGGAAGGACATCTTGAATGTCCCGCCTACCTTGGCCTCCAGGTGGTGGACCTGGCAGGTGAAGCCATACGGCGGCAGCCACTTCGCCAGCGCATCGGCCTCGACGAAGGCGCGATAGACCCGCTCGGGGGTGGCGCGCAGGACACGGTGGAGTCGGACGGTACCGGTAGCCATGGTGAATCTCCTTTCGTCAGGGTGGTTACATGCCTACGACGAGTGGGAAGCGCAAGAATCGACAACTTGGCGGATCAGTGAAAACCCTAGGACGCGTTCATGCCGTCAATCCCAGACGGTGGCCCCCTGTTCGAATCCGCCTCGGTAAGGCTTGCCCACGCAGAACCGGTGTCCGCTGGGCGCCTGCATGACCACCCAGGCCTCCTTGCGGGACACCACGACGGCCCCGAGGTTTTCCAGCCGCGCCACTTCCGCCTCGACCGCATCGGTCTCGATGTCGAGATGGGCCCGCGCTTCGTGATCGACCTTCTGGATGATGACCTGGACGTCCCCGGGCCGGGTCACGAGCTGGATGTAGCGCCCGTCCGGATCGATCTCCGCGGGCAGGGGGCACCCGAGCGCGGCGCTCCAGAAGCGGGCCTCCGACAGCAGGTCGCCAGTCTTGCAGTCGATGACGATGTTTCCCAACCGGCTCTTGTGCATCGCAGCTCCCGAACGGGCAGCGCCCGCTATGCCCTCGCGTGATCCCGCAAATAATCCAGCACCGCGCGCTGGTCGCCCGTGAACACGATACGCGCCGCCTTCAGCTTGCGCTGGTAGACGTACATGGGATCGTAGTAGCCGGTCAGCAGTTCCTCGATCCAGGCTCGGTGCGGCTCGACGCTGTCTCCTCGCGCCTGCCCGGCCAGGGCGGCATCCATGATCGCCGCCAGGCGCTGGTGCCGTTCGCCGCCCAGCCGCCTGCGGATGTTGTCCAGACTTTCCCGCAGGCGCTGGCCGAACATCTCCCTGCCCGCCTCCTCGCCATGGATGGCCACGAACTCGGCGCACAGGTCGACCACGTAGTCGCGCAGGATGCGCTCCACCCGGTTCTCCAGGCTGTCCTCCAGCCAGACCACCGGATATTCCTGCATGCCCTGGAACAGGCCCAGCGGCACGCTGCAACTGCCTATCGCGTGGCTCTCGTCCTCCAGGACGAAGCGAGCATGGCCGGCTTCCCGCTTCTTCAGGACATCGATCGCCAATTCGTTTTCGAAGCCGATCTGCGGCGGCTGCCCGGTGGCGTGCTTGCCGAAGCTCGATCCGCGATGATGGGCATGGCCCTCCAGGTCCAGGGCATGGTCCAGCGCCCGCAGCACATCGGTCTTGCCCGTGCCCGTCATGCCGCCCAGCACGACGAAGCCGCACTCGGCCACGGCGCGCTCCAGCGTGTCCATCAGGAAGCCGCGCATGGCCTTGTAGCCACCCACCACGCGCGGATAGGCGATGCCCGCCTCGTCCCGCAGCCACTGCTGGGCGATCTGCGAACGCAGGCCGCCGCGGAAGCAGTACAGGCTGCCCTCGGGGTGCGCGCGGGCGAAGGCCGCCCAGGCCTCGACCCGTTCGGCCTTGGTCTGGCCACGCACCAGTTGATGGCCCAGCGCGATCGCGGCCTCCTGGCCCTGCTGCTTGTAGCAGGTGCCGACCTTCTGCCGCTCGATGTCGGTCATCAGCGGCAGGTTGATCGCGCCCGGGAAAGCGCCCTTGCGGAATTCGATGGGCGCGCGCGTGTCCATCAGGGGCGTGCCCCGCAGGAACAGCGCGCGATAGTCGTCGATGTCGCCTTGCATCACACCACTTCGACCGCGTAGTCGCGCCGCTCGACCAGTTCCCCGATGGGCTCGAGCGCCAGCCCGGATTCGGCGGCGGCCGCCAGGAACTCGTCCTCGGCCCCCGGCGCGACCGCCACCAGCAGGCCGCCGCTGGTTTGCGGATCGCACAACAAGTCGATGCGATCCTGGCCCAGTGGGGCGATGCGCTGGCCATAGCTGTCGAAATTGCGGCCCGTGCCGCCTGGCACGCAGCCTTCGGCCAGATAGTGCTCCACGCCCGGCAGGCGCGGCACCTTGGCGAACTCGACGCGGGCGCTGACGCCACTGCCGTCGGCCATCTCCACCAGGTGGCCCAGCAGGCCGAAGCCGGTGACGTCGGTCATGGCCTGGACCCCGGCCAGCCGGCCGAAGCGGCTTCCCGGCCGGTTCAGCGTGCACATCCAGTCCCGTGCCAGGTTCACATCTTCGGGGCGCAGCTTGGCCTTCTTCTCGGCCGTGGTCAGGATGCCGATGCCCAGCGGCTTGGTCAGGTACAGCTTGCAGCCCACCGTGGCGGTGTCGTTGCGCTTGAGCCGGGCCTTGTCCACCACGCCGGTCACGGCCAGCCCGAATATCGGCTCGGGAGCGTCGATCGAATGCCCGCCCGCCAGCGGAATGCCCGCCGCGTCGCAGGCCGCCCGGCCGCCGCGCACCACCTCGCGCGCCACCTCGGGCGGCAGCAGGTTGACCGGCCAGCCTAGGATAGCGATGGCCAGCAGCGGATCGCCACCCATCGCATAGATGTCGCTGATGGCGTTGGTGGCGGCGATGCGGCCGAAATCGAAGGGATCGTCGACGATGGGCATGAAGAAATCCGTGGTCGACACCACGCCGCGCTCGTCGTCCAGCGCGTAGACCGCCGCATCGTCGCGCGAGGCGTTGCCCACCCACAACCGCGGGTCGAGATGCTGCGCGCCGCTGCCGGCCAGGATCACATCCAGGACCTTGGGCGATATCTTGCAGCCGCAGCCGGCCCCGTGGCTGTACTGCGTCAGGCGTATGGGAGTGCTCATGGATCGTTCGCAATGGCTTGATGGCGCCATTCTAGAACACCCGTTCCGGGCAGCTCCCCCCGCCCTGCCCCCTACTTTCTTTCCGGCATCGCCGACGAGTGATGGCTGGTGATCAGCCATTGCCGCCCGTCCCAGCGATAGGCATAGGTATAGCGAGCCTTGACCGCGGCCCCCGTCCGGGCGAAGGTGAAGGTGTACAGCCCCGAATCGACGGCGGTATTGCACCCCAGCGCGATGCGGCGCTCGTCGATCCGGCCCGCCGGACGATCCTCCAGGAAATGCTGGAAGTAGTCCTCCTTGGCCTGCGCGCTGTAGCGCGGCTGGTTGGACATGGTGGGCAGCAGCACCGAATCGGGCGCGTAGTTGGCCACCACCTGATGCGGATCGCCGGTCTGCAGCGAGCGGTTCCATCGGTCGAACAGGCCGGCGATCTCCTGCTCGCTGACCCCCTTGCAGCTTTCCAGGTGCGGCGCCAGCGCCCCCCCGGACACCCCCGGATTCGTGGCACAGCCCGCCAGCGCGCCGGCCAGGATCACCATTCCCAGACGTTTCATGGACTTCCCCCCTTCATTGTTGTTGTGGAAGCGAACGCTCAAGCATAGCGGAGAGCGGCCTCGGCCGGGCCGATGACAAACACCTCCCCGCAAGCCACGAAGCAGGCCGTCTCAAGAACCATTCCCCCATCCGGCAGTCCAAATCATCACTTGCATTTTTATGTCTTATATCTTATATAAGACATATGACCTACCCTTATAGAAAGTCATCCGCCCCCTACATCGCAACGACGCAACATAAGTGGTAGATTTAACCGGTTTTCCTTCGGAGCCCATCATGCCGCACAACACGTTCAAAACCCTGAAAGAGTTCAAGATCGGCAGCAAAACCGGCCAGTACTACTCGCTCCCGGCGCTCGGCAAGGCCCTGGGCGTGGCGGTAGAGCGACTGCCCGTCTCCCTGCGGATCGTGCTCGAATCCGTCCTGCGCAACTGTGACGGCAAGAAAGTCACCGAAGAACACATCAAACAGCTCGCCAACTGGAAACCCGGCGCCAAGCGCGAAGAAGAAATCCCCTTCGTCGTCGCCCGCGTCGTGCTCCAGGACTTCACCGGCGTTCCCCTGCTGGCCGACCTGGCCGCCATGCGCAACGTCGCCGCCAAGCTCGACAAGAATCCCAAGGCCATCGAACCCCTGGTTCCGGTGGACCTCGTCGTCGACCACTCCGTCATGATCGACGCCTACGGCACCAAGAACGCCCTCGACATCAACATGAAGCTGGAATTCAAGCGCAACCACGAGCGCTACCAGTTCATGAAGTGGGGCATGCAGGCCTTCGACACCTTCGGCGTGGTGCCCCCGGGCTTCGGCATCGTCCACCAGGTGAACCTCGAATACCTGGCGCGGGGCGTGCACAAGCGCGACAAGGTCTACTACCCTGACTCACTGGTCGGCACCGACAGCCACACCACCATGATCAACGGCATCGGCGTGGTCGGCTGGGGCGTGGGCGGCATCGAGGCCGAGGCCGCCATGCTGGGCCAGCCCGTCTACATCCTGACCCCCGACGTCGTCGGCGTCGAGCTCAAGGGCAAGCTGCGCGAAGGCGTCACCGCCACCGACCTGGTCCTGACCATCACCGAGATGCTACGCCGCGAGAAAGTCGTCGGCAAGTTCGTCGAGTTCTGTGGTCCCGGCACGGCCAGCCTGACCGTTTCCGAGCGCGCCACCATCGGCAACATGGCCCCCGAGTACGGCGCCACCATGGGCTTTTTCCCCGTGGACGAGCGCACCATCGACTTCTTCAAGGGCACGGGCCGCACCAAGGAAGAAATCGACGCCTTCGAAGCGTATTACCGCGCCCAGAAGATGTTCGGCGTGCCCAATGCCAAGGACATCGACTACACCACGCTGCTGACCCTGGACCTGTCCACCGTCGCGCCCTCGCTGGCCGGCCCCAAGCGTCCCCAGGACCGCATCGAGATCGGCGACGTCAAGGCCACCTTCGGCGACCTGTTCAGCAAGCCGGTTGCCGAGAACGGCTTCTCGCAGCCCGCCGCGAAACTCGACCAGGTCTTCACGACCGACAACGGCATCCCCATCCAGAACGGCGACATCCTGATCGCCGCCATCACCTCCTGCACCAACACGTCCAACCCCAGCGTGCTGCTGGCGGCGGGCCTGCTGGCCAAGAAGGCGGTGAAGGCCGGGCTCAAGGTCAAGCCGCACATCAAGACCTCGCTCGCCCCCGGATCGCGCGTCGTGACCGAGTACCTCCAGAAGACCGACCTGCTGCCCTATCTTGAACAGCTCGGCTTCGACGTGGCGGCCTACGGCTGCACGACCTGCATCGGCAACGCCGGCGACCTCGCGCCCGAGCTGAACGACCTCATCACCAAGAACGACCTGGTGTGCGCGGCCGTGCTGTCGGGCAACCGCAACTTCGAGGCCCGCATCCACCCGAACATCAAGGCCAACTTCCTGGCCTCGCCGCCGCTGGTCGTGGCCTACGCCATCGCCGGCACCATGAAGCGCGACCTGATGACCGAGCCGGTGGGGCGCGGCACCAAGGGCGATGTCTACCTGGGCGACATCTGGCCGACCCAGGCGGAAGTCGAGAAGCTGATGAAATACGCCCTGGATCCCAAGGCGTTCAAGAGCAACTACGCCCAGGTCAAGACCAACCCCGGCAAGCTGTGGCAGGACATCCAGGGCGTGGCCGGGCAGATCTACGACTGGCCCAAGTCGACCTACATCGCCGAGCCCCCGTTCTTCGAGGACTTCACGATGGAGCCGGGCGCGGCCAATGCCGTGGTCAGGAACGCCCGGGCCCTGGGCCTGTTCGGCGACTCCATCACCACCGACCACATCTCGCCGGCCGGCTCGATCAAGGAAAGCTCGCCCGCGGGCAGGTACCTGCAGGCCAACGGCGTGATGAAGGCCGACTTCAACAGCTACGGCTCGCGCCGCGGCAATCACGAGGTCATGATGCGGGGCACCTTCGCCAACGTGCGCATCAAGAACCTGATGATCCCGCCCAACGCCGACGGCACGCGCGTGGAAGGCGGCCTGACCCTGCACCAGCCCAGCGGCGAACAGCTGTCGATCTACGACGCGGCCATGAAGTACATCGCCGAGGGCACGCCCACGGTCATCTTCGGCGGCGAGGAATACGGCACGGGTTCGTCGCGCGACTGGGCCGCCAAGGGCACGCAGCTGCTGGGCGTGAAGGCCGTGATCGCGCGCAGCTTCGAGCGCATCCACCGCAGCAACCTGGTGGGCATGGGCGTGCTGCCGCTGCAGTTCAAGGGAGGCGACAGCATCCAGTCCCTGAACATCACGGGCCGCGAGACCTATGACATCACCGGGCTGGAAAACGGCATCAAGCCCCAGCAGGACGTGACGCTGACCATCCACTACGAGAACGGTACCAGCAGGCAGGTCCCGCTGCTGCTGCGCATCGACACGCCCATCGAGGTGGACTACTACAACCACGGCGGCATCCTGCCCTTCGTGCTGCGCCAGTTGCTGGCAGCCTGAAGCCGGCCGGCCCCTCGGGGCCGCCACCCGAGGCCTGCGCCTCCGGTGCCCTCGCGGCGCCCGGCGCAGGCCTTGCCACATCTGCGGAGCCACGCTTGGTCAATCTTTCGCGCTTCGATCTCGTCACGCTGTCGTTGTTCGCGGCCGTCGCGCGCCACGGCAGCATCTCGGCCGGCGCCCGCCAGGCCAACCTGGCGGTGGGCGCGGCCAGCCGGCGCATCGCCGACCTGGAGGACACGGTGGGTACTCCCCTGCTCTACCGCCGGGCCTCGGGCGTGGAGCTGACCGAGGCCGGAGGCGCCTGCCTGCGGCACGCGCTGCGCATCCTGCAGGACGTGGAGCAACTGGCCGGCCGGATGTCCGACTATGCCAGCGGCGCCGTGGGCCAGGTCCGCATCGCCGCCAATACCTCGTCCATCACGCAGTTCCTGCCGGAGGACCTGGCCGGGTTCATGGCGAGCCATCCCGGCATCCGCATCGAACTCGAAGAACAGAACAGCGCGGACATCGTGGCCGCGGTGAACGAGAACCGCGCCGACGTCGGCGTGTTCGCCGATCGCACGCCCGCCGATGGCCTGGCGACCTACCCTTATCGCGAGGACGAACTGGTGCTGATCGCGCCGCGCGCGCACGCGCTGGCGTCCCGGCGCTCGGTGGCCTTTCGCGATACGCTGGACTATGACTACGTCAGCCTGCCGGACGCCACCTCGCTCGCCAACCGGATACGGGAGGAAAGCAGCCGGCTGGACCGGCCCATCCGGCCGCGCATCCAGGTGCGCAGCTTCGATGCCATCTGCCGGATGGTCTCGACCGGCATGGGCGTGGGGATCCTGCCCCGCCTCGCGGCGGTCCCGCATGCGAAGTCCATGAATCTGAAGCTGGTCGCGCTGGAAGACGGCTGGGCCAGGCGCGGCCTGCTGCTGGGCGTGCGCGCGCCCGAGGCGCTGACCGCGCCGGCGCGGCTGCTGGTGTCGCACTTGCGGGCGGCCGCCGCGCCGGCCTGACCCCGCGCCGGCTTTCGCATTCCGGCAAACCCCGCTTGCCCGATCGGCCATTTCCCCCTCCGAACGTTTCGGGTCACACTGTCGCCAAGCCATTTCCCCCACGAGACCTCCCATGCCACGGCAAATCCTCGAAGGCATCCGCATCCTGGAACTGGGCCAGTTGATCGCCGGCCCGTTCGCCGCCAAGACGCTGGCCGATTTCGGCGCCGAAATCATCAAGATCGAACCGCCCGGCCAGGGCGATCCGCTGCGCAAGTGGCGCATGCTGCACGAGGGCACCTCGGTCTGGTGGGAAGCCCAGTCGCGCAGCAAGCAATCGGTATGCGTGGACCTGCGTCAACCCGAAGGGCAGGAACTAGTGCGCAAGCTGGCCGCGCAGGCCGACGTGCTGATCGAGAACTTCCGCCCCGGCGCCATGGAGAAATGGGGCCTGTCCTGGGAAGCCCTGCATGCGCTGAATCCCCGCCTGATCATGCTGCGCGTCTCGGGCTACGGCCAGACCGGAACCAAACGCGACGAACCGGGTTTCGCGGCGATAGGCGAAGCCATGGCCGGGCTGCGCTACCTGACCGGCGAACCGGGCCGCTCGCCCGTGCGCGCGGGGCTGTCGCTGGGCGACACGATCGCCGGCCTGCATGGCGCGATGGGCGTGCTGCTGGCGCTGTACGACCGCGACGCGCGCGGCGGCCAGGGGCAGATGATCGACACCGCGCTGTACGAAAGCGTGTTCAACCTGAGTGAAAGCCTGCTGCCCGAGTATTCGGTGTTCGGCGCCGTGCGCCAGCCGGCGGGCGGCGCCCTGCCCGGTATCGCTCCCTCGAACGCCTACCCTTGCGCCGACGGCGAGTACGTGCTGATCGCCGGCAACGGCGATGGCATCTTCGTGCGCCTGATGCGGCGCATGGGACGCGACGACCTGGCCGACGACCCGGGCCTGGCCCGCAACGACGGCCGCGCGCAGCGCGCGGCCGAGCTGGACGAGGCCATCGGCGCCTGGACCCGCACGCTGGACAGCGGCGCGGTGCTGGCCGCGCTGCGCGAGGCCGACGTGCCCGCCGGCCGCATCTACAACGCCCGCGACATCGCCCAGGACCCGCACTACCGCGCCCGCGACATGATCCAGGCAGTCACCTCGGCCAAGGGCCTGAAGGTCGAGATGCCCGGCATCGTGCCCAAGCTGTCCACGCATCCGGGCGCCATCCGCCACCGCGCGCCGACCCTGGGCGAACACACCGACGCCGTGCTGCGCGGCGTGGGCCTGGACGACGAGGCCTTGCGGACGCTGCGCGGCAAGGGAGTGATCGCATGATCCAGATCAACGAGGTCGGCCCGCGCGACGGGCTGCAGATCGAACCCGCCTTCGTCGCCACCGACGACAAGGTGGCGCTGGTCGATGCGCTGTCCGACTGCGGCTTCGCCCGCATCGAGGTGACCAGCTTCACCTCGGCCCGCGCCATTCCCGCGCTGGCCGACGCCGAGGCCGTCATGCAGCGCATCCGCCGCCGGCCCGGCGTGGTCTACACCTGCCTCGTGCCCAACCTGCGCGGCATGGAGCGCGCCCTGGACAGCGGCGCCGACGAACTCAACCTGGTGATGTCGGTCAGCGAGACCCACAACCAGGCCAACCTGCGGATGACCCGCGAACAATCCACGGCCCAGTTGCTGGCCATGCTCGAACGCGCCGCGCAGGCGCGCGTGCCCTGCAACGTCTCGCTGTCCACCACGTTCGGCTGCCCGTTCGAGGGCGACATCGCGCCGTCCGAGGTCGAGCGGCTGGCGCGGCTATTCGCCGGCGCCGGCGCGGCCGGCATCACGCTGTGCGACACCACCGGCATGGCCTACCCCACGCAGGTGGCGGACCTGTCCGCGTCGCTGGCCGCCCTCCTGCCCGCCTCCATCTCCTTGACCCTGCATCTGCACAACACCCGCGGCATGGCGCTGGCCAATGCGCTGGCGGCCTGGCAGGCCGGCGTGCGGCGCTTCGACGGCGCCGTGGGCGGCCTGGGCGGCTGTCCCTATGCGCCGGGCGCCAGCGGCAACGCCAGCACCGAGGAACTCGTCCACATGTTCGACTGCATGGGCGTGGACACCGGCGTCTCGCTGGCCCCGCTGCTGGAGGTCGTGGCCACCCTGCCGCGCCTGGTCGCGCGCGAGGTGCCCAGCCAGTTGCTGGCCGCCGGGCCGCGCCTGCGCACCCATCCGGCGCCGGGGAGATAAACTAGCGGACTCGAACAATCATTCCGTCAGCCGCGACCCCTCCATGCCCCGTTCCCGCAGCACATCCTCGTCCCGCCTCAATCGCGATGCCGAAAAACTCGTATCGCTGTCCCTGTCGCTCAACGGCTCGGGCAGCCGGGTCGAGGACCGCTACTGGGAGGGGGAACTGGGCACGCTGCTGGAGAAGCTCATGCACGGCGGCCAGGACGCGACCATCGAGGCCGCGCTCGAGGTCCTGTACCAGCGCAACGCCGGCGCCTACGAGATCCTGGTCGAGCAGGCCGAGACCCTGTCGGAATCGCTGACGCTGCAGAAGGACGGCGTGGACCACGACGTGCTGCTGGTGGTGGCGCCGGTGGTGGCCTGGACCCGTTTCAGCATTCCCTACGGCCCGATACGCATCGGCCTGCTGGATGCGCTGAAGGCCCAGCTGCACGGCCACATCCTGGCGGCCGACGCGCGCATGGCGGTGGCTCCGGAACTCTACAGCGTGGACCAGATGCCGCGCTCGTTCAGCGCCACGCGGCTATGGCTGAGCCGCCTGGGCTCGCAGGCGCTGGGTCTGACGCTGCCGCGCATGCCGGCCACCGACGACACCGAGGTCGCGAACCTGCTGGCCGACACGCGCTACGTGGTGGCGGCCGTTGCCGTGCCGCGCGGCGCCCCGGTGTTCCGCTGGCAGGAAAACCCCGGCAAGCCCGAGCACACGCGTGAAAGCTGCCTGGCCCAGTGGGAAGCGCAAGCCGCCCCGCTGTTCGCCGACCTGCTGCCCGGCTGCGGCTTCGAATGCCTGCTGCCGGACGCCTACTACGTCAACAACCGCGAAGCCGACCGGCGCGTGCGGCCGCTGTCGCTGCGCGCCTCGGTCGCCTGGCTCGAAGCCACGCTGGGCATCGCGCCCGACCAGTTGCGCGCCGTCATCGCCGCCTGCGGCGAAACCGAGATCGAGGAATACCGGATCGGCTTCACCCAGCGCCAGAGCAACGACGTCATCTATGGCTCGACCTGGCCGATATTCGGCCGCGACGACGACGATCCCGAGATGCCCGTCATGGACGTGATCGCCGACCAGCTGCGGGAACTGGGCGTGACCGACCTGCGCAAGCTGCAGGGCCTGCTGCCCCTGGAATTCTGCGACGACTGCGGCGCGCCCTACTTCCCCAACCCCCTGGGGGAAATGGTGCACGCCGAGCCTCCCGAGGACGCCGACGCCGGCCCCGCCCATTTCCACTGAGCGGGACGCGGCGGACGCTCAGGCCGCGCGCGGGCTGGCCTCGGTCGCTTCCTCGGGGCGGTTGGCGTAGCGGCGCGCCAGCACCGCGCATACCATCAGCTGCATCTGGTGGAAGATCATCAGCGGCAGGACAATGGCGCCGGCGGCGCTGCTGGACAACAGCACCTTGGCCATGGGAATGCCGGTGGCCAGGCTTTTCTTGGACCCGCAGAAAACGATGGTGATCTCGTCTTCTTTCGAGAATCCCAGCGCGCGGCTGATGTAGGTCGTGGCCAGCAGCGCCACGGCCAGGATCACCGCGCAGGCCACCAGCACGCCGGCCAGCGTCGCGGTCGAGGTCTGGTGCCACAGGCCGCCCACCACGGCCTCGCTGAAGGCCGAATAGACCACCAGCAGGATGGAGCCCTGGTCCACGTACTTGAGCACGGCGCGATGGCGCGCGACCCAGCCGCCTATCCAGCGGCGCATCACCTGCCCCACCACGAAGGGCAGCAGCAGTTGCATCAGGATCTTGCCCACCGCGTCGAACGAGAAGGCCGCCTCGCCGGCGGTGCTCATCATCAGCTTGACCAGCACCGGCGTCAGGAAGATGCCCAGCAGGCTGGAGGCCGAGGCGCTGCAGATGGCCGCCGGGATGTTGCCGCGCGCGATGGACGTGAGCGCGATGGCCGACTGCACCGTGGCCGGCAGGGCGCACAGGAACAGGATGCCCAGGTACAGGTCGGGGGTGACCAGCGGCGCCAGGAGCGGCTTGAACGCCATCCCCAGGACGGGGAACATGACGAAGGTGAATACGAAGATCAGCAGATGCAGCCGCCAGTGGGTGGCGCCGGCGACGATGGCCTCGCGCGACAGCTTGGCGCCGTGCAGGAAGAACAGCAGGCCGATGGCGATGTTGGTGATCCAGTCGAATACCACGGCCGTCTGCCCGGAACATGGCAGGAAGCTGGCAAGGGTGACGACGACGATCAGGCTGAGTGTGAAATTATCGGGCAGGAAACGCGGACGAGTCATGGGATGGGCCGAAAAACAAAGGAAACCTGCGCCTGGCGCCGGGCACGAGGCCTCGCGGCGCCTCCGGACGAAGCCGGTCGCTGGTCCCGCCGCAGCGGTCGTTGCGCGCTGGCAGCCAGCGGCCGGAAGGCGGATCCGGCCAAGGGTAAACACGGATTATCTTCCTTTGTCGCCCCCCTGCCCAGCCCGCATTCGGTGCAGCTGCTGTGCGCCACGGTCAAAGATCGCCGCCCGTATCCCTTCCGCAAGGGCGGCCTATGGGCCACGAGCGAGGGTCTTTGTCGCATAATCGCATCGAATTCGACCTCTTTTCCGGAGTCCCGCATGACCGACAAGATCGCCAAGCCGGCCCAGCAGCCCATCCAGGTCTACTCCTGGCCGACGCCCAATGGCCACAAAGTGCACATCATGCTCGAGGAGTGCAAGCTTCCGTACGAAGTGACGGGCATCAACATCGGGGCTGGCGACCAGTTCAAGGAAGAGTTCCTGGCCATCAGCCCCAACAACAAGATTCCCGCCATCGTCGATCCCGAGGGGCCCGACGGCAAGCCGATCTCGCTGTTCGAGTCCGGCGCCATCCTGGTCTACCTGGCCGGCAAGACCGGCAAGTTCCTGGGCAAGACCGACCGCGAGCGCTACAGCACACTGCAATGGCTGATGTTCCAGATGGGCGGCGTCGGCCCCATGCTGGGCCAAGCCCACCATTTCCGGCTGTACGCGCCCGAGCGCATCGAATACGCCACCAACCGCTACACCAACGAATCCCGGCGGCTGTACAGCGTCATGGACAAGCAGTTGTCCCGCCAGGCCTTCCTGGCCGGACGCGCCTACACCATCGCCGACATGGCCACCTGGCCCTGGACCCGCTCGCACGCCAACCAGGGGGTGGACCTGGCGGACTTCCCCAACGTCAAGCGCTGGTTCGACGAGATCCACGCCCGACCGGCCGTGCAGCGCGGCATCCAGGTCCTGGCCGATCAGCGCAAGCCGCAGGACGCCACCGCGAAGGAAAACCTGTTCGGATCCACGCAGTACCAGCGGCGCTGACGCGCGGGGGCGGCGTCCCCTGCCGGCGCGCCGCGGGCCTCAGGCCAGCCAGGCGCCCAGGACCGGTGCCAGCAGCACCATGGACAGGCCGCTGAATATCATCAGCAGGCTGGCCATCACGCCGGCTTCCTCGCCCAGCTCGCGCGCCTTGGCCGTGCCCAGCGCGTGGGCCGCGGCGCCGTAGGACGCGCCGGAGGCCAGCTCCGAACGGCGCGGCATCAGGGCCAGGATCAATTCGCCGGTCAGCATGCCGGCCAGCCCGGTGAAGACCACGAACATCGCCGCCAGGTCGGCGTCGCCGCCGAAGCGGTCCGCCGTGGCCATGGCGAAGGGCGTGGAGACCGAGCGCACCAGCAGGCTGCGCGCGACCTCGGGGGCCAGGTGGAAGGCCCGCGCCAGCCACCACGAACTGGCCACCGCAGCCGTCACGCCCGCCACCGTGCCCACGGCCAGGGCCGGCCACAGCTCCCGTATCAGGCGCCGGTACTGGTAGATCGGTACCGCGAACGCCACCGTGGCCGGGCCCAGGAACCACAGCAGCACGCGCGTATCGGCCGCGTATTCGTCCAGCGAAATGCCCGTGGCCAGCAACAAGGCCAGCAACGCCAGCGGCGTCAGCAGGATGGGATGCGTCCAGAGCCGCGGATGGCGGGCATGGAGCAGCTTGTTCAGGTAATACAGGGCAAGCGTGGCCACCACGCACAGGACGATGATCATGATGCCGCCTTCGCCGGCGCGCGGGCGCGGCGCCGCCGGGCGATCCACTCCACCGTCGCCGCGGTGGTCAGCATGACGCAGGCGTTGCCCAGCACGATGACCGCCGCCAGCTTCAGCCCCTCGTTCCTGAGCAGATCCTGGTAGCGCACCATCGCGACCACGGCGGGAATGAAGAACACCAGCATGTCGGCCAGCAGCCAGTGCGCGCCCAGGTCGATGCGGTGGAGCGGCAGGCGGCCGCTCAGCAGCAGCGCCAGCACGGCGAACAGGCCCACCACCCCGCCGGGGATGGGCAGGCCGGTCCAGCGGACGGCAGTGTCGGCGGCCCACCAGACTGCAACCAGGGCCAGGACCTGGAGGATGCGGACGGCGAAGGGGGGAAGGAAGCGGTGCGACATGGTTGTTCTACGGGTATACCCGTAATTCTAGGCAAGACGCTTCCATTTAGAAAATGAATAAAATCCATATTAAGAATTCCATATTGGAATGAAATGGATTTGCGCGCCCTGCGGTACTTCGTCGAGGTCGTCCAGCGCCAAAGCTACACGGCGGCGGCGCGCGCGCTGTTCGTGACCCAGCCCACGGTCAGCAAGATGATCCGGCAGTTGGAGGACGAACTGGGCACGCCGGTGCTGCGCAAGTTCGGCCGGCGCATCGAACCGACCGACACCGGCCGCATCGTGCTGGAACGCGGACGGCAACTGCTGGCCCTGCACGCCCAGTTGCAGGCCGAACTGTCCGACGTGCGCCAGGCCGCCCGGGGCGAACTGGTCGTCGGCACCCCACCGCTGGCGCACCACCTGCTGGCCCCGCTGCTCGCACGCTTCCATCAGGACTATCCGGGGATCGAGCTGCGGCTGTTCGAGCGCGGCTCGCGCTCGGTCGAAGACGAACTGAAGTCCGGTACGCTCGAGATCGGCGCCATGCTGCTGCCGGCGGACGAAAACGAATACGAAACGCTGCCCATCTGCAATTTCCCGCTGCGCCTGATCGTGCCGGCATCCTCGAGCTGGGCCGGGCGCGAACGGGTCCGGCTGGAGGAACTGGCGGCCGAACCCTTCATCTTCTACGGCGAGGGCTTCGTGCTGAACGAAGTGGTCCACGCCGCCTGCGTCCAGGCCGGCTTCACGCCGCGGATCGCCGGCCGCAGCAGCCAGTGGGACTTCATGGCCTCCATGGTGGCCGCCGGCGTGGGGCTCGCCCTGCTGCCGGAGCTGTTCAGCCGCCAACTGGACCGCTCTCGGCTGGCGGTGGTCCCGCTCCAGGATCCGCAGTTGTGGTGGCACATGGCCTTCGCCTGGCGCCGCGGCCGCTACCTCTCGTTCGCCGCGCGCGCCTGGCTGGACCTGGCCCGCCGCATGCTGCCCGGGGACGGCCGGGCCGCGGGCGATAATGGCGTCCTTTGGGACGAGGAAAACCGCTGATGCGCGCCGACATCTTCTGCCGCGTGATCGACAACTACGGCGACATAGGCGTGTGCTGGCGCCTGGCCCGCCAACTGGCGCGGGAGCACGGCTGGCGGGTGCGCCTGTGGGTGGACGACCTGCCGGTCATGGCGCGCCTGGCGCCGGCGGTCGATCCCAAGGCGGCCGCGCAGCGCGCCGACGGCGTGGACATCGTCCGCTGGACGCGGCCGGCGCCGCCGCTGGAACCGGGCGACGTGGTCATCGAGGCCTTCGCCTGCGATCCGCCCGCCGAATTCGTCCAGCGCATGCGGGACCGGGTGCGCCCGCCCGTCTGGGTCAACCTGGAATACCTGAGCGCCGAGACCTGGGTCGAGAACTGCCATGCCCTGCCCTCACCCCAGCCGGGCGGGCTGCGCAAGTACTTCTTCTTCCCCGGGTTCACGCCGGCGACCGGCGGGCTGCTGCGCGAGCGCGGCCTGCTGGCCGAACGCGATGCCCTCCAGGCCGATCCGGCCGCCCGGGCCGCCTTCCTGCGCGGTGCCGGCCTGCCCGAGCCCTGTGCCGGCGAACGCCTGGTCACCCTGTTCTGCTATCCCGACGCACCGGCCTCCATCCTGGCCGACGTACTGGCGGGCGGCGACATACCCACGCTGCTGGCCATCCCGCCCGGCGTCGCCCCCTACCTGACCGCCGGCGCGCGTGGCCGCCTGCGCATCGCGCGGGCGCCCTTCCTGCCCCAGGCCGACTACGACCGCCTGCTGTGGAGCGCCGACCTGAACTTCGTCCGGGGCGAGGATTCCTTCATCCGCGCCCAGTGGGCCGGCCGCCCCATGGTCTGGCACATCTACCCCCAGGCCGAGGCCGCCCATGTCGACAAGCTGCACGCCTGGCTGCGGCGCTACCCCGCCCCGCAAGCCGCGGCGGCGCTCCAGGCCGCCTGGAACGGCGACGCCGGGGCGGCGCGCTTCCAACCGTTGCTGGCCGAGGCCTTGTCGCCCGCGGTGTTCGACCCGTGGCGCGAGGCCGCGCGCGCCTGGAGCGACACCCTGGCCGCCCAGCCCGACCTGGCCACCCAACTGGCCGGTTTCTGCGCGGCACGGCAGGAAAACCACGCCTGACGCGGAACTAGCCGGGGCACCCTGTCCCGGGCTATACTAGTTGGCTGCACAGGCCATATGGCCGTCTTTTGGACATCGCGGCGCTACACGCCGGCTGTCACTAGCGTTCCCTCCCCTAAGGTTGCTCCAGCATGAAAATCGCTCAGGAATTGCGCGTCGGCAACGTCATCATGGTCGGCAAGGATCCCCTGGTCGTCCTGAAGGCCGAATACAACAAGTCCGGCCGCAACGCCGCCGTCGTCAAGATGAAGCTCAAGAACCTGCTGACCGGTTCGGGCACGGAATCCGTCTACAAGGCCGACGAAAAGTTCGAAATCCTGGTGCTCGAGCGCCGCGAGTGCACCTACTCGTACTTCGCCGACCCCATGTATGTCTTCATGGACACCGAGTACAACCAGTACGAAGTCGAAGCCGAGAGCATGGGCGATGCCCTGCACTACCTGGAAGAAGGCATGCCCGTCGAGGTGGTCTTCTACGAAGGCCGCGCGATCTCGGTGGAAATGCCCACCATCGTCGTGCGCGAGATCGTCTACACCGAGCCGGCCGTGCGTGGCGACACCTCGGGCAAGGTCATGAAACCCGCCAAGGTCAACACTGGCTACGAACTGCCGGTGCCGCTGTTCTGCGAAATCGGCGACAAGATCGAGATCGACACCCGTACGGGCGAGTACCGTAGCAGGGTGAAATAAGCCCCCCCCCCTACGCGCTTACGCGCGCCCGGCATGGTGAGCCCCCAGCCGCTACGCGGCAGCCCCCCGAGGGGGCCGGGGCCCGCCTTGGGGCGGCCCGGCGCCGGGCCCCGTGGGGCGTCGAAGTGGACCGGCGGAGCCGGATCCACTTCGCCTCGTCTTTCTTGGGGGCCTTTGGCCCCCTTTCCCCCATAGTTTCGTCTATTGGTTGGCTTGCGCTTTTTTGGCGCAGGGCAGGCGCAGGTTCGCCCCGCTTTGCGGGACGAACAAACGTCCTTATTGCAAGCGGTCGTCGTCTAGCAGGGCGGGGATGGGGGCTACGGCTATGCCTTCTTCGGCCAGGGACTGGCGTTCCTGCTGGGTGGCCACGCCGCGGATGGGGCGTTCGGGGGCGTCGCCGTGGTGGATGCGCCGGGCTTCAGTGGCGAAGCGTTCGCCGACGTTTTCGGTCTGGCGCAGGGCTTCCCGCAATTGTTTCAGCATGGCGGCCTGCATGTCGGGGGACATGGGGGCGTTGCCGGGTTCGCGCGCGGCGGGAGTGGCCGGCGCCTTGCTGCCGGAGACGTTCAGCATGGGGGCCGACAATTTCTTGTCGATGGATTTGCTATCGCACAGCGGGCAGCTGATCAGGCCGCTTTCGCGTTGCGTGTCGAAATCGGAGTGCGAGCTGAACCAGCCTTCGAAAACGTGGCCGTGCTCGCATTGCAGATCGAAAACCTTGAATGCCATGAATGATGCGCCTGTCGCCCCCGGGGAACGCCTGGCGCGGTCTGTACCTGTAGAGAGCCCTATCGTACCCCAAGCCCGGGGCTTGCAGCCGCGCCGCGCCCCGGCCTTCATACCGAACGCGACATCGACCCCTGCTGCGGTTCGTAGACGCAGGTGCGATTGCGCCCCTGCCGCTTGGCGGCGTACAGCGCGGCATCGGCCTGGCGCACCAGCAGCGCCGCCGCGGTGGCATGGCCCGGCACCATCGCATCGACGCCGATGCTGACCGTCATCACGCCCTGCTCGCTCTTCAGGTGGGGAATCCGCGCATCCAGCGTGGCCTTGCGAATGTTCTCGGCGATCAGATAGGCGCCATCGATGTCCGTCTTGGGCAGCAGCACCGCGAATTCCTCGCCGCCGTAGCGCGCCGCCATGTCGGCCGGGCGCCGGATATTGCCCTGGATCACCTGGGCGATGGTGCGCAGGTACTGGTCGCCATGCTGGTGGCCGTAGTGGTCGTTCAGCGCCTTGAAATGGTCGGCATCGATCAGCAGCAGCGCCAGCGAGCTTTCCTCGCGCGCGGCGCGCCGCCATTCCCGCTCCAGCGCCTCGTCGAAGCGGCGGCGGTTCGACAGGTTGGTCAGGCCGTCGGTGGCCGCCATGGCCAGCAGCTGGGCATTCTCGGCCTCCAGGGCTTCCTCGGCCTTCTTGCGGCGCGAGACGTCGCGGATGTTCAGGATGCAGCGCTCGTCGCCCATCTCGGGCGGCAGGCGCTTGACGCTGGCCTCCAGCCAGCTCCACGACGAATCCCGGTGGCGCGCCGGAAAGGTCAGCATGCGCGGCCAGGACTGCTCGTCCCCGGAGAACAGCGGCACGTAGTCCGCCCGCACGAAGTCGTCGATGTTGCGCCCTTCGATGTCCCCCGGCACCCACCCCAGCACGTCCTTGATGGCCGGCGAGATATAGGTGACGATGCCGTCCGCCCGGCACAGCGCGATGATGTCGGCCGAATTCTCGGCCAGCACCCGGTACCGGGCCTCGCTGCGCAGCGCGCTGCGCTCGGCCGCCAGACGCAGCGCGAACTCCCGGCGCAGCATCCACACCAGCACCATGGTGCCCATGCACAGCAGCAGCGTAAGCATGGCGATGATCCCCGCCTTGTTGCGCCAGGCCGCATAGATGTCGCTGTCGGCCATGCCCACCAGCACGATCAGCGGCAGCGGGGGCTCGACCGCCGTGAAGGAATAAAGCCGGGTCACCCCATCCGTGGCCGACACGGCCTCGTACGAACCGGTGTCCGATGCCGGATAGCGCTTGAACAGCTCGAGATCGGCCAATTGCTTGCCCAGCAGGCCCTGTACCGCCGGGAAACGCGCCATGACCGAGCCGTCGGCGCGCAGCAGCATGATGGAGCCATTCTGGCGCAGGTCCAGTTGGCGGAACTGGTTTTCCAGGTGGGAGATGCGCAGCGTGCTGACCACCACGCCGCCGAAGCTGCCGTCGGGCCGGCTCACGCGGCGGCTGATGGCGATGGACCACATATTGGTCAGCCGCGAGAAAAAAGGCCGGCTCACGAACAGTCCGACGTCGGAAGCTTCCTTGTGCACGCGGAAATAGTCGCGCTGCGAAAACTCGACGCCGCGCGGCTGCACCGACTTGGAGTCGGTCAGCATCCGGCCCTCGGTGTCCAGCACCACCATCGTTCCCACGCCGCGCATCTGCGGCAGGCTGCCGAACAGCAGTTGGTGACGGCGATAAGGATCCAGGCCTTCGGCTTCGGCAAGCCGCAGGCCATTGAGCATGGATTGCAGAGAGAGGTCGACCAGCTCGATGTCGCGGCCGATGCCGTCGGCGACCACCCGGCCCAGGTTCACCGTGGCTTCCCTGGCCGCTCGCCTGGCATCCTGGCGGGTGTCGTATAGCGCGGCCGCGCATACCAGGCCGAAACACGCGACCACCAAGGTGGCCCATAACGTTAGCCAGCGCATGGACCAAACGATACAGGTTACAAAAATTAACCGGGACTATACATCCATTGGGTAGCCCGCGGCACGCGTCTTAACGGTGATTTGCATTCTCCGGCCCGGAAGACGTCCCCGCCCGGCCCCGGGCCACCCTCTCCGCCATCGCGTGGTAGCGCGCGCTCAACCGGCGCAGGTGATCCTCGTCCATCGTTTCGATCGCGACCAGCTTGCTGTTGGCGCCCTCCAGCGCCCCCAGCAACTCGTCCAGCTTCAGGTGCAGCGCCTCGCTGTCCTTGTTCTGGGTGCGCTGGATCACGAACACCATCAGGAAGGTCACGATGGTGGTTCCGGTATTGACCACCAGTTGCCAGGTTTCGGAAAAATGGAATATCGGCCCGAGCGCGCCCCAGAGCACGATGGCCGCGCACGCCATGCTGAACGCCGGCGGCGAGCCCGTGGTCCGGGTGACCGACGTCGCGAAGCGATCGAACAATTGCCCCCTGCCGTTTCTCCGTATGCTGGCTTGATTCATCGCCGTCTCCCGTGGATGAGGACGATGGGGCGTAGCAAGCGTCGTACCCGCGGAGCAACCCGAATGGGGAAGGAGGAATTGGTGCGCCCGGCCGGAATCGAACCGGCACGCCTTGCGGCGGCGGATTTTCTTACCCGCTACTGCTCGCGCAGCCGGATTGCACGAAGGCAATGCCGTTTGGGGTCTGGACTCTGCCTTGACCATCGCGTCGCGCGGCAAGATTGCCGCGCCAGCCTTAGGTCCCCGCCGTCGAGTCTCTACACACGCCCGGCGGCCAACATCGGCCGCCTGCTTGGCTCGGCGTTCCCGTGCCAGGGGTTCGCCGAATTTGACGGGTTCTACTCCCGGACTTTCGTCCAGGGCACTCCACTCTTACGGAAGTCCGCTACGTCTACCAGTTTCGTCACGGGCGCACGGGCGGTATTGTAGCCGATGCGCCCCCGGCGCCCTTCCCCATGCCAGGCCTGGTCAGGCGTAGGTCTGGCGCAGCACGTTCTTCTGGACCTTGCCCATGGTGTTGCGGGGCAGTTCGGACACCACATGGATGCGCTTGGGCACCTTGAAGTTGGCGATCCTGGCCTTGAGTTCGGCGATCATGGCGGCCTCGTCCAGGTTGGCGCCCGGCTTGGGCACGACCACGGCCATCACCGCCTCGCCGAAGTCGGGGTGCGGCACGCCGATGACGGCGCTTTCCTCGACGCCCGGCATGTCATCCAGGAAGCTCTCGATTTCCTTCGGATAGACGTTGAAGCCGCCCGAGATGATGAGGTCCTTGCTGCGGCCCACGATGGACAGGTAGCCGTCGGGCACCCTGGCGCCGCCGGATTCGCCCCCCCAGCGGCCGACATCACCGGTCTTGAACCAGCCGTCCGGCGTGAATTCCTCCCGGGTCTTCTCGGGCATGCGCCAATAGCCCTTGAACACGTTGGGACCCTTGACCTGGATATTGCCGATCTCGCCCGGTGGGCACGCCGCCCCCGCATCGTCCACCACCCGCGCCGACACGCCCGGCAGCGGCTGGCCCACGGTGCCGCCCAGGCGTTCGCCCAGGGCGGGGTCGTAAGGATTGGAGACCAGCATGACGGTCTCGCTCATGCCGTAGCGCTCGAGGATGGTGTGGCCGGTTCGTTCGCGAAAGGCGTTGAAGGTCTCCATCAGCAGGGGCGCCGATCCGGACACGAAAAGCCGCATGTTGCGGCAGGTGTCGCGCCCGAACGCCGGCTCGGCCAGCAACCGCACGTAGTAGGTCGGCACGCCCATCATGACGGTGCAGCGCGGCAGCAGGCGCAGCGCGGCGGCCACGTCCAGCTTGGGCAGCCAGATCATTTTCGCGCCGGCCAGCAGCGCGCCGTGCGCGGCCACGAACAATCCGTGCACGTGGAAAATGGGCAACATGTGCAGCAGCACGTCGTCGGCGCGCCAGCCCCAGTATTCGTGCAATACGCGGGCGTTGGAGGCCAGATTGCCATGGGTCAGCATGGCGCCCTTGCTGCGGCCCGTCGTGCCGGAGGTGTACAGGATGGCTGCGAGATCATCCGCGGCGCGCACGGCCACCTCATGCTCGGGCGAGGCCTGGGCGGCGGCGTCCAGCAGCGTGCCGGTGCGATCGTCGTCCAGCGTGTAGACGTGGCCCGTTCCGGCGCGTTGCGCGCAGCGGCCCACCCATTCCCGGTTCTTGCTGGCGCAGACCACCACCGACGGTTCGGCATCGCCCAGGAAGTAGTCGATCTCGCTTTCCTGGTAGGCGGTGTTCAGCGGCAGGTAGACGTAGCCCGCGCGCAAGGTGGCCAGGTACAGCAGCAAGGCCTCGGGGGACTTCTCGACATGGACGGCCACGCGGGCGCCCTCGGGCAGGTCCAGCGAACGCAGCAGGTTCGCCATGCGCGCCGTCTGCGTCTGGACGTCGCGCCAGGTGTAGTCGCCGGCGCCGGGCGCCTCGATGCAGACCGCGTCGAGATCGGCGGGGAAACCGGAGGCCAGCAGGGAATAGAGATTCTCGTCTTTCATCTATCTTCTTCGGTCGGGAAAGGTGAAGCGTCGCCGCCGAACACGGGGGTGCGCCCTTCGAGGAACGCCGCCACGCCTTCGCGATGATCGCGGGTATCGCTGTAGGAAAAGAATGCCGCCAGCTCGGCCTCGGCCAGCGGCTCGGGCCGCTGCAGCCGCCGTACCATGTGCTTGTTCAGGGTAGCCGCCAGCGGCGCGCCGGCGGCAAGGCGGGACAGGGTGCGCGCAAGCTCGGCCTCGAGCTCGGCATCCTCGACCACGCGGGTCAGGAGGCCCTTGGCATGGGCCTCGGCGGCGTCCAGGATGCGGCCTTCCAGCAGCAGTTCCAGCGCCACCGCGCGGCCGGCCACGGTCAGCAGACCCGCAAGCTCGGCCGGCGCCATCGGAAACCCCAGCCGCGCGATGGGCGCGCCCACGCGGGTGCTGCGGCCGGCGATGCGCAGATCGCAGCAGCAGGCGATCTCCAGCCCGCCGCCCACGCAGGCGCCCTGCACCAGCGCCACCGTGGGCCATGGGCAATCGTCGATCGCGCGCAGCGCCGGGGCGATGATCCGCTCGTGGTAGTGGCGCACCGCCGCGAGGCCGCCCCGCTCCACCGGAAACTCGCCGATGTCGGCGCCGGCCGCGAAATGGCCGCCGGCGCCCCGGATGACGACGGCGCGCAGGCCCGGCCGGTCCGCCGCGTCCCGCATCGCCGCGGCCAGCTCGCGCCACATCGCGGCGGTCAGCGCATTGAGCTTGCCCGCGTGCGCCAGGGTCAGCGTCAGCACGCCGCCCTCGGTCGACGCGTCGATCCGGCCCGGCGCCGGTTCCATGAGCGGAGCCTCGTCCATCAATCGGCCTTGATGCCCGCGTCCTTGGAGACCTTGGCCCAGCGCTGCACTTCCTCGTGCAGATACCTGCCGAACTCGGCGCTGGTGTAGCGCGGCATCTCGGAGCCGTTGCTCAACCACACCTTCTTGATCTCGGGCGTGCCCAGCGCCTTCTGAACCTCGGCGTACATGCGCTCGACGATAGGCTGCGGCGTGCCCTTGGGGGCCCACATCGCATACCAGGTCGAGACCTCGTAGCCCGGCAGGCCGGCCTCGGCCGCGGTGGGCACGTCGGGGAAGGCGGACGAACGCTTCGGCGCCGCCACGGCCAGCGGCTTGATCTTGCCGGCGCGGATGTGCTGGGCCGACGACCCCAGCCCGTCGAAAGCCAGGTCCACCTGGCTACCCATCAACGCGAGCAGCATGGGGCCGGCGCCGGTGTACGGAACGTGCGCGATGTCCACGCCGGCCTGGAGCTTGAACAGTTCCCCGGCCAGGTGGTGGGAAGTGCCGTTGCCCGCCGAGCCGAAGTTGAGCTTGCCCGGCTGGCGGCGGGCCTGGTCGATCAAGCCCTTCAGGTCGTTGAAGGGTTCGGTGGGCGCCGCGACGATGATCTGCGGCGGCTGCGCGATCAGCGTGACGGGGACGAAATCCTTCTCGATGTCGTAGGTCAGGCCCTTGTAGAACGACGGCGCGATGGCGTGGTGCGCCCCGCCCACGAAGAACGTGTAGCCGTCCGGCTGGGCGCGCGCCGCGATGGCCGCCCCCACGGTGCCGCCCGCGCCCCCACGGTTGTCCACCACCACGCTGTGCCCCAGTTGGGCACCCAGCTGCTGCGCCAGCGGCCGAACGAAGGCGTCGGTGCCGCCCCCGGCCGGGAACGGCACGATGATGGTGACGGCCTTGGACGGCCAGGCCTCCGCTCCCACCGCATGGCCACCCGCGGCCGCGCCCACGATGCAGGCGATCAAGGCAATGCTGCGTTTCATCTCCCGTCTCCTTTCTTGGTATGAAGGTACTACACGCTGGCTCTTGCCAGTTCTGATCGATTCTTTTCGCGCGCGTCAGAGCAGCCGGGCCACTCCCCTGCTCGTCTCGGGCTTCCCCTCGCCCAGCCGCGCCAGGTTGTCGTCGAGCGCATCCAGCTCGTACACGTAGTTGACCATCATGCCGCACGACTGGGCCCGGCCCTTGCGCGACGTGTCCGCCTTCCAGTTCAGCCGTTCGATGCGGGCGCCGTTGCCCAGGTGGAACCGCGCCACCGAATCGAGCGGCAGCGATCCCTTGCGCTCCACCAGGTAGCGGGCCGCCAGCCGCATGGCCACGGCCTGCACGGCCGGCGGCGCGGCCTCGTCGTCCACCGCCTGCTGAATGGCGGCCAGCACCTGCGCGCCGGTGGCCGCCTCCAGGCCGGCCTTTTCCTTGCGAACGATGGCGGCAAGGTCCTCGGCGCCGCGTTTCCTGACCCAGTCGCAAAAGCCCGGTATGGGCGAGAGCGTGGCGAAACGCTTGATCTTGGGCAGTTCGCCGTTCAGTTCCTCGATCACGCGCTTGAGCAGGAAGTTGCCGAAGCTGACGCCGCGCAAGCCCTGCTGGGTGTTGGAGATCGAATAGAAAATGGCCCAGCGCGCCTTGTCCAGGTTCTCCATGGGCGCGCCCTCGTCCAGCAGGCTCTGCACGTTGCCGGCCATGTCGGCACAGAACGCGACCTCGACGAAGATCAGCGGCTCGTTCGGCATGCGCGGGTGGAAGAACGCGTAGCAGCGGCGGTCGGAATCCAGGCGGTTGCGCAGATCGGTCCACGAGGCGATCTCGTGCACCGCCTCGTAGATGATGAGCTTCTCGAGCAGCGAGGCGGGCGAGTCCCAGGTGATGCGCCGCATCTCCAGCAGGCCCACGTCGAACCAGTTCGACAGCAAGCCCTCCAGGTCGGCGTCCAGTCCTTGCAGCCCGGGGATCTTCGCGCGCCAGGCCAGCATGTCGGTACGCAGTTCGAGCAGGAAAGGCAGGCCATCGGGCAAGGCGTTCAAGCGCTTGAAGAAACGGACCCGGGCATGCGAGAGCGCGCGCGACAGATCGGAAGGCGTCTCCTTGCCGCCAGTCTCGGACGGCCCCGCCGACGAGGCACCCACTTCGGCCAGGAGTTCCAGCATGGCGCCGCGGCGCTGGGCGTCGGCGGCACGATAGGCCTCCTGCCAGGTCAACGCGGCGCGATTGGCCGCGACGTCGGTCAGGCGCGCCTGGAAACACGGCAGCAGCATGGCGCGCTGGCGGTTGGCCTCGCGCGTGGACAAGGCAACGGCCTCGCGGCCGGGCTCGGCGGCCCCCTGGGGCCGCCCTCCCAGCCATTTGCTCCAGCGGGCCAGCAGCGACTGGGTCGGCTGCGGATCGGGGGCCGGCGCGGCGGGCCGCGCATCGGCGGCATCTTGACGTTCGCTGTTCAACATGTCGCTCGTGTTCCTTCTGAAAGACTCAAGCCGATTGCCTGGACAGCGAGGCCATCAGGTCGGCGAAACGCTGTCCCTGCACCACGACATGGTCGCGCGCGCGCTCGGCGGCCAGGCCGGCATCGCCGGCCAGCAAGGCCTCGACGATGCCCTCGTGCTCGTCGTAGGACGTGGCGATGCGATCGCGCACGCGCAATTGCAGGCGGCGATACGGGCCCAGCCGGCGATGCAGCTTGATGGCTTCCTCGTTCAGGAACCCGTTGCAGCCCAGGCCGTAGATGGTGCGATGGAAAACTTCGTTCAGGTAGTAATAGGCGTTGGCGTCGCCCGCGTTGCGCGAAGCCTGGCAGGCGCGATGGGCCTCGAGCAGGCGGCGATGGTCGTCGGCCGTCATGCGCCGCGCGGCCAGCCGCGCGCACATGGCCTCGATTTCGCCCATCACGTCGAACATCTCGATCAGGCGCTGGGGGCCGATCTGCGCCACCAGCGCGCCCTTCCTGGGCCGCATCTCCACCAGTCCGGCCGAAGCCAGCTGGATCAGGGCCTCGCGTATGGGCGTGCGCGACACGCCGAAACGATTGGCCAGCACGGTCTCGTCCAGCGGATCCCCCGGCGACAGTTCGCCGACGGCGATCAGCTCTTCGATGGTTTCGCGCAGCGTCTCGGAGCGCTTTTTCTCGTTGCCGGAGGATGGGGGGCGGGATGACATGGAATCATCTTGCCCCATCCTTTTCTTGTATACAAGAGATTTTTATAAATACACACAAACAGGGGTCTGGTTACACACCGCGCGCCTGCCGCCGCTCCAGCCACAGGGTGGCCAGCAGCATCACCGTCGTGGTCAAGGCCACGGTGACCAGGCTCATCGCCATGCCCTGGCCCACCGAGCCCTGTTCGAACTGGCGCCAGATGAACAGCGATACCGTCTGCACGCCCGTGGGCGCGAGCAGCAGCGAAGCCACCAGCTCGCGCGAGGCCACCGCGAACACCAGCAGCATGGCGGCGACCAGGCTGGGCGCCAGCAGCGGCAGCAGGATGCGCGCCAGCGCCGTGACCGTGCCGGCGCCATGCACCCGGGCGGCGGCCTCCAGGTTGTCGCCGATCTGCATCAGCGCGGCGTGGGCATAGCGCACCGGGTACGGCAGCAGCAGGCAGCAATAGGCCAGCAGCAGAATGCCCCAGGTGTTGTAGGGCGTGGCCGGCCAGAAGGCCTGATTCCACGCCAGTATCAGGCCCACGCCGACCACCACGCCGGGCATGGTGTTGGGCAGCACGGCCAGGGCATCGAGCACCGCCCGGCCGCGCGTGCGGGTCTTGACCACGCAATAGGCCACCAGCACGCCGGTCAGCCCGGTCACGATGGCCGCGCCGGCACCCAGCATCAGGCTCGTGGCCAGCGCGCCCGAGGCTTCGCTGCCGCCGGCGGCGATGGCCTGGAAATGCGTCAGCGACAGGTTGCCGATGGCCAGGCCGCCCGACAGCGTGCGGCTGAATGCCGTCGCGGCGATGGCGAACAGCGGCGCGAACGTGGCCACCGCCACGATCGCGGCGAACAGCGCGGCGGCGGGCCAGCGCCAGGCGCCCAGCGGCAGGGTCTCGCCCCGCGCGGGCTTGCCCGTGGTGGTCTCGTAGCCCTTGCCCGTCAGCATGCGCCGCTGCCAGACGAAGGCCAGCATGGCCAGCGCGACCAGGATCAGCGACAGCACCGAGGCGCCGGGCAGGTCGATCGGCCACTCGGAGAAGCGCCGCTCGATGCCCGTCACCAGCACGAAGAAGCCGGCGTTGGCCGCCAGTGCGGCCGGCGTGCCGTACTCCTCGATCGCCATCGCGAACACCAGCAGCAGGCTCGCGGCGATGCCCGGCAGGGCCAGCGGCAGCGTGATGCGCCAGAAGCAGCGCCAGGCGCCCCCGCCGCATACCCGCCCCACCAGCGCCAAGCGGGAGCCCGACGCCGCCATGGTGCGGGAGACGGCGAAATAGACCACCGGCACCACGTTCAGCGTCATCACGAACACCACGCCGCCGAACGAGAACAGCGCCGGCCCGGCATGGATGCCCAGCAGCTGCTGCAGGTATCCGCGCGGCTGCAGCAGCATGATCCATCCCAACGCGCTGATATAGGGCGGGATCATGAAGGGCACCAGCATCAGCACGTCCCAGAGCTTGGCGCCGGGCAGATCGAACAGGCCGCGCAGCGTTCCCAGCGGGATGCCGATGGCCGCGGCGGCCAGCACCACGCAGGCGCCCAGCTTCAGCGTATTGATCGTCAGTTCGACCAGCTTGGGATCGGCCAGGACCCCCGCCAGGTGGGCCAGCGGCCGCGCCAGCGAGCCCTGGGCAAGCTCGGGGAAAACGGCCTGCAGCAGGACGAATCCCAGCGGCATGGCCACCAGGATACCCAAGGCGGACACCGCGGCCCCCACCAACAACGTGTTCGCGCGCATGGAGCCCGCCTCTTCCTCTTGCTAGCTATGTGGAATCACGCCCGACCGCGTCCGGTCACTTGCGGCCGAACAGTGTCGTGAAGCGCTCCAGCAGGGCCTGGCGGCCGGCACGCTGGGCTTCGTTCTCCACCGGCAGCGATTTGATGTCCTTGATCACCGGGCGCTTGGCCTGCACGTCCTGGCGGGCCGGGATCAGGTAGGTCGCGGCCACCCGCGCCTGGCCGGCGTCGGACAGCACGAAATCGATGAAGCGCTTGGCATCCTGCTGCTGGCGGCTGGACTTCAGGATCATCATCGGCCGGCCGGCGATCACCGTGCCGCTGGCGGGGAAGATGACCTCGATGCTCTCGCCCTTGGCCTGGTTGCCCAGCGCGACGTAGTCGACCGCGCCGAAGACGGCTGCCTTGGCGCCTTGCAAAACGGGATTCATCGCCTGCGCATTGGCGCCGGCAATGGCCATGTCGTTGCGCTTCAGATCGGCGAACAGGCGCCACGCATCGGCGCCGCGCGCCGATTGCAGGCCCGACAGCAGTTCCAGGGCGGTGCCCGACTGGGCCGGATCGGGCATGTTGACCAGCCCCTTGAACTCGGGCTTGGCCAGGTCGGCCCAGTCCGTCGGACGCGGCGTGCCGCTCTTGGTGTTCCAGGCGATGGCCAGCGCCGACAGGCCCTGGGCCACGTAGCTGGGGCCCTTGTACTCGGCCGGCACCTTCGCGGCATTGGGGCTGGCATAGGCCAGCAGCCAGCCGCGCTTGTGCAGGTCCAGGGCGCTGTCCCACGACGCCGAGATCACCACGTCGGCCTTCGGGTTCGAGGCTTCCGCCTCCAGCCGCGCCATCACCTTGCCGGTATCGGCCTGGAACACGTCGACCGAAACGCCGGTCTGCTTCTTGAAGTCGTCGGCCAGTTGCTTGATCAGTCCGGCCGGGCCGGCGGTATAGACCGTCAGGGCCTGGGCCTGGCCAGCGGCCAGCATCGCGCCGAACGCCAGCGCGCCGATCAGAGGCTTGATTTTCATCATCGAGATTCCTGAGTCGAGAAACGGCATATCGCCGGGGAAAAGCGTCACGCCGCCTGCGGAAACCAGCGCAGGCGGCTCCAGTCGAGGTCCAGCCCCACGGGGTGCTGGACAGGCATGCGTTGATCGGTCAGCCACGCCAGTTCGAAGGCATGGTGGTCGCTGCCCACGCGCACGGTCGTCGTGTAGTGCCCGCCGCGGAACCGCTGCGCGATCACATGGCCTCGCAGGGCGTGGCGTTCGCCCGCCTTCAGCGCGGCATGGGGAATGAAGAGATGGCCCGGCCCCGCCGGACCGCCGGCCAGGGGCACGGGGCAGACCAGTTCGAGGCCGCCGGCCAGTTGCCAGCCGCGTTCGGTGCGCACGCCGCTGCGCAGGGCGCCCAGTTTCAGGAACTCCACCACCTCGGGGCTGGCGGGTTCGCTCACCAGCAGTTCGGGCGCGGCGATCTGGCACACCTTGCCGGCCCGCATGACCGCCACCGTGTCAGCCAGCGAGAAGGCTTCCTCGTGGTCGTGGGTGACGTACACCGCCGTGGTGCCCAGCTCGCGCAGCAACAGTCCGATCTCGCCGCACAGGGTCTCGCGCAGATCCCGGTCGAGATTGGACAGTGGTTCGTCGAACAACAGCACCCGGGGCCGCGCCACCACGGCCCGCGCCAGCGCGACGCGCTGCTGCTGGCCACCCGACAGGCTGCCGGGCGAACGGTCTTCGCAGCCCGCCAGCCCCACCATGCCGAGCGCGCTCGCCACCCTCTCCGCCCGATCGCTTCGGGGCACGCCACGCACTTCCAGCGGGAAGGCCACGTTGGCCCCCACGGTCATGTGCGGCCACAGCGCGTAGTCCTGGAACACCATGCCCAGGCCGCGCCGCTCGGGGGGAACGAAGGTCCGGTCGTCCGCGACGGTGACACCGCCAATCCCGATGCGCCCCGCCACCGGGCGGCTCAGGCCGGCCAGCAGCTTGAGCAGCGTGGTCTTGCCGCAGCCGGACGGTCCCAGCAGGGCCAGCACCCTGCCCGGTTCGAGCCGGATGTCGATGCCGTCCAGGATGGTAGTGCCGGACAGGCGCTGTACCACGCCCTCGATATCGATGGCGGCACCGGAGGAAGAAGAATCGGAATGGGAAGCGGAATCGGACACGGGCGGACATGAACAGGAAACGCCGCCGTTCGCCGGCTCGCACGAGCCCGGCCACGGCGCCGTAGGATCGTGTAAATACTATGTCCGCCCGATGACCGGATCATGACAGCCGGTCGCCCCGCATCGGGGGCACCGGCTCAGAAGATCGACGTGATGGCGAAATGCTCGAGCACCGTGGGACACAGGGTGCCCAGCTTCGCGACCAGCCACATGAAACCGCACGAGAAACCGGCCAGCAGGGCCAGATCGCGCAAACGCTTGAGAAATACCGTCATGGGCCGATACTCCACGCCGTGGTATTCCATGGTTGCAGAACCTCTCATGATTGCGAAAATCCGCGACGTGAGTCTATCCGCCCCCGCCGCGAATCACCATATCCGTAAGGTCGTACTCCAAAAACGTGAAAACGCCCGCGCCGATCACAAGCCCGCCGGGCGGACATAGCCCGGGAAGTCCTTGTCCAGCACGCTCTTGAAGAACGGCGACTTGAACGCGGCGGCCAGGTCCTTGGCCCATGGCTTGCCCTGGTCCGCGCGGCGGATCGCCACGACCTGCTGGAATTGCACGGGCGGCGTCTCCAGCGCCACCGCGCTGGTCAGTTTCAGGCCCGAAGCGATGGCGAAGTTGCCCGGCACCACGGCGAACTCCACGTCGCCCACGGTACGCGGCAGCTGCGCGGCCTCGACGGGCTGCAGCCTGACCTTCCTGGGATTGCTGGCCAGGTCCTTTTCCGTGACCCGCAGCGGATCCACGTCGGCCTTCACCGTGATCACCCGATTCTGCTGCAGCAGCAACAGGGCGCGCGCCAGGTTGCTCGGATCGTTGGGCAGCGTGAAGCGGTCGCCCTCCTTCACGTCGGCCAGGCTCTTGCGCGACTTCGAGTAAATGCCCATGGGCGCGGTCGTGCTTTGCACCAGGTCGACCAGGTCCAGCTTCTGGTCCGCCTTGAATCGGTTCAGGTAGGCGATGTGCTGGAACAGGTTGGCGTCCAGCGAGCCTTGCGCCAGGGCCAGGTTGGGCTGCACGTAATCGTTGAACTCGACCAGCTTGACCTTGTAGCCCTGCTTTTCGAGTTGAGGCACGATGCCGAGCTTGAGCACGTCGTAGTTGTAGCCGGCGGTCGCGCCGAAAACGAGGTCCTTCTTGGCGGGGTCGGCGGCGTGGGCGGCGGCGCCCAGGGCCAGGACGGCGGCGGCCGTGCCAAGGATGAAAGTGCGGCGTAGAGTCATGATGAGTCCCGGAAATGAATGCCGGCACGGCCAGCCGTGCCTTCGACGGAAAGAAAGAGTCAGCGTTTGTCCAGCCTGTGGGCCAGCGCGTTGCCGCCGAACTGGATGATCTGCACCAGCACGATCAGCAGCGCGACGGTCAGCAGCATGACGTCGGTCTGGAAGCGGTAATAGCCATAGCGGATGGCCAGGTCGCCGATGCCGCCCCCGCCCACTACCCCGGCAATGGCCGAATAGGACAGGAAGCTGACCGCCAGCACGGTCAGCGCCAGGATCAGTCCGGACCGGGCTTCCCGCACCAATACGCGCCAGACGATCTGCAGCTCGGAGGCGCCCATGGCGTGCGCGGCCTCGATCACGCCGCGCGGCACCTCGCGGATGCTCTGCTCCACCAGGCGTGCGAAGTACGGGATGGCGGCCACGGACAGCGGCACCGACGCGGCCAGCGGGCCGATGGACGTCCCCACCACCACGCGCGTGATGGGCACCAGCGCGACCAGCAGGATGATGAAAGGAAAGGACCGCACGGTGTTGACGATCCAGCTCAGCACCAGATAGGCGGGTCGGTTCTCCAGCGACTGCCCGGGACCCAGCAGGAACAGCAGCACGCCCAGCGGGCCGCCGATCAGGATCGCGGCGGCCAGGCCGATGCCCAGCATCATGAAGGTCTGGCCGATGGCGACCCAGAGTTCGGGAAGAATGGCGAGGATATTGTCGGACATGGTCAGGCGGCCCGGGTAGTCGGCTCCGCCGCCTGGGCGATGCGGGCGGCGTGTTCTTTCAGGATGTCTTCGCGCACCTGCTCCTGGGCCAGCTCGCGGCCCAGCGCGCTCAGGCGCGGCGTGGTCTGGTCGCCCACGTCGAAGCGCTCGACCAACTGGCCGTTCTCGAGCACCGCGACGTGGTCGCACAAGGCATGCACCACGTGCAGTTCATGGGTGACGATGATGATGGTCACGCCCAGCCGCTGGTTGATCTCGCGCAGCGTGTCCAGCACCGAACGCGTGGTCTCGGTATCCAGCGCGGAGGTCGGTTCGTCGCACAGCAGCACCTTGGGGTGCGGCGCCAGGGCGCGCGCGATCGCCACGCGCTGCTTCTGCCCGCCGGACAACTGCGCGGGATGGTTGTGCAGCTTGTCGGTCAGGCCCACCACGGCCAGGCACTCCCGCACGCGGGCCTCGATCTCGGCCCGGCTGCGGTTGCCGTGCAGTTTCAGCGGGAAGGCCACGTTCTCGTAGACGCTGGCGTTCTGCAGCAGGTTGAACTGCTGGAAGATCATGCCTATGCCCTGCCGGGTCTCGCGCAGCTCGCGCTTGGAGAGCCGGGTCAGGTCGCGGCCGTCCACCAGCACCTGGCCGGCGTCCGGACGCTCCAGCAGGTTGATCATGCGCAGCAGCGTCGACTTGCCGGCGCCGCTCTTGCCAATCAGGCCGAAGATGCGCCCTTCGGCCATGTCCAGCGACACGGACTTCACAGCTTCGAACGCCCGCCCGTCGGGCAGCTTGAACGTCTTGCTGACCGCTTCGAGCCGGATCAGCGGCGATGCGGAAGGAGAGGAATTCTGGTTCATAGAAAAAGACGAGGCGGCTGGCTCCCGCCCGGAAGTGGCGCGGGAACACGGTGGCCGCCAATGTAACATCGCAGTATGAGGCAAGTGCCCTGCGCCAGGAACGACGCATTTTTCCTATATATATTCTATTTCCTTATTAAGCCCTGCGTTCATTCGACAAAAAACGCATAAGCCGCCAACTCAGAATTTCAGCGTCATCCCCAAGGCCAGCGCGCGCGGATAGCCCGGTTTCACATAGTCCGCGTACTGGAATTCCCAGTACCGCTTGTCGGCCAGATTGGTGATGGCCGCGCGGAAGACCGTGTCGTAGCCGCCCAGGCGGGTCTCGTAGCTGGCGCCGACGTTGACGATGGTGTAGCCCGAGACCCTCACGTCGTTGGCCGGACGCAGCATCGTGCTGCCGGTGTACTTGAAATCGGCCCGCAGCCTGAGCCCCTGCACCTGCGGCACGCTGTAGACCACCTGCCCGGCCGCGACGAAACGCGGCGCGCCGGCGACACGCTTGCCGTTGTAGTCCGAACCCTTGCGGTACTCCGAATCCAGCAGCATCAGGTTGCCGCCCACGGTCCAGGCCCCCGCCCTTTTCGAGGCGCCCAGCTCCAGGCCCTGATAGACCGACAAGCCGTCCTGCACCAGCACGTTGCCGGCGTTCGCATATTCGGCGCCGCGCTCGATGCGGAACAAGGCGGCGGTGGCGGCCCAGCCTCTGCGCTCGGTCTTGACGCCGACCTCGTACTGCTTGCTCGTAAGCGGCCCCAGCGTCTGGCCGCGGTTCGCATAGGCATTGCCCACCGTCGCGCCCTGTTCCAGCGACTCGACATAGCTGGCATAGGCCATGGTCTGCGCATCGGGCTTGAACATCACCGCCACCGTGGGCGTCACGCTGCTCTTGTCATATAGCGCGGACATGGCGCCGTCCGGCGTATAGCCCTCCTGCCTGAACTTGGTGTAGCGCACGCCCGCCAGCACCGACCAGCGATCCGACAGCTTGACGGTATCGCTGGCGAACAGCGCCTTCTGCGTGATCTCGCCGGCCCGGTACAGGTCGAGCCCGCCCTGCGGATGGTAGGAAATGACGTTCTGCGACCCGAGCGAACCCGTCCCCATCTGCTGGTACACGCTGTTCAGGCTGTAGTCGTTCTTCTGCTGCTGCCACGACGTACCCAGCACGACCTGGTGCTCCAGCGCGCCCGTCGAGAAACTGCCTTGCACCATGGCCTGCCACTGGTCGTAGGCATAACGCTCCGCATAGTCCGACCGAACGTCCTGATAGTTGCCGCCGCTGTCCGTCAGGAACAGCACCGATTCGCTGCGGCGGGTCCGGGTCGAACTGTGGCTGTAGGTCGTGCTGAGCTTCCAGTCCGGCGCAAGCCGGTACGTCAGCCCGGTCGAATGGAACTGGAACTCGTTGTTCACGAACGTGCCGTCCCCGACCAGCGTGCGGTCGTTGTCGCGCACGGGCCGCGGCAGCACCGTCCCGACCAGCTTGGACGTATTGATCGTCGGCTCCTGTCCGACGACCTTCTTGTTCTGGTAAAGCGATTGGAAATCCCAGGTCAGGCGGTCGGTCAGCTTCAGGTCCAGCGCCAGCGACACGGCATTGCGCTTCAGGGAACCGTCGTTGTAGAGATCGCCCTGTTCATGCGTCGCGTTCAGCCGGTAGCCGAAACGATCGTCCTCGCCCGCCCTGCCGCCCAGGTCCACGTGCTGGCGCCAGACATTGCCGGACGAGAATCCCAGGCTCACGCTGCGCACCGGCTGGGCGGTCGGCCGCTTCGTCACGTAGTTGACGACGCCGCCCGGCGAGCCGAAGCCGTACATGAACCCCGACGCTCCCTTGAGCAGTTCGACTTGCTCGAAGTGTTCGTAGGGCGGCGTCGTGGCGTAGCTCAGGAAAGGCTTGCCGTCGATGCGAAAGGCGTTCTGCCAGTCCAGCTGCAGCCCGCGCACGGTCAGGTAGCTGGCCCAGGCGCCGTGGGCGCCGCTGTTGTCCGATACCGAGGCGTCCGTCGCGAACAGGTCCCCCAGCTTCACGATGGGCCGATCGTCCAGGTCGCCGCGAGTGACCACGGTGGTCGAGAACGGCGTCTCGAGCTGCGTCAGATTGCCCAGCGCGCCGGCATTGACCGGCGCTTCCAGGTCATGCAGCGTGGCCGACTCGCCCGTCGCGGTGACCGAGATGGTGGGAAGCTGCTGGGCGGTTTCCGGTAGCTTGTCCTGGTCTCTGGCGGGGTCATCGGCGGAGGCCGCCCGGGCCGCGAAGGCCAGGGATAGCGCGAGGACGAGAACGGAGTGACGGGGGCGGACGGCGCTGGCGTGACCGGCTTGGCGATCTTGGTGGAGGGAAGTATGCAACGGGGTTCTCGAGTAGGGAAAATGAGTTATCATTTACGCAAATCATAATGATAAACGTTTTCATTTAACTTAAAGCGTTCCCCTTAAACCTTTCTGGAACCGAGCCTGTCCGCTCGATCGCCCCCGTTGATACAAGCGGCAGCGACGCGCAAAAGAAAATCGCCGCCCCTTGCGGGAACGGCGATTTCAGATAAAGCTGGAGGCGCGTGGCGGAGTCGAACCGCCCTCAACGGATTTGCAATCCGGTGCATAACCGCTTTGCTAACGCGCCATGGCGAACAAGGTTCGCAATTCGTCTTCCCTTTTCCGCCCATGGGTTTTGCACGGCATGCAAAAGGGCTTTGCTGGAAAGAGCCCGCTATTCTACACGAAGCCACGCTTGTGTGCGAGGCATCGCCCGCCCCGGGCTTGCGGCCTTTCCGCTAGGGCTTCCGGCGGGCACGCATCACCTCGATATTCGCCCGCTGCTCGGGAGTGAAAGAGGACTGCCCTTGCGGGTCGGCGGCCCGTTCGGTGGCCAGGTACATGCCGGCGTGCAGCGCGGCCAGCATCGCGGTGGCGTATTCCTTTCCGGTCAGCCGCTGGCGCGCCAGCGCGGAACGCACGCGCGGCCGGGCCTCGAGCTTGCGCGCGATGTCCTCGACCGACTCGGCGTCATCGTCATCGTCGTCCGCCGCTTTCAGGTCCTTCAATTCGGCCGCCACCGCGTCCATGCGATCGAGCAAGGCGGGAGTCAGGCGAAAGCGGGCCGGGTCCGCGCCATCGGCGGCGCGGGCGGTGCCCGCGGCCAGGCAGGCGCTCAGGGCAATGACGGCGGAGGCGGCCGCCAGGGAAAGAAAACGGGTGCTTGGCAACATGACGATGAATACCTTGGAAAAAACCCGAGCAGCCTAACCAAACCCGCCTTCGCCCACCCCACCCCGCCGGGATAGGGTGTCGTGGCCGGCGCACGCAGGTGCCGGGACGCGGCGGCTCGGGTACGATCGGGATTCCCCATCGCTTCCGACCGACATGTCCCTGCCTCGCTCGACCGGCCATGCTCTTGCTCGCCTGCACCAGCTGGCATGCCTGGACGTGGGCGGTCCGCAACTGATCCAGCCCTTGCTGGAGACCCTGCATCCGCTGATCGGGTTCGAGTCGGGCGGCTATTTCTATCCGGACCACCACAACGGACTGGAAGCGCACATGGAGGATGCCGACGTGCAGGCCTCGGTGCCTGAGCATTTCGATCCGCGCATCCTGCGCAGCGAAAACGAGATGTTCCACAACAGCCTGCGCCAGGCGCGCGACATCGAGCTGCACGGCCACGGCCCGCGTACCATGGGCCAGATGCTCAGGGCGTCCCATGTCGACCTGCGGCGCAGCGATTACTACAACGTGGTGATGCGCCCCGCGCGGGTGGCCGACTGGCTGTGCCTGGCGCTGCGCGCGCCGCAGGGCCAGGGCGTGGGCATGCTGTTCCTGTTCCGGCCGCCTGGCGCGCAACCGTTCCAGCCGGAAGAAATCGCGACGCTGGCGCGGCTCGAATCGCATCTGGCGCATGCCTTGCGGCAGGGCGAACGGGATGCGGACGACAGCGAGGTCCATCGCCAGGGACTGCTGGTCGCCACCCCGGAGGGCCGGCCCTTGTGGATTTCCCCCGACGCCGAAGCCCTCATGCCGCTGGCCTTCGGCTGGCGCTGGCGCCGCGGCGCCGCGTTGCCCCCTGTGCTGCAATCGCTGGTGCAGCGGCTGACGCCGCGGACGGGCACCGCCTGCCCGCCACCGCAGCAGGAACTGTCCAACGCCCACGGCTGGTTCTCGCTGCGGGCCACGCATCTGGCGGCGGCCTCCGGCGACGAGGATGCCGTCGGGATCCACATCACGCAGCGCGTGCCGCGCGGCCTGCGGCTATGGTCGGCCTTGCTCGCGCTGCGGCTGCCGCCACGTCAGCACGAACTGGCGTACTGGCTGGCGCGCGGCATGCCCGAATCGCAGATCGCCCGGCGCCTGGGCATCAGCGCCAACACGGTGGTCTATCACCGACGCCAGCTCTACAACCGCCTGGGCGCCGGCAACCGCGCCGAACTGCTGGCCCGGCTGGAACCGGGCGGCACGTTTCGCTAGGTCTTGGCGGGCTCGGCCCGTCATGGCGATACCCGCACCAGGCTCTCGGCGGGCACGCCGAACCGGATCCTGTCGTTTTCGCGGATCGTCTCGTCCCGGAAGGCGCTCATGTCGATGAGCAGGCTGTCGCGGGTCTCGGCGATCTCGACCTCGGCCAGGCGAGCCGAGCCGTGGAAATAGATCGAGCGGACCTTGCCGGCAAATTCGAGCCCATCGGCCCCGCCGGGTTTGCGAACAGCCTCGGGCCGGAAAAAGAGCGGTTTGCCGCCGTCATCGAACAGCGCGTCGGCCCCGGCGCGCACCGCGATCGGCGAACCGGGCCTGAGCAGGTTGCCGCGGCCGATGAATCCGGCGACGAACTCGGTGGCCGGGCAGTTGTACAAGGTCTCGGGCGCGGCGCACTGCTCGATCTTCCCTCCGTACATGACGGCGATCCGGTCCGACATCAGCAACGCCTCTTCCTGGTCGTGCGTCACGAATATGGTCGTGATGCCCAGCGAACGTTGAAGCATCCGTATCTCGCGTTGCAGCTCCTCGCGCAGCTTGCGGTCCAGGGCGCTGAAAGGCTCGTCCAGCAGCAGCACGTCCGGGCGGATAGCCAGCGCCCGCGCCAACGCGACGCGCTGCTGCTGCCCGCCGCTCAGGCGCTTGATGTCGCGGTCGGCGAATGCCGACATGTGCACCAGTTCCAGCATTTCCCCGGCGACGCGCTTGCGCTCCTCGGCCTTCACCTTGCGCATGCGCAATCCGTACTCGACGTTTTCCCGGACGCTGAGGTGGGGAAACAGCGCATAAGCCTGGAAGACGATACCGATGTCGCGCCGCTCGGGCGGCAGATGGTCGACGCGCTTGCCGCGGATATGGATTGCTCCGGCGTCGGCGCGCTCGAAGCCCGCGATCATCATGAGCGTCGTGCTTTTCCCGCAGCCGCTCGGCCCGAGCAGCGAAACAAACTCGCCTTTCCGTATCGTCAGGTCAATGCCGTCGACAGCTCTCGCGCTGCCGAAGTTCTTCACGAGGGAATCCAGTACGAGGTCTTGGGAATGGGTCATGCAAGGGCTCCGGACTTCGCCGCGCGCACGGCGAATCCAATGAAAAGCGCGATGATGATCAGTTGGACCATCGAGAACGCGGCCACGCCGGGATCGAAGTTGTATTGCATGTAGTTGAAGACCGCGACCGGGACGGTGATGTTGTCCGCGGTGGTGACGAACAGCGATACCGGGATGTTGACGAAGGACACGATGAACGCGAAGGCGGCCCCCGCCTTCAGGCCCGGCATCATCAAAGGCAGGGTGATCGTGAAGAACGTACGCAGCGGACCCGCCCCCAGGCTGCGCGCCCCCCGCTCATAGGACATGGGCATGTCCGCCAGCACCGCGACCGAGGTGCGCAGCACATAGGGCGCGCCGATGACGGCATGGCCGAAGATCAGCGTATCCAGGCCCAGCCGCAGTCCCAGGTGTGTCCATAGCAGCAACAGCGCGACGCCGTAGACGATCCACGGCACCGTCAGCGACGACATCAGCATCGCGTACAGGACGCCCCTGCCCCGAAACCTGAAGCGCGTGACCAGGATGGCAGCGGGAACCGCGACCAGCACCGCTATCGCGGTGGAAGCCAGGGCCACGATCAGGCTGTTCTTGAACGACAGCAGGAAGTTCGCGTTGTCCGGCAGCGATCGATACCACTCCAGGTGCAGACCCTTGGGCGGGAAACCGATGTGGGACGAGGTGTCGAACGAGATCAGCGCCACGACCGCAAGCGGGAACACCAGCAAAAGGCAGATTCCCACGATGTAGGCATTGAACAGTCGGCTGCCGGCGCGGCCGGGTGCCGAGAGGGTATTCATGCTGGATCTCCCTGGCCCCCGGAGCGGTTGAAGTAGCGCAACTGCACGAAAAGCACGGCCAGGGCGATCACCGTCAGGATCACCGACAACGCCGCCGCGCTGGCCTGGTCGTTCGCCACGCCGATCTGTTCCCATATCGCCACCGGCAACATGACGGTGCTGGATCCGCCCAGCAGCAGCGGGATGACGAAGGCGCCGCAACTCTGCATGAAGACGATGAGCATGCCCGCGGCCAGGCCTTCGAAGCTCAGCGGCAGCGTGATCGTAAGAAACACCTTCCACCTGGGCGCCCCCAGGCTGCGCGCGGCGGACTCCACCTGCGCGGGTATCCCCCGGATGACGCTTTCGAGCGGCAGCACCATGAAGGTGAAGCTGACGTGCACGAGCCCGATCACCACGGCGGTCGCGCCATAGGCCAGCGGTAGCGGCTCGGACACCAGACCGAAATTCAGCAGCGTGCTGTTGACCACGCCGGCGCGGCCCAGCACGATCAACCAGCCTATCGTGAGCATGTTCATGCCGACCGCGAGCGGCGTGAAGGTGATCAGGTAGGCGGTGCCTGTCCAGCGGCTGGGCGAGCGTGCCAGGAACATGGCCAGCGGATAGGCCAGCACCGCGCTGATCGCGGCCACGCCGGCGCTGACCGCCAGCGTGAACCCCAGGACACGCCAGAAATAGGCGGAGCCCAGGACGGCGACATACTTGGCCGCGCTGATACCGGCGAACTCGCCGATACCGCCCTCGTTCACGCTGACAGCCAGGGTCAGCAGCCCGGGCAGGACGAAGCCCGCCAGCATCAGCAGGGCCATGGGCAGGCCCAGCAGCAGCCGCGGGGACACGGGGCGCGGCTCGGGTCCCGGCCGCGCGGGCGCGGATATCGCGTGCGTGGACATCAGCCGCGCATCTCCGCATTCCAGCGCGCCATGATTTCCGGCGTCGCCTTGATGAGTTCCTTCATGTCCGGCACCACCCCTTCCGACACGGGCATGATGCGGGCCCGCGTCGCCTCGGGAATGACGACCTTGGGATTCGTGGGCGTGTACTGGATCGTCTGGTAGTACTTGAGCAGGGGCTCGGGATCCAGCAGCGTATTGACCCAGGCGAAGGCAAGCTCCGTGTTGCCGCCCTTGACCACTTGCGCCGGCACGAGCGAGAACAAGGTGTTCGGCCCCAGGCGCGTGAAGTCGAGCGCCTTGTCGCCACTGTCCATCATCGCGTAGACGCGGCCGTCCCAGATCCAGCCGATCTCGGCGTCGCGGGACACGATCAGGCGCTCGGCCTCGATGGCCGTCCCCCAGAACTTGACCACATAGGGCCGCATCTTGCGCAGCGCCGCGAAGGCCGGATCGAGGTTGGACATCGAACCGCCCAGCGAGGTGGCCAGGTGCCAGACGAGTTCCGGGGTCCACGGATATGAGATGTCCGGAAAGGCGATGCGCTTGCCGAACTCCCCCTTCCCCGCGCGTTCCAGGAATTCCGGCCAGGTCCTGGGTATCTGCTTGATCTTGTTCTTGTCGTACCAGATGCCGGACGAGCCGTACTGGTACGACACCCCGTAGTCGTCCCAGGTCTGGCGAAACACCGCTGGAATGTCGGCCAGATGGGGCACCTTGTCCACCGTCAGCTTCAGGACCCGCCCCTTGCCGATCAGGTCCATGGCCAGGACTTCGCTGTTGTCCACGGCGTCCAGGGGCGGATGCGCGGGCTGCGCCAGGATCTGGGAGGTCCATTGTGCCGGCCCGCCCGACACGATGCGGACATCCGCGCCGGTCCGCTTCTTGAACAGCGGCGCGAAATGCGTGCGGATGGATTGCTCCCACCGCCCACCCAGGCTGGTCACCGTCACGACCTTGTCATCGGCATGCACCAGGCCCGGACGCACGCCCGCGGCAAGGGCGCCTGCCCCAACGACAGAGGAAAGAAAACTGCGGCGGGAAATCAATCGGCTCATGTGAACTCCGGCGGCGAAGGGAGGAATGGCCTGCCTGGGCACAACACGTTGCACAAAGGCGGGCCGCGCTGTCGACTCCGCCGCATCCCCTATCGGGAATCGTGGCGAAGCCATAATTGCATAAAGTATAAAATTCTCCACGTATGTGAGGTAAATACATGTTTTCCCGTAGGAAAATACATCGCCACACGAGGGAAAAATGCCGCAAAATTCCTAGCTATCCGGCGAAATGCTTGCACGTCCAATCAAAATTGAATACTTTATACAAAACGCAAGATATATCGTCCCATCACCAAGCGAGGAGCGCGCAGATGACCACCAAGCCGAAGTACATCAACCCCCAGGGGGCCTGCCCGGCCCAGGGGCTGTATTCCCATGCCACGGAAACGGCAAGCAGTGGCAAGACCTACTACATCGCCGGCCAGCTCTCGGTAGCCGGCGACGGCGGCGTTGCCGGCAAGGGGGATTTTTCCGCGCAGTTCGCGCAGGTGTTCCAGAACCTGGAGTCGGTATTGAAGGGGCTGGACATGGGATTCGACAACGTCGTCAAGTTCACGACCTACCTGGTCCATTCCCAGGATATCGGGCGCTTCATGGAACTGCGCGCCGACCTCTTTCCGCGCATCTTTTCGGGCCCGCTCTTCCCGCCCAACACGCTGCTGATCATCGATCGCCTGGTCAAGGAGGAGTTCCTCATCGAAGTGGAAGCCATCGCCCAGAAGGCTTAACCCCGCCTCCGGCCTTCGCTCTACTATTGCCCAGGCTTCCACTCCCTCGTCACCATGGCTACCGCAACCCTCGTCTCCGGACATTCCCAGCCGCTGCCCGAAATCGTCTACCGGCAACTGCGCAGCGCGATCCTCAACGGCATGTTTCCCCCGGGATCACCGCTACGGCAGGAAGAAATCGCACAGAAGCTGGGAGTCAGCCGCAACCCCGTGCGCGAGGCCCTGCCGCGCCTGGAGTCCGAAGGCATCGTCGTCCTGTCGCCGCGCCGCGGCTATACCGTCGCCCAGTTGGAGCCGAGCGAGATCCGGGATGTCTTCGCGCTGCGCACCCTGCTCGAGACCGAACTGGTCCGCCGCGCCGTGGAACTCAAGACCCATGCCGACGATGACAGGATCCTGTCCATCCTCGACCAGATGACGCAGTTGGCGGCCCAGGCGCAAGACGTGGACCGGGTCCGGTGGTTCGACCTGAACCTCGAGTTCCACGACGCGTTGATGCTGCCGGCCCGCTATCCGCACCACATGAAAGCGCTGGTGCAATCGCGCGGCGTGCTCGAGGTCTACATCCGCACAGAGGTCAAGCTGACGGGCGACCTGGACCAGGCCCAGCGCGAGCATCTCGAGATGGCGCAAGCCTTCATCGCGGCGGACGGGGACTTGCTGGTGGCGCTGACCCGCCAGCACTCCGAACATACCCGCTCCCGCCTGCTGACCGGCCTGGCGAAGACATCACTGGGCAGTGCCCTGGGCAATCCCAAAACCGCATGACCGCCCTTCACCGGATACCCACTTCATGAAAATCGCGACTTTCCTCCACGACGGCCAGCAACGGGTTGGCCAGATCTCGCCCACGGAAGACTCCGTCACTCCCTTCGCCCTTACCGCGGAGCAGGCGCACCTGGGCGCGCTGAGCCTGATCGAGGCCGGCGCGCACTCCCTCCCCGGCCCGGCCGGCAACCCCATACCGCTGTCGGCCGTCACGCTGGTGGCGCCGCTGCCCAAGCCTCGCCGCAACCTATGGTGCGTGGGCCGCAACTACCACGCGCACGCCAAGGAACTCTCGGGTTCCGTCTTCAAGGGCAACAGCGCCAGGACGGACGAATGGCCCATCGTGTTCACCAAGGTCCCCGAATGCGTGATCGGCCCCGACGCCCCCGTCAAGCTTCCGCAAGGAATCTCCGAGCAGATCGACTATGAAGCCGAACTGGCGGTCATCATCGGCAAGGGCGGCAAGAACATCGCCCGCGACGACGCGCTCGGGCACATCTTCGGCTACACCATCGTCAACGACGTGACCGCGCGCGACGTGCAGATGCGCCACGGCCAATGGGACATGGGGAAATCCTTCGACACCTTCTGCCCGATGGGCCCCTGGATCGTCACCGCCGACGAACTGGACGCCACGCGCACGCGGGTGCGCTGCTGGGTCAACGGCGAACTGCGCCAGGATGGCGAAACGCAGAACATGATCTTCGACATTCCCAGCCTGATCGAGACGGTCTCGCGCGGCATCACGCTCTATCCGGGCGACATCATCGCCACGGGCACGCCCGCCGGCGTGGGGATGGGCATGACGCCGCCCCGATACCTTCGGTCCGGAGACAAGGTGCGCATCGAGATAGACGGGCTCGGATCGCTGGAGAACCGGTTCGAATAAAAGCTGCGCTAAGCTGGGAAGGTCGTGTCGCGATCCACGGCGCCTTTTCTCCTGGAGCAAGCCATGACCGACCAGCCCGTCAAGATTCCCGGCCCCGACCATCCGATCACGATCACGCCGAATGCCGCGCGCATCGTCGTCGCGGCGGGCGGCCGCACGGTAGCCGATACGCACCGTGCGCTGACGCTGCGCGAAGCCTCCTATCCGCCGGTGCACTACGTACCGCGCGAGGACGTCGACATGACGCTGCTCGAGCGGACCGCGCATGCCACCTACTGCCCCTACAAGGGAGACTGCGCCTACTACAGCATCCCCGCCGGCGGCGCGCGCGCCGCGAACGCCGCGTGGAGCTACGAGTCGCCGCACCCCGCCGTGGCACGGATCGCCGGATACCTGGCGTTCTACCCCGACCGCGTCGATTCGATCCAGGAAATCCGCTAACGCCCGGCAGCGCCGGCAAGGATCAACCGCAGGACACGGACGCTTCGTCCAGGATCCTCCAGGCCAGCAGGTTCCGCACATGGACCTGCCGTGCTCCGCTGGAAACCTCCCCGCCCTTGCGCTCGCCGTCCCCGATGTTCGCAAACGCCGCCATCATCTGCGGGCGGCACGCGCGCAGCACGGCAATGAGTCCGCCCGGATCGCGCCGGGCCAGGGCGTGACGGCACAGCGCGAACAGGTATGTCGCGTCTTCCTGCTCGTTTTCATCCGGGCCGCGGTCGACGGACAACCTGGACCTCAGGCGTGCGAGCAGCCGATGCAGGTACTGGCGGGAGGCTTCCTCGCTGCGGCCCGTCAAGGCACCCAGCTCGGCGTGGCTGAATCCGAAGATTTCGTACAGCAACACCACCGCCGCATCGCCCGGCGCCAGGGTACGGCAGAGGTGGTGCAAGGCCGCCTCCACCCGCTGCGCCTGATCGGCCAGCCGCAGCGGCCAATCCGCGCACGCCGCTTGCGCAGCTTCTTCGACGGCCTGCGACAGGATGGCCTGGTAGCGTCCCTGGCGGCGCAGGAAATCGATGCACAGATGATGCAGCACCGTCACCAGCCACGCCTCCCGGCCCGCCTCGGTCGGCGGCAAGGTGCCGTTCGCGGTGCGCAGGTAGGCGTCCTGCACCAGGTCTTCGGCCTCGGCGCCATGCGCCAGCCAGCGCCGGGCCAGCGCGATCAATCGCTTGCGCAGCGCCTCGTCGTCTGCCAGGGGGTGGGAGGAGATCCGGGATGTCACGTTATGGGCGGCTCGTTCGTTTACCTGCAGAACCTAACATGAAAAGGAACCTCCCGATGCTTGCCAACGATCCCGACCACGCTTCCCAGCCCGTGTCCGGACAGAACAGCGCCTTCCTGGAAGAAAAGGCGTTCCGGACGCGGACGGTGCTGGTATTCGGCACCATCACCGACGCCACGGCCTCCGAAACGGTGCGCCGCCTGCTGGCGCTGGACGCCGAGTCCGACGCTCCCATCAACATGGTGGTGTCGTCCCCCGGCGGCCACCTGGAGTCGGGCGACGCGATACACGACGTGGTGCGCTTCATCGAAGCGCCGGTCAACATGATAGGCGCCGGCTGGGTGGGCAGCGCCGCCACCCACCTCTATCTGGGCGCACCGCGCGCCCGCCGCGTCTGCCTGCCGCAAACCCGCTTCCTGATCCACCAGCCCAGCGGCGGCATGGGCGGCACGGCCAGCGACATCGCCATCCACGCCCGCGAGATCGTCAAGGCGCGCGAACGCATCGCCCGCGTCATCGCGCGCGAAAGCGGGCAACCCCTGGAGCGGGTGCTGGCGGATATCGAACGCGATCACTGGATGCCGGCGGAGGAAGCCGTGGCCTATGGCCTGGTCTCGCGCATCATCGAGCGGCGCGGGGAACTGGCCTAGAACGCCGCTTGCAGCGCGATCTCGCCGCGCGTGCCCGCCATGCCCGGAAACAGCCTCCGGGCGGCCGCATCGGTTCCATGCAGGGTCAGGCGCAACTCGAAGGGAGGCTTGAACGCCCATACCGCGCCGACCGAGGCGTGGGTGTAGCTGTCGGCGTACGCGTCGTCCAGGAAATAGCGGGCCAGCGTGGCTTCGAGGCGCCATGCGTTCCCCAGGGGATGGCGCGCTCCCAACAGCGCATACGTGCCCGTCGTGCGGCTGGCCATGGCATTGCTCGAATGCCCTACCGCCAGCCAGTAGCGGTCGCGCCAGGTCACGGCGGCATTGACTTCGTTCCAGTTCGGATGCCCTTGCGTCGAGGGATACTGGTAGCGCAGGAAATAAGCATCGAGCGCCCAGTCCGGGGCCAGCTTTCCCGCCCAGCCGGCGGCAAGATCGAATTCCGCATAGGCGCCGTTGTCGGGCTTGAATTTCACCGTGGATCCCCACACCGAGGCATACAGTCCGGATTCGTGGGCGTATCGGACGCCTGCCTGCACCGCGGGACGTTCCCGCGTTTGCGACGAACCTCGCCACACATAGTCGGAGGTCAGGGCCGCGCTGCCCGACAACTGCGCGCGGACATCGGCCGGCAAGGCGGCCAGCAAGGCCGCGGAACCCAGCGCGGCAAGGCTGCCGCGGGAAAGAATAGAGATGAGCCGCATGTTTTCCACTTGAAAGGGATGATGGACATGACCGGCCCTCAGTATTCCGAAAGGCGTATAAATTCCTCGTTCAAAAACCGGGGGGCGCCGTATATTTTCCGTAAACGCGCGCAGGCGCGGCGGGAGACGAGACCGCCGCGGGCAAGGTAGCGAAAGGGGAAGATGGAATGGAAAAAGGGGCGCAAGGCCCCTTTCTGGATATTCACCGGCTGCGATGCGCGCCAGATATCGGAATTCTGGAGCGGGAAACGAGTCTCGAACTCGCGACCTCAACCTTGGCAAGGTTGCGCTCTACCAACTGAGCTATTCCCGCATTTTCACCGCTTTCTCGCTGCCCAAAAACCGGCGCGCAAAGCGAAGAAGCGAGACTATACACGATTTTTTTCCTCGCTGTCACATTGCGCGCCGCCCACCCCCCATCAGATCGTCGCCAGCAGCGTTTCCCTGGCTGCCGCGAGCCGGTCTTCGTCGAGGAACGCCGTCGCCTGCAAGGGCAGGAAATGCAGCGTGTTCAAGCCTATGCAGCCGAACGCCGCCCGCACGTAGGGCGTCAGGAAATCCGGCTGGTTGGCCCGCTCGCCCGTGAACACGCTCCCCGACGCGATGCCGATGAAAACCGGCCGGTCTCGCAGCAGGCCGATTTTTCCCGAGGGCGAAGACGAGAACGTACGGCCGATGCGCAGGATCTGGTCGATCCACGCCTTCAGCACCGACGGCACCGTGAAATTGTTCATTGGCGTGCCGATGACCAGGATGTCGGCGGCTTCCACTTCCTGGATCAATCGCTCCGACAGGCGCATCGCGCCGTCCGCGAGCCCCATCGCCAACGCATCCGGGGACGACAAGGCGGCCGCGTAGCCGGCCTCGGCATGCGGCAAGGGGTCCAGGCCCAGATCCCGACGCACGACGGTCGCCTCGGGATGCCTGGCGCGCATGCGCGCGACGATGGCGGCCGAGAGCCGGCGGCTGTGCGACACCGGCCGCGGGCTGCAATCGATATGCAGTATTTTCATGCCCTGTCCTGGCGCCGCCTATTGCCGCATGCCTATCGCCAGCCGGTTGAATGCGCTCATCAACGCGATGGCAAAGCACAGGTCGGCGATCTCGACGTCGCTGAAGTGCTGCTTGAGCGGCTCGTAGTCTTCGTCCGGCGCATGGGTCCGGTCCACGTGCGTGAGCGACTCCGTCCAGGCCAGCACGGCACGTTCGCGCTCGGTGAAACGGCCGCTTACGCGCCAGCCAGCCAGGGCGTCCAGCTTGGCCTCCGGCATGCCGTCGGCGCGCAGCGCTTTCGCATGCATTTCCAGGCAGAAGGCGCAGCCATTGATCTGCGACATGCGCAGCCAGACCAGGTCGATCAACGATTTGCCAAGGCTGCTCTTCTCCAGCGCTTTCTTGGTGGCCATGAAGCCCTGATAGGCCTCGGGGGAAAGCGTCCAATAGGACAGACGAAGGGTACTCATGGAAGATCTCCGATAGAAAACAACGATGTAGCGTTCAGGCCCGGGCCTCCAGCGGCTGGCAGAAATGCATGCCCTTGGCCAACAAGCCCTGGCGGAAATAGAACCGCTGTCCCAGCGCATTGCCCAGGCCCGTGTCGAGCACGAAATGCGCGCAGCCTTGCCGCCGGGCCTCTTCGCGCGCGGCCTCGATCAGTTGGCCGCCCACGCCGTGGCGCCGGGCATCGGCCGTCACCACCAGGTCGTCGACGTAGAGGAAACGTCCATATATCAGGTTCTCCTGTATGCGGTAACCCGCCAGGCCCTTGACCTCATTGTCTTGCCACGCGCCCAGCAGACGATAGCCCTGCTCGCCCTGGCGGCGCGCCTGCGCGGTGAAGGTGGCCGCATCGGCCAGGTGCGGGCGCAGCTCGCGCATGACGGAGAATCCGGCCTGGTAGTCCTGGTCGCTGTCCAGAAGGCGTAATCGAAACGTGCTCATGGGGATGTCCTTGTCGTGCAGCCGTTAATTTAGGAGAATCATGTCCTAAGCAACAGGTGCAAGAATTGGCAAAATGAGTGGGACATCGAGCCTGGACCTGCGGCACCTCAAGCCGAGCCGGGAACAGGATGCGCCGATCTACCTCCAGTTGTACCGGCGCTACCAGGAGGCGATAGCAAGCGGCAGGCTGCGGCCGGGAGACCGGGTGCCGTCGGTACGCAGCCTCGCCAGCGAACTGGGCCTGGCACGCGGCACGGTCGAAGTGGCCTACCAGATGCTGGTCGGCGAAGGCTATTTCATGGCCCGGGGCGCCGCGGGCACGGTGGTCTCGCCGCGCCTGGGAAACCTGGCCGACACCAGCCGCGCCAAGGTCTCGACGCCGCCTCCGGACCCCTCCTCCCGTCCGTACGCCCCGGACCACGGCACGCTGCCCTTCCAGCTTGGCGTGCCCGCGCTGGATGCGTTCCCCCGCAAGACCTGGACGCGCCTGGCCGGCCACACGCTGCGTACCCTGGAAACCGTGGCCATGACCTACCCCGACCCCGCAGGCTACGGCCCGCTGCGCCGCGCCATTGCCGCTTATCTGGGCATTTCGCGCGGCATCGCCTGCACGCCCGGGCAGGTATTCGTGACGGCGGGCTATCGGGGCGCCTTGGAGCTGGTGCGCCGCACCCTGTTGCAGGCGGGCGACCTGGGCTGGTACGAGGATCCCGGGTATATCTTTGCCCGGCAATTCCTGGAGCGCGCGGGCATGCGGCTGGCGCCCGTGCCCGTCGACGAGGAAGGATTGAACGTGCGCTTCGGCCGGCAGCGCGCGGCCGATGCGCGATTCGCCGTGGTGACGCCCACCCACCAAAGCCCGACCGGCGTGGCGCTGTCCCTGCCACGCCGGCTGGAGCTGCTCGAATGGGCCCATCATCGTCGCGCCTGGATCATCGAGGACGACTACGACAGCGAATTCCGCTACCAGGGCCGGCCCCTGCCGGCGCTCAAGAGCCTGGATCGCAACGAACGTGTGCTGTACACCGGCACCTTCAGCAAGGTGCTGTTTCCCGGGCTACGGCTGGCCTATCTGGTCGTACCGGCGTCCCAGGCGGGAAAGTTCAGGGACATGGTGAACCACCTGCCCGACCCGGGCTCGGTCCTGCCCCAGGCCATGGTGGCCGACTTCATGGAACAGGGCCACTTTGCCCGGCATCTGCGCAAGATGCGCCCCCTGTACGCAGCCAGGCGTAGCCACCTGGCCCATGCGCTGGCGCGGATACCGGGAGCACGCCTGCATGTCCAGCCGCAGGCGGGCGGCATCCATATACTGGCTCATCTACCCGGCGGACAAAGCGACAGGGCGGTAGCCATGGCCGCCCAGAACGCCGGGCTTGCCGTCCAGGCGCTGAGCGACTGGCGGATGCGCAAGTCCATGCAAGGGGGCTTGTTGATGGGGTTCGCCAATTTCGCGACGGCCGCAGACGCCGCGGCGGCCGTTGGGCAACTGGAGGCGATACTGGAGAGCCCCGGCCTCACGTAGGCGTTGCCGCCAAGGGTTGCCGATGTATCACGGCAACCGGATGCCGCTGCCCCTGACCGTTACCGCTTCTCCGAACTCCCGCCCCTGCTCGACGTTGGCGGACACGGCCCATGGCCTGTCCTTGGCTTGCAGATCCGGCCATGATCTTTGCGCGCTCGTGATCGCCGCAGCGGCTTTCGGATCCAGTTCGGCTGGCCGCGGCGAGGCGGAGGGCCGAATATCGGCCGACAGCGCTGCCGTTGGTTGAATCAGCGTGTAGTTCGAGGCATCCGCCCCGCCCAGTCCGAAACTGCCCTGCAGCGTTACCGGTTTGCCGGCGCCTACCTCGGCATCGGCGAACGAGGCCGTCACCCCACGCCCGTCCAGCGCCACCTCGTCGCCCGCCACCGCCCCCGACAACGTTGCGCCCGTCCACGTGGCGGCGGTGGTGCCATCATAGGTCTTGCCATCGACCGACAATCCCTCGACGGCCAGCGCCTTGGGCGTGACCGTGTAATCGCCCCCCACGAAACTGATGTCATAGCCCCGCTGATCGGAATACAGGCCGGACACGCCCAACGTGCGGTTGCCGGCGTTCTTGCCGTCCAGCGCGTAGACGGCCGTGCCGTCCAGGACCGCTGAGTCGATCGACTGCGTATAGGACCCGCTGGCCGACGTATTGCCATCGTAGACCTTGCTGCCGCCACCGGCCGCGGTCACCGTGATCGCCGTCAGGAAGCTTCGTAGCAAAGGCGTGGTGCCGCCTTCGTACATGCGCCAGGCCGTGTCCTCGCCGCCCCGGTCGGAAATATTCCAGCCGGCCTCGGTGAACGTGGCGAGCTGCCGCAGCTCGTCCAGCCGCTTGCCTGTCACGCCTTCGGGATTGCCCCCTGCCGATCCGTTGTTGATCGGGTTGCCGTCGGCATCGGTGGTCGCGTAGAAACTGCGGGCGATCGTGCCGTCGTTCATCCCTACCAAACCGCCGCGGGCGCCGCTGCCCGTCACCTTGCCCGTCGCGTAAGTCTCGGCGATCTCGCCATTCGAATTACGGCCCACCAGGCCGCCGGTGTTGTCGCCGCCCGCCACGGTGCTTGCCGTATAGGCGCTGGTGATCGTGCCGTTCAAGTTATGGCCCACCAAACCACCGGTATCGTCGCCGCCCTCCACCGTACCTGTCGCATAGACGTTGGCGATCGCTCCTTCGTTGGCGCCGGCCAAGGCGCCGGTATAGCGGCCGCCCGCAACGGCGGCATCGGCCAGGCCGATGTTGCGCACAACGCCGCCGCTGCCCAGGTGACCGAACAGGCCGACGTAGTCTGCCGTCCGGGCTATCCTCAGGCCGCTGACGACATGGCCCCGCCCGTCGAAGGTACCGGTGAAGGCGGCGGCGGGGCCTCCGGGGCCGTAGGCGCCGATCGGATTGAACCCCTGGCTGCTCCACATGCCCGATGCGCGCGAGCCGTCGGCCACCGACATATCGATATCGTGGGCCAGCGTGTAGCGGGCCGACAAATCCAGATCCACCAGTTGCAACTGGTGGGCGTTGCCGATGGAGGTGGCGTATTCGAACATCAGGAAGGGGCGGGTCGAGCCCTCCACCATGTACCAGTCGTTGCCGAAGCGAAAGTTCTCGTAGCTGGCCTGCCTGAAGGCATCCGCCGTGCGCAGGCCGACGAGTCCGGCGCCGGCGCCGGAGCAACCGATGCTCGAACCGCAGCCTTGCGACTGGCCGGTGCTGTCCATGTCCCAATAACCGCCGATGACGGTAACGTAGTCGCTGTCCCCGATCAGGCCTCCGGTCAACCCGCCCGCCACCTTGCCGGTGGCGTAGGAATACCACACGGTACCGTGCTGGTATTGCCCCACCAGACCACCGGCCGATCGGGTTCCGGTCACGTCGCCGGTCGCGTAGCTGTACCACAACGAGAACGAGTCGACGCCCCCTACCAGCCCGCCGGCATGGCCACCCCGGACGTTGCCGCTCGCATAGCCATACCGAAGGGCCGAATTCTCGCCGGCCCCGAACAACCCGCCGACATTGCCGCTGCCTTCGACGTCGCCGGTGGCATACACATGATCCGCCCTATTAACGAGATAACCGATCAACCCGCCGACGTTGTTCTCGCCGCGCACGTTGCCGGTGGAATAGGCATGGGATACCAGGCCGTCCCGGGAGTACCCCACCAGGGCGCCCGTATTGTTGCGGCCATAGGTCGAGCCGCCTCTCAGACCCACGTTGCGAACGATGCTGTCGTCGGCGAGGTAACCGAACAAGCCCACGTTGTCGGTGCCGGGACGATTGATGGTCAGTCCGTCGATGGTATGGCCCAGGCCATCGAAAACACCGCCGAAACCCACGTCAGGGCCCTCTTTTCCGATGGGATCGAAACCGAGGAAACCGCCACTGCCGTCCGGGTTCCAGCCCGCCGTGGCGCTGGCGTCGATGTCGCGGCCCAGCGCGTAGTGGCCGCCCAGGTCAGCGCCGATGTCCTGCAACTGGGACAGGCTGGCGACGATGGTGTAGGGCGTGCCCTTGATGCTCAGGCTGTTGCCGGTGCCGGTGAAATCCACCCGCCCCAGGCCCGGCATGACGTTCACCGTGCCCGCGGCAACGGCCGTATCGGAGCCATTGGCGGTAGCCGGATTCAGCGCCAGGCCGGCGGTGCCGCCGGCGGTCATCGTCGCGTTGATGTTGATGTTGTTGGCGGCGGTGAGTGTAAGCGTATTGGCGCTCCACTCGACCGTGTCGTTGACGTTGAGGTCGCCGACGCCAGCAGCGGTTCCGGTACTGGATTCGATCGTGACGTTGCCGTTGCCCAACTGAGCGCCGAGTGCGGCTCCCGTCATGTCGCCGCCGCTGGCGGCGATGGTGAAGTCCACCGGGTCGATCAACCAGGTGCCGCTCTGGCCGCTGGCCGCCTTGGTGGTGATGCGGACGTCGTCGGCGATACGCACCCGCCCCGCGCTCGTTTCGATGAAGCCGCCGTCGCCCCCGGCGGACGCACTCGCGTCGAGCGTGCCGGCAACCTCGATGCGGTCTTTTTCCATGCCGCCCAGCAGCACGATCCTGCCGTCTTCTCCCGTGGACAGGGTGCGCGCTTCGGTCACGCCCGTATGGTTGATGACCGTGGACGTCAACGCGCCAGCCGAGGCCGCCGTCATGTATACCCGCCCGCCGTCCGCACGGATCGCGCCGCCCTGCTCGATCAGCGCGTCGATCGCACCTTCGTCCACCTTGATCTTGACCGGCCCGCCCAGGTCCAGCGTGACCTGGTCTCCCGCGCCCAGCAACACGTTGCCTTTCGCGGCCTCGATGCGGCCCCGGTTGACCACGCGCGCCGCCACCAGCGCCACCGTGCCGCCGTCCGCGGCGCGGATCATGCCTTCGTTGACGACGCCGGCCCCGCTACGGCCTTGCAGGACGTACTTGCCGTCCTTCTCGGAGATGGCGTGCGTGGTGGCGATCAACCCGCCCACGTCCACCTGGGCCGTGGGGCTGAACACGATGCCATTGGGGTTGGACAGGAATACCTGCCCGTTGGCCTTGAGCGCCCCCTGGATCGAACTGACGTCGCTGCCCGTGACCCGGTTGACGGCCACCGAGCTCGCGTCCGGCTGCACGAAGCGGACCGTATTGCCGCTGCCGATGGAGAAACTCGTCCAATCCATTCCCAGCCTGGCGCTGGACTGGGTGATGGTCATGTCCGGACCGCTCTGGTGGATGACGCCGGCGCCCGAGGTAACCTGCCCGCCCGTGGGCAAGGGCCCCCCCGCCCACGCCGGTGCGGCCCCTGCCAACAAGCCGCCTCCCAGGAATCCCGCCAGCAGGCCCGCCTCGGCCAACCGCCGCAGCCGCTGCCCGCCGCGCTTGCCGTGCGACCTCTCGATCTCCGATACCGCCACCCAGGCTCCCCGGGCCTCGCTCCATGCCAGGCGATACGTATGGTTCAGGCTTGCGCGTTTCATAGGTCTCTCTCAAAAGCGATAAGCCAGGCTGGCCCATGCCAGCGGCCGCGCGTCACGCGTGTCGGATCGCGGCTTGCCTCCGTGCGTGCGCCAGGCCAGGCTCACGTCCACCGTCCACGCCTTCTGCATGATCGCCCGCAGGCCGAAGCCCATGCCCGACAGCGTCCGGGTGTTCTCGCCCGGCGCCCAGGGATCCTGGTTGACTTTCACCCGGCCTATGTCGAAGAAACCGTAGGGCGTGACGTTGCCGATCGGGTAGCGCAGTTCGGTCTGCAGCAGCCAGCCCGCATCGCCATAGCCTTCGCCGAGCGGATACGCCCGCACCCCGCCCTGCCCCCCCAGCCCGAAGCTTTCGGACGAATGCAGGTTCTTGTTCGCCCACTGCGCCATGAAACGCGCGTACAGGTTGAGGTTCGCCGGCAATTGCTGCAAGCGCGCCACGTCCAGATTCAACTTGTGGAAGGAGCCATTGCTGCGCGCCGTTGCCTGATCCGCCGCCATCAAGGTCGACCCCAGGTGCAGCTTGCCCGGCGTCCAGCTCAGTTGCCCGTAGGTCAGCCCGCCCAGGCCGGCCAACAGGGTGTCGCGCGCATCGAAGCGCAGGCTGAAAGGCACGCTGTCGCTGGAAGCCTTGGTACGGCTGTCGGCGGCCTCCATGTTGTCCCTGAGTGTCTTGTGCTGATAGAGCAGCCCGGCCGTGACCCCGCCCCAGGCCGCCCGCCACAGCGGATACGACAGCCCCACCGAGGCGATATCGGCCCTGCCGCTGGCATTGAGCGGCGAAAATTCCTTGCCCAGTTCGTAGCGGGTGTGGGCGAAACGCGCCTCCGCGCGCAGGCCGCTGGTGCCCAGCGGGGCCTCGTAGCCGAGGGCGCCCAGCCACATGGTTTCGGTGGTGAGCAACGCGTCGAGGGTGGCACGGTCGCCGAAGGTGAACAGGCTGTTGCCCCACAGGCCCAGAGCGGCTCGCCCGGCGCCGGTGTAGCGGTTGCCGTAGTTGTCCACGCTGGCCTGGCCGCCCCATTTCCGGGCCATGGCCACGCCGACGTCGAGATCGCCTTCGCCCACGGCCGAGCCGGGCCCCATGACGGGGTCGACCGCTACACCGGGCAGGTCGGACAGCAGGTAGATGCTGCGTTCGAGCTCGCGGCCGCCGATGACCTGGCCGGGCCGCAGGGCCGACAGCCACGGCTGGGCCTGGCCGGCCAATTCTCCCGACGCCGTGACCCGGCCATAACGCCCTTCGAGCACCTGGATGCGCAAGGCGCCGCCGTCCAGCGCCTGGGCCGGAACGAGGGCGCGGGCAAACGGGTAGCCGGCGCGTCGGTAATGATCGGTGATGCGGTCCGCCAGGGCCTTCAGGCCGGCAAGATCGTAGCGGCGGCCCGTGGCATCGGCCACCAGCGCCTGGAGCTGCGCGGACGGGATCGAGGTGTTGCCGTCGATGGTGATGGAAGTAACGGCAACCTGGGGCCCGCCCGGAGCGACGGACTCGACCATGGGAGCATCGAGCTTGAATGCGGGAGGCGTGATCGGCTGCGGCAAGCGCGGGCGCAACTCTTGCAAAGTCTGGCCCGCGTCGGGCGCCTGCTGGGCGCGGACGGCGCTGGCGGGCATGGCGGCAGCAAGGGAGACCGCCAGCGGCAGCGCGGCGGCGATGATGAGATGGCGAGGGCTGGTGTGCATTGCTTCCGGGAAACTCCGTGAGGTCCACGCATGACCACCGCCGGGCTCGGAAACAACGGATATGCTGTCCCAGGGGGTTATAGCCATCGGATGATGGTAACCCTTATTTGCAGAGTATCTCAAACCTCTTCAAACCGGCATGGACGGATTTCGCCGGGTACCTGGAATGAAAAAAGGAGCCGAAGCTCCTTTTTTCAAGGACCGACGGACTTCGGCAGAAGCCTGTCGATCATAATTTGGAGCGGGAAACGAGTCTCGAACTCGCGACCTCAACCTTGGCAAGGTTGCGCTCTACCAACTGAGCTATTCCCGCGTCGCTTCGACTGCTACGTGTTTTTGCAGCGAAGAAAGTAATTATTGCATGATTTTTTGAAGAATGTCAACTCCCCAAAGGGTTTAGTTGCTTCCCCATAAACGAATATAGCCAGGCGCCAGACTCAGGAACGGCTTGTTGTTCGCGAGCGCCCTGCGTTCGTCTTCCTCCCCCAGGGTGTCTTGCGCCGACTTCCAGACCCCGCCTGCGGCGGGCGCCAACCCATCGTGCGCAGTGACGGCCAGATTACCATCGACATAAGTGATGTCGTAGTTGCTCAGGCCGACGCCGGTGGCATCGCGGGCGACGATGTCGTAATTGCCCACGAGGGCCGTGGCGGCGCTGCCCTTGCTGGTCAGCGTCACACCACTGACGCTATCGCCATTGACCAAGCCGCTGGTCGTGTAGCCATTCAGGCTACTCGTCTGTCCATAGGTCTTCGAGGCGTCGTTCGCCGTGACCGTCAGTCCAGCCTTATCGACCGTCAGCGTCCCATCGACATAGGTAATGTCGTAGTTGCCCAGCCCCGTGCCGTGGGCGTTGCTCGCCAGGATCGCGTAGTTGCCGACATTGGCCGTCGCTCCGCTCCCGTTGCTGGCCAAGGTCACGCCGCTGACGCTGTCCCCATTGACCAGACCGTTGGCCGTGTAGCCATTCAAACCACTCGCCTGCCCGTAGATCTTGCCGGCATCGTTGGCGGTGACAATCAACCCCGCCTTGTCGACCGTCAGCGTGCCGTCGACGTAGGTGATGTCGTAGTTGCCGAGTCCCGTGCCGTCGGCGTTGCTCGCCACGATCGTGTAGTCACCCACGTTGGCTGTCGCGACGCTGCCGCTGCTGGCCAACGCCACGCCACTGACGCTGTCGCCATTGACCAGACCACTGGCCCTGTATCCACCCAAGCCACTCGTCTGTCCATAGATCTTCGATGCATCATTGGCAGTGACCGTCAACGCGGCTTTGTCGACCGTCAGCGTGCCGTCGACGTAGGTGATGTCGTAGTTGCCGAGTCCCGTGCCGTCGGCGTTGCTCGCCACGATCGTGTAGTCACCCACGTTGGCTGTCGCGACGCTGCCGCTGCTGGCCAACGCCACGCCACTGACGCTGTCGCCATTGACCAGACCACTGGCCCTGTATCCACCCAAGCCACTCGTCTGTCCATAGATCTTCGATGCATCATTGGCAGTGACCGTCAACGCGGCTTTGTCGACCGTCAGCGTGCCGTCGACGTAGGTGATGTCGTAGTTGCTCAGACCCACGCCAGCGGCGTCGCTCGCCACGATCGCGTAGGTGCCCACATTGGCCGTGGCGGCGATGCCGTTGCTGGCTAACGCCACGCCGCTGACACTGTCACCATTGACCAGTCCATTCGCCGTATAAGCATTCAAGCCGCTCGTCTGCCCATAGGTCTTCGATGTGTCGGTCGCCGTGATGATCAGACCCGCTTTGTCGACGGCCAGCATCCCATCGACATAGGTAATGTCGTAGTTGCTCAAACCTTTGCCATTCGCCTCGCTCGCGACGATCGCATAGTTGCCGACATTGGCTGTCGCGGCGCTGCCGTTGCTGGCTAGCGCGACGCCACTGACACTATCTCCATTGACCAGACCGCTGGCCATGTAGCCATTCAGGATGCTTGTTTGCCCGTAGGTCTTCGAAGCATCATTGGCTGTGACAGTCAACGCGGCTTTGTCGACCGCCAGCGTGCCGTCGACGTAGGTGATGTCGTAGTTGCCGAGCCCGGTACCGTCGGCCCCCCTTGCAATGATGGCGTAGTCGCCCACGTTGGCCGTGGCGACACTACCGCTGCTGGCCAACGCCACGCCACTGACGCTATCGCCATTGACCAGACCGCTGGTCGTGTAGCCATTCAAGCCGCTCGTCTGTCCGTAGATCTTCGACGCATCGTTCGCCGTGACCGTCAGTCCGGCCTTATCGACCGTCAGCGCGCCATCCACATAGGTGATGTCGTAGTTGCTCAGACCCACGCCAGCGGCGTCGCTCGCCATGATCGCGTAGGTGCCCACATTAGCCGTGGCGGCGCTGCCATTGCTGGTCAAGGCCACGCCGCTGAGGCTGTCGCCATTGACCAATCCATTTGCCGTATAAGCATTCAAGCCGCTCGTTTGGCCGTAGGTCTTCGATGCATCGTTCGCCGTGATGGTCAGACCCGCCTTGTCTACGGTTAGCATCCCATCAACATAGGTGATGTCGTAGTTGCTCAGCCCCGCGCCATTCGCGTCGCCCGCTACGATCGCATAGTTGCCGACGGTGGCCGTCGCGGCACTGCCGCTGCTGGCCAACGCCACGCTGCTGACGCTGTCGCCATTGACCAGCCCACTGGCCGTGTAGCCGTTCAAGCCGCTCGTCTGCCCATAGGTCTTCGATGCATCGTTCGCCGTGACGGTCAATCCGGCCTTATTGACCGCCAGCGCCCCATCGACATAGGTGATGTCGTAGTTGCTCAGACCCACGCCAGCGGCGTCGCTCGCCACGATCGCGTAAGTGCCCACGTTGGCCGTGGCGGCGCTACCGCTGCTGGTCAACGCCACACCACTGACGCTGTCGCCATTGACCAGACCGCGGGTCGTGTAGCCATTCAGACCGCTCGTCTGCCCGTAGGTCTTCGACACATCATTGGCGGTGACCGTCAACGCGGCTTTGTCGACCGTCAGCGTGCCGTCGACGTAGGTGATGTCGTAGTTGCCGAGTCCCGTGCTAGCGGCGTTGCTCGCCACGATCGCGTAGTCACCCACGTTGGCTGTCGCGGCACTGCCGCTGCTGGCCAACGCCACGCCGCTGACGCTGTCGCCATTGACCAAACCGTTGGCCATGTAGCCATTCAAACCACTCGCCTGCCCGTAGATCTTGCCGGCATCGTTGGCGGTGACAATCAACCCCGCCTTGTCGACCGTCAACGTGCCGTCGACGTAGGTGATGTCGTAATTGCTCAGCCCCGCGCCATTCGCGTCGCCCGCCACGATCGCGTAGTTGCCGACGTTGGCCGTCGCGGCACTGCCGCTGCTGGCCAGGGCGACGCTACTGACGTTGTCCCCATTGACCAGCCCACTGGCCGTGTAGCCGTTCAAGCCGCTCGTCTGCCCATAGGTCTTCGATGCATCGTTCGCCGTGACGGTCAATCCGGCCTTATTGACCGCCAGCGCCCCATCGACATAGGTGATGTCGTAGTTGCTCAGACCCACGCCAGCGGCGTCGCTCGCCACGATCGCGTAAGTGCCCACGTTGGCCGTGGCGGCGCTACCGCTGCTGGCCAACGCCACGCCGCTGACGCTGTCGCCATTGACCAGACCACGGGTCGTGTAGCCATTCAGGCCGCTCGTCTGCCCATAGGTCTTCGACGCATCGTTCGCCGTGACGGTCAACCCCGCCTTGCCGATATCGGCCGTGGCCGTAGCCTGATCGGTGATGACGTAGTTCCGCAGATCCTCGCCCGAGTAGGTATTGCTCAGCACGACCGTCTTGCCTGCACCTGCATTCTTGTCGCCGAAGATGCCGGTGGAGGCGTCGAGGGTCACCTGGTCGCCGCCGACCAGGCCCGCCAAGGTCGCGCCCGTCGCATCGACCGTGGCGCGGGTGGTGCCGTCGTAGGTCTTGTTTCCGGCCGTGATGCCGCTGACGACGATCGAGGCCTTGTCTATGGTCAGCGTGGCCGCCGTGCTCGTGTCGTAGCTGATGTCGTAGCCTTGCTGGTTCGAGTACAGCCCGCCCAGCAGGAGCGTATCGTCCACCGTGCTGTAGGTGCCGGCGTCCTTGCCATGGGTGACGTAGGCCAGGCTGCCTTCCACCTGGGCTCCCGCGACGCTGGCGGTATGGCCCGTGCCCTGGCTGGCCGCGCTGCCGTCGTAGGTCTGGCTGGCCAAGGTGCCGGTGCTGTCGGCCGTCACCGTCAGGCTTCGCAGGAAATCGCGCAGCAGCGGCGTGGTGTGGCCGTCGTAGATGCGCCAGGTGGCACCCGTTCCCCCCTGGTCGTCGATGGCCGCGCCCCAGGACGCGAAGGTGTCGGCCTGACGCAGCTCCGCCAGCGTCCTGGCCGTACCCGTACCGTTGCCCCGCCAGTCGCCGTCCATGACACCGCCGTTGTTGATGGCCGCGCCGGCCGCGTCGGTAATGGCGTAGTAGGAGTGGGTGATGGAGCCCAGGGAATCCGGAACGCCTACCAATCCGCCCGCGAACATGTTGGCCGTTACCTTGCCCGTGGCATAGGTATTGCTGATGGTGCTCATGATGCTGTCGCCGACCAGCCCCCCCACATACCTTTCGCCCGTGACGTTGCCCGTCGCATAGGCATTGCGGATGGTGCCGGCACCATTGACTCCCACCAGCCCGCCGACCTGGTCCTGGCCCGCCACATCGCCCGTGGCATAGGAGGTCCGGATCGTGCCGATGTTGTCGCCCACCAGTCCGCCGATATTGCCGCTGCCGCTCACCTGCACCGAGGCATGGGCGGTGTCGATCTTGCCGCCCGTACTGTTGTAGCCCACCAACCCACCGACCGAGGTTCTGCCCGCCACGGTTCCCGTGGCATGGGCTAGGCTGATGCTGCCGTAGTTCTCGCCCGCCAGGGCTCCCGTGCTGTCGAAACCCGTCACCTGGGCATCGACCAGGCCTACGTCGCGCACACTGGCGCCGCTGGCGATCACGCCGAACAGGCCCACATAGGCCTCACCGCCACGGTTGATGGCCAGCCCCGCGATGGTGTGGCCATTGCCGTCGAAATTCCCCGTGAACTGCGTGTCGCGATCACCCAGGGGGTCCCAGCCCAGGCCACCGTTGGCCGTACTGCCGGCCAGCAGGTTGTATCCGGTGCTGTCCTGCCCCAGGTCGTTGTTCAAGCTGAAGCTGTAGCCGCCACCCAGCACATGGCCGACATCGGCCAGTTGCTGCCAGCTCGTAATGCCATAGGCGTCGGCGGCCGTGCCCCAGCCGCCGGCGAACAACGTGCGGCTCGTCACGTCCTCGGCGCGGGTAACGCCTATCAGCGTGGGCAGGCGCATCTCGTAGCCTTCCACCGTGTCGCCGCCCGCCACTTGCCAGGTAGTGCCGGCGTTCCAGCCGCCGTAGGTGGAGGCATCCATCAATTCGGCATGGGTCTTGCCCTCGCCCTGGCCGTTGCCACTCCAGCCATTGCCGCTGTCGCCACCGTTGTTGATGGCGGCACCGGCTGCGTCAGTCGTGGCGTAGTAGGACCGGGAGACGGAACTCATGAACTCCGGACGCCCAACCAACCCACCGACTCCCCCGCTTCCCGCGACCGTTCCCGCTGCATAGCTGTTGCTGATGGCGCCGCGGTTCTCTCCCGCCAGACCGCCTACGACATGATTGCCCGTGACATTGCCTGTGGCATAGGCATCGCTGATGCCGCCCGCCCCCCCGTTGCTGCCCACCAGTCCGCCCGTCCTGTCCCCGCTGCCGTCCACATCGCCCGTCGCATAGGAGGTCCTGATGGTGCCCAGGTTGTCGCCCACCAGCCCACCGGCATTGCCTCCATTGCCGTTCACCTGCACCGAGGCATAGGAGGTGTCGATATGGCCCACGCCGTTGTAGCCGACCAGTCCACCGACCGAGGTCCTGCCTGTCACGGCTCCCGTGGCATGGGCCCGGCCGATGCTGCCGTAGTTCTCGCCCGCCAGGGCTCCCGTGCTGTCGGAGCCCGTGACCCGGGCGTCCGCCAGGCCCACGTTGCGCACACTGGCACCGCTGGCGATGACGCCGAACAAGCCCACGTAACTCTCGCTGCCGCGGTTGACCGTCAGCCCCGTGATCGTATGGCCGTTGCCATCGAAACTCCCGGTGAACCGCGTGTCGCGGTCACCCAAGGGATCCCAGCCCTTGCCGTCATTCCAGGTGGCGGTACCGCTCGCATCGACGTTGCCCGCCAGCGTGTAGTGGGAAGACAGCAGCGTGCCTATCCCCTGCAATCCATACGCATCGGCGATCCGGTAGGCGTTCGCGGTGCCACCGTCGCCGCCCGTGGCGCGCACGAAGCTGCCGCCTTCGAGGCGAAAGTCGTTGGCCGAGAAATCCGCCAGGGCACCGACCTGCCTCCAGTTGCCGGCCTGCAGCGTGAAAGTGTCCACCTGGACCGCGGCGCTGGCGCCGATGTCGTTGCCGGCACGCAGCGTAAGGCCGCCGTGGGTGGCGGTGATGGCGGCATTGATGTGGATGTCGTTGTCGGCCACCAGGCTTAGCGTGCTGGTGCTGTCGTAGCCGACGGCGGCGTTGACGTGGATGTCGCCCGCGTCGCTGCCGGCGCTGGCGGTCTGCAGCGTGACGTTGCTGCCGGCCAGCGCCTGGGCCAGCGTGTCGGCCCCGATGCCGCTGCCGGTCTGGGCCGCGCTGCCCGCGCTGATCGTGAAGTCGGTGGGATCGATCAGCCATACGCCGGTCTGCCCATGGTTGGCGGCGGTGGTCACTGCGGTGCCCGCATCGACCCGCACCCGGGCGCCGCTGGTCTCGATGAAGCCGCCGTCGCCGCCCCCGGGCGCGGAGGCGTCCAGCGTGCCACCGACCTGGACGGTGCCGTTGCCCATGTCGGCCAGCAGCAGGATGCGTCCGTCCTTCTCCTGCAGCGTGCGAGCCTGCAGCGTACCCGTGTTGGACACCACGCTGGCCGATAGCGCATCGGCCGCCTTGCCGGTCATGATGACCTGGCCGCCGTCGGCCACGACGAGCTGCCTGTTCTCGATCAAGGTCCGGACGGTGGAAGGCTCGACCTCGACCCGCAGGAGACCGTTGACGCCGCTCTCCAGCGTGATCCTGTCCCCCGCGGCCATGGCGACGCTGCCCAGCCGCGCGACCAGCACGCCATCGTTGCTGACTGTGGGCGCCAGCAAGGCGATCTGGCCGCCGTCCTTGGCCGTGATCGTGCCCCGGTTGACGATGCCGCCCGTGGCGCTGCCGCGGGTGAAGGCGTACTTGCCGTTCAGGAAGTCCTCATTGGCGATGCCCAGCGTGGAGGCGACGAGTCCGCCCACATTCACCTGGCTGCCGCGGCCGAACACCACGCCGTTGGGGTTGACCAGCCAGACCTGGCCGTTGGCCGTGAGTTGCCCGTGGATCCGGCTGGCGTCACCGCCGACGACGCGGTTCAGCGCCACGGAAGCACTGCTCGCCTGCTCGAAACGCACGGTGGCGTTGCTGCCGATGTTGAAACTGGTCCAGTCGATGATGGCCCGGTTGCTGCCCTGCTGGATGGTCATCCGGCTGCCGCTCTGGCTGATGCCGGCCTGGCCCGCGACGACCGAGCCGCCGGTGGGCAGCGCGTTGGCCGCGGGCGCCTGGGCGTAGGCAGGCAGCGACAGGACCACGCCCAGCGCCGCGACGGCGGGCACTGCGAGTGCGCGGCCCGCCCTGCCCTTGCTCTTGCCACGGCCGCGAGCGGTTTCCGGGGCGGGTACGTAGCGTTGCGTACTTGGATTCCAGACCAGGCGGTAGGTATGGTTCATGGCTGGCCTCTCTTTCGTCTCTAGGGATGTGAATACGTTCTTAGAACAGCCACGCCAGGCTGACCCACCCGCGCGCGCTGCTGGCCCGGCTGCCGTCGCTGTTGCGGCCGTTTGCGCTGGCCCCCCGGTTGTGCCCCACGGGAACGGCGACGCTGGCGCTCATCACCCACTGCCGGGCACGCCAGTTCAGGCCCAGGCCCGCGCCGCTCAGGCTGTAGCGGTTGGGCTGGCCGCTGGAGGCATTCCAGCCGTCCCAGGCCGATTTGTGTTGCTGGATGCGGCCGGTATCGTAGAAAGCGACGGCCTGCCAGCCGTATCCCAGTTCGCGCTGCAGTTCGAGCTTGAGGAGCATGCCCTGGTCGCCGCTGGCCTCGTTGACGGGATAGGCGCGCACCTGCGAGGGACCGCCCAGCGTCATGCGTTCGGAGCTTGCCAGGTTGCCGCTGGCGAGCTGGCCGCTGAAGCTGAGCTGCACCTGCCAGCCCGCGCCCAGGTTTTGCAGCCGGGTCATGTTCCAGGCAAGCTTGGTGTAGCGGCCACTGCTGCGGGCGCTGACGGCATCCTGGGCCGCATCGCCGGCGACACCGTCCAGGTTCAGGTTGCCCTGGGTCAGTTGGGCAGCGCCCCAGTTGACGGCGCCGCCGCCCAGGCCATCGCGCACATCGCCGCCCAGCCCCAGCGTGATGGCGTTGACGCGTTGGCGGTGCAGCGCCTCTCCCAGCATGTCGTCGTCGTAGCGGCGGTGCTCATAGCCGGCGCTGAGCGTGAGGTTGCGGTCGACCTGGCGGATCAACGGATAGCTGAACGTGAAGCCGCCGGTATGGGCCTTGCCCTTGGCCTCGAGCGACCGGTAATCGCCGCCCAGTTCGTAGTCCAGCGTGGAGGCCTGGAGGGACAGACGCAGGCCGTCGTGGCCCAGAGGCAGGCTGTAGCGCGCGACGGCGCTGTGGATGTCGCGGGCCGCCAGCAGGCGCAGGGCCAGTTGGTCGCCGCCGCCGGTCAGGTTGTTGAGCGCCACGCCGCCCACCGCCTGGGGCACCCCCGTGGACTTGAGACCGTAGTTGTTCACGCCCGCGTCGCCCGTCACGAAGGCCGTATCCTGCACCGCCAGCGCCAGCCGGGTTTCTCCCTGGTCATCGCCTGGCTGCAGGACCCCCTCGGCATGGACACCGGGAAGATCGTTGGCCAGCAGCAGGCCGCGCTCCAGATCGGCGGCCGACAGCGGCCGGCCGGGCCGCAGGCGGTGGGTAACGGTGGACTGCACGCTGGCCGCATTGGCGCGGCGCTCCCCTGCATCCACATTGGCCCCGCCATACCTGCCCTCCAGCACGCGGATGCGCACGGTGCCGTCGGTCACGTCCTGCTGGGGCAGGTAGACGCGCGCATACCAGCCGCGCCGGCGATAGTCCTCCGCGATGCGCTGAGCCGCATGTTCGAGTTGCGCGAAGGTCAGGGACTGGCCGGCCAGCGGAGCGACAAGGGCCTGCAGTTCGCTTTCCGGCACGAGGCTCGCGCCTTCGAGCACGATGCGCCGCACGGTAATGCGGGTAGACTTGGCATCCTCCGGCATGGGTCGGGCCGCGGGCACGGCCTGCGGCGCGGACGACCCGCTCGGCGCCCGCAGATTGCGCTCCATTTCGCGCAACAGGCTGCCCGCATCGGGTGGCGTCTGGGCGCCGGCGTGAAGCGCGGGCAAGCCTAGCAGCGCGGCCAGCCAGGCATGGGATAACGAAGAACGTGGAGACATGCGCATGGCCAGAACGCCGAAAATGCCGGAAGATCCGCAGCTTAAGAAATTTGTAAACGGCTGTATGTCCCAAGATCTGTTGACATGACGGGACAGCGGGCTTGCGGGCAAAATCTTCCGCTGCGCCCGCTATCCAGCCGCATCACCTGAACCCGCGCCGCCTGCCGCCGACGTCATGCCCCCCAGAAATCTCCCTCCCCGCAGCGAAACACCCACCACGCCGGAGGACCTCATCAACGTCGCGATGGTGGAAGACGATGCCGCCTGCCTGCACGCGCTGGCGCATGCCGTGGAAGCCGCTCCGCGGCTGCGCATGGCGTGGGCGGCGGCCAATCTGCGCACAGCCTTGGCGCGCCTGCCGGACGAGCCGATAGACGTATTGCTGGTGGACCTGGGCCTGCCGGACGGCTCGGGCCTGGACCTGATCGCGGCCGCGCGCGGGCGCTGGCCCGATTGCGCGGTCATGGTCAGCACCATCTTCGGCGACGAGACGCATGTATTGCGCGCCATCGAGGCGGGGGCCATGGGCTATGTACTCAAGGACTTGAGCGCCGAGGAACTGGTGGAAGAAATCCACAGCCTGCATGCGGGCGGCAGCCCGATCAATCCCATGGTCGCCAGGAAACTCCTGATGCAGCGTTCCACGCCGCCGGCGGCCGCGCCCGCGCCCCTGGCCGCGACACCGCTGTCGGCGCGCGAATCCGAGGTCCTGCGCCTGATCGCTCGCGGCTACACGGTCGAGGAAGTAGCCGGCGCGCTGGGAGTATCGCCGCATACCGTGCAGACGTTCGTGCGGCGCATCTACACCAAACTGCAGGTGAATTCGCGTGCCGAGGCGGTCCGCGAGGGCACGCGGCAGGGGTGGCTGAGTGCGGACTGAAGCACGGGCCACCGCATGGCGCCAGGCACTTGCCTGCCGGCTGCTGGCCGCCTTGCTTCTGATCGCCGCCTGCGCGGTCGCCCGCGCCGGGTCCGCGACGCTCCACATCACCCAGGCGCAGATCTGGTCATCCGCCAGCACGGCCTGGACGCAGCCCTCTTCCCTGGACGACCTGGACGATGCCGATGCAGCCTTGAAAACCACCGACGCCTCCTGGCAGACAGTCGCCTTGCCGCATGCCAGGAAGCGGGTACTGCTGCCACGGGCCACCCCGGCGGCGGACCGTGCCGAGGTGGTGTGGTATCGCATGCGCATTCCCTCCGCCGGAGCCAGCGGGCCGGACATGCGGCTGTATGCCCCACGCTGGCAGGCGACGGGGACGCTGGCGGTCTATGTGAACGGACGGCTGGCCTGGCAGTCGCGCGGCGACCGGGCATGGAACAACTTCAACCATCCGCTCTGGATAGACCTGGATGGCCTGTTGCAGCCCGGGCAAGAGGCATGGGTGTACGTGCGCATGGCCAGCCAGCAGAATGTGGGTGGCGCGCTGTCTTCCGTCTGGGTCGGTCCGGCGGCCGGGTTGTTGCCCGCTTGGCGTTGGCGTTCTTTCCTGCAGACCGGACTGCCGGCCTACTGGCGTGGCTCCTTCCTGGTGCTGGGGCTGTTCGCGCTGGGGCTGGCCGCATGGCTGCGCGCCCACCGGCCGCGGCACGGCGATGAGCGGGAAGCCTCCAGCGACCCAAGGCCCTTTGCGCTGTTCTTCTGCATGGCACTGGGCCAGGCGGTGGGCGGCCTGCTGTTCCTGGTGAACGACCAGGGCGTAAGCATGGACTTTGCCTGGTTCTCGTGGATGACGCTGGTCGCGATGCTGATCGTTCCGGTTTGCGGATTCCACTTCCTGGGGCTGGTGCAACACCGCCCACGGCCGCGCCTGGGCCGTGCCCTGGTTCTGTATTGGATCGTTGCGGCGCTGGTCACGCTGCCTTCGTGGTGGACCGAATATCCGGGCGTGGTGCCACTACAGCGTTTTGCGATCCTGCCGCCGGTACTGGCACAGATCTACGCGGCGGCGGCCAATGCCTGGCACCAGCGCAGCCGCACCAATATCCTGGTCGCGGCGTGGGGGCCTCTGTCGCTGCTGATGGGCTGGCATGACATGGCCATGCAGAACTACCTCCTGGACGTCGAAGGCATTTACCTGACCCCCTACGTCAACCTGGGCTTGCTTACCCTGTTCCTCCTGCTCGCGTTCACGCACTATACCCACGCCCTGGATCTGGCCGCGCACGCCCGCGCCATGCTGGCCGAGCGCCTGGCCGAGCAAGCGCGCGAACTGGTACAGACCCACGAGCGCCTGCGTACCGCCGAACGGGAGCAGACGCTGCTGGCCGAGCGCCAGCGCCTGATGAGCGAGATGCACGACGGCGTGGGGTCGTCGTTGATGAGCGCGCTGCGCCTGGTGGAGCTTGGCCGGGAACCGGTCAACATCGCCCAGGTGCTCAAGGAATGCATCGATGACTTGAAGATCGCCATCGACTCGCTGGAGAGTTCCGATGCCGACCTGCTGACGCTGCTCGGCGCACTGCGCTTTCGCCTGGGTCCCCGCCTGGCCGGCGCGGGGATCGCGTTGCGCTGGCAAATGAACGACCTGCCGCTCCTTCCGTGGCTGGATGCGCAAAGCGCCTTGCACGTGCTGCGGATCCTGCAGGAAGTATTGACCAACATCGTCAAGCACGGCGATGCCACCGAGATCACCATGGCGACCGCCGAAGCGCTGGCACCGAACGGCACGGGTCAACGTGGCGTCCAGGTCCGCGTGAGCGACAACGGACAGCCTTTTTCGCCGCCCCCGCCCGAAGCCCAGCCGCCCGGCCGCCGGGGCCTGGTCAATGTGCGCAACCGGGCATCGGTGCTGGGGGCGCATTGCGACTGGCAAACCGTGCCGCGGGGAACGACATTCTCGTTGTGGCTGCCGCTGGCGAAGCACAGCACATGACGCCAGGCGCCGGGAGATAGCTGGCATCCCCCCGGCAAGTATTCTGGAGCGGGAAACGAGTCTCGAACTCGCGACCTCAACCTTGGCAAGGTTGCGCTCTACCAACTGAGCTATTCCCGCGTTTTTTGCTTCTTTCTTCGAAGCAAGAACTATAGCAAATCAAGTATCCGCATGTCAGGGCGCCGCACCGGCGAACCGGTGCGGGGCGCTCGGGGTAAAGCGATTACTGCAAGGTGCGGGTAAAGACGAAGCGGCCTTCGCTCCAGTCCACGGGCACCACGTCCTTGGGACCGAAGCGGCCCTCCAGGATCAGCTTGGCCACCGGGTTCTCGATCTCCTGCTGGATCGCGCGCTTCAACGGCCGCGCGCCGAACACAGGGTCGAAACCGGCACGCGCGATCTGGGCGATGGCCTCGTCCGAGACCTCCAGCCGCATGTCCATCTTCGCCAGCCGCTCGCCCAGGCGCTGCAGTTGCACCCGCGCGATGGACTCGATGTGCTTGGCATCCAGCCCGTGGAACACCACGACCTCGTCGATCCGGTTCAGGAACTCCGGACGGAAGTGCTGCTTGATCTCGTCCCACACTACGGCCTTGATCACGTCGTACTGCTGTCCGGCCATGGCCTGGATCTGTTGCGACGCCAGGTTGGACGTCATGACGATGACCGTGTTGCGGAAGTCGACCGTGCGCCCCTGTCCATCGGTCAGCCGCCCGTCGTCCAGCACCTGCAGCAGCACGTTGAAGACGTCCGGGTGGGCCTTCTCGACCTCGTCGAGCAGGATCACGCTGTACGGCTTGCGCCGCACGGCCTCGGTCAGGTAGCCGCCCTCTTCATAGCCGACGTATCCCGGCGGCGCGCCGATCAGGCGGGCCACCGAGTGCTTCTCCATGAACTCGCTCATGTCGATGCGCACCATGTGGTCGTCGGCATCGAACAGGAACCCGGCCAGCGCCTTGGTCAATTCGGTCTTGCCCACGCCGGTCGGGCCCAGGAACAGGAACGAGCCATAGGGCCGCTGCGGATCGGACAGGCCGGCACGCGAACGGCGGATGGCATCGGACACCAGCCGCACGGCCTCGTCCTGGCCGATCACGCGCTCGTGCAGCTTCTCTTCCATGTGTAGCAGCTTGGAGCGTTCGCCCTGCAGCATCTTGGAGACGGGGATGCCCGTCGCGCGCGAGACGACCTCGGCGATTTCCTCGGCACCCACTTGCGTGCGCAGCAGCTTGGGTTTTTCCGCCTCGGCCGCCTTCTCGTTGCCTTCCGCCGACTTCAGGCGAGCCTCCAGCTCCGGCAGCTTGCCGTACTGCAGCTCGGCCAGCTTGTCGAACTGGCCCTTGCGCTGCAGCTCGCCCATCTCGGCGCGCACCTTCTCGATCTCTTCCTTGATCGACTGGGCGCCCTGGACGGCGGCCTTCTCGGCCTTCCAGACTTCCTCGTAGTCGTTGTACTCGCGCTCGAGCTTGCCCAGTTCTTCCTCGAGCAGTTGCAGGCGGCGCTGGGAAGCCTCGTCGGTTTCCTTCTTGACCGCCTCGCGCTCGATCTTGAGCTGGATCATGCGGCGGTCGAGCTTGTCCATGACCTCCGGCTTGGAGTCGATTTCCATGCGGATGCGCGCGGCGGCTTCGTCGATGAGGTCGATGGCCTTGTCCGGCAGGAAGCGGTCGGTGATGTAGCGGTTGGACAGCTCGGCCGCGGCGACGATGGCCGGGTCGGTGATGTCCACGCCATGGTGCAATTCATAGCGCTCCTGCAGGCCGCGCAGGATGGCGATGGTGGCTTCCACGGACGGTTCGCCCACCAGCACTTTCTGGAAGCGACGCTCGAGCGCGGCGTCCTTCTCGATGTACTTGCGGTACTCGTCCAGCGTGGTCGCGCCTATGCAATGCAGTTCGCCGCGCGCCAGCGCAGGCTTGAGCATGTTGCCCGCATCCATGGCGCCCTCGGCCTTGCCGGCGCCGACCATGGTGTGGAGTTCGTCGATGAAGACGATGTTCTGGCCCTCGTCCTGCGCGAGCTCCTTCAGCACGGCCTTCAGGCGTTCCTCGAATTCGCCGCGGAACTTGGCGCCGGCCAACAGGCCCGCCATGTCGAGCGACAGCACCCGCTTGCCCTTCAGGGACTCGGGCACCTCGTCGTTGACGATGCGCTGGGCCAGGCCCTCGACGATGGCCGTCTTGCCCACGCCGGGCTCGCCGATCAGCACGGGGTTGTTCTTGGTGCGGCGCTGCAGGATCTGGATCGTGCGGCGGATCTCGTCGTCGCGGCCGATTACCGGGTCGAGCTTGCCCTGGCGGGCCCGTTCGGTCAGATCCAGGGTGTATTTCTTCAGGGACTCGCGGTTGCTTTCGCCTTCCTGCGAATCGACCGGCGCGCCGCCGCGCACGGCGTCGATGGCGGTCGCCAGCGCCTTGCGCTGCAGGCCGGCCTCGCGCAGCAGGCGGCCGGCCTCGCCCTTGTCGTCGGCCAGGGCCAGAAGGAAGAGCTCGCTGGCGATGTAGGTGTCGCCGCGATTGGCCGCTTCCTTGTCGACCTTGTTGAACAAGGACTGGAGATCGCGGCTGATCTGCACGTTGGCGTCGCTGCCCTGGACCTGCGACAGGCGGCCGATGGCGGCGTTGACCTCGGGGGTCAGCTTGCTGACGGCCACGCCGGCGCGGGCCAGCAGGCTGCCCGCGCCGCTCTCGGCGTCGGCCAGCAGCGCCGCCAGGACGTGCAGGGGTTCGATATAGGGGTTGTCGTTGCGCGCAGCCAGGCTCTGGGCGTCGGCCAGGGCCTGCTGGAACTTGGTGGTGAGTCGGTCGATTCGCATTGTTTTTCACGCCAATAAGTGGGGGCGCCGAGCCCGGATACTTTGGATGTGAGGTCGATTCGAACGGTTTCAATCCCCCTACGTTGCGCAGGGGGATAGAAGGTTATACCACCCGGCAGCGGGAACAGGCCCTAGCCTCGCAGCCGGTCCAGCGCCTCGTCCAGCCGGTCCACGGCCCAGACCTCCATGCCCTCGATGGGCTGGCGCGGGGCGTTGGCCTTGGGAATCAGCGCCACGCTGAAGCCCAGCTTGGCCGCCTCGCGCAGGCGCTCCTGGCCGCGCGGCGCCGGGCGGATTTCGCCGGCCAGGCCGACTTCCCCGAAGGCCACCAGGCCGCGCGGCAGGGGCCGGTTGCGCATGGAGGAGACGATGGCCAGCAGCACCGGCAGATCGGCCGCGGGTTCCGTGATGCGGACACCGCCCACGGCGTTGACGAAGACGTCCTGGTCGAAGGCCGCCGTGCCCGCGTGCCGGTGCAGCACCGCCAGCAGCATGGCCAGCCGGTTGCCCTCCAGCCCCACCGACAGGCGGCGCGGGTTGGGCGCGTTGGCCGAGTCCACCAGCGCCTGGATCTCGACCAGCAGCGGCCGGGTACCTTCCTGCGTGACCATGACGCACGAGCCGGACACCTGCTGCTGGTGCTGGGACAGGAACAGCGCGGACGGATTGGCGACCCCTTTCAGGCCGCGGTCGGTCATCGCGAAGACGCCCAGTTCGTTGACCGCGCCGAAACGGTTCTTGAATGCGCGCACCAGCCGGAAGGACGAATGGGTGTCGCCCTCGAAATACAGCACGGTGTCGACGATGTGCTCGAGCACGCGAGGCCCCGCCAGCGCGCCTTCCTTGGTCACGTGGCCGATCATGACGATGGTCACGCCCGTCTGCTTGGCCGTGCGGGTAAGCTGGGCCGCGCACTCGCGCACCTGGGCCACCGAGCCGGGCGCCGAGTTGAGCTGATCGGAATACAGCGTCTGGATGGAGTCGACCACGGCCACTTCCGGCGTGGTTTCCGCCAGCGCCGCCTGGATGGCTTCCAGGCGGATCTCGGCCAGCAGGTCGACGTTGCCGGTGTCCAGCCCCAGCCGGCGCGCCCGCAGCGCGACCTGGTCGCCGGACTCCTCGCCCGTCACGTACAGGACCCGGCGGCTGGCCGACAGCGAGGCCAGCGCCTGGAGCAGCAGCGTCGACTTGCCTATGCCTGGGTCGCCGCCGATCAGCACCACCGCGCCGGCCACCATGCCACCGCCCAGCACGCGGTCGAATTCGTCGATGCCGGTGGGAAAGCGCGGCATCTCGCGCGCCTCGATCTCGGCCAGCTTGCGCACCGGCGTGCTGCCCGCCAGCGGCGCGTAGCGGTGCCCGGCCGCGGCGCCGGTGCTGGCCGCCGCAACGGTTTCCTCCAGCGTGTTCCAGCCGCCGCAATGGGGGCACTTGCCCTGCCATTTGGGCGCGGTGCCGCCGCACTCGGTACAGACGTAGACGGTCTTGGCCTTGGCCATGGTCACTCCTCGAAATGCATGGGCACGCGCGGAGCGACCGCACACAGCAGCTCGTAGCCAATGGTGCCGGCGGCCGTGGCCACGTCGTCCACCGACAATCCCTCATCGCCCCACAGCGTGACCGGCGCGCCGGCCTGCGCCTGCGGCACCGGCTCCAGGTCGACCGCCAGCATGTCCATGGAGACGCGCCCCAGCAGCCGGGTGCGCACCCCGGCCACGACCACCGGCGTGCCGGTGGGGGCATGGCGCGGATAGCCGTCGGCATAGCCGCACGCCACCACCCCCACGCGCATCGGGCCCTCGGCCCGGTACATGCCGCCGTAGCCGACGGCATCGCCGGCCCGGAGCGCCTGGGTGCCGATGATCCGCGACTTCAGCGCCATGGCCGGCAGGAGCCCCAGCGAGGCCGCGCTTTCGTCGGCGAAGGGGGTGGCGCCGTAGAGCGCGATGCCGGGCCGCGCCCAATCGCCCGCCACTTCCGGATAGCGCAGGCTGGCCGCCGAGTTGCAGAGGCTGACCGGCCCCGGCAGGCCCGCCGTGGCCCGGCGGAACACCTCCAGCTGGGCGGCGATGCCCTCGTCCGTATCGGCCGTGGAGAAATGGGTCATGTGGCCGACCTGGCCCAGCCTGCCGGCCGCCTGCAGGGCCGCCAGCCCGGCATGCGCGCCGGCGTAGGCGTCCGGGCTGAAGCCCAGGCGGTTCATGCCGCTGTTGAGCTTGAGGAAGACGTCCACGGCGCGCGGCAGCCGGGCCTGGCGCAGCAGAGCCAGCTGGTCCGGATGGTGCACCGCCGTAGTCAGGCCGTACTGGCCGACGGCGTCCAGGTCGGCGGCCTCGAAGATTCCTTCCAGGAGCAGGATGGGCCCGGTCCACCCGGCTTCGCGGCAGCGCACGGCCTCGGCAAGGTCCAGCATGGCCAGGCCATCGGCCCGCGCGAATCCGGCCACGGCGCGTTCGATGCCATGACCATAGGCGTTGGCCTTGATGACGGCCCAGATCCTGGCCGGGCCGTCTTGGCCGCGCGCGGCATCGAGCCGGCGGCGGACGACATCCAGGTTGTGGGAAAGCGCGTGGCGTGAAATGCGGGCGGAGATGGGACGGGGCATGGCGCAAAAGAGGACCGGCGCGGCGCGCCGGGATGGCAAAGGGAAAGTGTAGCCCTTGAGCGCGCGACGCGCAGGACATCCCTGTCCACGCCGCCGTCGCGGCGAACCGGTATCATCGGCCCCGGAATTCCGAGGTCTTGCCATGTCCGCCGGTCACTACGAAAACTTCCCCGTCGCTTCGCTGCTGCTGCCCCCGCGCCTGCGGACGGCGGTGCTGGACATCTACCGCTACGCGCGCGCCGCCGACGACGTCGCCGACGAGGGGAACGCCTCCGACCAGGAACGCCTGGCCGCGCTGGCGCGCTTCGGTGCCGGGCTGGACTGGATCGAGCATGCCCCGCGGGCGCAAGCGGCCGCGCCGGACGAACTGGCCGCGATCTTCGTCCCGCTGGCCGCCACCGTCGCCCGGCACCGCCTGCCGCTCGCCCCCTTCCGGCGCCTGCTGTCGGCCTTCGCCCAGGACGTGACCGTCAAGCGCTACGCGGATTTTGCGGCCTTGCGGGACTACTGCCACGGCTCGGCCGATCCCGTGGGCGAACTGATGCTGCACCTGTACGACGCCGCCACGCCGCGCAACCTGGCCTGGTCGGACGCGATCTGCACCGGGCTGCAACTGACCAACTTCTGGCAGGACGTGGCCGTGGACTGGGGCAAGCAGCGAGTCTATATTCCCCAGGAGGACCTCGCGCGCCACGGCGTGGCCGAGGCCGACATCGCGGCGGGCAACTGCTCGCCGGCGTGGCGCGCGCTGATGGCCTTCGAGGTCGGGCGGGCCCGGGCGCTGTTACACTCCGGGGCACCGCTGACGCGGGCCCTGCCGGGCCGCATCGGCTGGGAACTGCGCCTGGTCGTCCAAGGCGGACTGCGCATCCTGGAACGCATCGAAACCGGCGGGTACGACGTCTTCCGGGCCCGCCCGATACTGAAGAAAACCGAGTGGCTGACGCTTGCCTGGCGCGCGCTGCGCATGCCACAGGCCATGCCCCCATCCCCTCCCCCATCATGACGCCTGACCAGTACTGCCAGGAGAAGGCCGCGCAGAGCGGCTCCAGTTTCTACTACAGCTTCCTGTTCCTGCCGCCCGAGCGCCGGCGCGCCATCACCGCGCTGTACGCGCTGTGCCGCCAGTTGGACGACACGGTGGACGAAGCGAGCGACGCCTCGGTCGCGCGCCTGAAGCTGGCCTGGTGGCGGACCGAGATCGAGCGCCTGTTCGACGGCAAGCCCGAGCACCCAGTCACCCAGGCCCTCGCTCCCCACCTGGTCGCCTGCGGCATCACGCGGGACCGCCTGCTGGAGATCGTGGACGGCATGGAGATGGACCTGGACCAGACGCGCTACCTGGACTATCCCGCGCTACAGCGCTACTGCCGCCGCGCGGCCGGCGTCGTGGGCGAGCTGTCGGCGGGCATCTTCGGCTACGCCGACGCACAGACGCTGGCCTATGCCGATCGCCTGGGCCTGGCGTTCCAGCTCACCAACATCATCCGCGACGTCGGCGACGATGCCCGCAAGGGCCGCATCTACCTGCCGGTCAACGAATTGCAGCAGTTCGACGTCAAGGCGGCCGACATCCTGAACGGCCGCTATTCGGACAACTTCTCGGCCCTGATGCGCTTCCAGTGCGAACGGGCCCGGCGCGCCTACCGCGAGGCGCTGGCGCTGCTGCCGACCGAGGACCGCCGCCCGCAGCGCCCCGGCCTGATGATGGCCGCCATCTACTACGCGCTGCTGGATGAAATCGAACGCTCCGACTACCAGGTGCTGCACCAGCGTATTTCTCTGACGCCGCTGCGCAAGTTCTGGCTGGCGTGGAAGACCTACGTAACCGGCGGCCGGACCCTGTGGCTCCAGATCGGGCGCTGAACGGCGCGCCGCGCGCGGCGGTGGTCGGCGCGGGGTGGGCGGGCCTGGCGGCCGCGCATGTCCTGGCAGGCCACGGCTATGCGGTCACCGTGTACGAGGCGGCCCGCGAGGTGGGCGGCCGCGCACGCACCGTCGCTTCCCGCGCCGGCGATACCGCGTTCGCCGCGCCGCTGGACAATGGCCAGCACCTGCTGCTGGGCGCCTACACCGACACCCTCGCGCTGATGCGCGAACTCGGCCAGGCCCCCGACAGACTGCTGCTGCGCGCTCCGCTGCGGCTGGCCTCGGCCGACGGGCGCTTCGCCCTGCGCGCCCCTGGACTGCCCTCGCCGCTGCACGGCGCGGCCGCCCTGCTGGGCGCACGCGGCCTGAGCGTCGGCGCGCGCTGGGCGGCGCTGCGCTTCGTGCTGGGCCTGCGCCGCCAGCAGTGGCTGGCGGCCGGCCAAAGCACGACGCCCGGGCAGACAGGCGGCTCGCCCACGGTGGCGCGCCTGCTCGCTACCTGGAACCAGCCCGAGGAAGCCATCATCCGGCTATGGCGCCCGCTGTGCCTGGCTGCGCTCAATACCCCTCCGGAACAGGCTTGCGCCCGCCTGTTCGCCGCCGTGCTGCGCGACAGCCTGGATGCGCCGCGCCGCCACAGCGACCTGTTGCTGCCGCGCTGCGACCTGTCCAGCCTGTGGCCGCGCGCGGCCGCGGCCCGCCACGACCTGCGGCCGGGCCATGCGGTCCGGGAACTGGCCGTGGAGGACGAACAGGTCCGCGTCGATGGCGAACCCTATGCGGCGGCCGTGCTGGCGGTCCCGCCGGGCATCGCGGCACGCCTGTTGCCGCCGCACCCGGAGATGGCCACCGTGCAGCGGGCGCTGCGCGCCTTTCGCCACCTGCCCATCGCCACGCTGACGGTGCGGCTCGCGGCGCCGTTCCGGCTAGCTTTTCCGATGCTGATGCTGGCGGAAGACCCCGCGCGCGGCCATCTGGGACAGTGGGTGTTCGATCGAGGCGCCCTGCTCGGCCACGATGCGCCCCACGGAGAACTCGCGGTAGTGGTCAGCGCGGCATCGGCCTTCGAGGGGCAGGACCGTGCCGCCTGTGCGGCGGGCCTGCTCGAACAATTGCGGGAACAATTGGCGGGCACGGGCGCAAGCGGCCTGCCGCCGGTGGAACACTGGGAACTGCTGATCGACAAGCGCGCGACCTTTGCCGCCGTGCCTGACCTGGCGCGCCCGGGTAACGCCACGGCCTGGCCGCGGCTGGCGCTGTGCGGGGATTGGACGGATACGGGCTATCCGGGCACGCTGGAAGGCGCCGTTCGCAGCGGTCTCCAGGCGGGTCGCCTGCTGGCCGACACGGCCGGCAAGCGCTGAGCCGCGAAACGGGTCAGTCCTGGCCAGCTTCCCAACGCCGGGCCGCCTCGTCGTCGGCGTCGCGCGCCTCGACCCAGCGGTCGCCCTGGCCCGTGGCTTCCTTCTTCCAGAACGGGGCCTGCGTCTTCAGGTAGTCCATGATGAACTCGCAGGCGGCAAAGCACGCGCCGCGATGCCGGCCCGCCACGCCCACGAAAACGATCTGGTCCAGCGCTCGCAGCGTGCCGACGCGGTGAATGACCCGCACGGCATGCAGCGTCCAGCGCTCCTGGGCCTGCCGGACGATGTCGGCCAGCGCCTTTTCGGTCATGCCTGGATAGTGCTCGAGCGTGAGCGACGAAACGCTGTCGCCTTCGTTGATGTCGCGCACGGTGCCAACGAAGGTGACGACCGCGCCCACCGAGGGATCGGCCCGCAGCGCGGCGATTTCCGCGCCGGCATCGAAATCGGAGGTCTGGACGCTGATGGACATCTCAACCGCCCGTAACCGGTGGGAAGAACGCCACCTCGTCGCCGGCCTGCAAGGGCTCGGCGGCCTGCACCATGGTGTGGTTGCGCGCAGCGCGCACGGCGCGCTCGGGCCCCAGCGCCGCGGCCCAGGCACCGCCGCGCCCGGCCAGCCACAGCCGCAGTTCGCCCACGGTGCGCACCGTCTCGGGCAATTCGGCCGCTTCCTTTTCCCGGCCCAGGACTTCGCGCAGCGAAGCGAAATACAGGATGTCGACGTTCATGGCTCAGCCCAGCAGTTCGGCATAGCTGATGAAGGACACCGTATCGCCTTTCCGGATCGTCTGTCCACCCGGATTGTCGATCACGCCGTCCCCCCAGACCGTCGACGTCAGCACCGCCGACAACTGGTTGGGGAACAGGTCGAGCCCGCCCTGTTCGTTGCGGCGCACCCGCAGGAATTCGCGCCGGCGGTCGGCCTTGGGCCAGTCGAAATCGGCGCGCATGGCGGTCCGCAAGGGCAGCGTGGCGTGGGCGCCGGCCAGCTTGAGCAGCAGCGGCTTGACCAGCAGGCCGAAGGTCAGGAAGCTCGACACGGGGTTGCCGGGCAGTCCGATGAAGACCGCCTCGGTACCGTCGTCGCGGCGCAGGCGGCCGAAGGCCAGCGGCTTGCCGGGTTTGATGGAAAGGCTCCACATGTCCAGCCGCCCCAGCGACTCGACCGCCGGCTTGACGTGGTCTTCCTCGCCCACCGACACCCCGCCGGTGGTGATGATCAGATCGTTGTCGCGGGCAGCGACGCGCAAGGCCTCGCGCGTCGCCTCGAAACTGTCCTGCACCGCGCCCAGGTCGGCATGTTCGACCGGCAGCGCCGCCAGCATGCCTTGCAGCAGAAAACGGTTGGAGTTGTAGATCTTGCCGGGCGGCAGCGGCTCGCCCGGCGCGACCAGCTCGTCGCCCGTGGACAGCGTGGCCACGCGCAGCCGGGGCTGCACCGGCAGGCGGGGCACGCCCACCGAGGCGGCCAGGCCGACGTCCTGCGCCCGCAGGCGTGCTCCGGCCCGCAGGATGCGGCTGCCGGCCTCGATGTCGCAGCCCTTGGCGCGCACCCAGGCGCCCGCTTCGACCGGCTTGGCGAACGCCACGCGATCGTCGCGGACCTCGGCCTCTTCCTGCATCACGACGGCATCGGCGCCTTCGGGAATTTCCGCGCCGGTGAAGATGCGCGCGGCCGTTCCGGCGGCCAGCGGCTGCGGCACGGAACCCGCCGGAATGCGCTGCGACACCGGGATGCCCGCGCCGAACATCGCGGCGTCGGCCGTGCGCACCGCATAGCCGTCCATGGCCGAATTGTCGGCGGCCGGCACGTTGATCGATGCCGTCACGTCCGCGGCCAGGATACGGCCCGCGGCCCGCGCCAGCTCGACCTGTTCGGCGGCCCGCCCCAGCGGCTCGACCGCCAGCAGGATCTCCAGGGCCTCGTCCAGGGAAAGCAAGTTCGAACCAGGCTTCACATTCGACTCCTTCGCGGCCCGCCCCGCGGCGCGCCGCACATACTCGACACCGCCGTCAGACGGCCTGGGCGGCGATCAGGTCCTTGATGGTCTGCACGTCGCCCTTCACGGTCTGCACGCGCTGCGGCAATTGCTCGATATTCTCGAATCCCGCCGGACGCGGCGCCGGCTGCCCCAGGGCTTCCTCGATGGTGGCCGAGAACTTCACCGGCAGCGCGGTTTCCAGCACCAGCATGGGTATGCCCGGTTCGACGAAAGGCAGCGCCACCTTGACGCCGTCGGCGGTATGGGGATCGATGACCACGCCGGTCTCGGCATGGACCTGGCGGATGGTGGCCAGCCGGTCGGCATGCGAGCTGGTGCCCGAGACAAAGCCGTACTGCGCGAACTGCGGCCTGTAGGCCGACAGGTCGAACGAACCCTGCGCCGCCAGTTCGTCCCACAGCGCCTTCAGGCGCGCGGGATCGCGGCCCAGCAGGTCGTAGACGAAGCGCTCGAAGTTGGACGCCTTCGAGATGTCCATGGACGGGCTGGAGGTCTCGTAGGTTTCGCTCGAGGCGCGCGGGCGATAGATGCCGGTGCGGAAGAATTCTTCCAGCACGTTGTTCTCGTTGGTGGCCAGCACCAGGCGGCGGATGGGCAGGCCCATGCTGCGGGCGACGTGGCCGGCCAGGATGTTGCCGAAGTTGCCCGAGGGCACCGCGAACGACACCTGGGCCATGGGATCGGCCGCGCCTTCGGTGGCCAGCCGCCAGCCATGGAAGTAGTACACCACCTGGGCGGCGATGCGCGCCCAGTTGATGGAGTTGACCGCGCCGATGCGATGCGCGGTCTTGAACGCCAGGTCGCCGCTGACCGCCTTGACGATGTCCTGGCAGTCGTCGAACACGCCGTGCACGGCCAGGTTGTGGATGTTGGCATCCTGCAGCGAGTACATCTGCGCGCGCTGGAAGGCGCTCATGCGGCCGGCGGGCGACAGCATGAACACCGCCACGCCCTTCTTGCCGCGCATCGCGTATTCGGCCGCCGAACCGGTGTCGCCCGAGGTGGCGCCCAGGATGTTCAGCGTGGTGCCGCGGCGCGCCAGCACGTATTCGAACAGGTTGCCCAGGAACTGCATGGCCATGTCCTTGAAGGCCAGGGTCGGCCCTTCGGACAGGCCCAGCAGCGCGACACCCTGCTTGAGCGGCTTGAGCGGCACGATGACCTCGCCGCCGAACACCTCGGGGCGGTAGGTCTTGCGCGTCAATTCGCGCAGGTCCTGCTCGGGAATGTCGGTGATGAACAGCTTGAGCACTTCGTACGCCAGGTCGGCGTACGACAGCGAGCGCCACGCCTGGAGCTGCTCGGGCGTGACCTGCGGAATGGACTCGGGCACCGCCAGGCCGCCGTCGGGCGCCAGACCTTCCAGCAGGACGTCGGTGAACGGTTGCGGGGCCATGCCGCCGCGGGTCGAAAGGTATTTCATGCTGCGTCCTAGGCGAGGTTCTCGATGCGCAGGCGCGTGACCGTCGACACCACGGTGGGCAGTGCCTCGATGCGGGCGATGGCGGCGTTGACGTTGCGCTCCAGCGCCTCGTGCGTCAGGAAGATGATGTCCGCCTGGGTAGCGTCCTCGCGCGGTTTCTGGATCATGGACACGATGGAGATCGAGGCGTCGGCCAGGATGCGCGTGATGTCGGCCAGCACGCCCGGCTGGTCGGTTGCCGCCAGCCGCAGGTAGTAGGACGTGGTGATGTCCTCGATCGACAGCATGGGGCGGTCGGTGATGGCGTCCGGCTGGAAGGCCAGGTGCGGCACCCGGTGCTCGGGATCGGCCGTGTGCAGGCGCGTCACGTCCACCAGGTCGGCGACCACCGCCGAGGCGGTGGGTTCTTCGCCCGCGCCCTGGCCGTAGTACAGGGTCGCGCCCACGGCGTCGCCCTTGACCATGACCGCGTTCATCGCCCCTTCCACGTTGGCCATCACGCGCTGGGCGGCGATCAGGGTCGGGTGCACGCGCAGCTCGATGCCCTCGGGCCGTGCCTTGGTGATGCCCAGCAGCTTGATGCGGTAGCCCAGTTCCTCGGCGTAGCGGATGTCTTCCTGCGCCAGCCTGGAAATGCCCTCGATGTGGGCCTTGTCGAAGCGGATCGGCACGCCGAACGCGATGGACGACAGCAGCGTGAGCTTGTGCGCGGCGTCCACGCCTTCGATGTCGAAGGTCGGGTCGGCCTCGGCATAGCCCAGGCGCTGCGCCTCGGCCAGCACCTCCGAAAACGGCAGGCCGCGGGCCCGCATCTCGGTCAGGATGAAGTTGGTGGTGCCGTTGATGATGCCGGCCACCCAGTCGATCTGGTTGGCCGACAAGCCTTCGCGGATGGCCTTGATGATGGGGATGCCGCCGGCCACGGCCGCCTCGAAGGCGACCATGACGCCCTGTTCGCTGGCACGGGCGAAGATCTCGTTGCCGTGCTTGGCCAGCAGGGCCTTGTTGGCGGTGACGACGTGCTTGCCGTGGGCAATGGCTTCCAGGACGAGTTCGCGGGCCAGGGTGTCGCCGCCGATCAGCTCGACCACGATGTCGATCTCGGGATCGCGGACGATCTGGAACGGGTCGGCGACGACTTCGGCGGCTTCGCCGACGCGGGACTTGGCCTTGGCGATATCGCGGGCCGATACCTTGGTCGCGACGATGTGGCGGCCGGCGCGGCGGGCGATTTCTTCGGCGTTGCGGGCGAGGACCTTGAAAGTGCCGCCGCCTACGACGCCCAGGCCCAGGAGGCCTACTCGGATGGGTTCCATTGTGTTTCCGGGCAATACAGGGTTCTTCGAAAACTTCCCCGCCCCGGCTTTGGCGCGCTCCGGCCCGCCGCGTCGACGCCACCGGAGGAGGCGGGATGCGGCAGTGTGCTGCGCAAGGGGCGGGAATCGCCGGCCACGGCTGGGGCTGGCAATCCTCCAGTGTAACGGACTCTGGGGAGCGGAAGGGAAAACCCGTGGGAGCGAGGGCATTTATAATGGGCGGACCACAGCCGGGCGGAAATTGTGGCGTTCGCGCATCCGTCCCGACCGCTGGCAGGCGTATAGTCTGCCTATCCTCCCGCCGTTCCGGAGCCGACCATTTGAAGTTGCATTCCGATCCTGCCTCGGCGCTGAATACCGTGACCGCCTACGGTAACGGATACGTCGAAGTCAACCGCGTCCGTTTCGAGCACGCCGTCGTGTTCGGCCCCGAGGGCGATGTCGTCGCCTGGCCTGTTTCCTCCTTCGAAGACGTCGATGCCACGGCAATGGAACGCGTGGCGCAGCCGGGCGGGGCCTCCCTGCCCGAGGTCGTCCTGATCGGCACCGGCGCCCGCCAGCGCTTCCTGTCCCCCTCGTTGCTGCGCCCGCTGCTGAAGGCCGGCGTGGGCGTCGAGATGATGGACACCCAGGCGGCTTCACGCACCTACAACATCCTGATGGCCGAGGGGCGCCGCGTCGTGGCCGCGCTGATCCCGGCCTGAATGATGCGCCGCCCTTTCCGTCTTCCCCACCATTTCCCGGAGTCCCACGCATGAGCACTGCCATCGGGCGGGCCGCCCCCGCCTTCACCGCTCCCGGCACCGACGGCGACCTGTCGCTGAAGGACCTGAAGGGCCGCATCGTCGTCATGTATTTCTATCCGCGCGACAACACGCCCGGCTGCACGACCGAGGGCCAGAACTTCCGCGACCGCTACGCCGACTTCCAGGCCGCCGGCGCCGAGATCCTGGGCGTCTCGCGCGACACGCTGGCCTCGCACCAGAAGTTCAAGGAAAAGCAGGGCTTCCCGTTCCCGCTGCTGGCCGATCCGGACGAAACGCTGTGCGAGCTGTACGGTGTCATGAAAATGAAGAACATGTATGGCAAGCAGGTGCGCGGCATCGAGCGCAGCACTTTCCTGATCGACGCGCAGGGCAAGCTGCGCCAGGAGTGGCGCGGCGTGAAAGTCCCCGGCCACGTCGACGCCGTGCTCGACGCCGTGCGCGGGCTGGCCTGAATGAGTCCGTCTTTCTTCCTGCGCATGTGTCGTACGCCGGCAGGCGTACGATATATGCAATGGAGGATGCAGTATCGTTGAGCTTCCCTACTGAGGAGATCCGCGCTCATGCCGCTTCCCAAGATGCCCACCCGGCCCGCAGCAATCCTGTCCTTCCCCTCGGGTGAACCAGCGCGCCCCGCAGCCCGCGGCAAACGTACCGAAGCCGAAGCCGAACCCCGACCGCCCTCCTCCACCAACATTCCCGACGTCCAGCCTCAGCTGGAAGGTATCCAGGCCGCGCCGGCCAAGACGGCCCGCAAGACCAGCGCCAGATCCAAGGCAGGCACCCTGCTGACGCCCGCGCCGCAGGCCGGGGCGCCCATCGTCGCGCGTGCGCCGCAGCCCGCGCCCGCGCCGGCTCCCGCCGCCACCGGCAAGGCCGTGGCCAAGCCCACGCCCAAGCGCAAGGCGAAATCGGCCGGACCGGAGGTCGCCAAGCTGTTCGTGCTGGACACGAACGTGCTGATGCACGACCCGAGCTCGCTGTTCCGCTTCGAGGAACACGACATCTTCCTGCCGATGATCACGCTGGAAGAGCTGGACAACCACAAGAAAGGCATGTCCGAAGTGGCGCGCAACGCCCGCCAGGTCAGCCGCTCGCTGGACGAACTGGTCAGCGACATCGGCGACATGGAAGCCGGCATTCCGCTCGACAAGCTCGGCAACCGCGACGCGATGGGCCGGCTGTACCTGCAGACGACCCTGCTGTCGGCCTCGCTGCCGTCGGGCCTGCCCGCCGGCAAGGCCGACAACCAGATCCTGGGCGTGGTGCGCGCGCTGCAGGAGCGCTACCCCGACCGCGAGGTCGTGCTGGTGTCCAAGGACATCAACATGCGCGTCAAGGCGCGCGCCCTGGGGCTGCCGGCCGAGGACTACTTCAACGACCAGGTCCTGGAAGACTCCGACCTGCTCTACACCGGCGTGCTGCAACTGCCCGACGACTTCTGGGACAAGCACAGCAAAGGCATGGAGTCCTGGCAGCAAGGCGGCAGCACCTTCTATCGCATCACCGGGCCGCTGTGCGCGCAGTTCGCCGTCAACCAGTTCGTCTATTTCGAAGGCAGCATGCCGCTGTACGCGCAGGTCAAGGAAGTCAACGGCAAGACCGCCGTGCTCCAGACCCTGCGCGAATACACCCACAGCAAGAACAGCGTCTGGGGCATCACCGCGCGCAACCGCGAGCAGAACTTCGCGCTCAACCTGCTGATGAACCCGGACTGCGACTTCATCTCGCTGCTGGGCCAGGCGGGTACCGGCAAGACGCTGCTGGCGCTGGCCGCGGGGCTGACGCAGGTGCTGGAGACCAAGCGCTACACCGAGATCATCATGACCCGGGTCACCGTGCCCGTGGGCGAGGACATCGGCTTCCTGCCGGGCACCGAGGAAGAAAAGATGCTGCCCTGGATGGGCGCGCTGGAAGACAACCTGGACGTGCTGAACATGGGCGACGGCGAAAGCGGCCATGGCGGGGACTGGGGGCGTGCCGCCACCATGGATCTCATCCGCTCGCGGGTGAAGGTCAAATCGCTGAATTTCATGCGCGGCCGCACTTTCCTGAACAAGTTCCTGATCATCGACGAGGCGCAGAACCTGACGCCCAAGCAGATGAAGACCCTGATCACCCGCGCCGGCCCCGGCACCAAGGTGGTCTGCCTGGGCAACATCGCGCAGATCGACACGCCCTACCTGACCGAGGGCAGTTCGGGCCTGACCTACGTGGTGGACCGCTTCAAGGGCTGGCCGCATTCCGGCCACGTCACCCTGCAGCGGGGCGAGCGCTCGCGGCTGGCCGACTACGCGGCCGAGGTGCTGTGACATGCGGCGCGACCAGGGCGGCGGCGCGGGGGGCGTCTGCGACGGCTACCTGCAAGCCATCTGGAACGCGGCGGGAAGCGCCACGCTTCCCGCCGGCATCGCATGGCTCGGCGCGGGCAGCCTGCCGTCCATCTTCCCGGTCACGGACCTGGCGGCCGCCGCCGTCGGCGCGGCGGGGCTGGCCGTTGCCGAACTGATCGGGCAACGGCACGGCCACCTGCCCGCGATCGCGGTCGACCGGCGGCTGGCCTCGTTCTGGTTCGACACGTCGCTGCGGCCGGTGGGCTGGAAGCTGCCTCCGGCCCGCGACCCCGTCACCGGCGACTATGCGACCGCCGACGGCTGGATACGGCTGCACGCCAACGCGCCGCACCACCGCGACGCCATCCTGCGCGTACTCGGCTGCCAGGGCAACCACGGCAGCGTGGCGCAAGCGGTGGCGGCATGGAACGCGCTGGATCTCGAAAACGCCATCGTCGAGGCGAAAGGCTGCGCCGCGCAAATGCGTACCCAGGAGGCCTGGGCGGCCCACCCACAGGGCGCCGCCGTGTCGCTCGAGCCGCTGCTGTGGCGCACGCCGGCATCCGCCGCCGAGGCGCCCGCCTGGACGGGCACGCCAGCACGCCCGCTGCAGGGCGTGCGCGTGCTGGACCTGACCCGCATCATCGCGGGGCCGGTGGCCACGCGCTTCCTGGCGGGCTACGGCGCCGAGGTCCTGCGCCTGGATCCCCCGGCCTGGGACGAACCGGTCGCCGCCCCCGAGCTGACGCTGGGCAAACGCTGCGGCCGCATCGACCTTCGCTCCACCGAAGGCCGGCGCTTGTTCCGCCAGTTGCTGCGCGACGCCGACGTGCTGGTGCATGGCTACCGTTCGGATGCGCTGGCCGCCCTGGGTTTCGACGCCGAACAGCGGCGCCGCATCAATCCGAGGCTGATCGATGTCTCGCTGGACGCATACGGATGGACCGGCCCCTGGAAGACACGCCGCGGATTCGACAGCCTGGTGCAGATGAGCTGCGGCATCGCGGATACCGGCATGCGCAAGCTGGGCCGGGACAAGCCCACCCCGCTGCCGGTGCAGGCCCTGGACCACACCACGGGCTATCTGCTCGCCACCGCGGCGATACGCGGCCTGACCGAGCGCGTGCGCACCGGCTGCGGCGGCGAGTTCCGGGCATCGCTGGCACGCACGGCGGCCCTGCTGGTGCAGGGGGTGGCGGACGCCAACGCCGCGCCGCTCGCTCCCGAAACCCGCAACGACTGCACCATGCCATCGGAAATGACCGCCTGGGGCCGGGCGCGGCGCGTCCAGGCGCCGCTGACCGTTGCCGGCGCCCCCATGGCCTGGGACCTGCCCGCTGGCCCGCTGGGCGCCTCGCCCCCGTCGTGGCGCGGCTAGCGGCTAGAACTCGATCCACTCGCGCCTGACCGGCCCATCCGCGCGCAAGGCGGCCGGCGTCCCGGCGAACACCACGGTGCCGTGCCCCAGCACATACGCGCGATCGGCAATGTCCAGGGCGAAGTCCAGCTTCTGTTCGATCAGCAGGATGGCCATGCCCTGGCGGCGCAGTTCGTCCAGGCAGGCCGCCAATTGCGCCACCACCAGCGGCGCCAGCCCCTCGGCCGGTTCGTCCACGAGCATCAAGGCCGGATCGCCCATCAACGTACGGCCCAGGGCCAGCATCTGTTGCTCGCCGCCCGACAGGTGCTGTGCCTGGACGTTGGCCCGCCGCCCCAGCGGCGGAAAAAGCCGATAGACGTCGGCGATCGCCCAGCGCCCCGCCCTGGCGGCCTTCTGCCCCAGCACCAGATTCTGCTCGACGGTCATGCCGGGAAAGATGTCCCGGCTCTCCGGCACGTAGCCGATGCCCATCCGCGCAATCTCGAACGTGCGCAGTCGGCCTATGTCCTGGCCGCGCCAGAGCATGCGGCCGCGGCGCTCGACCAGCCCCATGACGGCGCGGGCCAGGGTGGAGCGGCCGGCGCCGTTGCGGCCCAGCAGCGCGACGATCTCGCCCGGCGCCACGTGCAGGTCCACGCCCTGCAGCACATGGGCCCGGCCATACCAGGCATGCACGCCGCGCAGTTCCAGCAGGCCGTTCATTCGAGCTCCGGCACGACGCCGCCCAGGTAGGCCTGGCGCACCGCCGGATCCGCCCGGATGTGTTCCGGTTCGCCCGTGGCGATCAACCGCCCCTGGACCATGACCGAAATGCGATCGGACAGGCCGAAGACGACCTGCATGTCATGCTCGACGATCAGCACCGTCCTCCCCCGGCAGGTGCCGCGTATCAGTTCCATCATGCGCGCCGTCTCGGCCCGGCTCATGCCGGCCGTCGGCTCGTCCAGCAGGACGACGCGCGCGTCGGTCGCCAGCACCATGCCCAGCTCCAGGGCGCGCTGCTCGGCATAGCTCAGTTCGCCGGCAGGCAGCTGCGCGCGCCGCTCCAGGTCGAGCTGCGCCATGACCTGGTGCGCCCGCTGCGCCACGCCGCGCCCGCGATCCAGCGCACACCACCATTGATAGCCCAGGCCGCCCCGGCGCATGGCGGCGCAGCGCAGGTTGTCGAACACCGACATGCGGCCGAACACGTTGGCCACCTGGAAGCTGCGCGACAACCCCAACCGGGCCAGGCGATGCGCCGGCAGCCCCGTGACGTCGCGGCCCCGCAGGCGCACCCTGCCCGCCGAGGGCGGAGTCAGGCCCGAGATCACGTTGAACAGGCTGGATTTGCCCGCTCCGTTGGGACCGATCAAGGCGTGGAACTCGCCCGTCGCGACACGCAGGCTCACGTCGTCCAGCACCTGGGCCGCTCCGTAGCGCTTGCCCACGCCCTCCAGCGTCAAGGCATCGATGCCAGCCTTGTCCCGTGCGTCACCCATCGCATTGCTCCGGCGACGGCACCAGCCGGCTCTGGACCCGCCCCAGGAACAGGCCGGCCGCGCCCAGCACCGACAGCACGCCGGCCACGCTCCACGGCAGCGGCGCGGACGGATCCAGCACCAGCCCGAACCACGAGACCACCCCCTGCCCGCCCGTGCCGTGGACGCGGCCATAGGCCAGCTCGATCGCCAGGCTCAGCCCCGACATGCCGCTCAACGCGCCGGCGATCGTCCATTTCCTGGCGCGCAGCCAGTGCGCCAATTCGCCTCGCGCCCCCCGCCGCGCCGCATCGCGTATGCCCCCGGCCAATCCACCGGGCAAAGCCAGCACGACGGCGGCAAAGGCGAGCCCCAGGTACAACTGCCAGGCCCCGGTATGGCGCGACAGCTCAACCGAGAAGAACGTCACCACGACGGCGCCGGCCACGGGCCCGAGGAACAGGCCGCTGCCGCCCACCACCACCGCCAGCAGCACCGCGCCCGATCGCAACGCGCCCATGCTGTCGGCGCTGGCGATCTCCAGATTCAGCGCCATCAGCCCGCCCGCCACGCCGGCGAAGAACGCCGACAAGGTCAGCATCAGATAGCGGACGCGGTGCGGGTCGTAGCCGATGAAAGCCACGCGCTGCGGATTGTCGCGCACGGCGTTGGCAAGCTTGAGCAGCGGCGTGCGGCCGAGCGCATGGATGGCGAGCGCGCAGGCAGCCGTCCAGGCGGCGGTCAGGTAATAGACATGGAGATCGGGCCCAAGACTCCATCCCGGCCATAGACCGGCGACGAACGCCGGACCGGCCGTGCGGTCGGCCGCCAGCCCGCCCTCCCCGCCGAACCATTCCGGCAGCATGCCGGCGGCGGCATGGATCAGTTCGCCCACCGCCAGCGAAATCATGGCGAAGGACGTCCCGCCCCGGCGCGTGGTCGGGTACCCGATCAACGCGGCGAAGGCCGCCCCCGCCACCCCGCCCGCCACGGGCAGCAACACGCTGGGAAAGACGAACGGCCCGCCATCCATGCCGCGCAGGAGGTGGATGACGGCATATCCGCCCAGTCCCGCGTAGACGGCATGTCCGAACGACAGCATCCCCGTCTGGCCCAGCAACAGGTTGTACGACAGCGCGAACAGCGCCATCGCGCACATCTGCGACATCAGGCCCAGCTGGAAGCCGCTATCGAAACTCAGCGGCGCCAGCGCCAGCACCGCCAACCCCAGGGCCACGCAGGCCAGGAACCGCCTGCCATCCGCGCGCGGACTCATGTCTCGCGCACGCCCATGAGTCCGCGCGGCCGCCAGACCAGCACCGCCACCATCAACAGATAGGGCAGCACCGGCGCGACACGCGACAAGGGCCAGGCCGCCAGCGCCCGCGCCGCATCGGACGCGCCCAGCCAGGATGCCGGCGCGGCCAGGGACCAGGCGGATCCGACCGCCAGGGTTTGCAGCAATCCGATCAGCAGGCTGGCCCAGAACGCCCCCGCCAGCGATCCCAGCCCGCCCACCACTGTCACGACGAAGACGATGGGCCCCAGCGCCTGGGCCATGCCCGGTTCGGTCACGAACACGCTTCCTCCTATCGCGCCGGCCATCCCGGCCAGCAAACAGCCGGCGCCGAACACCAGCATGAACACACGAGGCACGTCATGCCCCAGCGCTTGCGCCATGGCCGGATGGCTGAGCGCCGCGCGCACGATCAGGCCGGTACGCGTACGCGTCAAGCCCCACCACAACCCCGCCAGCATCAGGCCGGCCGCCAGCGCGACCACCAGGCGGTGCATGGGAAAGGCATGCCCGTCCAGGCTGAAAAGCGGCTCGCCCCAGGCCGCCGGCATGCGGTAGGGCACGGCGGACCGGCCCCATGCCAGTTGCACCAGTTCGGCGATGATCATGGCGAGTGCGAACGTGAATAGCAGTTCAGCCACGTGCCCCCGGCCGCGCAGGCGGCGCAGCGCGAACCGTTCGACCACGGCGCCCGCCAGCCCGACCAGCACGGGCGCGATGAATAGGGCCACCCAGAATGCCGCGCCCGCCGTCAGCGCCGGCGACAGCGCACCGGCCACGGCATGGGCGGCATAGGCGCCCAGCATGTAGAAACTGGCATGGGCGAAGTTGATGATGCCCATCATGCTGAAGATCAGCGTCAACCCGGACGAAAGCATGAAAAGCAACAGCCCATAACTGAGGCCGTTCAGCAGCGAAACGATGAGCCCGTCCAAGCAATACTCCGAGCGGCCCGCACAGCCGAGGCGGCGGCCTCGCCGGGGAAAAGGGAAACAAGGAAACAACGGCAAATAGGTTAACCTTGATTGATACCCGGCGTGAGGCCGGACCGCCAATCACTGTTCCAACGTCGTGAAGCTCGCCAGCACTCTCCAGTCCCTGCGTACCGACAACTCGTTCGCCGCCTTGCCGGACGCGTTCTATTCACGGGTATCGCCCCAGCCCCTGGACGACCCCTGGCTGGTGCATGCCAACCCCGAGGCCGCCGCGCTGATCGGCCTCGCGCCCGAAGCCTTGGCCACGCCCGAGTTCCTGTCCGTGTTCTCGGGCGCCAGCCCGCTGCCGGGCGGTGCGCCGCTGGCCGCCGTCTACAGCGGCCATCAGTTCGGCGTCTGGGCCGGGCAACTGGGCGACGGCCGCGCGCTGCTGCTGGGCGAAGTGGCCGGCCCCGACGGCAATTGGGAACTGCAGCTCAAGGGATCGGGCCTGACGCCCTATTCACGCATGGGCGACGGCAAGGCCGTGCTGCGTTCGTCGGTGCGCGAGTATCTCGCCTCGGAAGCCATGCATGGCCTGGGCATACCGACCACGCGTGCGCTGGCGCTGGTCGCCTCCGACGATCCCGTCATCCGCGAGACGGTCGAAACCGCTTCCATCGTCACCCGCATGGCGCCCAGCTTCGTGCGCTTCGGCTCGTTCGAGCACTGGGCCAGCCGCCAGCGCCCCGACCTGCTGCGCACCCTGGCCGACTATGTGGTCGACCGCTTCTATCCCGATTGCCGCCCGGCCCCGGCCGGTGTCGCCGACACCGACGCCGGTCCCTACCTGCGGATGCTGGCGGCGGTCACGCGCAAGACCGCCGCGCTGATGGCGGACTGGCAGGCCGTGGGCTTCTGCCATGGCGTCATGAACACCGACAACATGTCCATCCTGGGGCTGACGCTGGACTACGGTCCCTATGGATTCATGGACGGCTTCGACGCCCACCACGTCTGCAACCATTCTGACACGGCCGGGCGCTACGCCTGGGATGCCCAACCCGCCGTCGGCCACTGGAACCTGTACCGCCTGGCAGGCGCGCTGATGCCGCTGGTGCAGGACGAAGACGCCCTGCGGGCCGTGCTGGCCGGCTATGAAAGCGCCTTCCTGGCCGCCTTCCACCACCGGATGGCCGCCAAGCTGGGCCTGGCGCAATGGCAGGCCGGCGACGAAGAACTCCTGAACGGCCTGTGGTCCGTCATGCACCAGAACCGCGCCGACTTCACCCTGAGCTTCCGGCGCCTGGCCAGCGTGGCCAGCGTCGACGGCACGCCGGCGGCCCCGGGCGTCGAGACCTTCGAGGACCTGTATGCCGACCGCGACGCCGCCGGCGCCTGGCTCGCCGCCTATCGCACCCGCCTCGCGCAGGACGGGCGGCCCGACGCCGAACGCGCCGCGGCCATGAACCGCGTCAATCCGCTGTACGTACTGCGCAACCACCTGGCCGAGCTGGCGATCCGCGCCGCGAAGGAACGGGACTCCGGCGAAATCGACCGGCTGATGCGGCTGTTGCGCGATCCCTATACCGAACAACCCGGCCACGAAAGCTACGCCCGCGTGCCGCCCGACTGGGCGGGCGCACTGCAAGTCAGTTGTTCTTCATGAGGTAGACCATGTCCGACCGGCCCAAAGTCACGAAATCCGATGCCGAATGGCGCACCCTGCTCACGCCCATGCAATACGCCGTGGCGCGCGAGAAAGCGACCGAGCGCGCGTTCACCGGCCAGTACTGGGATCATCGCGAACCCGGCATCTACCGCTGCGTGGCCTGCGGCACGCCGCTGTTCGCCTCGGACACCAAGTTCGACTCGGCCTGCGGCTGGCCCAGCTACTTCGCCCCCCTGGACCCCGACAACGTGCGCGAAGAACTCGACACCACCCATGGCATGGTCCGCACCGAGATCCTGTGCAATGTCTGCGACGCCCACCTGGGCCACGTCTTCGAGGATGGCCCACCCCCGACGGGGCTGCGCTATTGCATCAATTCGGTCTCGCTGAAGTTCGAACCGCTGTAGCCCGGCGCCCCCCGGGGGGCTGCTGGTAAGCTTTGGAGAACGGTGGGACGGTTTTCTTGTCCCACTCTGGCGCATTTTCTTCTCGACGATTCGATGAAATTACTTTTCGATCTTTTCCCGCTTGTTCTCTTCTTTGCCGCATACAAGTTCGCCGACATCTATGTCGCGACGGGCGTGGCCATGGCGGCCAGCGTGCTGCAGATCGTCTGGCTGCTGGTGCGGCGCAGGAAGATCGAGCCCATGCACTGGATCAACCTGACCATCATCGTGGTGTTCGGGGGCGCGACGCTGTTCCTGCACGACGAAGTCTTCATCAAATGGAAACCCACGGTGCTCTACTGGCTGTTCGCGGCGGTACTGGGCGGCGGCCAGTGGCTGTTCAGGCGCAACTTCCTGCGCAGCATGCTGGGCGCGCAGATCCAGCTGCCCGAAGCGGTCTGGAGCCGGCTCAATCTTGCCTGGGTGACGTTCTTCGCCGCGGTAGGCGGCCTGAACCTGTACGTCGCCTACAACTGGCCCACCGAAACCTGGGTCAGCTTCAAGGTATTCGGCATCTTCGGACTGCTGCTGGTGTTCGTCGTTCTGCAATCGCTCTATCTCGGCCGCCACATGAAGCCCGCCCAGGAAGTCTCGGCCACCGACATCGCCAAGAAAGAGGCCGACGCGGGAGCCGAGCGCTCATGAACACCGACCGCATGGCATGGATCCGCGAGCGCCTGTCGGAGCTCGATCCCGTCACGCTGGACGTGCAGGACGACTCCCATCTGCATGCCGGCCATGCCGGCGCGGCCGGCGGCGCCGGACACTTCCGGCTACGCATTGTTTCGCCCCGTTTCGCGGGGCTCAACCGGGTAGCGCGGCATAGGCTGGTGTATGATCGATTGGCAGACTTGATGCCTGCGCACATCCATGCGCTGGCGCTCCAGGCGCTGACACCAGAAGAAGACTCCGCACCAACCTCTTGAGCCCGGTCTTTTCAACCGACCTCACTCCCCCCTCTACCTTCAAGGACTTCCATACATGAAGCGTGTTTTGATGATGGCTGCCGCGCTGACCCTGGCCGCTCCGGTTTTTGCGCAGAATGCCGCCGTGGTCAACGGCAAGGCCATCCCCTCGTCGCGCGTGGACCAATTCGTCAAGCTGCTGACCAAGCAGGGCCAGCCCGACTCTCCCCAGTTGCGCGAGCAGATCCGGGAAGAACTGATCAACCGCGAAATCTTCCTGCAGGAAGCCGACAAGCGCGGCGTCGCCAAGCAGCCCGAGGTCCAGGCCGAAATCGACCTGACCCGCCAGAGCGTGCTGATCCGCGGGCTGTTCAATGACTTCCTGGCCAAGAACCCGGTCTCGCCGCAAGACATCCAGGCCGAGTACGACCGCGTCAAGAGCGCCCAGGGCGACAAGGAATACCAGGCCCGCCACATCCTGGTCGAAAACGAGGCCCAGGCCAAGGACATCATCGCCCAGTTGAAGAAGGGAGCGAAGTTCGAGGATCTGGCCAAGCAATCCAAGGACCCCGGCTCGGCCGCCAACGGCGGCAGCCTGGACTGGGCGCCCTCCAGCACCTACGTCAAGCCGTTCGCCGACGCGCTGGCCGCCCTGCAGAAGGGCCAGACCACCGAGGCGCCGGTGCAGACGCAGTTCGGCTGGCACGTGATCCGACTGGACGACGTGCGCCCGGTCCAATTCCCGCCGCTGGAGCAACTGCGCCCGCAAATCGAGGAATCCCTGCGCCAGACCAAGCTGCGTGATTTCCAGACCAGCCTGCGTGAAAAAGCCCGGATCCAATAAGTTTGTTGGATTCAACCAACAAAAAATACTGTCCTGATAATTAAATTTTCAACAATCAGGGTTTCCCTGGGTTGAACCTGACGCCCCGCCAAACCAGCCCGTACAGGCCTGAGTTGCGGGGCGTTTTTCTTGCTTTACCCCCGGCAGAACAAGGGATTCGCAGGTTCCCACAGCCTCAAGGTTGCAATTAGGTAACAAAACCTTAGAGCAAAGCACAACACATCTTTATTGCAAGGGAATTAACTATTGGCACTCCAGGGGCTTTCTGGTGAAATCCATCGAGATTTCTTCACAGCAAGTACATCGCGTAGAAATCGTAAGCAAGACGGGGGGCTAGTCTTGGGGGAAAGCGGCAGCAATGCTGTCTTCCGGCGTGTCCCTTCGGCTTATCGAGTTACTCACTCCGCTGGAGACCTATTTAAATGAAGAAGACCCTTCTTGCCGCCGCGCTGCTGGCTGGCTTCGCAGGTGCCGCTCAAGCGCAAAGCAACGTCACGCTGTACGGTTTGGTTGACGCTGGCTTCAACTACAGCAAGATCGAAGGCAACGACAGCCGCATGGGCATCGACAGCGGCCTGATGGGCCAGTCGCGCTGGGGTATCCGTGGTTCGGAAGACATCGGCGGTGGTCTGAAGGCCATTTTCACTCTGGAAAACGGTTTCAACGTTGACAACGGCCAGCAAACCCAAGGCCGTCTGTTCGGCCGTTATGCCTTCGTCGGCGTGGAAAGCGCCTCTGCTGGTCGCGTGACCCTGGGCCGTACCACCAACCTGGGCTTCATGTGGGCCGCTGGCATCGCCAACCCGTTCGGCCTGAGCTTCGGCCAGTCCACCGTCGGCAGCACCTTCGGCTACAACGACGCCGAACTGGGTGCCGGTCGCGTGAACAACTCGATCTACTACTACTCGCCGAAGTTCTCGGGCTTCCAGGGCGCCATCGGTTACAGCTTCCAGTCGAACCCCGACACCGAAGTCGCCAAGGGCAAGAACAACGACCGCCTGCTGGACCTGGGCCTGAAGTATGAAAACGGCCCCCTGAAAGCCGTCATCACGTACCAGTACCTGAACCCGTCGCAACTGACCGCGAACAACGGCAAGTTCAAGAACCTGACCCTGGGCGTGAACTATGACTTCGGCGTCGTGGCCGTCTACGGCGGCTACGCCAACGCCAAGGGCATCCGCAACCCGGGTACCTGGAACAACACCGCTGCCTACGGTGGCTACACCAGCGGCGCCACGTCCGCCAACTTCACCAAGGACAACGCCTGGACTCTGGGCCTGAGCGCTCCGTTGGGACCTGGCAAGGCCTACGCTGCTTACCAGAAGGCCACGCAGTCGAAGGTCAAGGGCTTCGCTCTGGGCTACAGCTACGATCTGTCCAAGCGCACCAACCTGTACACGTACTTCTCGCAAAACGAAGTGCATGACTGGACGGCCAACAAGAGCCTGGACGCCCGTCAGTTCGCCGTGGGCCTGCAGCACCGCTTCTAAGCACTTGATACCGGCCTGAGCCGGTCTCTACGAGGCTTCGGCCCCGGTGCGACCAAGCATGAACCCCGCCTTGTGCGGGGTTCTTTTTTGCCTAGTCGACCGTGGTAACTCTCGCCGTGTCTCTTACGTTGCTGGATGTAACACCAATCGTTTCCTGTTGCGCGAACACCGATAAGACCAATTGGTTTCGACAGAATCGCAACATCTCTGAATATCGCATCAGATTTAACAGTTGGCACTCTTAATCCTTTCTGGTGAAATTTCTTCAGATTTCTTCGCAGCCTAAGCAGCAACGCCTGGAAATCGGGAATCAGACGGCGGCGGCGCGCCGAAGGAGCCGGTCCTGCACCGACCCCGCCGGGACGTCAGCCAACTTGTCGAATGTTTTTCAGCTGGAGACCAAGTAAATGAAAAAAACCCTACTCGCGACCGCCCTGCTGGCAGGCTTTGCCGGCGCCGCTCATGCACAGAGCTCCGTTACGCTGTACGGCCTGGTCGATGCGGGCTTCAACTACGCCAAGCGCGACGGTCAGTCCGTCAAGGGCATCGATAGTGGCCTGATGAGCCAATCCCGTTTCGGCATGCGCGGTTCGGAAGACTTGGGCAATGGCCTGAAGGCCATCTTCACCCTGGAAAACGGCTTCACGGTGGATAACGGTCAGCAGACCCACGGCCGCCTGTTCGGCCGCTATGCCTACGTCGGTCTCGAAAGCGCCCAAGCCGGCCGCCTGACCCTGGGCCGCACCACCAACCTGGCCTTCATGTGGGCCGCCGGCGTTGCCAACCCCTTCGGCCTGAGCTTCAGCACCGCCAGCATCGGCAGCACCTTCGCCTATAACGACGCCGTCATGGGCGGCGGCCGGGTCAACAACTCGGTCTACTACTACAGCCCGTCGTTCTACGGCGTCCAGGCCGGTGTTGGTTACAGCTTCAATGCCTTCGCCAGCCCGAACGGCGAAAGCGAGGCCCCGGGAAGCGGCAAGAACAACCGCATGATCGACGCCGGCCTGAAGTACGACAACGGCCCGATCAAGGGTGTGTTGACCTATCAGCAAGTGGAATCGCCGCTGCCTGGCACCAAGACCTTCCGCAACCTGACCCTGGGTGCGTCGTATGACTTCGGCGTCGTCGCCCTGCACGCCGGCTATGCCAAGGCCAACAACATCACCCCGGCCTTCCTGAACGGCTACAACGGCGTCGTCGCCAACGGCGGCCAGTTCTCCAGCGACAGCGCCTACACCATCGGTGCCAGCGCCCCGATCGGCCCCGGCAAGCTGTACGCCGCCTGGCAAAAGGCCACCAAGTCCAAGGTGAACGGCTGGGCCGTCGGCTATACCTACGACCTGTCCAAGCGGACCAACCTGTATGCGTTCTTCGCCGACAACGACGTGCGCAACTTCGACGAAAACCGCGACATGACCTACCGTCAGCTCGCCGTCGGTCTGCAACACCGCTTCTAAGAAAAAAGGCCGCTAGGCGGCCCCTTATGTCGGCAGCCCAGGCTGCCGGCCCTCGCACCCCGGGTCCTGCCCGGGGTTTTTATTTGCCTCGCGGGCTCAAGCGGTCCAACGGCGCGCGTTGCGGAACATGCGCATCCACGGCGAGAACTCGCCGCCGCTGTCGCGCTCGCCCCACGAAGCCGGACTCCACGACATCTGCACGTTGCGGAACACCCGCTCGGGGTGCGGCATCAGGGCGGTGAAGCGGCCGTCCGCCGTGGTGACGCCGGCCAGGCCGCCGGCGCTGCCATTGGGGTTGTAGGGATAGGCCTCGGTCGGCTTGCCGGCGTGATCGACGAAGCGCATGGCGGCCAGCGCCGCGTCGGCCTTGCCCTGCTGCGAGAAGTCGGCATAGCCTTCGCCGTGGGAAACGGCGATGGGCATGCGCGAGCCGGCCATGCCGTCGAAGAAGATGGACGGCGACTCGGGGATCTCGACCAGCGAGAAGCGGGCCTCGAATTTTTCCGACCGATTGCGCGTGAAGCGCGGCCAGTCCTGGGCCCCCGGAATCATGGGCGCCAGCGCTGCCAGCATCTGGCAGCCGTTGCACACGCCCAGCGCGAAGGTGTCGCCGCGGCCGAAGTAGGCCGCGAACATGTCGGCCAGCACCGCGTTGTACTGAATGGTCTTGGCCCAGCCCTCGCCGGCGCCCAGCACGTCGCCGTAGCTGAAGCCGCCGACCGCGACCAGCCCCTTGAAGCTGGACAGGTCGATGCGTCCGCTCAGCAGGTCGGTCATGTGCACGTCCCAGGACTCGAAGCCGGCACGGTCGAAGGCATAGGCCATCTCGACCTGGCTGTTGCAGCCCTGCTCGCGCAGGATGGCCATGCGCGGACGCGCGCCGGTGGCGATCATGGGGGCGGCGATGTCTTCCTGCGGGTCGAAATCGACCTTGGGCGACAGGCCAGGGTCGGCGACGTCGTCCCACGCGTCGAACTCGGCCTGCGCGCAGTCGGGATTGTCGCGCAGCGCCATGATGCGGCGGCTGACCTCGCTCCAGGCCTTGCCGAGTTCGGCACGCGGCTTGCCCCAGATCTTGCGGGCATCGCGGTAGAACTCGATCTCGTCCCGGTCGTTGGGTTCGCCGATCACGTGCGAATGGGCCGACAGGCCGGCGCCGCGCAGCACTTCCATCACGGCATCGCGGCTGGCGGCGGGGACCTGGATGACGGCACCCGCCTCTTCCGAGAACAGCGCCTTGACGGTCAGTTCGTCGCGCTGCACGGCGACCTGTTCCGGCCGGATCTTGAAGTCGCCCCAATCCGCGGCATACGGATCCAGGGTCAGCATGTCCAGGTTGATCGACAGGCCGGTATGGCCGGCGAAGGCCATTTCGCATAGCGTGGCGAACAGGCCGCCGTCGGAACGGTCATGGTAGGCCAGGATCACGCCGCTGTCGGCCAGGGTACGGATCGCGGCGAAGAAGGCACGCAGGTCGTCGGGGACGTCGATGTCGGGGGCCTGCTGGCCGACCTGGCCGATGACCTGGGCCAGCACGGAACCGCCCAAGCGGTGCTTGCCGCGCCCCAGGTCGACCAGGATCAGGGTCGTGTCGCCCTGGTCGGTGCGCAATTGCGGCGTAAGGGTCCTGCGCACGTCGTCCACCGGCGCGAAGGCGGTGACGATAAGAGACACCGGCGCCACCACGCGGCGCTGTTCGCCGTTCTCGTCCCAGGCCGTGCGCATGGACAGGGAATCCTTGCCCACGGGAATGGACAGCCCGACGCGCTGGCACAGCGCGCTGACCGCGCTGACGGTGTCGTACAGCGCCGCGTCCTGGCCGGGCTCGCCGCAGGCGGCCATCCAGTTGGCGGACATCTTGACGTCTTCGATCCGGACCACGGGCGCCGCCACCAGGTTGGTGATGGCTTCGGCCACGGCCATGCGGCCCGAGGCCGGGGCGTCGATGACGGCCAGCGGAGTGCGCTCGCCCATGGCCATCGCTTCGCCGCGCGTGCCGCTGTAGTCGGCCAGCGTGACCGCGCAGTCGGCCACCGGCACCTGCCACGGCCCGACCATCTGGTCGCGCGAGGACAAGCCGCCCACCGTGCGGTCGCCGATGGTGATCAGGAAGGTCTTGTTGGCGACCGTGGGATGGCGCAGCACGCGCAGGGCCACGTCGTCCAACTCCAGGCCGACCACGTCCATGGATTCGCCGGCGCCCGGCTGGCGCGCGACGTCGCGCTCCATGCGGGGGGGCTTGCCCAGGATGACGTCGACCGGCACGTCCACCGGACGCGAGGTCCGCGCCCAGTCGGCGGCGGCGACATCGCCCGCCGCGAAGCCCTCGCCATCGACTACGCGCAACTGGCGCTGCTCGGTGGCCACGCCCACGACGGCATAGGGGCAGCGCTCGCGGCGTGCCAGCGCGTCGAAGCGCTCGAGGTCCTGCGGCAGGATGGCCAGCACGTAGCGCTCCTGCGACTCATTGCACCAGATCTCGGCCGGCGACAGGCCCGACTCTTCGAGCTGGACGTTGCGCAGGTCGAATATGGCGCCGCGTCCGGCGCCGTCCACCAGTTCGGGGAAAGCATTCGAGAGGCCGCCCGCGCCCACGTCGTGGATGGACTGGATGGGATTGTCGGCACCAAGCTGCCAGCAGCGGTCGATGACTTCCTGCGCGCGGCGCTCGATCTCGGGGTTGCCGCGCTGGACGGAATCGAAATCCAGGTCGGCGGTGTTGCTGCCCACGCCCATGCTGGAGGCGGCGCCGCCGCCCATGCCGATGCGCATGCCGGGCCCGCCCAGCTGGATCAGCAGCGAACCGGGCGGCAGGTCGTTCTTGTGGGTCAGGCCGTCGTCGATGCTGCCCAGGCCGCCGGCGATCATGATGGGCTTGTGGTAGCCCCAGCGCACGCCGCCCGCCGTCTGCTCGAAGGTCCGGAAATAGCCCAGCAGGTTGGGCCGGCCGAATTCATTGTTGAACGCGGCACCGCCTATGGGGCCTTCGATCATGATGGACAGGGGCGAGGCGATGCGGTCGGGTGCGCCGTGGCCGTCGTGTTCCCAGGGCTCGAGGGCGTCGTCGAAACGCAGGTGCGATACCGTGAAGCCGGTCAGGCCCGCCTTGGGCTTGGAGCCTCGGCCGGTCGCGCCCTCGTCGCGTATTTCGCCGCCCGCGCCGGTCGAGGCGCCAGGGAAAGGCGAAATGGCCGTGGGGTGGTTGTGCGTCTCGACCTTCATCAAGGTGTGGACCGTCGCTTCGCGGCGGCCGTACACCTGGCCTTCGGTACCGGGCTGCACATGGAAGCGCTCCGCCCTGCCCCCGGCCATGACGGCGGCGTTGTCGGAATAGGCCACCACGGTGCCTTCCGGCTGCGCCTTGTGCGTGGCACGGATCATGCCGAACAGGGTCTCGGACTGCGGCTGGCCGTCGATGACCCACTGGGCGTTGAAGATCTTGTGGCGGCAATGTTCGCTGTTGGCCTGGGCGAACATCATCAGTTCCACGTCGGTCGGGTTCCGCCCGAGGCCGTTGAAGGCCTCGACCAGGTAGTCGATCTCGTCGTCGGACAGCGCCAGTCCCATGCTGCGGTTGGCCGCCACCAGCGCCGGCGCGCCCTCGGCCAGCAGGGGCACGGTCTGCATGGGCTTGCCGGCCAGGGTCGCGAACAGCGGGGCGCCATCGAAGGCGCCGTCGACCACGGTCTCGGTCATGCGGTCGTGCAACGCGCCGGCCAGCGCGGCCAGGTCGTCCGCCGACAGCGACTTGGCGCCGCCCAGCAGGCCCCGCTTCGGGACCACCGTGTACGCGACGGCCCGTTCTATCCTGCGCACCTGCGCCAGCCCGCAGTTGTGGGCGATGTCGGTGGCCTTGCTGGCCCAGGGCGAAACCGTGCCCAGGCGCGGCACGACCAGCAGTTCCAGCCCTTGCTGGGCCTCGGGGGCCGGATCGCCGTAGCGCAGCAGGCCCTCCAGACGCTGGCGGTCATAGGCGGCCAGGTCGCCCTCGACGGCGACGAAATGCACGAACCGGGCCGAGACATCCGCCACCGAGGCATTCAGGGCCTGGAGGCGGCGCAACAGGCGGTCGCGGCGGAACGAGGAAAGGGCGAGGGGGCCGGAGAGGCGCAGGATGGAGGCCACGATAAGCGAGCTGGAAGCCGAGGAAAGGAGGGAGAAAACGCGAGAAAAGCGCGTGACTAGCCGTGATTTTACTTCGTACCGGGGGATCGGGAAAAACCACGAGCGAATACCCGCCCTCCCCGCTTAAAATCCGGTGCCCGTTCCCCGGAATGCCCTCGCGTCCCGGCGGGAAAACGGGCTCGACCAGAAGAAGCGACCAGACCCCATGCGTGTGATTGTGATCGGTGCCGGCATCGTCGGTGTGTGCACCGCCTATTGGCTCAACCGGCACGGCATGCAGGTAACCGTCGTCGACCGCCGCAGCGGCGTCGCCCAGGAATCGAGCTTCGGCAACGCGGGCATCCTGGCCGCCGACTACGCGGCCCCGTGGGCCGCCCCGGGCATGCCCGCCCGCGTGCTGGCCCATCTGTTCAAGAGCGAGGCGCCGGTGGCGCTGCGCGCCTCGCTGGACCCGGCGCTGTGGAAATGGCTGGTGAAGTGGCTGGGCCAGTGCCGGGCGGAACGCCATGCCGCCAACAAGCGCACGATGCAGCGCGTGGCCCGCTACAGCCGCGCCCAACTGGCCGCGCTGCGCGAAGAATACGGCTTCGAGTACGAACGCCGCATCGGCTACCTGCAGTTGCTGCGCACCCAGCGCGACGTGGACGCGACGCTGGCCACCCGCCAGATCCTCCAGGAAAGCGGCATCGCCCACCAGTTGCTGAGCCCGGAGGAAGCCACGGCGATGGACGTCCACCTGCAGGACGCGGTCCACGTCGGCACGCCGCTGGCAGGCGCCATCCACTATCCGGACGACGAGTCGGGCAACTGCCCGCTGTTCGCCCGGCTGCTGGCGGCCGAATGCGAACGGCGTGGCGTCGAGTTCGTGTTCAACACCGTCGCCCAGCCCGTGCAGAACGCCGGCGGCATCGTCGCCGGCGTGCGCCTGCAGGATGGCCGCACGCTATCGGCGCAGGCGGTTGTCGTGGCCTCGGGCAGCGACGCCGGGGAGTGGCTGGGCCGGCTGGGCGTGCGCGTGCCGGTCTACCCGGTGCGGGGCTATGTCGCCAACCTCCCCCTGCGCAACGACGTCATCGGTCCGCGCCGCGCCTTCGTGGACGAAACCTATCGCGTGACGGTAACGCCGCTCGGCCAGCGCCTGCGCGTCGCCGGCACGGCCGAGCTGGGCTGGCGCGGCCCGGCCCTGCGCGACAAGGCCCTGCGCACGCTGGTCAAGGCGGCTCAGGACTGGATGCCGGGCATGCTGGATTTCTCGCGCGCGACCTGGTGGGCCGGCACCCGACCCATGACGCCGGACGGCCCGCCGGTACTCGGTGCCACCCGGCTGCCCGGGCTGTACCTGAACGTCGGCCACGGTTCGCAGGGATGGAGCATGGCGGCAGGCACGGGGCGCATCGTCGCCGACCTGGTCGCCGGCCGGACGCCGGAGATCGAACTGGACGGGTTGGACATCGGCCGCTACGCGCGCAAGAATTAGCGCATGGATCCCTACCCGCACCGGCTGCTGCGCACCCCCGCCATCAGGCTGATCGAACGCGAGGCGCAGGCCGCGCTGCCGCCCCACACCCTGATGCGGCGAGCCGCCGGCGCGGCGGCCGCGCTCATCGCCGAACGCTGGCCCGGGCACGCGATCGACCTGCTGTGCGGCCCCGGCAACAATGGCGGCGACGGTTTGATGCTGGCCGCGCTGCTGCACCAGGCCGGCCGCCAGGTCCGCGTCTGGGCGCTGTCGGCCGGCAAGCGGCCGCCCGACGCCGAACAGGCCTGGCAGGAATTGCCCGCGGGCCTGTTGCAGGCTGGCGAACCCGATGCCCGCGACCTGCCCGATCCGTCGCGCACGCTGATCGTCGATGCGTTGTTCGGCATCGGGCTCTCGCGCCCCCTGCCCGAGACCGCGCAGCGATGGGCGGCCTGGGCCGCGCGGCAGGGATCACCCATCCTGGCGCTGGATACTCCCAGCGGACTCGACACCGACACCGGCGGCGCGCAGCCGGGCACCGTCGTGGCCCGCCACACCCTGACCTTCATCGCCGACAAGCCCGGACTCCACACGCGTGCCGGCCGCGATCATGCCGGCACGGTCAGCGTCGCCGACCTGGAACTGGAGGCCGGCATCGCCCGCCATGCCCAGCGGCCCCACGGCGGCCTGCTCGTGCGGCAGGCCGACTGCGCGGCGCTGTTCCGCCCCCGGCAGCAGGACAGCCATAAGGGCAGTTTCGGCACGCTGGCCATCCTGGCCGGCGCCCCCGGCATGACCGGCGCGGCCTTGCTGGCCGCCCGCGCGGCCCTGTACGGCGGTGCCGGCAAGATCCTGGTCGGGCTGGCCGAATCGGCGCCGCTGGCGCTGCCCTGCGACCCGCAGCATCCCGAACTCATGCTGCGCGATGCCGAAGGACTGCTGGATCATGCCGCGCGGCTGGGCGTCAGCGGCTGGGTCGCGGGCTGCGGCCTGGGCACCGATGCCGGCGCCGAGCGCTGGCTCGGGCGGCTGCTGGCCGAGGCGCCCGCCTCGGCCCCCATGGTGCTGGACGCCGATGCGCTGGTCCTGCTGGGCGCGCTGCCCGACCTGGCCCGCGCCCTGGCGGCCCGCGGCGGCCCCGCGGTACTGACCCCGCATCCACGCGAAGCCGCCCGCATGCTGGGTCTCTCGACCGACGACGTGCAGGCGGACCGCATCGAGGCCGCCCGCGAACTCGCCGCGCGTTATCGCGCCTGGGTGGTTCTGAAGGGCGCGGGCAGCATCGTGTGCGGGCCGCATGGCGCCTGGAGCATCAATGACAGCGGCAATGCCGGGCTGGCGACCGCCGGCACCGGCGACGTGCTGGCCGGCATGCTGGGCGCGCTGCTGGCGCAAGGCCTGGAAACGGGCGAGGCCGCGCGGGCCGGAGTCTGGCTACACGGCGCCGCCGCCGATGAGCTCGTGGCGCGCGGCACCGGCCCGATCGGCCTGACGGCCAGCGAAATCGCGCCCGCCGCGCGCGACCTGCGCAATCGCGGCGGACGCTGACCCGCGCGGCGGGCGTTCAGTTCAGGATACGTCGCCGGCCGAGTCGTGCACCAGGCGCCCGCCGGCCACCACCAACTGACGTGCGCAGCGCTGCGCCAGCTTCGCATCGTGCGTGACCAGCAGCAAGGTCGTGCCCCGCTCGCGGTGCAATTCGAACATCAGGTCGATGACGGCCTCGCCGGTGGCCGAATCCAGGCTGCCCGTGGGTTCGTCGGCGAACAGCAGCTCCGGCTCCACCACGAAGGCCCGCGCCAGGGACACCCGCTGCTGCTCCCCGCCCGACAGAGTCCGCGGATAATGGCGCAGGCGCGCGCCCAGGCCCACCCGCTCCAGCATGGCCGTGGCCGCGGCGCGCGCATCGCGGCCCGCCAATTCCAGCGGCAGCATGACGTTCTCGAGCGCGGTCAGGTGGGGCAGCAACTGGAACGACTGGAAGACGAAGCCCACGTGGCGCGCCCGCAGGCCGGCCCGCTGGTCCTCGTCCAGCGCGAACAGGTCGCGGCCGGCCAGGTGCACCGATCCGGAGGTCGGCACGTCCAGCCCGGCCAGCAGGCCCAGCAGCGTCGACTTGCCCGACCCCGAACTCCCGGTGATGGCCACGGTCTCTCCGAAGGCCACCGTAAAATCGACCGCGTCGAGAATGGCGAGCTCGCCGCTCGAATCGGCCACCCGCTTGGTCAGCGATCGCACGGCGATGGCCGGCTGGTCGGCAGGCGTGGCCGCGGGCTGGCTCGCGGCGGATCGGGTCGGTCCCGTCATGATTGGATCGCTGGAAGAAAGGAAAGACATGATAAAGCCTCGCTCGTCGCAGCCGCCTCAAGGCGCTGCCCGTATCCCGCACGACGCCGTGCGGCGCCTGTTCGCGGGCACGCTGTGCGCGGCCGCGCTGTGCGGCCTTGTCCCGGCCGCCCTGGCACAGACCGCCGCCCCCGCCGCGAGTTCCTCGCCTTCCCTGCTGGTGCTGGGCGACAGCCTGTCCGCGGAGTACGGCCTGCCGCGCGGAACGGGATGGGTGGCGCTGCTCGAGGCCCGCCTGCGCGAGCGCAATTTCGACTATCGCGTGGTCAATGCCAGCATCAGCGGCGACACCACCAGCGGCGGCGTCAGCCGGCTGCCGGCGCTGCTCGCGCGCCATCGGCCGGGCGTGGTGGTGATCGAACTGGGCTCCAACGACGCGCTGCGCGGGCTGTCCTTGCAGATGACCGAACAGAACCTGAACAAGATGGTGCAGGCGTCGCGCCAGGCTGGCGCGCGCGTGTTGCTGGTGGGCATGCAGATCCCGCCCAACTACGGCCGCGACTACACGCAGCGCTTCCAGCAATTGTTCGCCAAGGTGGCCAAGGAGCAGCAGGCGGCCCTGCTGCCTTTCCTGCTGGACGGCGTCGCCCAGCACATCGAGCTGTTCCAGCCCGACCGCCTGCATCCCACGGCGCAGGCGCAGCCACGCCTGCTGGACAACGTCTGGCCTCGCCTGGAACCGCTGCTGGGTACCGGCAAGTCCTGACGCGGCCGGCCCCCGGGCCGGCCGGCGACGTCAGCGCTCGGCGGCGGCTGGCGCGGCGGTGGTCAGGGCGGTGCCTTCGGGCGAGACCGTGACCTGGTACTTCTCACGCAGCGTCTGTAGCACGGCCAGTTGCTCGGCCTGGGCCCAACGGCGCTCCATCATCGATTTCTCGCCGGCGATCGCGGCGGCGTCGGGCTTGGGCGCGGCCTCGACCTTGGAGATCCGGGCGATGACATAGTCGTCGCCGGCGATCGTGCCCACGAAAGCCGGCAGCTTGTCGGCCGGCGCCTTCATGACCGCGTTCAGCAGCGCGGGCGCGACATCTTGCGGCGCATTGCGCGCCACGGTAACGGCGGCGCCGAAACCTTGGCTCGAATCCTTGGCCCGCAGGGCCTTCAGGCGCTCCTCGCCCGCCGCGCGGGCCAGATCGAGCGCCTTGTCCTGCGTCAGCTGCGTGCGGATGCCGCTCGACACGTCGGCCAGGGGCTGCACCGATGCCGGCACATGCTTGACCACTCGCACGGCCGCCAGGCGGTTCGGAGCGAGTTCGATCACGCCCGAGTTGCGCTTCTCGCGCAGCACCTCGTCCGAGAACAGAGCCTGCGCCACCTTGGGATTGCCCATGACGTCGTTGCCCTGCAGCCCGCTGCGCGTGACGCCCTGGGCTTCCTGGATCTTCAGGCCGAACTTCTGGGCCGCGGGGTCGAGCGTGTCGCTTTGCTCGTACACCAGGTTCGTGAACTGCTCGGCGGCCTCGGCGAAACGGCGAGCAGCCTGTTGCTGCTTGATTTCCTCGACGATCTGGGCGCGGACTTCGGCCAGGGGCTTGACCACGGCCGGACGGATGCCGGTGAGCTTGATGACGTGGAAGCCGTAGTCGGTCGTCACGACGCCCGACACCTCGCCCTCCTTCAGCGCGAAGGCGGCATCCTCGAAAGGCTTGACCATCATGCCGCGGCCGAACCAGTCCAGGTCGCCGCCCTTGGTGGCCGAGCCGGGATCCTGCGAGTTCTCGCGCGCCAGCTTGGCGAAATCGGCCTTGGGCCCCTTGGCCTGCTCGTCCAGGGATTGCGCCTTCTTGCGCGCTTCTTCGCGCACGGCCTCGCTCGCGCCGCTATCGACCGTGATCAGGATGTGGCTGGCCCGGCGCTGTTCTTCCTGGCCGTAGCGGCCCTTGTTCTGTTCGTAGTAGTTCTTGATGTCGTCCTCGGACACCGTCATGCCGGAGGTCGATGCGCCCTGGTCCAGCACCACGTACTGGGCGTCGACGCGTTCCGGCACCTGGAAGCGGGCGCGATTGGCCTCGTAATAGGCTTTCACCTCGTCGTCGCTGACGCTGACCTTGGCGCGATAGTCCGCCGCGGCCACGCGCAGGGTCTGGATGCTGCGACGCTCGGTCGCCGCGGCCACCAGGCGGTCCATGACGGCGTCCGGCATGGTGGTCGATTGCGCCACCGGCCCCAGCACCTGCTGCAGGGCCAGGTCGCGGCGCAACTGGGCCTCGAACATCACCGGGGTCATGCCCTGGGCGGCCAGCGCGTCGCGGTAGCGGGCGTTGCTGAACTTGCCGTCTTCCTGCACGGCGGGAATCGCCTGGATGGTGGCGCGGAGCTGGTCGTCGGAGGCCGAGAAATGGTTCTTGGTAGCCTCGGCCGCGATCAGGCGGGTGTTGATGATCTCGTCCAGCACCGCCTGGCGCATGGCCGGCGTATCAAAGGCCTGCGAATCGAACTGCGCGCCCATCATGCCGCGCAACTGGTCGAGCCGGTTGCGCGACGCCGCGTCGAACTCCTGCTGCGTCACGGTTTCGCCCGCCACCTTGGCCAGCGACTTGTCGCCTTCCATGAAGCTGGAGTACCCCTGTATGCCGACGAAGACGAACGACGGCAGGATCAGCAGCAGCAGGACGAACTGCATCCAGCGGCGATGGTTACGGATGAGGTCAAACATGCGCGAATACTCCGGTCGGATGCCAGCGGCACGACGGCCATACAAGCAAAATGCCCACAGGCTCAAGGCCAATGGGCACCCATTAGTGTCGAGCCGATTCTAGCATGGCGCCTGGGGCTCCATGCCTTCCGCGGCCAGCGTGAACTACGCCGGCCCGACCGCGGAAAACAGCGCGGCGTCGCGCGCCAGATCGCCGCTGGCCCTGACCCGGCGGTCGCGGCGGGCGGCGAAATCCAGCATGCGGTCGATCGGCCGGCGCGCCTGCCGCCCCAGCGCCGGCTCCAGCAGGACTTCGCCCGCGCCCTGCTCCAGGCATCCCATCAGGTTTTCCAACCCGTTCATGGCCATCCACGGACAGTGCGCGCAACTCTTGCAGGTCGCACTTGCGCCCGCCGTGGGCGCCGCGATGAAAACCTTGCCGGGGGCGGCCAGCCGCATCTTGTGCAGCAAGCCCTGGTCGGTGGCCACGATGAAATGCGTGGCGTCAAGCTCGCGCGCCGCCTTGATCATCTGCGAGGTCGAACCCACCACGTCGGCCTGGGCCACGACGGCCGGCGGCGACTCCGGGTGCACCAGCACCTTGGCCTGCGGATATTCCTCCCGCAGCAATTCGAGCTCGATGCCCTTGAACTCGTCGTGCACCAGGCACGACCCCTGCCATAGCAACATGTCGGCCCCGGTCTGCGACTGGATGTAGGCGCCCAGGTGCCGGTCGGGCGCCCACAGGATCTTTTCCCCGCGAGCATGCAGGTCCGCCACGATATCCAGCGCGATGGCCGACGTGACGGCCCAGTCCGCGCGCGCCTTCACGGCCGCGCTGGTGTTCGCGTAGACCACCACCGTGCGGTCGGGATAGGCATCGCAGAAGGCCGAGAAGTCGTCCAGGGGGCAGCCCAGGTCCAACGAGCAGGTGGCGTCCAGGTCCGGCATCAGCACGCGCTTCTCGGGACTGAGGATCTTGGCCGTTTCCCCCATGAAGCGCACACCTGCCACCACCAGCGTGGTGGCAGGATGGTCGCGGCCGAAGCGCGCCATCTCCAGCGAGTCCGCGACGCAGCCTCCCGTCTCGTCTGCCAGTTCCTGCAATTCGGCATCCACGTAGTAGTGCGCGACCAGCACCGCGTTCTCGCGCTGGAGCAACGCTCGGATACGCGCCTTCAGTTCGTCCCGCCGCTGCCCCGGCAAACTTTCGGGCACCTTGGCCCAGGCCTGCCCCACCGAGCAGGAGCCGCCGGCGGCCGAGGGTGAATCGAAATCGAAAGTGCGAAGCAGCGTCTGGCTCATCCTGTCATCCATCCATTTATGCTCATGTTGAGCATTTTTCGAATAAAAAAATATCGACCGGACTTATGCTAAATATGAGCATAAAGAATGTCAATAGCGGAAACCCAAAAACGCATGGCGCGGTCCCGGCGACGGCCCAAAGAAAAAGGGCCTGGATGACTCCAAGCCCTTGATCCCGGCACGTCTACGCTGCAACAGAGTGGTGGGTGCTACAGGGGTCGAACCTGTGACCTACGCCTTGTAAGGGCGCCGCTCTACCAACTGAGCTAAGCACCCTCTGGCTGCGAACCGTGACTCGGCGCGTATTGTAGCGGATTGCCCAGGCACCTGCATCCGCCCCCCGCTGCCGTGCGTCCACACGCTGAGACCTGAAACCTGGGAACGAAAAAAAACCCTGGCACCAAACCAGGGTTTCTCGTCACGAAGTGCTTACGCCTTAGTTGACGGCGTCTTTCAGCGCCTTGCCCGGACGGAACTTCGGCACCTTGGCCTTCTTGATCTTGATGGCTTCGCCGGTACGCGGGTTACGGCCGGTGCGGGCCGCGCGAGCGCTCACCGCGAAAGTGCCGAAACCGACCAGCGTCACCGTGCCGCCCTTCTTGAGCGTCGTTTTCACCGCTCCCACCAGCGCATCCAGCGAACGGCCGGCAGCCGCCTTGGAAATGTCGGCTTGCTTGGCGATGTGGTCGATAAGCTCGGTCTTGTTCATTAGGCCCCTCACAAGGTCTATCTGTGGAAAAAATTTTTGGTCCCGATGCGAGTCCGCAAGGGGCACCCCCGAAGAGCGACGTACCGCATCGAAACTGCTCTTGCCGGTACGAAACGCAGACGGCTATTTAATCCTCGGGCAGAAAGTCGTGTCAAGGGAAACCCGCTGGAAAACCGCGTAAAACCTGATGTTTCCGCATGTGACGAAAAAAAAGAGGGCACTTGCGTGCCCTCTTCCACGACCCAGACCGCGGGATCAGTGCTTCATGACAGGGTCCGTGGCAGCCCCGCCTTCGGCCGCCACGTGGGCCTCGACCTTGGCCTCGGCCTTCGCGGCCTCCTCCTCGGGCAAGGCCTCGGGCAGCCGCTCCAGCGCGAGTTCGAGCACCCGATCGATCCAGCGGACCGGCACGATATCGAGATGGTTCTTGACCGTATCCGGGATCTCCGCCAGGTCCTTGGCGTTCTCCTCCGGAATCAGCACGGTCTTGATACCGCCCCGGTGCGCGGCCAGCAGCTTCTCCTTCAGGCCGCCGATAGGCAGGACTTCGCCACGCAGCGTGATCTCGCCCGTCATCGCCACGTCGGCGCGCACGGGGATGCCCGTCAACGAGGAAACGATGGCCGTGGTGATCGCCGCGCCCGCCGACGGACCGTCCTTGGGCGTGGCGCCCTCGGGCACGTGCACGTGCATGTCCTTCTTCTCGAACACCGCGTGATCGATACCCAGCCGGCGAGCGCGCGATCGCACCACCGAGCGCGCGGCCTCGACCGATTCCTTCATGACGTCGCCCAGCGAGCCGGTGCGCTGGATGGCGCCCTTGCCCGGCATGACCGCCACTTCGATCGTCAGCAGGTCGCCGCCCACTTCGGTCCAGGCCAGTCCGGTCACCTGGCCGATCTGGTTTTCCTTCTCGGCCACGCCGAAGGTGTAGCGACGCACGCCCAGGTAGTCGTTCAGGTTGTCCGCCGTGACGACCACTTGTTGCTTGTCGCCCTTGAGCAGCAGGCCCTTGACCACCTTGCGGCAGATCTTGCTGACCTCGCGTTCCAGCGCGCGCACGCCCGCTTCACGGGTGTAGTAGCGCACGATGTCGCGCAGGGCCGATTCCTCGACCTTGAGCTCCTCGGCCTTCAACCCGTTGTTCTTCATCTGCTTGGGCAGCAGATGCTGCATGGCGATGTGCACCTTCTCGTCTTCGGTGTAGCCCGACAGGCGGATGACCTCCATCCGGTCCAGCAGGGCCGGCGGAATGTTCAGCGTGTTGCTGGTCGCCACGAACATCACGTCGGACAGGTCGAAATCGACCTCGACGTAGTGGTCCTGGAAGGTGTGGTTCTGTTCGGGGTCCAGCACCTCGAGCAGCGCCGACGCCGGGTCGCCACGGAAGTCCATGCCCATCTTGTCGACTTCGTCGAGCAGGAAGAGCGGATTGCGCGCGCCGACCTTGGACAGGTTCTGCAGGATCTTGCCCGGCATCGAACCGATGTAGGTACGGCGATGGCCGCGGATCTCGGATTCGTCGCGCACGCCGCCCAGCGCCATCCGCACGAACTTGCGGTTGGTCGCCTTGGCGATCGACTGGCCGAGCGAGGTCTTGCCCACGCCCGGAGGGCCGACCAGGCACAGAATGGGCGCCTTGACCTTGTCCACGCGCTGTTGCACGGCAAGGTATTCAAGGATGCGTTCCTTGACCTTGTCGAGGCCGTAGTGGTCGTCGTTGAGCACCTCTTCCGCGTGCGGCAAGGAATTGTTGACCTTGCTCTTCCTCTTCCACGGCAGGCCGACCAGCGTGTCGATGTAGTTGCGCACCACGGTGGCCTCGGCCGACATGGGCGACATCAGCTTGAGCTTCTTGAGCTCGGCATCGGCCTTCTTCTTGGCCTCCTTGGGCATGTGGGCGGCGATGATCTTCTTTTCGAGTTCCTCGAAATCGGCACCGTCCTCGCCTTCGCCCAGTTCCTTCTGGATGGCCTTGACCTGCTCGTTCAGGTAGTACTCGCGCTGGCTCTTCTCCATCTGCTTCTTGACCCGGCCGCGGATGCGCTTCTCCACCTGGAGAATGTCGATCTCGGTCTCGAGCTGGGCCAGCAGCGCTTCCAGCCGCTCGGAGGTGGAGAACACCTCGAGCATCTTCTGCTTCTGCTCCAGCTTGAGCGGCAGGTGCGCCGCGATGGTGTCGGCCAGCCGGCCGGGCTCGTCGATGCCCGACAGCGAGGTCAGGATCTCGGGCGGGATCTTCTTGTTCAGTTTGACGTACTGGTCGAACTGCGACACGATCGCGCGCCGCAGGGCCTCGGTTTCAGAGCCCTGGCCCCGGTCGGGATCGATGGGCACGAGTTCGCAGGCGAAATGCGCGCCCAGGTCGTCGATGCGGGTAATACGGGCGCGCTGGGCACCCTCGACCAGCACCTTGACGGTGCCGTCGGGCAGCTTGAGCATCTGGAGGATGCTGGCCAGGCAGCCGATCTCGTAGATGTCGTCGGCCGAGGGTTCATCCTTGGCAGCCGACTTCTGGGCCACCAGCATGATGCTCTTGCCGGCTTCCATCGCGGCTTCCAGCGCCTTGATGGACTTGGGCCTCCCCACGAACAGCGGGATGACCATGTGAGGAAATACGACCACGTCGCGCAGCGGAAGCAGCGGCAACTCGATCGGCTCGGGAGGGAGTATCTGGCTCGCAGACATGATTCGTCCTCGAATTTGAATGCAATCAGGATGAGGGCGTAAACGTGGATTTCAAGCGTCGGCGGGCAACGTGGTCTGCTGGGACTGCCGGGCGCATGCCCTTTTCCCGCACAGCACGCCCGGGAAAAGCGTATGAACCCGAAGAGAGGCGCAGAGTCATCATTCGCCCACAGGCCATTGATTTACACGCCATGGCCCAATGTAGCATAGGTGGCCCCCCCCTACGCCCTTCGGGCGCCCCCCAGGGGGCGATGCGGGTGGACCGGCGGAGCCGGATCCACCGCATCCTGGGGTAACAACGGGCTGGCGGAGACTGGCGATACTGCCAAGCGCCTGTCTGAGTTGGAAAAGAAAACGGCCTTGCTCGCAAGCAAGGCCGTTTTCTTTTCCAGGTGCCCCCAGACCCAGGGCACCGCGGATCCGGCTTTGCCGGTCCGCCAGTGCCGCCCCCTGGGGGGCGCCCGAAGGGCGTAGGGGGGATCCTCTACTTATTGGCGACCTTGGGCTTGTCGCCGTAGATCAGGAGGGGGATGCCTTCGCCGGTAATGGCGTTTTCGTCCAGGACGACCTTGACGACGTTGCCCTGGGTGGGCAGTTCGTACATGGTGTCCAGCAGCGCGGCTTCGATGATGGAGCGCAGGCCGCGGGCGCCGGTCTTGCGCTTGAGCGCTTTCTCGGCGATGGCCAGAAGGGCCTGGGGCCGGACGTCCAGTTCGGCGCCTTCCATGGCCAGCAGTTTCTGGAACTGCTTGACCAGGGCGTTCTTGGGCTCGACCAGGATCTGGATCAGGGCTTCCTCGTTCAGCTCGTCCAGCGTCGCCACGACCGGCAGGCGACCGACCAGTTCGGGGATGAGGCCGAACTTGATCAGGTCCTCGGGCTCGACTTCGCCGAACAGCGCGCTGACCGAGCGTTCCGATTCCGCCTTGACCGAGGCGCCGAAGCCGATGCCGGACTTCTCGGTGCGGCCGCGGATGACCTTTTCCAGTCCGTCGAACGCACCGCCGCAGATGAACAGGATGTTGGTCGTGTCGATCTGCACGAAATCCTGGTTCGGATGCTTGCGGCCGCCCTGCGGCGGAACCGAGGCGACGGTGCCTTCGATCAGCTTGAGCAGCGCCTGCTGCACGCCTTCGCCCGACACGTCGCGGGTGATGGACGGGTTGTCGGCCTTGCGCGAGATCTTGTCGATCTCGTCGATGTAGACGATGCCGCGCTGGGCCTTTTCCACATCGTAGTTGCAGTTCTGCAGCAGCTTCTGGATGATGTTCTCGACGTCCTCGCCCACGTAGCCGGCTTCGGTCAGCGTGGTGGCGTCGGCGATCACGAACGGCACGTTCAGCAGGCGGGCCAGCGTCTGGGCCAGCAGCGTCTTGCCCGAACCCGTGGGTCCGATCAGCAGGATGTTGCTCTTGGACAGCTCGACGTCGTCCGTCTTGCCGCCGGCATGACGGATGCGCTTGTAGTGGTTGTACACCGCCACCGACAGGATCCGCTTGGCCCGCGTCTGGCCGATCACGTACTGGTCGAGGATCTCCTTGATCTCGGCCGGCGTGGGCAGTTCGGACTTGGCGCCGGTCTTGACGTCGGCGGCCACTTCGTCACGGATGATGTCGTTGCACAGGTCGATGCATTCATCGCAAATGAACACCGACGGTCCGGCGATCAGCTTGCGAACCTCATGCTGGCTCTTGCCGCAAAACGAGCAATAGAGCAGCTTTTCGTTCGACCCTTTCTTTTCCGACATGCTCAACCCTGTTCGGTACGACTGCTGAAGACTTTGTCGATCAAGCCATACGATAGCGCATCGGCTGCCGACATGAAATTGTCGCGCTCGGTGTCCACCGCGATGCGTTCGATCGGCTGGCCGGTGTTTTCGGCCAGGATCCGGTTCAGGCGCTCGCGCAGGTACAGGATCTCGCGCGCGTGGATCTCGATGTCGGTCGCCTGGCCCTGGGCGCCGCCCGAGGGCTGGTGGATCATGATGCGGGAGTTGGGCAGCGAGATCCGCTTGCCCTTGGCCCCGGCGGCCAGCAGGAACGCGCCCATGCTGGCGGCCAGGCCGGTGCAGAGCGTGGCCACGTCGGGCTTGACGAACTGCATCGTGTCATAGATGGCCATGCCCGCGTACACCGACCCGCCGGGCGAGTTGATGTACAGCGAGATGTCCTTCTCGGGGTTTTCCGACTCCAGGAACAGGAGCTGGGCCACGATCAGGTTGGCGGTGGCATCGGCCACCGGCCCAACCAGGAAGATGATCCGCTCTTTCAGCAGACGCGAGTAGATGTCGTACGCACGCTCGCCCCGGCCGGACTGTTCGATCACCATCGGCACGTAGCCGAGGGCCTTGGGGCCGAGCGACTCGGCCCCGTACATGGATGCGTAGAAATCTACGAAGCGTTGCATCAGGCAGTTCCCATCAATTCATCGAAGGCGACTTGCTCGTCCTTGACCTGGGCCTTGGACAGCACGTGCTGGACGACGTTGTCCTCGAGCACGATGGCTTCGATTTCGGCCAGGCGCGACTTGTCCGTCAGATAGTAGCGCACGACTTCCTCGGGCTTCTCGTAGCTCTGGGCGAAGTCCTCGATGCGGGCACGGATCTGGTCCGGCTTGGCCTTGAGGTTCTCGACCTTGACCAGTTCCGACACCAGCAGGCCCAGGCGCACGCGGCGCTCGGACTCCGAGGCGAAGGCTTCGGCCGGGATCGGCAGCTTGTCGGCGTTGGGCACGCCGCGCTGGCGCAGGTCCTCGCGGGCGGCCTCGATGCGGCGCTCGGTGTCGTCGTTGACCAGGGCCTTGGGAATGTCGAAGGTCGCCGCCTTGGCCAGCGCGTCCATCACGCTCGACTTGGTGCGGGCCTGGGTGCGGCTGCGGACTTCGCGCTCGAGGTTGGCGCGGATGTCGGCGCGCAGCTTCTCGACGTCGCCTTCGGCCTGGCCCAGTTGCTTGGCGAACTCGGCGTCGACCTGGGGCAGTACGCCCTCTTCCACCTTCTTGATCGTGATGGTGAACTCGGCGGTCTTGCCGGCCACTTCGGCCGAGCCGTAGTCGGCCGGGAACGCCAGCGGGAACACCTTGGTCTCGCCGGCCTTCATGCCGCGCGCGGCAGCCTCGAACTCGGGCAGCATGCGGCCCTGGCCGAGCACGAACGGGAAGTCCTCGGCCGTGCCGCCCTGGAACGCGACGCCGTCGATGGTGCCGGCGAAGTCCAGCGTCACGCGGTCGTCGTCGCCGGCGGCGCGGCCTTCGCGCTCTTCGAAGGTCACGCGCTGCTTGCGCAGGATGTCGACGGTGCGGTCCACCTCGGCGTCACCCACCTCGCTCTTGGCGCTGGTGATTTCCAGGGCCGACAGGTCGGGAATGGCGACTTCCGGGTAGACCTCGAACGTGGCGCTGAAGGCGACCACGTCGTCGGCCACGCCTTCGGTCTTGGGCTCGACCGAGGGCGAACCCGCCAGGCGCAGCTTGGCCTCGGCCACGACCTTTTCCAGGGCGTCGCCGATCTTGGCGTTCAGCACTTCCATGCGCACTTCGGGACCGTAGGTACGGGCCAGCATGGGCAGCGGGACCTTGCCGGGACGGAACCCCGGCATCTTGGCGGTGCGGGCCAGGCGCTTGAGGCGCGACTCGACTTCTTTTTCGATGTCGGCCACCGGCACGGAAAGATCAACGCGGCGCTCAAGCCCCGACAGGGTTTCAACCACAGGCTGCATGCAAAAACCTATATTGAGTATGTGTAATCGACAGAACCGGACACCCGCGCCGCGAGAGGCACCGCAACCAGAGATCGATCCGGGCATTCGCGAATTGTGCCACAGCCCCCATGCGGCGCCGCAGCGACGCACCAAGGCTCCGGAAGCCGCCTTGCCGGCTGCGGCCGGACACCACCAGGGTTGTTCAAACTTATGGTGCGACCGAGAGGAATCGAACCTCCACAGGATTTCTCCCGACAGGACCTAAACCTGTTGCGTCTACCAATTTCGCCACGGTCGCACATCAGAAACCGGATTGTAACCCGAGTCTCCGAAAAGGCCCGGAGGCCCCCCTCACCCGTCCCCGCGCGCCCGTCCGGCCGCTCCGTCAATCATTGTTTTCTCTTGCCGCACGGACTTTCGGGCCTTCCCGCCGCATGTTTACCGTTATTGATCATCCTCACCAAAACGTTGGGATAGATTGCGATTGCAATCCCGCAACGCTTTTCTTGCCCGCAATGATCGAAACCCACACGCCAGAAGTCGCCGTCCTGCTCGGGGAGACCGGCCGCGATTACGAAATCGCGGACGAGTTGATGCGCGCCGGCTTCAGCGTCTACGTCTGCACCAGTTCGCAGGAAGTGCATGCGCTGCTGCGCGCGGGCAAGAACCCCGTGGTGCTGGCCGACGCGGCGCGGGCGACCGCGTTCGACAGCGTCCCGCTGACCCGGCTCGTCTACATTCCGCCCGATCCCGGCCAGGCCGCCGACATGCCCCACGTGGAAGTCCGGGTGCTGGGCGCCGATCCGAACGCGCAACTGCTGCCCATCCTGCGCGCCATGCGGCGCCACCTCGCCCTGGCCAGGCCGCGCCTGGCCGAGCCGCCGCCCGAAACGCCCACGCCGGCGCTATGGATCCTGTCCACGCCGCCGCGCCGCCTGACGAGTCCGGAGGGCCGCAGCCTGCCGCTGACGCTGACCGAGTGGCAGTTCGTCAGTCACCTTTTCAGCGAGCGCAACCGCACCCTGACCTTTGCCCAGTGGCAGGCCGTCTCGGCCAAGGACGGCGAGCGCCAGTTGCACAACGTCGCGGTCCTGGTGAGCCGGTTGCGCCGCAAGGCGCAGCGGCACGGCGTCACCCTGCCCCTGGAGGCGGTCCGGGGCGTGGGCTATTCCTTCACGCAGCCCTGCGGGGATCTGGCGCCCGGCCCCAAACACGCCCGCTAAGGCGTGCCGACAGCCCCCCAGGGGGCGCTTTTCGCCTTGGGGCGGCCCGGCGGCAGGAAGGACCCCACGCTTGCCGCTACGCGTCGGCGCTGCCCCCCAAGGGGGCGCTTTTTGCCTTGGGGCGGCCCGGCGGCAAAATGGCCGGCCGCGAGGTTACAATCGCGGCCATGAATCCTCGCCTCGGGCTGCTCCAGCCCTATCCCTTCGAAAAACTGCGCGCGCTGTACGCCGATATCGTGCCGCCCGCCAGCCTGCGTCCCGTCAGCCTGTCCATCGGCGAGCCCAAGCACGCCACGCCGGCTTTCATCGAGGACGCCATCCGGCAGAACCTGTCCGGGCTGTCCGGCTATCCCCCGACCAAGGGTTCGCCCGCGCTGCGCGCCGCCATCGCCGGCTGGCTGGAGCGGCGCTACGGGCTGCCGGCCATCGATCCGGACAAGCAGGTGCTGCCCGTGCTGGGTTCGCGCGAGGCCCTGTTCGCCTTCGCGCAGGTGGTGATCGACGGCGCGCAGCGGCCCCGGGTGCTGTGCCCCAACCCGTTCTACCAGATCTACGAGGGCGCCGCGCTGCTGGCCGGCGCCCGCCCCACCTTCGTCAACGCCGACCCGGCGCGCAACTTCGGCTGCGACTGGGCATCGGTCTCGCCCGCGGAATGGCGCGAGACCCGGCTGGTCTACGTCTGCTCGCCCGGCAACCCGGCCGGCAACGTCATGGACCTGGACGAATGGAAGTACCTGTTCGAGCAGGCCGACAAGTACGGCTTCATCATCGCCTCGGACGAGTGCTATTCCGAAATCTACCTGGACGAGGCCGAGCCTCCGCTGGGCGCGCTCGAAGCCGCCCACCGCCTGGGGCGCAGCGACTTCCACAACATCGTGGTGTTCTCCAGCCTGTCCAAGCGCTCGAACGTGCCGGGCATGCGCTCCGGCTTCGTGGCGGGCGACGCCAAGCTGCTGGCGCAGTTCCTGCTGTACCGCACCTATCACGGCAGCGCCATGAGCGACGTGGTGTCGGCGGCCAGCGTCGCGGCCTGGAACGACGAGGAACACGTGCGCGAGAACCGGCGCATGTACCGCGAGAAGTTCGACGCGGTCCTGCCCATCCTGCAGGACGCGATGGACATCCAGCGCCCCCAGGCCTCGTTCTACCTCTGGCCGCGCACGCCCATCGACGACGCCGAGTTCACCCGCGGCCTGCTGGCGCAAGAAAACGTCACGGCCCTGCCGGGCAGCTACCTCGCGCGCGAGACCCCCGCCGGCAACCCGGGCGCGAACCGCCTGCGCCTGGCACTGGTGGCGCCGCTGGACGAATGCGTCGAAGCGGCCCACCGCCTGGCGCGCTACGCCCGCTCGCTGCCCCCGACCCGCATCGCATGAACGAACACCCATACCGCATGTAAACACACCCCGCTACCCAGGGCACAGCGGATCCGGCTCCGCCGGTCCGCCAGTGCCGCCCCCTCGGGGGGCGCGCGCAAGCGCGTAGGGGGGGTCCTCTTATTGGATATCCGACCATGAGCCAAGACCTCAAGACCGTCATCGAACAAGCCTGGGAAGACCGCGCCTCGCTGTCGCCCTCCGCCGCCCCCGCGGCCGTCCGCGAAGCCGTAGAACACGTCCTTGCCGGGCTGGACAAGGGCGAACTGCGCGTGGCCGAGAAGCAGAACGGCGACTGGACCGTCCACCAGTGGATCAAGAAGGCCGTGCTGCTGTCCTTCCGCCTGGAAGACAACGTCGTGATGGGCACCGGCCCGGGCAGCGCCCTGCAGTTCTACGACAAGGTGCCCAGCAAGTTCGCCGGCTACAGCGCCGAAGACTTCAAGCAGGGCGGCTTTCGCGTCGTGCCGCCGGCCGCGGCCCGCCGCGGCTCGTTCATTGCCCGCAACGCCGTGCTGATGCCTTCTTACGTGAACATCGGCGCCTACGTCGACGAAGGCACCATGGTCGACACCTGGGCCACGGTGGGTTCGTGCGCGCAGATCGGCAAGAACGTCCACCTGTCGGGCGGCGTGGGCATCGGCGGCGTGCTCGAGCCGCTGCAGGCCAACCCCACCATCATCGAAGACAACTGCTTCATCGGCGCCCGTTCGGAGGTCGTCGAAGGCGTGATCATCGAAGAAAACTCGGTCCTGTCCATGGGCGTGTTCATCGGCCAGAGCACCAAGATCTACAACCGCGAAACCGGCGAGATCACCTACGGCCGCGTGCCCTCGGGCTCGGTGGTCGTACCCGGCAGCCTGCCCTCGGCCGACGGCAAGTACAGCCTGAACTGCGCCGTGATCGTCAAGCGCGTCGATGCGCAGACCCGCGCCAAGACCAGCATCAACGATCTGCTGCGCGCCTGATTCCACGACTTCCCCCGCCGCGTCCAACATGACCACCTCCGTTCTCTCCCTGGTCGAAGACCTTATCCGCCGGCCTTCGGTCACCCCCGTCGACGAGGGCTGCCAGGCCCTGCTGATCGACCGTCTGACGGCCCTGGGCTTCGCCTGCGAAACCGTCGAGGGCGGCGGCGTGGTCAATTTCTGGGCACGGCGCGGCAACGCGGGCCCGCTGGTGGTGTTCGCCGGCCACACCGACGTCGTGCCCCCCGGTCCGCGTGAACACTGGAACACCGACCCCTTCGTGCCGACCGTGATCGAGGGCATGCTGTACGGCCGCGGCGCGGCCGACATGAAAAGCTCGATCGCCGCCTTCCTGGTGGCGGCCGAGGAATTCGTCGCGCACCATCCCGACCACCCCGGCTCGATCGGCCTGCTGATCACCTCCGACGAGGAAGGCCCGGCCGTCCATGGAACGGTGAAGGTCTGCGACATGCTGGCCGCGCGCGGCGAAACGCCCGACTACTGCATCGTGGGCGAGCCCACCTCGTCCGCCCAGCTGGGCGACACCATCAAGAACGGCCGCCGCGGCTCGGTCTCGGGCCGCCTGACGGTCAAGGGCATACAAGGCCACGTGGCCTATCCCGAAAAAGCCCGCAACCCCATCCATCAGGCCGCGCCCGCGCTGGCTGAACTGGCCTCCACCGAATGGGATCGCGGCAACGAGTACTTCCCTCCGACCACGTTCCAGATCTCCAATTTCCACAGCGGCACCGGCGCCACCAACGTCGTGCCTGGGGAAGCGGTGATCGACTTCAACTTCCGCTTCTCCACCGCCAGCACGGTCGAGACGCTGAAGACCCGCGTCCACGACATTCTCGATCGCCACGGACTCGAATACGGCATCGAATGGTCGGTCTCCGGCCTGCCCTTCCTGACCCCGCGCGGCACGCTGTGCACCGCGCTGTCCGAGGCCATCGCGGCGGAGCTGGGGATCGAGGCCGAACTCTCGACCACCGGCGGCACTTCGGACGGCCGCTTCATCGCGCGGATCTGTCCCCAGGTGGTCGAGTTCGGCCCGGTCAACGCCACCATCCACAAGATCAACGAGTGCATCGCCGTGGACAGCCTGGAGCCCTTGAAAAACATCTACCGGCGCACGCTGGAAGCCTTGCTCAGATGACATCCCATCCCCTGCGCACCGTGCGCGACCTGATCCGCTATGCCGTGAGCCGCTTCAACGCCGCCGGCATCGCGCTGGGCCACGGCACGCTAGACGTCTACGACGAAGCCGTCTACCTAGTCCTGCACACGCTGCACCTGCCCATCGACCGGCTCGAGCCCTTCGTCGATGCCGCCGTGCTCGACGGCGAGCGCGAGGCCGTGCTGGCCATCATCGATCGCCGCATCGACGAGCGCCTGCCCGCCCCCTACCTGACCAACGAAGCCTGGCTGCGCGGCCGCCGCTTCTACGTGGACGAGCGGGTCATCGTGCCGCGCTCGTACATCGCCGAGCTGCTGGACGACGGCCTGGCGCCGTGGATCGACGACCCCTACGCGGTGGAGTGGGCGCTGGACATGTGCACCGGTTCCGGCTGCCTGGCCATCGCGGCGGCGGAGACCTTCCCGCACGCGCAGGTCGATGCGGTGGACATCTCGAAGGACGCGCTGGACGTGGCCCGCATCAACGTGGACGACTACGGCCTGCAGGACCGCGTGGCGCTGCACCAGTCGAACCTGTTCGAGGCGCTGCCTCCCGCGCAGTACGACCTGATCCTGTGCAATCCGCCCTACGTCAACACCGATTCCATGAACGCGCTGCCGGCGGAGTACCGCCACGAGCCCAGCCTGGCGCTGGCCGGGGGCGCGGACGGCATGGACCTGATCCGGCCGCTGCTGGCCCGGGCCGCCGAGTTCCTGCAGCCCGACGGCATCCTGGTGCTGGAGCTGGGCTACGAGAAGGGTTATTTCGAACAGGCCTTTCCCCATCTCGATCCGGTCTGGCTGAGCACCTCCGGCGGCGACGACAAGGTGTTGCTGCTCAGGCAGGACCAATTGGTATGAAAGCCCCCCCCTACGCGCTGACGCGCGCCCCCGATGGTAGACCCCCAGCCGCTACGCGGCAGCCCCCCATGGGGGCTGGGCCCCGCCTTGGGGCGGCCCGGCACCGGGTCCCCGGGGCGAAACTGGCGGACTGGCGGAGCCAGATCCGCGGTTTCCTGGGGTACTGCCAGACTGATGGAGAACGGCAATTTTGTCGAGCGGCGCGGGCGAGCGTCGAGACAAGGCGGTCCCCGCAGTGATACGAGCATCAGGCATTACGCTTCGGCGCGGCACCAAGGTGCTGCTGGACGGCGCCGACTTCGTGGTCCATCCCGGCGAACGCGTCGGCATCGTGGGCCCCAACGGCGCGGGCAAGTCCACGCTGTTCGCGCTGTTGAACAGCCATCTGGAGCCGGACGCGGGCAACCTGGACATCCCGGCCAGCTGGCGCATCGCGTCGATCGCGCAGGAAATCCACGAGACCGACCGCGAGGCGCTGGAATTCGTCATCGACGGCGACACGCGCCTGCGCCGCCTGCAGGCCGAGCGGGCCGCGGTCGACGTCGACCGCGAGGGCCTGCGCCTGGCCGAGCTGGAGGCCGAACTGGCCGACGCGGGCGCATTCTCGGCGCAATCGCGCGCCGAGCAGTTGCTGGTCGGCCTGGGTTTCTCGCAAGAGGAATTCCGCCAGCCGGTGGCGAGCTTCTCGGGCGGCTGGCGCATGCGCCTGAATCTGGCGCGCGCGCTCATGGCGCCGTCCGACCTCCTGCTGCTGGACGAGCCCACCAACCACCTGGACCTGGACGCCATGCTGTGGCTGGAACGCTGGCTGGCGGCCTACCCCGGCACCGTGCTGGTGATCTCGCACGACACCGAATTCCTGGACGCGGTGGCCCGGACCATCCTGCATTTCGACCAGGGCAAGCTGGTTCGCTATAAGGGCGGCTACGAGGACTTTCTGACCCAGCGCGCCGAGCGCCTGCGGCAGAACCAGATCGCCTACGACAAGCAGCAGCGCGAGGCCGCCCACCTGCAAAGCTTCATCGACCGCTTCAAGGCCAAGGCCAGCAAGGCCAAGCAGGCCCAGAGCCGGGTCAAGGCGCTGGCGCGGATGCAGGTGCTGGCGCCCATGCGCGCCGCGGCGGGCATCGACATCAGCATCCCCTCGCCCGACCACATGCCCGATCCGCTGCTGTCGCTGGACGGCGTGCGCGCGGGCTATCCCGCCGCTCCCATCCTGGACGGCGTCAAGCTGTCGGTGCGGGCCGGCGCGCGGGTGGGCATCCTGGGCGCCAACGGCGCGGGCAAGAGTACGCTGGTCAAGACCCTGGCCGGCGAAATCGCCCCGCTGGACGGCGAGCGCAAGGAAGCCCGCGGCCTGGCCGTCGGCTACTTCGCCCAGCACCAGCTCGACATGCTGGATGCCGAGGCGACGCCCCTGCTGCACCTGGCCCGCCTGGCCCCCGAGGCGCGCGAACAGGACCTGCGCAACTACCTGGGCGGCTTCGGCTTCTCGGGCGACTTCGCGCTGGCCAAGGTCGGCCCCATGTCGGGCGGCGAGAAAGCCCGCCTGGCGCTGGCGCTGGTGGTCTGGAAGAAACCCAACCTGTTGCTGCTGGACGAACCCAGCAACCACCTGGACGTCGACACCCGCGAGGCGCTGACCGAGGCGCTGGCCGAGTTCGAGGGCACCATGCTGCTGGTCTCGCACGACCGCCATCTGCTGCGGACCACCGTGGACAGTTTCTGGATCGTCGCCGATGGCGGCGTACACGAATTCGACGGCGACCTGGAGGACTACCGCGACTGGCTGGCCAGCCGCCAGGGCGGCAACGCGGCAGTGTCGTCGGCCGCCGCCACGTCCGCCGAGGGCGGCGTCGATCGCAAGACGCAGCGGCGGCTCGAGGCCGAAAGCCGCCAGCGCCTGTCGACCCTGCGCAAGCCGCTGGAGACCCGGCTCAGGAAGCTGGAAGAAGACATGCAGAAGCTGGAGGCGCGCAAGCGCGACCTGGATCAGCTCATCGCCGATCCCGGCCTGTACGACGATGCCCGCCGTGACGAATGCCGCAGCGTGCTGGCCGAGCATGGCGACCTGCAGAAGCGGCTGGGCGAGATCGAGGAGGCCTGGCTGGGCGTGCAGGAAGAACTCGACGCCATCCAGGCCTGAGGCGTCCGCGCGGACGCCTCGACCCGCGAAGCCTAGACGTTCATCACGCTGACGGCGCGCGTGTTCAGGTAGGCTTCCACCGCTTCCGGGCCCCCTTCCGAACCGAAGCCCGAATCCTTGATCCCGCCGAACGGCATCTCGGCCGTCGGGATGGCCGGCATATTGACGAACAGCATGCCGACCTCGACCTTGCGGGAAATCAGGTCGGCATTCTTCAGCGAACTGGTGAAGGCGTAGCCGGCCAGGCCATACGACAACCGGTTCGCCTCGGCAATCGCCTCGTCCAGCGTGTTGAAGGCGCGAATGGCGGCAACCGGCCCGAAGGGTTCGTCGTTGAAGATGCGGGCATCGAGCGACACGTCGGACAGCACGGTCGGCTCCCAGAAATTGCCGACCTCGCCGATGCGCTTGCCGCCGGCCAGCACCTGCGCGCCCTTCTGGACCGCATCATCCAGGAAGCTGGACATGGCCGTCAGGCGGCGGGGATTGGCCAACGGTCCCATCTGCGTGCCCTCGGCCAGGCCATCGGCAACGCGCAGGCCCTTCGCCCACTTCGCCAGCTCGGCGGCGAATTCGGCGCGCACGCTTTCATGCACCAGGAAACGCGTCGGCGAGATGCAGACCTGGCCGGCATTGCGGAACTTGGCGCCGCCGGCGGACTTGACCGCCAGGGCAACGTCCGCATCCTCGCAGACGATGACCGGCGCGTGGCCGCCCAGCTCCATGGTCACGCGCTTCATGTGCTGGCCCGCCAGCCCGGCAAGCTGCTTGCCGATCGCGGTCGAGCCCGTGAACGTGATCTTGCGGATGGCCGGATGCGGGATCAGGAAACCCGAGATCTCGGCGGGATCGCCATACACCAGCCCCAGGACGCCCGGCGGCAGGCCCGCATCCTGGAACGCGCGGATCAGCGCGGCCGGCGCGGCGGGGGTTTCCTCGGGCGCCTTGACCACCACCGAGCAGCCGGCGGCCAGTGCCGGCGCCAGCTTGCGCACCACCTGGTTGATCGGGAAGTTCCACGGCGTGAAGGCCGCCACCGGCCCGACCGGATCCTTGAGCACCATCTGGCGCTGCGCCAGGCTGCCGCGCGAGGGCACGATGCGGCCGTACACCCGGAAACCTTCCTCGGCGAACCACTCGATGATGTCGGCGGCGGCCAGCGTCTCGCCCTTGGACTCGGCCAGCGGCTTGCCGTTTTCCTGGGTCATCAGCGGCGCGATCTCGCCGGCGCGCTCGCGCATCAGTCCGGCGGCCTTGCGCATGATCTCGCTGCGCTTGGCGGCGGTCATGCCGTTCCAGGTGGCGAAGCCCCGCTGCGCCGCCTCGACGGCCTGCTCGAGGTCGACGCGCCCGGCGTGGGCCACGCGGCCGATTTCCTTGCCGGTCGCGGGATTTACCACGGCAAGGGTCTTGCCATCGGCGGCATCCTTCCACTTGCCGTCGATGAAGAGTTGGGTATCCGTATAAGTCGTAGCCTGTGTCATCTCTATCCTTCCTTTGCGTATCGCGGCAGTGCTGCCCTACTCCGCCTTCATGCCCGTCTGCCTGATCAGCTCCGACCACTTGGCGAGTTCCTTGCTCACCTGCTCGCGCAGTTTCTCCGGGCTTCCGCCCACCACGTCCGCGCCCAGCTTTGCGTAGGCCTGCTTGACCTCAGGCATCTGCAATATCCGGTTCACCGCCTGGTTGATGTCGGTGACGACTGGCGCCGGCGTACCATGAGGAGCATAAAGCGCAAACCAGCCTGATGCATCAAAACCCGGAAAAGTTTCCGCCACAGTCGGGATGTCCGGCGCTTCCGCGCTGCGCTGCGGGCCGGTCACGGCCAGCGCGCGCAGCTTGCCCGCCTTGACCAGCGGCAGCGACGACGGAATGCCGTCGAACATGATCGGCACCTGCCCGCCCATTACGTCGGTCAGGGCCGGGCCGCTGCCCTTGTAGGGAATGTGCTGGATGCTGATCCCGGCCGTCCGCTTGAACAGTTCCCCGAACATGTGCGGCGTGGAGCCCTGGCCGGGCGCAGCCGAGCTGTACTTGCCGGGGTCGGCCTTGGCCATCGCGATGAGTTCGGCCAGCGTCTTCGCCGGGAAGGATGGATTGACGACCAGGATGTTGGGCGAGGTCGTCACCCACACGATGGGCTCGAAATCCTTCACCGGATCGTATCCGGGCTTGTCGTACAGAAAGGGATTGATGCCGTGCGTGCCGCCGGTCGTGAACAGCAGCGTGTAGCCGTCCGGCGCCGAACGCGCCACGAACTGGGCGCCGATGTTCCCGCTGGCGCCGCCCTTGTTCTGCACCACCACGGCCACCTTCAGTTCCTGGCCGAGCTTGTCCGCCAGCACCCGCCCCGTCACGTCGGTCGGCCCTCCCGGGGGGAAGGGAATGACCAGCTGGATCGGCCGGGACGGCCACGCTTCCTCGGCCGGCGCGGGCGCCGCCATCACAAGCAACCCGCTCGCGCAACATGCCGCCAACATCACCTTGCGTATCATCTTGTCTCCTGGGTCCCGCAGCCGGGACATTCGTTGTCATGGGAATCAGACGGCTTCCCTCAGGTCGCGCTTCAAGACTTTTCCGTTGGCGTTCCGGGGCAAGGCCGCAAGAAACCGGTAGGCCTTCGGGCGCTTGTAATCCGCCAGCAGGGATTTGCAGAGTTCCTGCACGCGCCGCTGCACCTGCGCCGCATCCGCCGCGTCCTTCAGCACCAGGAACGCCGTGGCCGCCTCCCCCCAGCGCTCATCCGGCACGCCGACCACCGCGCATTCGCGCACGTCCTGCTCGCGCAGAAGGACCTCCTCGATTTCGATCGGGTAGATGTTCACCCCGCCGCTCTTGATGACGTCCTTGCGCCGGTCCACCAGGTAGAGATAGCCGTCCTCGTCCAGGTAGCCGATATCGCCCAGCGTGCACCATTGCCCGTCGCTGACCTCGGCCGTTTTCTCCGGCGCCATGAAGTACCCGGCGAAAAGAGTCGGTCCGCGCAGCCAGATGTCGCCGACCACACCGGGCTCGGTAACGATCCCGCGCCGTTCGTCGCGGATCTGGACCTCGATCCCGGCAATGGGCAGGCCCACGCAGCGCGGCCGGGCAGACTGGCCCTCGGGACGAAGGTTGGTGACCACGCCCGCCTCCGTCGCTCCGTAGAAATCGTGCAGGGCGACGCCGGGGAAGCGTTCCTGCACGCGCGTCCTGGTGCGTGTGGACAGGGGCGACGCGCCGGAGATCAGCATCCTCAAGGTCGGCGCCGCCCCACCGTCGAGCGTCGTTTCCAGGACGCGTTCCAGCATGAAAGGCACCATGAAGGACCACGTCACGCCGTGTCTGGCGATGACCGATGCCGCCGACACCGCGTCGAAGCTGTCCAGGACCACGACCGAGCCCCCCACCGCAAGCTGCGCCAGCGTGAAGGTGAAGGGCGCGGTGTGGTGGAAGGGTCCGCAATGCAGCGCGACGTCCCCGCTGCCGATGCCGAACTCCGTCGCCCAGTAGAGATAGGCGAGTGCACGATTGCGCTGGGTGACCATGGCGCCCTTGGGCCTGCCGGTGGTGCCCGAGGTGTAGCCGAGATAGAAAAGATCGTCTTCCCGCGCCTCGGGCGGCACCCAGGCGTCCGAGGCCCGGGCGATCATCGCCTCGAGCTCCGGCCCGCGGCGTATGGTGCGCACCGAGCCGGGCAGCGCGGCATCCGCGACCTGCGGGTCGAACCGCGTGTCGCAGACGAGCGCCTTCGCCCCGCAGTCCTCGACCTGCCGGCGCAGTTCGCTGCCCGTGTAGCGGTAGTTGACGGGCACCATGCATAGCGCCCCTTTCGCGCAGGCGGCCGCGATCGCGATGTAGTCCGCGCAGTTGGGAAGCATCACGGCCACCCGGTCGCCACGCGCCAGGCCGGCGGCCATCAGCCCCTGCGCGATGGCCGCGGCGCGGCGATCCAGCTCGGCGAAAGTGAGCGTGGCATCGCCGTGCCGCACCGCCACCCGCGCGCCGTGCCGCCGGGCCACGAGGCCCAGGGCACGCTGCACCGTAACGGGCACGGACACGCGGCGCTCAGCCGATGACACGATGCTGCACCAGGTAGGGCCGTTTCAGCTCGGCCTTGATGGCGAGCGGCCGGTGCGGCAGGACGGCTTGCGCCTTGCCCGTGTGGGTCACCTCGCCTTGCTGGTTCACCGCTTCCAGCTCGAACTCCACCAGGTTGTCCTCGTCGTCGACCCACTTGCGCGTGACCTTGGCGCGGCAGGTCAGGGAGTCGCCGGGGCGGACGATGATCGTCGCCCGGGTGGAGAACATCCGCAGCGGGCGGTCCCACAGGAAATCGGTCAGCAACTGCCCCAGGAAGCCCATGCCTATCATGCCGTGGGCGAAGACACCGCCCATGCCGCCGATGTCGCGGGCGATGTCCTCGTCCACGTGACTGGGGTTGAAGTCGCCCGAGGCGCCGGCGAACTTGGCGATCTGCAGGCGGGTAATGGCGGGCTTCACGAGCTCCAGGGCCAGGCCGATGTCGACGTCCTCGAAGTACGGGCCGGCCTTGGCGGCCGGCAGCTCCGTGCCGACGGGAACGGCCAGGCGTTGGGAAACCTCCAGGGAAGAATAGGCATTCATGTCGTTCACTCGTCCCGTACGAAAAAGAGTTGGGTGGCTTCGACGAGGCGCTCGTCGTCGTGGTTCTTCATCTTGATCAGCACCGTGAAGTAGCTGACCTCGCCGTAGGTCTTGCTCTGCTTGCGGCCGGCCTCGATCACCTTGATCTTGTGCAGGATGCGGTCGCCGGGGCGGACGGGCTTGTAGTAGCGGATCACCTGTTCGCCATGCAGCAGCAGCGGCAGGTCGACTTCGGTTTCCGACAGCACCAGCGCCGTCTTGAAATCGCGGAAGCAGTTGATGAAGGTGGGCGGCGCGACGATGCCCCCGTTCCCGCTGGCGCCGGCCGCGTCGGCGTCCAGGAACAACGGGTTGTAGTCTCCCAGGACGCTGCACAGGGCATCGATCCTGTCCTGGGTCACCACGGCCTCGGACCAGGGCGTCTCGGCGCCCAGGGCATTCAGATTGATAGGCAAAGCATCCTCCTTGTTGGATCAGGCGAAAGTCCGTTGCGGAAATTGCGCGACCTTGACCGAGAGCTTCTCGGCGCAGGCCTTGGTGCTCTTCTCGATCAAAGAGCGTTGCCCCGCGTCGACGACGTGGAGCGGAAACACGCAGGAGACGGCGGCGATCACCTCGCCCGCGCGCGACATCACGGGGGCGGCCACCGCGCCGGCCCCAAGCGTGTTCTCGCCCCGGTTGTGCGCGGCACGTTCGCGGCGGATGCGCGCGAAGCCGCGCTCCATCTCCGCCATCGTGGTGATGGTCTGGGGCGTCAGCGCCTTGAAGCCGCTCGCCCGGTAGGCGGCACGCATCAGGCCGGGCTCGGACAGTGCCATGAAGAGCTTGCCGGCGGCGGTCGCGTGCAGCGCGCGTTCGTCGCCGACGCGCATGATCACCCGCAGCGCGCTGGGGCTCTCGACGGTGGCCACCACCAGGATCCGCTCGCCCTTGCGCACGCTCAGGTGCACCGAGTGATGCGTCTGGGCGACGAGGTCGGCCAGCGACGGGCCGGCAACGTCCGCGAGGCTGTTCGGATGGTGCGAGAACAGCGAGCCGATGCGAAAGGCCGCCGACCCCACGCGCAGGCGGCCGGTGACCGGATTGCTTTCGATCATGCCCCAGGCCTTGAGCGTCGCGGCGATGCGCGAGACGACGCTCTTGTGCATGCCCAGGCGCTCGGCCAACTCCGTGACCCCGAGCTCGGGGCGGTCCTGCGTGAAAGCCGTCATGATCTGCATGGCCTTGTCTATCGTCTTGCGATGGCTGGCCGGCGAGGTGCTGTTCATCCGAAGCCCTGTCTGGATACGCCGGCGACCATCCGGTTGCGATGGACGGGATACTAAGACTCGCGCCGCCGGCTGTAGACGTGAGTTGCCCATATGGCAACCGACTTTGGACGTCCCGTCAGCTTTGCGTAAACCCTGACTCTATATATCTTTACATTAAGATTCTTAATGATAAGATAATTACACGTTCCACCCTCCCCAGGACATGCATCGTGCAAGCCAGGATCACCCGCCTAGAAGGCACCCCCTACCAGCAGCAACGCGCCTTTTCGCCCGCCGTCGTCTCGGAAGGCGGACGCACCATCTGGCTCGCCGGGCAGACCACCACCGAGGACGCGCAAGGCCGCGACATCTCAGGCCAGTTCGAGGCCCAGGTGCGCGCCTGCTTCTCGCTGATCCAGGGGACCCTGGCCCGTTGCGACGCGGACCTGCGCAACCTGGTCTGGATGACCGTGTTCATCGACGATCCCCGGCACGGCGACCGCTTCGTCGACATCCGCGCCGAATTGCTCGGCAGCACCGGCTTTCCCGCCAGTACCCTGATCACGGTGTCGCATTTCGCCCGTCCGGGCATCGTGGTCGAAATCCAGGCCATCGCCGTGGTCTGATCCCCACCCCGCCCCGCGCCACCCAGGAGACTTCCATGTCAGGCCGCGCCTTGCTTGCCCTGTTCGCCAGTTCGCTTTGCCTTGCCGCCCACGCGGATACCTATCCCAGCCGGAACGTCACGCTGGTCGTCACCAGCGGCCCCGGCTCCTCGGCCGACATCCTGTCCCGCATCATCGGCGTGGACCTGTCCCGCCGCCTGGGGCACACCGTCGTCGTCGACAACCGGCCGGGCGCGGGCGGCAACATCGCCGGCGAACTGGTCGCCAAGGCGCCCGCCGACGGCCATACGCTGCTGCTGGCCTCGATCAGCACGCACGGCATCAACCCCTGGCTGTACGCCCGCATGCCCTTCGACCCCGTCAAGGACTTCAAGCCCATCGGCACGGTGGCCTCCAATCCCAACGTGCTGGTGGTGGCGGCCAAGTCGCCCATCCGTTCCATTCCCGATCTCGTCGCCGCGGCCCGCAAGACGCCGGATCTCGCCTACTCGTCCGGCGGCAGCGGCACCTCGCAGCATCTGGCCGGCGAGATGTTCGCGTCGCAGGCCGGCATCAAGCTGATGCACGTGCCCTACAAGAGCGCGCCGCAAAGCATGAACGCGGTGCTGGCGGGCGACGTGGCCATGACCTTCCTCAGCGTCCCCGTCGCCGCCGGCCAGATCCAGGCCGGCCAGCTGCGCGCGCTGGGCCTGACCTCGGCCCGGCGGCTGGCCAGCCTGCCGGACGTTCCCCCCATCGCCGAACAAGGGCTGCCGGGTTTCGACGTCTCGGCCTGGTTCGGCCTCGTGGCTCCGGCCGGCACCCCGCAGCCCGTGGTCGACAAACTCAACCGCGTATTGCAGGAAACCCTGCGGGAGCCCGCGGTGCGCGAAAAGCTCGAAGGCCAGGGCATGGAAATCCTGGGCGGCACGCCCGAGGCATTCGCGCGCCTGATACGCAGCGAGATCGACCGCTGGGGACCGGTGGTCCGCGCCTCCGGCGCCGCCGTCAACTGAGGCCCGCCATGGCGATCGCTCCCCTGCGCGTGGCCGTGTTCGACGGCGGATGGAACCTGCCCCTGTGGGCCGGCATCGACCAGGGCTTCTTCGCAAGCCATGGGGTTTCCATCGAACTTCGCTACGTCGGCGGCTCGGCCGAACTGGTCGAGCGCCTGCTGCGCGACGAGGTCCAGGTCGCCATCGCCGGCATCGACAATCTCGTGGCCTACCAGGAGGGCCATGCCCGCATCCCCGGCATCCGTCCCGACCTGGTGGCCTTCCTGGGCGGCGACCGGGGCTTTCTGAGCCTGGTCGCGGCGCCCGGCATCCATGGCTACGACGACTTGCGCGGCCGGACCCTGTCGGTGGACGCGCTGTCCACCGGCTTTGCCTTCGTGCTGCGCGAGCTCCTGGCCACCCACGGCATCCCGGCCGATGACGTAGAGATCGTGCCTGCCGGCGGTACCAGCCAGCGCTACGCGGCCCTGCTGGCGGGCCGGCATGCGGCCACGCTGCTGCGCACCCCTTATGAATTGCTGGCGCGGGAGGCCGGCTGCCGCATCCTGCCGGGCGCGGACTGGCTGGACGACTACATGGGATCGGCCGCCTTCTGCCAACGCGCCTGGGCCGCCGCATCGAGCGATACGCTCAGGGCGTTCGCACGCGCCTACCGGGCCGCGATGGACTGGCTCGCCCGGCCGGACACCGGCCCGCGCGCCGCCGCCCTGCTGCGCGAGCACGCGCCCGATCTCGATCCGGCACTGAGCGAGCGCGCCCGCGACGTACTGCTGGCCCCCGCCACCGGCCTCATCCGCGACCTGCGCCCCAGCATGCCCGGCATCGCCACCGTGCTGGCGCTGCGCAACCGCCACGCGGGCCAGCCCAAAGCGCTGGACGACCCGGCCCGCTACGTGGACCTGAGCCACCTGCCGCCGGCGTGAACCGGCTGCGCGGCTCGTGATAGAGTTCGACGCAACCGAAACGGCGTCGAGAGTCAGTCCCTTGCCCCCTGCGTCTCCCCCTTCTCCGCGGCGCGATTCCGTCCAGCAACTGCTGGACGACTGGAAGCGCGAGCGCCCCGATCTCGATCCCTGGCCGCTGGGCATCATCGGCCGCCTGTCGCGCCTGTCCACGCACATGGTGCGGCACGCCGAGGAATGGCTGGCGCCCATGGGGCTGACCTGGGAAACCTTCAGCCTGATCGTCACCCTGCGCCGCTGCGGCCCGGAGTTCGCGCTCAAGCCCTCGGACCTGATCAAGGTGTCGCTGCTGACCTCGGGTGCCGTCACCAACCGCATCGATCGCGTGCAGGAGCGCGGCCTGGTGATGCGCGAACCGGATCCCAACGACCGCCGCGGCGTGATCGTGCGGCTCACGCCCGAGGGCAAGGCGCTGGCCGACCAGGCCATCGCCCGCCACTTCGAGGCGATGGCGGAGCTGCTGCGGCCCCTCGGCCGCCAGGAAGCGGACAAGCTGGCCGCCATGCTGAGCACGCTGCTGTTCGCCATCGAGGCGGGCGACTAAGGCCTCAAGCCCGCGCTTCCACCGCCTGCGCGGCCAGCAGCAGTTGCGCCGCCACCGAGACCGCGATAATCCCCGGCAGCTTGCCCGGAATCGCCGGCAGCCCCACCGGACACACCAGCGCGTCGATGCCTGCCTCGGCCATGCCCCGCGCGCGCAGGCGCCGCTCGAAGGTCGTGCGCTTGGTGGCCGAGCCGATCAACCCGCAATAGGCGGCATCGCCGCGCTCCAGCACCGCGCGCACGATGTCGAAATCCAGCGCGTGGCTATGGGTCATGACCAGGTGCATGACGCCGGGCGCGGCGTCGGCGACTTCGGCCGCGAGGTCATCGGTCTGCAGCGTCTCGACCTGTCCGGGCAGCGGCTGCGGAAAGACGTTTTCGCGGGTGTCCAGCCACCGTATCCGGAACGGCAGCGGCAGCATGACGTGCACCAGCGCCCGCGCCACGTGCCCGGCGCCATACAGCCAGAGTTCGTGCGGCCGCGCCTCCAGCCCTTGCAGCCGCGGCATGGCCTCGTCCCCATCCGCCAGCACCGAGAAGCGCAGCTCCACGCTGCCGCCGCAGCACTGGCCCAGCGAAGGACCGAGCGCGAAGCGGCGCGTCTGCTCGGCCGTGCAGCCGGCCTCGGCCTGCCGCAGCAGCGACTGCGCGTAGGCGATGGCTTCGTACTCCAGGTGGCCGCCGCCTATGGTGCCGGCAAAGCCTTCGGCGCCCACCAGCAGCGCCGCGTCGATGCCGCGCGGGGCGCTGCCCCGCACTTCCAGCACACGGACCAGGCACACGGCCCGGCCGCGCGCCGCGCGGGCGAAATCGGCCAGCCCCTGGGGCAGCAGCGCGGTATGCGTCATTGCTCCACGGCTCGCAGCACGGCCTCGGGCGTGGCGGGCGCCGACAAGGGCACGAGCGGGGTGCGTCCCTGTTCGCGCCGGGCCGCGGCCACCGCCTCGCGTATGGCGAAGAACGCGGCGAAGCCCAGCATGAAAGGCGGTTCGCCCACGGCCTTGGAGCCGTAGACGTTGTCCTCGCGGTTGGGCTCGGGCCAGAGCGCCACGTGGAAATCGGCCGGCACGTCGCCCGAGGTCGGGATCTTGTAGGTGGACGGCGCATGCGTGGCCAGCGTGCCGTCCGGCTTCCAGACCAACTCCTCGGAGGTCAGCCAGCCCACGGCCTGCACGAAGCCGCCTTCGATCTGGCCCAGGTCGATGGCCGGATTGATGGACCGGCCCACGTCGTGCAGGATGTCCACGCGCAGCACCCGCGTCTCGCCGGTCAGGGTATCGACCGCGACCTCGGTCGCCGCCGCGCCGTAGGCGAAGTAGTAGAACGGAAGGCCGCGCATGGTCTGGTGGTCGTAGTGGATCTTGGGCGTGGCGTAGTAGCCGTCCGACCACAGCGACACGCGGGCGGCGTAGGCCGCCTTGGCCACGGCCACGAAATCGAGTTCGGCGCCGGGCACGAGCACCTTGCCGCCGCGTATCGACACCTGCGCCACATCCAGGCCGCGCGTGCCGGCCACATGGGCGCGCAGGCGGTCGCGCACCTCGCGCGCCGCGAACTCGGCCGCCCGGCCGTTCAGGTCGGTGCCGCTGGAAGCGGCGGTGGCCGAGGCGTTGGGCACCCGGCCGGTATCGGTGGCGGTGATGCGCACCCATGCCAGCGGCACGCCCAGCGTGTCGGCCACGACCTGGCACACCTTGGTGTGCAGCCCCTGCCCCATCTCGGTCCCGCCGTGGTTCACCGTGACCGAACCGTCGGTATAGACGTTCACCAACGCACCGGCCTGGTTGAACATCGTGGCCGTGAACGAGATGCCGAATTTCACGGGCGTCAGGGCCAGGCCGCGCTTGATCACCGGACTGGCGGCATTCCAGCGCGCGATGGCCTCGCGCCGCCCGGCGTAGCCGCAGTCGGCCTCCAGCCTCTCGATCAGCGCGGGAAGAATGTTGTCGGTGACCTGCATCCCGTAGGGCGTGCGGTCGCGGGGCGCATCGCCGTACAGGTTGATCCGGCGCACGGCCAGCGGATCCAGGCCGAGGTGGCGGGCGATGTCGTCCAGGGCCGCCTCGATCATGCCCACGCCCTGGGGCCCGCCAAAGCCCCGGAAGGCCGTATGGGACTGGGTATGGGTCTTGCAGCGATAGCTGTGGATGGCGGCGGCCGGCAGGTAGTAGGCGTTGTCGGCATGGAAGATGGCGCGATCGGCGATCGGCCCCGACAAGTCGGCCGAAAATCCGCAGGCCGCCGCCTGCATCAGGTCGATGGCCAGGATGCGCCCCTGGCCGTCGAAGCCCACCGTCCAGCGGCCGAGGAAGGGATGGCGCTTGCCCGTGATCAGGAAATCGTCGTCGCGGTCGAGCCGCATCTTGCACGGTGCCCCGGCGATGCGCGCCGCCACCGCCGCCCATACCGCGATGTGGCCGGCCTGGGTCTCCTTGCCGCCGAATCCGCCGCCCATGCGGCGGCATTCGACCTGCACCGAATGGGCCGGCACGCCCAGCGCATCGGCCACCCAGTGCTGCACTTCGCCCGGATGCTGAGTGGACGACAGCACTTTCATCGTGCCGTCCTCGCCCGGCATGGCCAGGGCGACCTGTCCTTCCAGGTAGAACTGTTCCTGCCCGCCCATCGCGAACTCGCCTTGCAGGCGGTGGGGCGCGGCGGCCATGGCCGCCTCGACGTCGCCTTCGGCCAGATGCACCGGGGGCAGCACCCAGGACTCGGCCGCCAGCGCCTCGGCTATGGTCAGGATGGCCGGCAGCGGCTCGACCTCCATCCGCACCGCCCGCGCGGCCACGCGCGCCGCCTTGGCGCCGGTGGCGACGACCAGCGCGACCGGCTGGCCCAGGTATTCGATCAGGTCCGCGGGCAGGATGGGTTCGTCGTGCCCCGCCCCCACCACGTTGGCGGCGGGCAGGTCGGTGGCGGTCACCACGCGGCGCACGCCGGGCACCGCCAGCGCGGCCGAGGCATCCAGGCTCTTCAATCGCCCGTGCGCGACCTTCGACAACACGGGAGCGACGAACAGGGTGCCGCGCGGCTCGGGCACGTCGTCGACATACAGCGCGCGGCCGCTGACGTGCAGGTGCGCCGCCTCGTGCGGCGCCGCCACGCCGCAGGCCTGCGGCTCGGCCTTGACGTTCAGGATGCCGGGATGGTCGGGCGCGTTCATGCTTGTATCGCCGCGAGTTCGCCCAGGCGCGTGGCCGGCGCCTGCCGCGCCAGTTGCAGGCAGGAACGCAGCAGCAGGTTGGCCGCGGCCTGGCGCCGATAGGCCGCGCTGGCGCGCAGATCGTCCAGGGGATCGAATTCGTCGTGCATGGCCTGCCAGGCCGCCCGCATGCCGGGACTGTCGCGCAGCGCCGCGGCGGGCTGGTCCACCCGCAGGCCCAGCAGCGCCTGCTCGGTGCGCACGGCGCGGCTGGACACCGCGGCCATGCCGCCCGCCCCCACGCCGGCGGCCACGATGCGGCCGCCTTCCACGCGCAGCGCCGTGGCCAAGGCCACCGCGCTGATGTCCTGCTCGACCCGCTTGGACAGCTTCCAGGCATGGACCGCGACATCGGCGCCGGGCAGCGGCACACGCACGGCGCGGATGAATTCGCCCGGACGCAGGTCGTTCTTCTGGTAGCCGTGATAGAAATCGGTCAGCGGCAGGATCCGCTCGCGGCCCTGCCGGTGCAGCACCACCGAGCCGCCCAGCGCGATCAGCAGCGGCGCGGTGTCGCCGATGGGCGAACCGTTCGCGACGTTGCCGACCAGCGTGGCGCTGTTGCGCACCGGCACCGAGGCGAAGCGGTCGAAGTAATCGATACAGGCGGCAAAGTGCGGCGCCAGCGCCCGCCACGCGTCCTCGACGGTGACGGCCGCGCCGATCTCCAGGCACGCGACATCCGCTTCCCAGCGCGACGATGCCAGCGCATCCCGGCCGATGCGATCGATCGTGGCCAGTTCGGACACCCCGCCTATCCACAACACGTCGCCCAGCGCGCGATGCTGCTTGGTCACCCACAGGCCGACGTCGGTCGCGCCGGCCACGATGCGGCTGTCCGGATGCGCCGCGCGCAGCGCCGCCAGTTGCGCCAGCGTGCGCGGCGCCAGGAAGCGCCCGCGCGCATGGCCCTCGAAACCTTCGGTGGATTCCGGCGCGGTCCAGGCTTGCGGACCGGGCGCCACCTGCGCCAGGCGCTCGCGCATCCCGCCGGCCGTCTCGCCCTGCCAGTCCGGTGTGCACATCGCCTGCGCCGCGTCCAGGATGGGGCGATACCCCGTGCACCGGCACAGGTTGCCGGACAAGGCCCGCACTGCCTCTTCGCGGCCAACCGCCGCGTCATCGGCCAGCCGCCGGCCCTCGTACATGGCATACAGCGACATCACGATGCCCGGGGTGCAGAAGCCGCATTGCGAACCATGGTGCGCCACCATGGCCGCCTGCACGGGATGCAGGGCCCCGGGTTCGCCGATGTCGCCGGCGGTCGCCAGCAGCTTGCCGTCCAGCGCCGCCACGGGCTGGATGCAGGCATTGATGGCACGCACACGAAGATCGCCGGCGTCGTCCAGGTCGGTTACCGCTACGGTACAGGCGCCGCAATCGCCTTCGGCGCAGCCTTCCTTGGCGGCATGGCAGCCGGCCTGTTCCCTCAGCCATTCCAGCACTGTGAGGGCGGGCGGCAAGCCGCCCAGTTCGACCAGCCTGGGGCCATGCCAGAAGCGCACGGGGCGAACCCGCAGCTCCGGCGGCGTATCGGGGGAGGGAGGATCGGAAGCCATGTCGCTCTGCCAGGAGTACGCCCGCCGCGTCCGTCGCGGCACGCCAGGGACCATATCCGAAACATACGCGCCCTGGCGGGGCTTGTCATCTTCATCCAAAGATGAGCATTATCCATTTTCATGGATGATTCGCCGGAGCCCCCATGCCCGCCTCCCCGCCCGCCGCCCCCCCGGGCAGCACCGACCTGTCCCGCCTCAGCCTGACCGACATCCAGGCCTTCGTCACGCTGCTGGACACGCTGCACGTCTCGCGCGCCGCGATACGGCTGGGCATGGGCCAGCCCCAGCTGTCGGGCCGGCTGGCCCGGCTGCGCCGCCTGACCGGCGACCTGCTGTTCGCGCGCGGGCCGGGCGGCGTCGTACCTACCGCCACCGCCCTGTCGCTGGAGGCGCCGGCGCGGGAAATGCTGGCGCAGGCCGAGCACTTCCTGGCGCCCCCGGACGAATTCGATCCACGCAAGGCGCGCGGCACCCTGCACCTGGCCGCGCCGGACTATCTGGACCCCATGCTGCTGCCGCGCCTGGCCGGCCGGCTGCGCACCGCCGCGCCCGCCCTGGCGCTGAGCGTGCACCCGCTGACGGACGACCTGGACTACGCGCAGAAACTGGGCGACGGCCGCCTGGACCTGGTCATCGCCAACTGGCCCGACCCGCCGGCGCAGTTGCACCGGCTGCCGCTGATGGAGGACGAACTGGTGGTGATGATGGGCAGCCACCATCCCCTGGCGCGCCGCGGCCTGACCGCGCAGGCCTATCTGCAGGCGCGCCACGCCGCGCCCACGGCGATGCGCCCTGGCCTGCGCAGCACGGTCGACGCCATGCTCGCGCGGCTGGGACACACGCGCCACATCGCGCTCGAATGTCCCGTGTTCAGCCTGATTCCCTACGTGCTGACGCAGACCGACCTGCTGCTGACCACCGGCAGGCGCTTCACCGATTTCTTCGCCAGCTCGCTGCCGGTCTCGGTGATGCCGCTTCCCATTCCGCTGCCGTCATTGCAGTACTACCTGCTGTGGCACCCGCGCGCGCGGCGCGACGGCCCCGTGCGCTGGCTGCGCGAACAGATCGCCGCCAGCGTGCGCGCGCCGGCCGTCAGCTCCCCCGATACGTACTCCAGCTCCAGGGGCTGACCAGCAGCGGCACGTGGTAGTGCTGGCCGGGCTGCGCGATGCCGAAGTCGAGCGCGACGCGATCGACGAAGCGCGGTTCGGGCAGCGCCAGCCCGCGCGCGGCGAAATAGTCGCCGGCCTCGAACACCAGGCGGTAGGCGGCGGCGACGAGCTCGTCGCCTTCAAGCAGGGCTCCGTCCACGCGCCCATCGGCATTGGTGGACAGTTGCCGCAGCAGGACCGCCTGGCCGTCATCCATGCGGAACAGTTCTATCCTCATGCCCGCGGCCGGACAGCCATGGGCGGTATCGAGAACGTGGGTGGTCAGCTTTCCCATGGGTATCCTTTGATGGAACGCGATGGCGCGGCGCGCGCCGGCCGGCGCGAGGACAAAAGTGTATATAGTTTCGCTAGCGGCTACATCCCCGCCCGCGGCCCTTCCGCCCGGCATGGGAGAATGTCCATGCGTGTCCGTTCCGTTTCCACTCCTGATTCGTTGCCCGCGCCATGACAGCATATCCCCGCGACATGATCGGCTACGGCCGCCACCTTCCCGACGCGCGCTGGCCCAACCGCGCCCGCGTGGCCGTGCAGTTCGTCTTGAACTACGAGGAAGGCGCCGAGAACCACGTCCTGCACGGCGACGCCGCCTCCGAACAGTTCCTGTCCGAGATCGTGGGCGCGGCCGCCTACCCGGCGCGGCACATGAGCATGGACTCCATCTACGAATACGGCTCGCGCGCGGGCGTCTGGCGCATCCTGAACGAATTCGAGCGGCGGCGACTGCCGCTCACGGTGTTCGGCTGCGGAATGGCGCTCGAGCGCAACCTGGAAGCCACGGCGGCTTTCCTGGAGCATGGGCACGAGATCGCCTGCCATGGCTGGCGCTGGATCCACTACCAGAACCTGGACGAGGCCACCGAGCGCGAGCACATGCATCGCGGCACGGAAATCCTGCGCCGGCTGACCGATGGCGCCTGGCCCCTGGGCTGGTACACGGGACGCGACAGCCCCAACACGCGCCGCCTGCTGGTCGAACAGGGCGACTACCTGTACGACAGCGACTACTACGGCGACGACCTGCCGTTCTGGACCGAAGTCGAGACGTCCTCCGGCGCGCGCAAGCCCCACCTGATCGTCCCGTACACGCTGGACGCCAACGACATGCGCTTCGCGACGCCGCAGGGATTCAATACCGCCGATCATTTCTTCCACTACCTGCGCGACACCTTCGACGTGCTCTACACGGAAGGCGCCGACAAGCCGCGCATGATGTCGGTGGGCATGCATTGCCGGCTGCTGGGCCGGCCCGGCCGCTTCACGGCCCTGCAGCGCTTCCTGGACCACGTCGAGAAACACCAGGACGTCTGGGTATGCCGCCGCGTCGACATCGCCCGCCACTGGAAGCAAGAACACCCGTACACGCCGGCCGCCGGCTCCGCCTCCTGATCCCCGCCATGACCGCCTCGCTCACGCTCGACGTCCTGAATACCGCCGATCCCGTCCGCTTCGTCCAGTTCCTGGACGGCCTGTACGAGCACAGCCCCTGGGTGCTGGAACGGACCCTTGCCCTGCGCCCCTTCGCCTCGGCCGCCGCCCTCAAGTACGCGCTGTCGCAAACCGTGCGGCAGGCCAGCCGGGACGAACAGCTGGCGCTGATCCGCGCCCACCCGGAGCTGGCGGGCCGCGCCGCCGTGGCGGGCCAGCTGACCGAGGACTCGGCCGGCGAACAGGCGCGCGCCGGACTCACCCAGTGCTCGCCCGAGGAATTCGAGCTGCTGCAACAACTGAACGCGGCCTACAACAGCCGCTTCGGATTTCCCTTCATCATCGCGGTGCGCGGCCCCACGGGCGCCGGCCTGAGCCGCTACGACATCATCGCCGCCCTGGAACGCCGGCTGCGCCACGCGCCCGACCAGGAGTTCGCCGAGGCCTTGCGACAGATCGACCGGATCGCCGAGATCCGGCTGGCGGACCGGCTGTCGCTGACGCGTCCCTACGGCGACACCGTCATGGGCTGGGCCGAGACGCTGGCCAGCTATTCCGACTCGCCCGACCACCTGACCTGCACCTACCTGTCCGCGGCCCACCGCGCGGTGGCGGCCCGCATCCAGGCCTGGATGCTGGAGGCCGGCTTCGACTCGGTCTACCAGGACGCGGCCGGCAACGTCGTGGGCCGCTACCGGGCCGCCCCCACGGTGGCCGAGCCGCCGCTGGTGGCCACCGGCAGCCACTACGACACGGTCCGCAACGGCGGCAAGTACGACGGCCGCCTGGGGGTCCTGCTGCCTATCGCCGTGGTGGCCGACCTGAAGCGGCGCAACCGCCGCCTGCCTTTCGACCTGGACGTGGTGGCCTTCGCCGAAGAGGAAGGCGTGCGCTACGGCAGCACCTTCCTGGGCTCGTCGGCCTACATCGGCCGCTTCGATCCCGGCGTGCTGGACGCCCTGGACGCGTCCGACGTCAGCATGCGCGAGGCCATGCAGCTCGCGGGGCTCGACCCGGAACAGCTGGGCAAGGCGGCGGCCGAGGCGGCGCGCCTGCGGCACTACTTCGAGATCCACATCGAGCAGGGCCCGGTGCTGCTGGAACGCAACCTGCCCGTGGGCGTGGTCACCTCCATCGCCGGCAGCGTGCGCCGCCTCATGACCCTGGCCGGCGTGGCCAGCCATGCCGGCACCACCCCCATGGACATGCGCCGCGACGCCGCCTGTGCCGCCGCCGAGATCGTGCTGGCGGTGGAACGGCGCTGCGCCCAGGCGCCGTCGCTGGTCGGCACGGTGGGGATGCTGAACGTGCCGCACGGATCGGTGAACGTCATCCCCGGCGCCTGCACCCTGTCGCTGGACCTGCGCGCCGCCGACAACGCCGTGCGCGACGCGGCCCTGGCCGACATCGAGCGGGAGGTCTCGGCCATCTGCTCGCGGCGTGGCATCTCGGTCGCGACCGAGGAACTGATGCGCGCCGCCGCCGCGCCCTGCGCCCACGAACAGATGGCCATGTGGTCCCGCGCCATTGCCGACCGCGGCCTGCCCGTCTTCGAACTGCCGTCGGGCGCCGGCCACGACGCCATGAAGCTGGCCGAGGCCACGTCCATCACCATGCTGTTCACTCGCTGCGGCAACGGCGGCATCAGCCACAACCCGCTCGAGACCATGACGGCCGACGACGCCCAGCTGGCCGGCGAACTGATGCTGGACTTCCTGGAACAGATGGCGGCCGCCTCGTAGCGGGCCGCCGCGCCGCCCTCAGCCGCTGACCAGGCGCGCCAGCACCGGCGCGCCGTCGACGAACACCATCAGTTCGCCGGGTTCGAAGCGGCGCCAGACCTCGTTGGTGGTCAGGGGCTCGGTCACGATGACCGCGATGCGGTCGTCGGGCGTGGTGACCTGGGCGAAGTCCACGCTGACCTCCTCGTCCGACAGGCTGGCGGTGGCGAAGGGGTGCTGGCGCACCAGGTAGTGCAGGCGCGTGGAGCAATGGACGTACAGGGCCTCGCCGTCCGACAGCATGAAATTGAAGGTGCCGTGCGCGGCGATTCCCGCGCTCAGTTCGCCCAGGGCGTCGGCCAGGGCCTCGATGCCCGGATGACAGGCGAAGCGCGCCCGCAGGCATTGCAGCATCCAGCAGAAGGCCCGTTCGCTGTCGGTGTCGCCCACCGGCCGGTAGGGGCCGTCCAGCGCCGGGAGATAGTTCACCAGGTCGCCGTTGTGCGCGAACACCCAGTAGCGCCCCCACAGTTCGCGCACGAACGGATGGCAGTTCTCCAGCGCCACGCGCCCCACCGTCGCCTTGCGGATGTGCGCGATCACGTTGCGCGACTTGATCGGATAGTGCCGGATCAGGTCCGCCACCGGCGACAGCAGCGCCGGCTCGTGGTCCACGAAGTGGCGCACCCCCGCTCCCTCGAAGAAGGCGATGCCCCAGCCGTCGACGTGCTCGCCGGTACGCCCCGCGCGGGTGGCGAAGCCGGTGAAGCTGAAGACGATGTCGGTCGGCGTGTTGCCGTTCATGCCTAGCAATTGGCACATGGGGAACCTTCGCGGTGCAAGAAAACGGGCATGGATCCTGCTTTTGATACGGGTGGAAACCGGTACGCCCCAAACCGGGGAAACGCCGCACCAATGCGGGTTTACCTCGCATTGTTGGGGTGCGAAACCGGGATGTATTCTCCCCACAAAACCCGGGACGGCACAACCGTCCCCACTCACCCGAGGAAACCCCAGCATGAAGACGACACCTCGCACCCCGGATCGCCGTGCCGTGCTCGCCGGCCTGGCGCTGTCGCTGGCCACGGTCTGGGCCGCTCCCGCCGCCCACGCCCAGGATACCAAGATACGCTTCCAGCTCGACTGGCGCTTCGAAGGGCCGAGCGCGATTTTCCTGGTGGCGGCCAAGAAGGGCTATTTCAAGCAGGAAAAGCTGGACGTGACCATCGACGCCGGCAGCGGCTCGGGCGCGGCAGTGAACCGGGTGGCCTCGGGTTCGTACGAAATGGGTTTCGCCGACCTGGCGGCGCTGATGGAATTCCAGGGCAACAACCCCGGCGCGCCCAACCAGCCCACCGGCGTCATGATGATCTACAACAACACGCCGGCGGCGGTGTTCTCGCTCAAGAAAAGCGGCATCAAGACCCCCAGGGACCTCGAAGGCAGGAAGCTGGGTTCGCCCTCGTTCGACGGCGGCCGCCGGTCCTTCCCGATCTTCGCCCAGGCCAACAAGATCGACGACGCCAAGGTCACCTGGGTCAGCATGGATCCGGCGCTGCGCGAGACCATGCTCGCGCGCGGCGACGTCGACGCGATCACCGGCTTCTACTTCACCTCGCTCTTGAACCTGAACGCGCGCGGCGTCAAGGACCAGGACATCGCCATCATGTCCTATCCCGAATACGGCGTGAAGCTGTACGGCAACGCCATCATCGCCGACCGCAATTTCGCCAGGAATCATCCCGAGGCGGTCAAGGGCTTCCTGCGCGCGGTGGCCAAGGCCACGCGCGACGTGCTGGCCGATCCGGCCGCCTCGATCGCCACCGTCAAGGAACGGGACGGCATCATCGACGCGCCGCTGGAACTCAAGCGCCTGCGGCTGGCGATCCAGACCGCCATCGATACGCCCGATGCGCGCGCCGACGGCTTCGGCGACATCGAACCCGCCCGCATGGCGCTGATGGCGGCCCAGGTCACCCGCACCTACGGCACCAAGACCTCGGTCAAGCCCGAGATGGCGTTCGACCGTTCGTTCCTGCCGGAAAAATCCCTGACGGCTTCCGTGCTGCGCGGCAAGTGACATGGCGGCCTTCGTCGATTTCCAGCGGGTCTCGCTGGCCTACAACGCTGCCCTGGAGCGGGCGGGCGACTACGCGGTCGAGGACATCAGCCTCTCGATAGACAAGGGCGAGTTCGTTGCCATCGTCGGCCCCTCGGGCTGCGGCAAGTCCACCTTCATGAAGCTGACGACCGGCCTGAAGTCGCCCACCCGCGGCACCGTGACCGTGGGCGGCAACCGGGTCACCGGCCCCCTGAAGATCGTCGGCATGGCCTTCCAGGCTCCCAATCTGCTGCCTTGGCGCACCACGCTCGACAACGTCCTGCTGCCGCTGGAGATCGTCGAGCCCTACCGCTCCAGCTTCCGGGCCCGGCGCGCCGAATACACCGACCGCGCGCGGGCGCTGCTGGCCACCGTCGGGCTGGGCGGCTACGAGCACAAGTTCCCGTGGGAGCTGTCGGGCGGCATGCAGCAGCGCGCATCGCTGTGCCGGGCGCTCATCCACGAACCCGAAATGCTGATGCTGGACGAGCCTTTCGGCGCGCTGGACGCGTTCACGCGCGAGGAACTGTGGTGCGTCCTGCGCGACCTCTGGAGCGCGCGCCGCTTCAACGTGGTGCTGGTCACCCACGACCTGCGCGAGGCCGTGTTCCTGGCCGATACCGTGTACGTGATGAGCAAGCGCCCCGGCCGCATCCTGTCTCGCCGGGATATCGAACTGCCACGGCCCCGGCAACTCGAGACCACCTATTCCGACGACTTCAACGCCCTGGTGCTGGAACTGCGCACCCAGATCGGACATTGACCGGCGCCCCGCGCGCTTTCCCGCCTCCCCACGCCGACTCGCCCGATGAACAACACCCTCGCCCAACGTCTCGCCCCGATCACGCTGCTGGCCGCCGTCATCATCCTGTGGGAGATCATCTGCCGGGTTTTCGAAGTGTCCGAGTTCATCTTCCCCAGCCCCTCGCAGATCCTGCAGGCCACCATCGACTACGCGCCGGTCATCGCCATGCATGCCTGGCGCACCTTCTGGGTCACGATGGCCGGCTTCGGCATCTCCATCGTGGTGGGCGTGGTGCTGGGCTTCGTCATCGGCAGCTCGCGCCTGGCCTACACGGCCGTGTACCCCTTGATGACCGCGTTCAACGCCCTGCCCAAGGCGGCCTTCGTGCCGGTGCTGGTGGTGTGGTTCGGCATCGGCATCGGCCCCGCCGTGCTGACCGCCTTCCTGATCTCGTTCTTTCCCATCATGGTCAACATCGCCACCGGGCTCGCCACGCTCGAGCCCGAACTCGAGGACGTGCTGCGTGTGCTGGGCGCCAAGCGCATGGACGTGCTGCTCAAGGTCGGGCTGCCCCGGTCGCTGCCGTATTTCTATGCCTCGCTGAAAGTGGCGATCACGCTGGCCTTCGTCGGCTCGACCGTGTCCGAGATGGCGGCCTCGAACGAGGGCATCGGCTACCTGCTGGTGTCGGCCGGCTCGGCCATGAAGATGCCGCTGGCCTTCTCGGGCCTGATGGTGATAGGCGTGATGGCCATGGCCATGTACGAGCTGTTCGCGCTGGTGGAAAAACGCACCACGGCGTGGGCCCACCGGGGCAACCAGGGCACCTGAGGCCGGACCCGTCTCCGAATTGAGACGCGCTGTAAGTATCGCTACATAATCCGGCCGGCGCGCGGGACACGCGCCGGGGCGGGCATACTATCGGGGTTCGCCCTCTTCGATCCCGAACCAGGTGCACCTCCCGAGTCCCGCGTCCGGCAAGGACATTCCGGCCGCGCGTGCGAGCGGGTCCACCCGCCCGCCGTCCGGCATCCAGCCCCACGGCTTCCTGCTCGTGCTCGACCGTGCCCGCGGCACGATCCTGCAGGCCAGCGCCTCCGTGCGACAGCACCTGAACGCGCCGCCGGCCGTGCTGCTGGGCCAGCGGCTGTCGTACCTGGTGCGGCCCGCCGACAGCCGCTTCCACGAGCGGCTGCGCGCCGCGACCCAGGCCGAACGCACGCCCCAGCACCTGGACACGGTGGCCTTCGTCGCCGTGGCCGGCCGCTTCGACCTGGTGGTCCACCGGTACGGCGGATCCATCGTGGCCGAGTTCGAACCCGTGGCGCCGACGGTCCGGCCGTCCGACCTGGGCGACTTCGTCGATCGCGCCCATCGCTGCCAGACCGCCGATGAACTGTGCGCCCTGGCGGTCGAACGCATTCGCAAGATGACGGGTTTCGGACGCGTGATCGCCTATGAACTCGACCTCGACGGCCATGGCCGCATCAACGCCGAACGGCGCGGCCGCGGCTATGCCTCGCTGCTGGGCCGGCGTTTTCCGGCCGACGACCCGTCGCTCGAGGCGCGCCGCGACGACCGTGCCCAACGCTTGAGCTACATCCCCGACACCGGCAGCGAACCCTCGCCGCTGGAACCTTCCCGCAACCCCGATACGGGCGCCTGCACGGACCTGAGCCTGGCCGGCCTGCGCGCGGCGCCGCCCGCGCTGCTGCACTGCCTGGAGAACGTGGGCGCCCGCGCGGCCATGTCGCTGCCGCTGATGTCGCAGGGCCGGCTGTGGGGCATGATCGCTTGCCATCACGCCCAGCCCCGGGCCATGCCGCCGGCCGTCCGTGCCCAATGCGACCTGCTCGTGCAGGTCGTCGCGCTGCAGATCGATGCCCGCCAGGCCCAGGCCGAAGCGGAGCGGCGGCACGAACTGCAACGCCTGATGGGTGTGCTGCTGGCCGCGATGTCCCGGCATGACAGCGTCCCCGCCGGGCTGGCCAGCATGCCGGCCCAACTGCTGGCGTTCGCGGATGCGTCCGGCGCGGCCATCGTGCATGGCGACGAATGCCTGACCTTCGGCCAGGCGCCCAGCCATCGGGCCGTGCAGGCGCTGGCGGCCCGCCTTGCGAGCACGGATGGCACCGGGCTCTTCCACACAGCCAGCCTGCCCGAGGCGGCGCCCGAATTCGCCGCGCTGCGCCGCGTGGCCTGCGGTGTGCTGGCCCTGCCGATATCGGAGCTGCATGCCAACTACGTGCTCTGGTTCAGGCCGGAGTGGACGCGCGGCCGCGCCCACCCGTGGGAACCCTGCGAGCTGGAAAGCGCGGCGGAGCTGCGTACCGCCATTACCGGCGTGGTGCTGCGCAAGGCCGAGGAACTGGCCGGCCTGGCCGACGAACTGGGCCGCATCAACCAGGAACTCGAAGCCTTCTCGTACAGCGTCTCGCACGACCTGCGCGCGCCGCTGCGCCATATCGCGGGCTACGCCGACCTGCTGCGCGAATACGAAGGCGCCCATCTGTCGGACCGCGGCGCGCGCTACCTCGACAATATCGGCGACTCGGCCCGCTTCGCCGGCAGGCTGGTCGATGCGCTGCTGACCTTCTCGCAGATGGGCCGCTCGGCCCTGCGGCCCTCGCAAGTGGACCTGGCGCAGGCGCTCGAGCAGATACGTCGCGAACTCGCCCCCGACCTCGACGGCCGCCCGGTGGAATGGATCATGGGCGACCTGCCGTCCGTCCACGCCGACGCCGCCTACATGCACCTGGCGCTGCGCAATCTGTTGTCCAACGCCATCAAGTACACGCGCGGCCGCGACCCCGCGGTGATCGAGATCGCCGCCGAACCGCGCCACGGCGGCCACGTCATCCATGTGCGCGACAACGGCGTGGGCTTCGACATGAAATACGTTGGCAAACTGTTCGGCGTATTCCAGCGTCTGCACCGCATGGAAGAATTCGAGGGCACGGGCATCGGCCTGGCCAATGTCCGCCGCATCGTCGAACGCCACGGCGGCCGCGTATGGGCCGAAGGAAGCCCTGGCCAGGGGGCGACCTTCTACGTGTTCCTGCCCGACGCCCCGCCCCCCGCCGCGACCGCGGCCGACCTGAAGGAGTGAGACCCCCGTCATGCTCAAGCCCATTCTGCTGGTCGAAGACAGTCCCCAGGACCTTGAACTGACCCTGATCGCGCTCGAAAGAAGCCAGCTCGCCAACGACGTGGTGGTCGCGCGCGACGGCGAGGAAGCCGCCGACTACCTGTTCCGGCGCGGGCATCATCAGGACCGGCCGGCCGGCAACCCCGCGGTCATCCTGCTGGACCTGAAGCTGCCCAAGATGGACGGACTGGAACTGCTCCAGCTCATACGCGAGGACCGTGGGCTACAGAACGTGCCCGTGGTCATGCTGACCTCGTCCAGCGAGGAAAGCGACCTGGTGCGCGCCTACGACCTGGGCGTCAACGCCTACGTGGTCAAGCCGGTGAATTTCCCGGATTTCGTACGCGCGATCGGAGAACTGGGCGTATTCTGGGCGGTGTTGAACGAGCCGCCTCCCGGCTCTCTGCGCCGCGCCGCCGGCCGCGGCAACCGCGACTCCCGGAGCCTGCCCACGTGAACCCGCCCGCCATGCGCGTCCTGCTTGCCGAGGACGATCCCCACGATGCGGAACTGACCCTGGAACGCCTGTCGATCGCGGGACTCAGCGTGGAGAGCGTGATCGTCAACAACGAGGCCGACTTCATCCGCGCCCTGGACGGCGGGAACTTCGACCTCGTGCTGTCCGACTTCCACATGCCGGGCTTTCCGGGCAGCGAGGCGCTGCGGATCGTGCGCAGCCACCCCAGCGCGCTGCCCTTCATCTTCGTCTCCGGCGTGCTGGGCGAGGAACACGCGGTCGACATGCTGAAGGAAGGCGCGACCGACTACGTGCTCAAGCAGCGCCTGGAGCGCCTGCCCATCGTCGTGAGGCGGGCCCTGGACGAAGCCCGCGAACGGCGGTCGCGGCACGATGCCGAGCGCCGGCTGCGCGAGAGCGAAACCTATTTCGGGCAGTTGATCGACGCGCTGCGCGATTACTCGGTGGCCACGCTGTCGCTGGACGGCACGATAGAAAGCTGGAATCGCGCCTCGGAATGGCTGTTCGGCTATCCGGCCGAAGAGGTGATCGGACGGCCCGGCGACATGTTCAACCTTCCGCCCGAGCCGGGCCAGCCCGAGCCCGGCTCGCTGCGCCAGCAGCTCGCCGACATCGGCACCGGCAACAGCCTGGCCGAGGAGCGCTGGCTGATGCGCAAGAACGGCGCCACCTTCTACGCCTCGGTGGTGACCACCGCCATCTTCGGCAACGGCGGCGCCGTGCACGGCTTCTCCCGCATCGTGCGCGACATGACCGACAGCCGGGTCGCGGCCGACCTGCTGCAGATGGCCAAGGAACAGGCCGAGGCCGCCAACCGCGCCAAGGACCGGTTCCTGGCCGTGCTCTCGCACGAACTGCGCACGCCGCTGGGGCCCATCTACGCGGCGGCGCAGGCGCTGGACCTGCGCCAGGACCTGGCCCCCGAATGCCGCCGCAGCGTCGAACTGATCAAGCGCAACGTCGAGGTCGAGGCTCGCCTGATCGACGACCTGCTGGACATCTCCAAGATCGTCAACGACAAGCTGAGCCTGCGCCTGGAACCCACCGATCTCGTTGGCATCCTGAACGGGATCGCCGAGATCTTCCGCGAGGAAGCCGCCGCTCGCCACATCGAGCTGCATTACACGCCCCTGCCCTACCCGGTCATCGTGCAGGCCGACCCGGCCCGCCTGCAGCAGATCGTCTGGAACCTGCTGAAGAACGCCATCAAATTCACGCCGCGCGGCGGCGAGATACGCGTCACCATGTACCAGCCGGTGCCGGGCAGGATCGCGGTGGACGTCTCGGACACGGGCATAGGCATCCCCCCGCAGGCCCTCAAGCGCATCTTCGATGCCTTCGACCAGGGCGAGGAAGACGCCGCCCAGTCGCGCGGCGGCCTGGGGCTGGGGCTGGCCATCGCCAGCTCGCTGGCGCAGCGCCACGGCGGCACCCTGAGCGTGCGCAGCGACGGCCAGGGCAAAGGCACGACCTTCACGCTGACGCTGGACGACCCGGCCAGCGGCTCCCTGCACGCCCCCACCGAGGAGACCCTTCCCGTGTCCGCTCCCCTGGTCCGCCCCGCCACCATCCTGCTGGTCGAGGACAACATCGATACCGCCGAGGCCATGCAGTTCCTGCTGGCCGAATACGGCTACGAGGTCGAGGTCGCGGAAAACGTGGCGGCGGCCTGCCGCTGCGTCGACGCCAGGCGCTACGACGTCCTGGTCAGCGACATGGGGCTGCCCGACGGCGACGGCATCGACGTGCTGCGGCGCTACGCTCCCCAGCCCGACCAGATCGCGGTCGCGCTCACGGGCTATGGCATGGAATCCGACGTGCGCCGCTGCCTGGACGCCGGCTTCGCCTTCCACCTGACCAAGCCGCTGGACATCGACCAGTTGATCCGCGTCCTGCAGCGCGACCCCCAGCCTTGATACCCCGGCGCTACCGTCGGTTTTTAAGGATGGGCTAAAATCGGGCGCAAATTATTTACTATTTTGCATAAATCGCCCGTCCCATGGACCGCTTCAAGCAGATCGAATCCTTCGTCTCGGCCGTCGTACGCGGAAGCCTGTCGGCCGCGGCCCGCAGCGAAGGCGTCGCGCCCGCCGTCATCGGCCGGCGCATCGATGCGCTGGAAGCCCGGCTGGGCGTCAAGCTGCTGATCCGCACCACGCGCAAGATCTCGCTCAGCGCCGAAGGCACGGAATTCTTCGAGGAATGCCAGCAGATCCTGCAAACGCTCGAGAACGCCGAGAACAGTGTGGCGGCGGGCGGCGAACATCCCAAGGGGCATTTCCGCGTCACCGCGCCCGGCGGTTTCGGCCGGCGCCACGTCGCGCCCCTGCTGCCGCGGCTGCTGGATGCCCATCCCGGCATCACCGTGACACTGGACCTGAGCGACCGGCTGGTGGACCTGGTCAACGAAGGCTATGACTGCGCCATCCGGATCGGCGACCTGGCCGACTCCAGCATGGTCAGCGTGCGCCTGGCCGACAACCGCCGCATGGTCGTGGCCGCGCCCGCCTACCTGCGCCGGCACGGCACCCCGCAGCACCCCACCGACCTGGCACGCCACAACTGCCTGTCCTTCGGCACCGGCGTCAATCAGGCGCGCGGCTGGCTCTTCGCCGTCGACGGCAAGACGACACCGCAGCGCGTATCGGGTACGCTGGAATGCACCGACGGCGCCGTGCTCCATGCCTGGACGCTGGACGGACGGGGGCTGGCATGGCGATCGCTGTGGGAAATCGAGGACGACCTCAAGGAAGGCCGGCTGGTGACGGTGCTCGACGAATTCGCCGCGCCCCCCAACGCCATCTACGCCGTGTATCCTCAGCGCAAGCATCTGCCGCTGCGCGTCCGGGTCTTCATCGACATGCTGCGGCAAAGCTACGCCAAGCGCCTGCCCTAGCCTTCCCGGGCTGGCGCCCGCCCAGGCCGCCGCGGCCGGCTCAGAACAAAGACAAGCCATGACCAAACGCATTCCAGTTACCCCAGACTCCGTACGCTGCTCGACCTGCGGGCTGGGGCAGTTCTGCCTGCCCGTGGGCATGGCCGCGGAGGACGCCGGCCGCATGGACGAACTGGTGCAGCAGCGTGTGCGGCTGGCCCGGGGCGAATCCCTCTTTCGCTTCGAGGACGGCCTGGACGCCGTCTACGGCATCCGCTTCGGCACCCTGAAGACCTATCTCGAACTGGCCGACGGCCGCCAGCAGATCACCGGCTTTCACCTGCCTGGCGAAATCGTCGGGCTGGACGGCCTGGGCCGCAACAGCCACGCCTCGACCGCCATCGCGCTGGAGGACAGCGAGGTCTGTGTGATCCCGGTGCGCGACCTGTCCTCGCTGGCCAACCACCTGCCTTCGCTGCAGCGCCAGCTCATGCGGCTGATGAGCCGCGAAATCGAACAGGACCAGCAGATGCTGCTGTCCCTGGGCACCATGCGCGCCGAGGAGCGGCTGGCCGTGTTCCTGATCAGCCTGTCGGAACGCCTGGCCGCACGCGGCTATTCCTCGTCGGCCTTCGTGCTGCGCATGAGCCGCGAGGAAATCGGCAACTTCCTCGGGCTGACCCTCGAAACCGTGAGCCGCCTATTCTCGCGCTTCGCCAAGTCCGGCGTGCTGCGCATCCAGCAGAAGCAGGTCGAGATCCTCGACATGCCGGCGCTGCGGCGCCTGGCCGGCCCCCATTGCTAGCAGGAAATCGATGACCACCTCCCCCCAGGCGGGCGCCAACGCCCCCATGTTCGCCCTGGCCCGCGCCCTGGACCCGCAGCGCCACGCCCATCTGCGGTTCGACCGCCAGGCCGGCTACGCCTTCGCGCGCGGCCAGACCGCGGTGCCGCTGGTGGCCACGGAGTTCGCGATGGCGGCGCGCGACCTGCCCATCGTGTTCGCCGGCGAGGAGCAGATGCCCATGGCGGTGCTGGGCCTGCGCAACGCGCAGAACCTGATGGTGGACGACGCGGGGCGGTGGCGGCCCAGCCGCTACATTCCCGCGCACCTGCGGCGCTATCCGTTCATCCTGCAGGAAGATCCGGCCAGCCAGCGCTACGCGCTGTGCGTGGACGAGGACGCCGAACACCTGCGCAGTTCCGCCGCCGATGCCCAGCCCCTGTTCGAGGGTGGGCAGCCCGCTCCCGTGGTCGGGGAAATGCTGCAATTCCTGGGAGAACTCCAGGCCGGCCTGGCCATGACGCGCGACTACGTCGCGGCCCTGCGGGCCGAGAACCTGCTGATCCCGCGCCAGGTGGCCGTGGACCTGCAAGGCGGCGAGCGCGTCACGCTGGATGGCTTCCTGGTCGTTGACGAGACCCGCTTCGACCAGTTGCCGGACGCCACGGCCGCCGCGTGGATGCGCAAGGGCTGGCTGGCCATGACCTACTTCCATCTGCAATCGCGGCTGAACTGGGGCCACCTGGTCACGCTGGCCGGCTAGCCGCCGCGCCTCACGCCGCTTCCGGACACACCGGCGGCGTCGGGCCGGCTCCCACCTTGCGCAGGCTGGCGCCTATGTGCAGGTCGGCGATCTGCCGGCGCAGCCAGGTATTGGCGCTGTCATGGTGGTAGCGCGCATGCCAGAACTGGCGCATGTGCGTATGCGGGGTCTGGAAAGGCAGCCGCGACCAGGTCGCCCCGGCCGCATCGTCGGTGATGGCCTGGGCGATGACCTCGGGCACCGTGACGATCAGGTCCGTCTGCGCCAGGATCTTGGGCAGCACCAGGTAGTTGGGCACGCGCAGCGCCACCTCGCGCCGGTGCCCCTGCTTGCCCAGTTCCTTTTCGATCTGCAGGTCGGTCTTGTTGGCCGTCACCACCAGGTGCCGTGCCGCGAGGTATTCATCCAGCGTGATCGCCTCGCCCGCCTTGCGAAAGCCGCTGCCCATCACGCAGACGTGCTGGTCGACGAACAGGCCCTGCTGGTAGAAGCCGCTCTGCAGCTCCTGCAGGTTGCCGACCGCGAGGTCGGCGTCGCCGTTCTCCAGCGCCGCCCGGTAATGCTCCCGGCTCAGGCTGCTGACCTCCAGGCTGATGCCTGGCGCCGACGATTTGAAGCGCGCCACGAGCTGCGGCAGCACCAGGAACTGGGAAAAATCGGACATCAGCAGCGTGAAGCTGCGCTGGCTGGAGGCCGGATCGAAGCCGCTGGCCTGCTCGAAACCGTTGCGCACCAGCTCCAGCGCGCGCAGCACGCTGCCCGCCAGTTCGGACGCATACGAGGTGGGTTCCATGCCGCCCTGCGTGCGCACGAACAAGGGGTCGTTGCATTGGTTGCGCAAACGCAGCAGGGCATTGCTCATGGATGGCTGGGACAGGCCTACCCGTTCCCCCGCGCGCGTCACGTTGCGCTCGAGATAGAGCGCCTCGAAGACCAGCAGGAGATTCAGGTCGAGCTTGTTGATGTCCATGGCAGCATGACTATATCCGCCGGGTCCCGAATAGACAATGCGGGCCCCGGCTTCCGACTGAACCCGGAAGCGGCTAGCGGATGAACCGCCGCACGTAGTCCTCGCCCAGGCCCACTTCCCGGTAGTGGCGCCTGCACATCTCGATCTTGCTGAACACGTCCTCGTAGCCGATCTGCATGCCCTGCTCGTCCAGGTAGACCATGGCGCCGCTGACGTTGAAAAAGGTGATCATCTCGTCGTGCTCGGCATTCGCGTCCACCGTCAGGGTGTGGATTTCGCCGGGCGGCTCGAACACGAAGCGGCCGGCCGAGGCCACCCAATCGTGCTCCAGGTAGCGCCAGGAGCCCTTGATGACGTAGCCGAACACCGGCGCGGGATGGATGTGCCGGCTCAGGACGCCCGAACGGCGCACCCGCAGCAGGTTGCACCAGCCGCCGCCGAGCGTGTTCAGGAACAGCGGACGGAACCAGACGTTGGGCGCCTGCGGCACCCAGACGCGCTCGTCGGCGGGGATGGCGTCGATCGCGATCTCGGGCAGGATGCCCGGCAGTTGCGCCAGGGGCTGGGCGAACACGGTTCCGGTCATGCCGGGTCTCCTTGCCGGCCATCACCGGCATCGTCGGGGCGCGCCGATGCGCGCAGGAAATCGAAGTCGCAGCCATGCTCGGCCTGCATCACGTGCCGCTGGTACAACCACTGGTAGCCGCGCTGCGCCATCGGCCGCGCGGGTGTCCAGCCGGCGCGGCGGCGCTCCAGCTCGGCCTCGTCCACCAGCAGGTCGATCGTGCGCCGCGCCACCGACAGGCGGATCGGGTCGCCGTTCCTGACCAGGGCCAGCGGACCGCCCGCCGCGGCCTCGGGCGAGACGTGCAGCACCACGGTGCCGTATGCGGTACCACTCATCCGAGCGTCCGAGATGCGCACCATGTCGCGCACGCCCTGGCGTGCCAGTTTGGCCGGGATCGGGATGTAGCCGGCCTCGGGCATGGCGGCCGCCAGCGGCCCGGCATTGCGCAGCACCAGCACGTCGTCGGGCCGCACGTCCAGGTCTTCGGCATCGAGCCGCTCGGCCATGTCCTCCAGGGTGTCGAAAACCACCGCCCTGCCGGTATGCTCGAACAGCGCTTCGTCCGCCGCCGCGCGCTTGATCAGCGCGCCGTGGGGCGCGAGCGAACCCGACAGGGCCAGCAGCCCGCCCTCGGGCTTGAGCGGTTGGGCGCGCGGCCGGATCACCGCGCGGTCCACCCAGGCGTCGTGCTGCGCGTCCAGCAGTTCGCCCACCGTGCGGCCGGTCACGGTCAGGCAGTCCAGGTGCAGCAGCTCGCGCAGTTCGCGCAGGATGGCCTGCACGCCGCCGGCCGCGTACAGGTCCTCCATGTAATGCGAACCCGTGGGCTTGAGATCGACCAGTACCGGCGTCTCTTCCGACAGCCGGTTCAGCCGCGCGGCGTCCACCGGCAATCCGAGCCGTCCGGCGATTGCCGTCAGGTGCAGGACCGCGTTGGTCGATCCGCTGATCGCCAGCAGCACCCGCAGCGCGTTGTCCACCGCCTTGCCGGTCACGATGGCGTCCGGCCGCAGGCCGTCCCGCGCCAGCCTGACCGCCTGCGCGCCCGAGGCCTCGGCGGCCCGCAGGCGATCGGCGTGGACCGCCGGAATCGCCGCCGTGTGCGGCAGCATCATGCCCAGCGCCTCGGCCACGCAGGCCATGGTGCTGGCCGTGCCCATGACCGCGCAGGTCCCCGCCGTGGTCGCCAGGTTGCCTTCGATCGCGCCGATCTCGCCGGCGTCGATGGCGCCGGCGCGGTAGCGGCCCCAATGCCGCCGGCAATCGGTACAGGCGCCCAGGCGCTCGCCGCGATGGCGGCCCGTCATCATGGGCCCCCCCACCAGCTGGATGGCCGGGCATCCGGCCGACAGCGCCCCCATCAACTGGGCCGGCACGGTCTTGTCGCAACCGCCCACCAGCACCACCGCGTCCATGGGCTGGGCACGGATCATCTCTTCCACGTCCATGGACATCAGGTTGCGAAACATCATGCTGGTCGGATGCAGGAACGGCTCGCCCAGCGAGATGCTGGGAAACTCCATGGGCAGCCCGCCCGCGGCCAGCACGCCGCGCTTGACCGCCTGGATCAGCTCGGGAAAATGCCGGTGGCAGTTGTTGAACTCGCCGCCGGGATGCGCGATGCCGATGACGGGCCGTGCCAGCGCCTCGCGCGTGTGCCCCATGGACAAGGCGAACGAGCGGCGCAGGAAGCGCGCGAACTCGCTGTCGCCGTAGTGGGTCAGGCCCCGGTCCAGGCCTTGGGGCGGCTCGTCATGCATGGACCGCCCCCAGACCGTCGCGCACCGCGGGATTCACCATGGCGCGAGGCTGCCGTCCTCCCAAGGCATCCAGCAGGTTGGCCACCGCCAGTTCCATCATCGCGCGCCGCGTCTCCACCGTGGCGCTGCCCGCATGCGCCTGCAGCACCACGTTGGACAGCGCGCACAGCGGACTGGCGGGGTCCAGCGGCTCGCGTTCCATTACGTCCAGCCCGGCTCCCGCGATACGGCCGTCCCGCAGCGCCTGGACCAGCGCCGCCTCGTCCACCACCGCCCCGCGCGCGGTATTGATCAGATAAGCCGAAGACTTCATGGCCTCGAACTCGCGCATCCCCACCGAGCCGCGCGTCCCGGCGGACAGGGGGACGTGCACGCTCAGGAAATCGGACTCGGCCAGCAGTTGATCGCGCGAGCGGTAGGCGGCCAGCCCCTCTTGCTCGGACGGCGTGTCGCGGTTGCGATTGTGATAGATCACCCGCATGTCGAAGGCCTGCGCGCGCCGGGCCACCATGCGGCCGATGCGGCCCATGCCCAGCAGCCCCAAGGTCTTGCCCGCCAGGTCCGCGGTCAGCGGCGCGGGCCCCCGCAGCCAGGCGCCCCGGCGCACGTAGGCGTCGCCTTCCACCATGTCCCGCGCCAGGCAGATCACGAAGCCCATCGTCAGGTCGGCCACCGCGCGATCGAGCACGCCCGGCGTATTGCAGACCAGCACGCCTCCCCGCGTGGCACGCGGCACATCGACGTTGTCGTAGCCCACGGCGAAATTGGACACCACCTTGACGGCCGGCAGCGCCTCCAGCGCAGCGGCGTCCACCGGGGTGCGCACCGTGCACAGCACGCCGCGCGCCACGGCGCGGTCGGCGGCGGATACCGCCTCGTCCAGCCGCTGGCCCGTGGGTACGTCGACGATCCTGCAGGCCGCCTCGATGGCCGCGCGCAGGTCGGGCGGCACGGGAGCGCTGACGATGACGGTGGGCAGGGATTGCGACATGGCACTTCTCCGGATCAGATGGACGCTCATCCGGCGCTCAGGCCAGCGTGTACGCCGTTTTCACGGTGGTATAGAACTCGGCCGCGTAACTTCCCTGCTCGCGCGGGCCGTAGCTCGATCCCTTGCGGCCGCCGAACGGCGCATGCGGGTCCACCCCCGCCGTCGGGCAGTTCACCATCACCATGCCGGCCTGGGCATGCCGCTTGAAATGCGTGGCGTGCTTGAGCGAGGTCGTGCAGATGCCCGCCGACAGGCCGAACTCGGTGTCGTTGGCCAGGGCCAGCGCTTCGTCGTAGCCCGCCACCGGGATCACCGCCGCGACCGGTCCGAAGATTTCCTCGCGGCAGATGCGCATGTCGTTGGAGCAGTCGGTGAACAGCGCCGGCTCCAGGTAGTGGCCGTCCGTGACGCGCGCCACCCGTCGGCCGCCGTGGGCCAGCGTGGCGCCCTCGTCGCGGCCGATGCGCAGATATTCCTCGTCCTGCTGCAACTGGCGCGCATCCACCACCGGGCCGATGTCGGTGCCCGGCGCCAGCGCGTCGTCCACGCGCAGCGCGGCCATGCGCTCCTTCATCGCCCGCACGAAGCGGTCGTGGATGCCGCGCTGGACGATCAACCGGCTCGATGCGGTGCATCGCTGCCCGGTCGAGAAAAAGGATCCCTGGACGGCGCACTCGACGGCCTGGCCCAGGTCGGCATCGTCCATCACGATCAGCGGGTTCTTGCCGCCCATTTCCATCTGCACCTTGGCGAACCGCTGCGTGGCCGCCCGCGCCACCTGCCTGCCGGTCGCCACCGATCCGGTGAAGCTCAGTGCGTCGATGCGCGCATCGTCCAGCATGGCCTGCCCGACCACGCTGCCGCGCCCCATGACGAGGTTGAAGACGCCCTCGGGCAGCCCGGCACGGCTGATGATCTCGGCCAGTGCCCACGCGCTGCCGGGCACCAGGTCGGCCGGCTTGAAGACCACCGCGTTGCCGTATGCCAGCGCCGGGGCGATCTTCCAGGCCGGGATGGCCAGCGGAAAATTCCACGGCGTGATCAGCCCCACGACGCCCACGGGCTCACGCGTGACCTCCACGTCCACGCCGGCCCGGGCTTGCGGCAGGCGTTCGCCCCGTACCCGCAGCGCCTCGCCGGCGAAGAAGCGGAAGATGGTCGCCGCGCGCGCCGCCTCGCCCACGGCCTCGGGCAGGGTCTTGCCCTCTTCGCGGGCCAGCAGCCGTCCCAGTTCGTCCTTGCGCCGCAGAAGCTCGATGCCGATGGCATCCAGGCATTCGGCGCGCTGTGTCGCGCTGGCCAGGCCCCACCCGGGTGCCGCATCGCGCGCCGCGCCGATCGCCCGGTCCACCTGCGCCGGCGTGGCGTGCGCATATTCACCGACCAGATCGCTCACGTCGGAAGGATTGATGTCGCGCGTGGCGTCCTCGCCTTCCAGCCATTGCCCCGCTACGTAGTTCGCATGCATGTCGTCGATTCTTCCGTGACTGGCGCCGCTCAAGGCAGCATGACCTCGATCAGGCGCGGTCCGCGTTCGGCCATGGCGCGCCGGAACGATCTCCGCAGCTCGCTTACCGTCGTCGCGCGTTCGGCCCGCACGCCGAAGCCCGCGGCCATGCCCTGCCAATCCAGTTCGGGACGCGACAGTTGCAGCAAGTCGCGCACCGGCGGCGACGCAAGCTCGTAGCCGTTGCGGCGCATCTCGTCGATCAGGATGTTGTAGCGGCGGTTGGAAGCGATGAGGATGGTCGCGTCCGCGTTCTCGCGCGCCATCGACCACAGGGCCTGCACCGTGTAGAGCGCGCTGCCGTCCGATTGCAGGCCCACGACCTTGCGGTCCGGCGCGGCGACGGCGGCACCGAACGCGGCCGGGATGCCCTGCCCGATCGCGCCGCCGGTCAGCACGATGCTGGCATGGCGCGAGGTCCGCGCGGCGATGGCGTTGAAGGGAAAGGCCAGGGTCTTGCCCTCGGCCGAGATGATGGCCTGGTCCGGCAGCCAGGCGGCCACCACGCGCGCGGCGCTCTCGGGCGTCAGGTTCTCGCCCAGGTCCTGGTCGGTCACGCGTTCGACCGTCTCCAGGCCGCGCCGGGCCAGTTTCAGATCATCGGCCAGGGCCGCCAGCGTGGCCGCGCCGCCCCGCCCTTCCTGGCACAGCTCGACCATGCGCGCCGGATCGCCCAAGTAGCTGGGGTAGCCCTCCACGCCGAAGAACGCCACCGGACGCCGCGCGCCGACCAGCGCCACGAGGTCGAAGCCCAGCAGATAGGCATGGGCCTGTTCGGCCGCGGGATTGAAGCGGCGGATGGCCGGCAGGCCGCCGCCATGTTCGCTGCGCGCGGGGAAGGTCTCACCCACGACCTCGACGTTGGCCAGGCCCCGGAACCGCAGCGCCTCCATCAGCGCCGGCTCGTGCAGGGCGTCGCCTCCCAGCAGCAGCAGGATCTTCCTGCCCGCGGCGACGTGGGCCGCCACCTGTTCGACCAGGCCGGCATCGAGCATCGCCGGCGTATCCGGCGCGCGGGCGGCGAAGACCGGCTCGTCCATCGCCGTCGCCTGCAGGTCCATGGGCAGGATCAGGGTATGGATGCCGCCCTGGGGCGCCATCGCGTTGGCCAGCGACTGGCGCACCGACATCACCAGCGAGGCCGGCGAATCGGCCCGGTAGACGCCGGCCGACACGGGCCGCGCCAGCGACTCGATGTCGCTGGCCAGCGGCGGATCGGCCTCCACATGCCACGACATGTGTTCGCCGATCACGTTGTAGACCGACGAGCCGGCGCGCCGGGCGTTGTGCAGGTTGGCGATGGCGTTGGCGAAACCCGGGCCGAGGTGGGTCAGCGTCATCGCCGGCGTGCCGCGCATGCGGTAGTAGCCGTCGGCGGCGCCCGAGCACACGCCTTCGAAGGCGCACAGGATAGGCCGCACCTGCGGCACGGCATCCATCGCGCCGACGAAGGGCAGCTCGGTCGTGCCGGGGTTGGCGAAACAGACCTCGATGCCCGAGGCGGCGGCGCTGCGCAGCAGCCATTCGGCGCCGGTCTGCCGATCGGAAGCGTTCATGCCACCATCTCCTGCCGCGTCGCCTCGGCCAGCGCCTCGTCGATGATGTCCAGGCCTTGTTCGAACACGGGCATGGGGGTATTGAGCGGGAACAGGAAACGGATCACGTTGCCGTAGCTGCCGCACACCAGCAGGATCAACCCACGCGCCAGCGCGTGCTCGCGCACGGCCTGCGCCAGCGCCGCCGAGGGCCGCCCCTGCTCGTCCAGCAGCTCCATGGCCAGCATGGGCCCGAGGCCGCGCACCTGGCCGATGCAGCGATGCCGGGCGCGCGCCGCCTCCAGCCGCTCGCGCATCGCGCGGGCCAGCCGGTTGCCGGTCTCCAGCAGGTCTTCCTGTTCGAACACGTCCAGGACGGCATGCGCGGCGGCCACCGCCAGCGGCGCGCCGGCATAGGTGCTGCCCAGGCCGCCCGGCGCCACCGCGTCCATGGCCTCGGCCCGCCCGACCACGGCCGACAGCGGCATGCCGCCGGCCAGGCTCTTGGCCACCGTGGTCAGGTCGGCCGCCACGCCGAAATGCTCCATCGCGAACATCGCGCCGGTACGTCCCATGCCGCACTGGATCTCGTCGGCGATCAGCAGCATGCCGTGCCGGTCGCACAGCGCGCGCAGGCCACGCATCAGCGCCCGCGGCGCGGGCTGGAAACCGCCCTCGCCCTGCACCGGCTCGATCACGATGGCCGCCACGCGCGCGGCCTCGACGTCGTAGCGCAGCAGGTCCTCCAGCGCGGCCAGGGAACCTGCCACCGCCTCCGGCGTATCGGCGGACGGGAACGGCACGCGGTAGACGTCCCCCGGGAAGGGACCGAAGCCGGTCTTGTAGGGCGCGACCTTGCCGGTCAGCGCCAGGCCCATCATCGTGCGTCCATGGAAGGCGCCGGTGAAGCCGATGATGGCGGTCCTGCCGGTGGCCGCGCGGGCGATCTTGACCGCGTTCTCCACCGCTTCCGCTCCGGTGGTGAAGAAGACCGTCTTCTTCGCGAAGTCGCCCGGCACCAGCGCGTTCAGGCGCTCGGCCAGCGTCACGTAGGAAGCGTAGGGCACCACCTGGTAGCAGGTATGTGTGAAGCGCCGCGCCTGCTCGACGATGGCGGCCTCTACCCGCGGATGCCTGTGGCCAACGTTCAGCACGCCTATGCCGCCGGCGAAATCGATGTAGCGGCGGCCGGCCACGTCGGTCAGTTCGCTGCCCGACGCCTGCGTGGCATAGATTTCGGTCACCAGGCCCACGCCCCGCGGACAGGCCGCGTTCTTCCTGTCGGTCCAGCTAGCGGTCACGACCCCTCTCCTTGTTGATGGCCATCGGCCAGGCCGACGATGTCCTGCGCGAACACGGTCTGTTCGTCATCGCCGACCAGCTCCGGCTCGGACGGGTGTTCCACATAGCGGCAGATCAGCCAGACGCCGTCCTGCGGATTCTCGATCAGCTCGACGATGGCGCCCTCGTTGGTCCGCAGCCGGGCTCCCGGCTTGATGTCGATCAGATTCAGCGCGTTGTGTCCGCTCATGCTTCACCCTTCGGCGCGGATGTTCGCCAGCCGCGCCACTTCCTTCCACCGCGCCAGTTCGGCCCGGTTGAAAGCGGCATAGGCGGCCGCGTCCTTGGTGGCGACCTGGAAACCCACGGTCTCGAAACGCTGCACGTTCTCGGGCTGCTGCGCGCCGCGCACGATGACCTCGCCCAGTTTGCGGATGACGTCGGGCGACGTGCCGGCCGCCGCGTAGGCGCCCAGCCAGCTGGTCACGACGAACTCCGGCATGCCCGACTCCATCATGGTCGGCACGTCGGGCAGGTCCTTGGTGCGCTGGGCACTGGTCACCGCGATGGCACGGAGCGTGCCGGCCTTGACCAGGGCATTGACGGCGGGCGCGTTGGCGAACGCCATGTGGACGTCGCCGTTGCGCAGGCCCGAGATGACTTCGCCGCTGGACCGGTACGGGATGTGGATCACCTTGGTGCCGGCCTGGAGGTTGAACAGCTCCGAAGTGAAATGGGCCGAGGTGCCCACGCCGTTGGTGGCGTAGTTCAGCTTGCCGGGGTTGGCCTTGGCGTACTCGATCAGTTCGCTCACGTTGCGCGCTTTTACGTCGCGCCCCACCAGCAGCACGTTGACGAACTCCGCCACCTGCGCCACCGGCGTGAAGCTGGCCTGGGGATCCACCGGCAGATTGGGATTCAGGATGACGGGCAGGATCAGGCCGCCCAGGCCCCCCGACAGCAGCACGTGACCGTCGTGCGGCTGTTGCAGCACGTATTGCTGGGCGATCGTGCCCGTACCGCCGCCCTTGTTCTCGACGATGGCGGGCTTGCCGAGTTCCTTGCTCAGGATTTCCGCCATCAGCCGCCCGGCGATGTCGGTCACGCCTCCCGGCGGATAGGCGACCACGACCTTCATCATGCGCGACGGAAAACCGTCCTGGGCCCACGCGGGACAGCCACCCAGCGCCGCGGCGCCGGCCAGCATCTTCAGCACATCTCGACGATCCATGTTTCGATACCCCCAGTCAGAAGAAGACGGTCAGCGCCTTGCCCAGCAGCACGGTCTGATCCAGCAGGATCTCGCGCCGCAGGACCTTCCAGCCCGATTCGGTGCGGCGCAACGTGTCGTTGCGCTTGCCGACGAACCAGGCCACCTCGGTGTCCAGGCGGTTCTGGTAGACGATGAAGCGCGAACGGGTCCGGATTTCCTCGTCCAGCCCGGAGCCGGACGTCTCCAGGATGCGTACGTTGGTCAGCAGGTGCGAGGTGCGCGAGGCGGGTTCCTCGGCCCAATGCATGCCGGTGTTGATCTGCTCGACCCGCTGGCGCAGCGTCGGCAGGCCTTCGTCGAACCACGCCGCCTCGAGCCCCTCCCGGGTCCGTTCGCGTTCGCGGTTGTCGCGCCTGACGTTGCGCGCGATCGGCATCCAGTAGCGGATGTCCTCGTGCAGCAGCGTCAGCCATTCGTCGAAGCGGCGCTCGTCCAGCAGGTCGGCCTCGCGGTAGAAGAACTGTTCGACCTCGCGCAGCAGGAAGGCGTGGTCGGGATTCAGGTGAGTGTCGGTCATGGCGCGCTCCGCTTATTCGCCGTAGGTGGGCATGAGGTCGTCCCACGAGCGCCCTTCCATGAACTGCGCCCATCTCGCGTAATAGTTCCGGTTGTTCTCTTCAGTGAACTCGCCCGTCGTCACCGCGCCGCGCAGGCCCGGCACCGGCTTGGCGTGCCCGATGCCCATCTGGTAGTTGTAGTGCAGCGTGCGGGCGATGGTGCCGGTGCTCGACTCGGTGGCGTAGCACCAGTTCTCCATGTCATCGGACTCGGTCATGCCGCCCGGCCCCGAGTAGCGCAGGTAATAGGCGCGCGCCGCGTCCTTCACCTCCTGCGGGGCGTCCTTGTCCACGAGATAGATGCGCCACATCTCGGTCTCGGTCGCGCTGACCGGATGGAACACCGCGATGGTGCGCGGCTGGCGACCGTGCACGGCCATGTTGGGGAATATGGTGCCCACGCTGTGCAGCACGCGCATGGTGCCGGCCAGGTTCCGCTCGCGTTCCTCGTACACCTTGCGGTAGTACTGTTCCACCTCGGGATAGTTGGCGAAGATGGGCGTATAGGGATTTTCCTCGTAGTACGGCGCGCGTCCGACCAGCCCGTGCCCCAGGTCCTTGAAGGAGATCGACACCCGGTGCGGCGTGGGATCGCGCCGGCCCTTGCCGCCGGGCCCGATGCCGACGACGTCCACCGAGCGGTGGCTGATGTCGTGGTAGAGATCGGCGTTGAAGTTCTCGGCCGCGGTCTTCCAGTTGCAGGGAATGCGCCATTTCTGCACGCCGCCTATCATCTCCGATCCGCCCGCGCTGCCGTCGCGATGGTCCAGGGCGAAGTCCAGATACAGCTTCATGTCGCCCAGGTACTCTTCGAACGACGGCGCGTTCTCGTCCCAGGTCGCCCAGATCGTGCCCTTGTAGTTGACCAGCTTGGCCACCGCCTTCAGGCCCCAGTTCTTCTTGTCCAGCTCGCCGTAGTAATGGGTCTTGAAGCCCGGCACGCCGACCAGTTCGCCGGCCCGTTCGACCAGCTTGCCGTCGGTGGAATAGCTCCAGCCGTGATAAGGACAGGTGAAGGTGCGGTTGTTGCCCTGGTCGTAGCGGCACAGCCGCATGCCGCGGTGCAGGCAGCTGTTGAGCAGGACCTGCAGCTGGCCCTGGCGGTCACGGGTCAGGATGACCGAATCGTTCCCCATCCGGCTGACGAAGTAGTCGTCGGGATTGGGCACCATGCTCTCGTGTCCGACGAACAGCCAGGCACGGGAGAAGATCTGTTCCATCTCTTCCTGGAAGATGTCTTGATTGACGTAGACTTCGCGGCTGACCGTGCCCAGCTCGACGTCGACCAGTTGCTGCGGGGACCACTTCCGACTCATGTGTCGTTCTCCGGATTGCGTGAACGGCGGCGGGGATGCGGGCGCGGCCTGATGGCGCGCCGGCGTCCTGCCGGACATGTGTCTAAGGTAGAGGTGGGGCCTTCGGGTGTCTACGCGGGCCCAGCCATACCGGGTATGGCTGACGTGAATATCGGGCCCGCGCGGCCGGGACGGCGGGGTACCGTCAGCGCAGGGAATGGACCACCCGCGCCCCGTAGCGGGACAGCAGGCCGCGCGCGGCGCGGACTTCCCACAGCTGGTCGCCCCCCTGCACGCGCGCCATCATGCGGGCCATCAGCGCCATGTGGTCGGAACTGGGGATGGGGCACGCATAGCGCACCAGGTTGGTCAGCGCGCGCAGCGCCAGCGGCGGGGAGTCCAGCGCGCAGGCGGTGGCCAGCGCCCGCTCCAGCCAGGGGCGGAACACGCTGGCCGGCTGTCCCTGGCGGAACAGCTGCTTGCCCTTGATGCGCTCGAATTCGGACTGCACGTAGCGCGCCTGGGTTTGCGTGACCTCTCGCAGCCCGTGCGCCGTGGCGTCCAGCCCCGCGCCCACGTCCTCCACCAGGTCGCAGGCGTCGGTCCAGCGCGCGACCAGCAGCGGCGCGATGCCCTTCATGATGGCGGGAATCCTCTGGACGCAGGAGGCCATCTCCCCCAGCGCCGAGGCATCGCCGCGCACGGCCTTGACCCAGGCCTCGCTGGTCTCGGCGCAGACGGCCCACAGCGGCGTTCCCATTTCGCGCGCGATCTGCAGCGCCTCGGACGACAGGGTGGCGACCTGGTCGACCTCGCGGTTCAGGCGGTGCAGCTCGGTGGCCGACACCAGCGCGTACAGCAGCGAATAGCGGTGGCCGATCCGGCGCGCGTGGGCCACCGATTCGCGCGAGGCCTGCAAGGCATCCTCGACGTGGCCGGTGTGCCAGCAGGCGATGGACAGAACGGCCAGGTTCGTCACGCGGGCGTCCTCGCCCAGGACCAGGTTGGCCTGCTGAGGCTGGTAGGCCTTGGCGCCGTGTTCGAGATCCGCCACGGCTTCGGCGAAGCGCCCCAGGAAAAAATGGCTGTAGCCCCTGGCGTAATAGGCGTGGGACAGAAGATTGGGATCCTCGGCGGCGCCCGCCATCCGCAGCAGCGTTTCTGCCAGCGTCAGCGTCATCGAGAAATTGGCCCACGAGCTGGCGCTGGTCCACAGCCCCCAATAGATCGGGAACAGCCGAGGATCGTCGCCCAGCGGCTGCGCCAGGGTCAGCGCCGACCGGAAGGTCTCCACCGCCTGCTCGGAACCGAAGCCGTAGAGCGCGCACAGCTGGATGCCGAACTCCATCCGGATGCGCAGTTCCTCCATGATGGCGTCGATACCCTCGCCCTGGCGCTCGAACCATTCCAGGGCGCTGCGGTAGTAGCTGACGGCCTCCCGATAGGCGCACTGCGCGGCCGCCTTGCGCGCCGCCTCGAGCAGGTACTTGACCGCGGGGGCGCGGCTGCCTGCGCCGGAGTAATGCCAGGCCAGCACCTCGGGACTGCCCTCGGCCAGGCTCGACTCGAGCCGCCGGGCCAGGCGCGCATGCGCCTGGACGCGCGCCACCCGCGTCTGCGACTGGTAGGCCGCCTCGCGCAGCAGGGCATGGCGGAAGGTGTAGGTTTTCTCGTCGCAGCGCACGATGATGTTCTGGCGCAGCATGATGGCAAGCGCCTCGGCCAGTTCGGCGCGCGGCTCGCCCGTGGCCTCGGCCAGCAGGTCCAGCGTGAAGTCGCCGCCCACCACCGAGGCGAACTGCGCGACGTGGCGCGCCCGGCCCACGCTGTCGATGCGGGCCATCAGCAGGTCCTGCAGCGAGGCCGGCAGCGACCAGGGCGCCACCGGGTCGCGCCGTTCCGCCAGCACGTCGCGTGTCAGTTCCTCGGCATACAGCGGTATTCCTTCGGAAAGCTTGATGATGTCGCGCAGCAGGTCCGCATCGATGTCCTTGCCCTCGGCCACCGCGTGGACCAGGTCGACGACCGCGAAATCGTCCATGGGCCCGAGATCGAGATGGTCGACCTCGACCGAGTGCTTCCAGGGCGGCACGAATTCGGGACGGGCGGTGATCAGCAGCATCCTGTCGGGCAAGGGACACTCCACCAGCAGCGCCAGGACGTCGCGCGTGGACGGATCGGCCCAGTGCACGTCGTCGAAGCAGATCACGCCGCCCGGGGGCACCATCACGCGCAGCAGCTCATGGCACAGCGAGCCGATCTCTTCCACGCCGCCGGGCCCGCCCGGCCCCGGCGCGCCCATCTGCGCCCCGGCCAGCATGCGCTCGCCGATTGCGTCGAGTATGCGCTCCGCGCTTTCAGGCAGGCCGGGCTGCTCGGCGGCCAGGCGCTCGCGCCAGGCGCGCATCCAGCGCACGAAGGGATGGTAAGGCATCTGCCTGAGCGCGGACGAGCACTGCAGGACCACGCGCTCGACCTGCAGGGTGTCGCAGAAATGCTCGACCAAAAAAGACTTGCCGAGTCCCGCCTCGCCCCGCACCAGGCCGACGTAGCCCCCTCCCCGGTGGTACGCATCGACCAGCCGCGCCATTTCCTCGTCCCGCCCGCAGAACGCTCGCGCCGCCTCCGGCCGTTGCAGGGAACGCTGCCCGCTGACCAGGAACACGTCCACCTCGACCCCGCGGGAACGGTCGGTCAGTTGTCCCGCCGATTCGGTGCTGTATCCGTCGCCCAGCAGGTGCAGGGTGACGTCGCTCACGGCCACGCCGGATCCCCCGGCCATGGCGCCGAGCTGGAAGGCCAGGCGCGACACCATGCCGCCGGCGTCGGGCACGTCGTTCTCGGTGGAGCTGATGGCGATGCCGGTATGCACGCCCAGGGCCGCGCGCACCGGCAGGTTCGTCGATTCGTCGCCCCATTGCCGCGACCAGATGCTGTCGTGGCAAAGCAGCGCCGCCGTCACGGCGCGCCGCGCGGCGTCTTCCTGCGCGAAGGGATAGCCGAAGTAGCCCAGCAGGCCGCTGGGCATGCGCACCACGTGCGCGCCGGCGGCACGCAGCGTGGGCTCGCAACAAGCCATCAGCTGGTGCTGGACCTCGGCGATGTCCTCGGGTTCGCCGGTCACCTCGAACTCGCACGACAGCACGGTCAACTGGCGCCGCTCCCCCAGCGGCGCCTGCCGGCGCGTACCGGCCTCGCGGCCCGCGGCGGACGTCTCCAGCAACGCGGCCACGGCGGCATCCGGGGCAGCGCCCAGTTCCATGTCGAGCAGGTGGCGATAGCGCTGGAATTCCCGTCTTGCCCGGTCCAACTGGCCGGCCTTCACCAGCAGGCGCAGCATCTGGTGCCAGGCCGCGTCGTCCAGCGGCGCCACGGCCACCCATTGCTCGGCGCATTCGATGCCGGCCTGCAGGTTCCCTTCCCGCTCGTGGCTTTCGACCAGCATCCCCAAGGCCTGGAGATAGCGCTGGTGATACTGTTCGCGGCGCATCTGCACCCAATTGCCGAAATCGGGCGCGTCGTCCAGCTCCAGTCCCTGGAGGAACTCGCCGCGATACAGCGCCACCGCATGGGCGATGCGTTCAGCGTCGATGACCGCGCCCATGGCCAGGGCGCGCTGTTCGCTGTCCAGGACGGACGTGAAGGCCCCCACGTCGGTCCACAGTCCGGCCTCGGCCCGCAGCCGCAGCACGTCGCGGCTGCTTTCGATGGCATCGGGCTTGAGCGCGTCCTTCAGCAGGAACAGCATGCGCCGCAGATTCTCCCGGCCGGCCTGCACGCTGGCGTCGGGCCACAGCAGGAAGGCAAGCGCCTCGCGCGTATGGAAGCCACCCTCCAGCGCCAGGTACGCCAGCAACGCTCTTGCCTTGTTGTAACGAATGGAAAGCGGTCCATCCGCGCTTTCCATGGCCAAGGGCCCCAACAGGTACAAAGAGAGCGAAGATCGCATAGCTTCTGGGATGCCGCGCAATAGAAATCCGAAGGGAATCACATCGTGGGAAGAAGGCCCGCCAGGGGCTTCCCGGCTGGCCGCCGCCCCGGCTTGCGGCTCATGCGTGACGCGCCAGGCTGGTGCCGAGCATGCCGGAGTTTTTTGCCTGGTTCTTTACACCACTTTAAAGTGATTTAAATACATCATTTATAGACCGCTTTCCAGAGGCTATCGTTCCGTAAATCTTTTCCAATTGAAAAGAATGTCACAACCATGCGAGTTTGGCATGTGCAACATGTTTCAGTCGGTTTTGCGACCACAAAGGAAAGATCGGACGACCGCCGGGAACGAGGGAAATCCCCGCTTCCGGCGGGCATGGCCTGTCAGTGCGCGCGCCGGGCCTTGGCGGCGATCAGCGCGGCGAAGAAGGCCGCCAGGCAGAACGCAAGAAACGCGCCCAGGTAGGGCCCCTGCCGCAGGCCCGCGTCCAGCATGACGCCGAAGGCGAGCGGCGCCAGCGCCGAGCCCGTGTCCATGCCGGAATAGACCAGTCCGTAGACCGACCCCGTGGCGCCGCGCGGCGTGACGCGGCGTACCAGCATGTCGCGGGACGGGCCCGCGACGCCCGCGCACAACCCCGCCAGGGCCACGCAGGGCACGGCCGCCGCCGCCGGCAGCCAGCCCATGGCCAGCAGGGCCAGCAGCGCGCCGGCCGCCACGAAGGACATGCCGACGATGCGCTCGCTGTGGGGGCCGCTGGAAACCAGGAAGCCGCCCAGCACCATGCCGCAGGCACCGGCCACCATGTAGCCGGACAGCGCCGTGCTGGCGGTCACGCTGGAGATGCCGTAGATGGATCCCAGGATCGGAATGGTGTAATTCTGGACCGCCGAGATCGCGACGGACGAGAACATGAAGAACAGGAAGGCGCCCCAGACCACGGGATTGACCAGCAGCGCGCCCAGCGAGGTGCCGGCCGCGGCCGCTTCCAGGCGGCGGCCGCGGGCCGGCCGGCGCGCCGCCTCCACCGCCAGCAGGCGCCGGCCCACCACCGTCATGGTCAGGATGACCGCTACCAGGAGGCCCGCGCCGAAGGCGGCCACGCGCCAGTTGAACAGGTGGGTAAGCGTCGTGATGAATATGGGCGTGGTGGCCCAGCCCAGGTTGCCGGTGATGCCGTGCGCGCTGAAGGCATGCCCCAGGCGGGGGTTGCTGACGCGGCGGTTGAGGATGGAGAAATCGACGGGGTGGAAGACCGAGTTGCCGATGCCGGCCACCACGGCCCCCGCCATCAGCCAGCCATAGTTGCTGGCCAGGCCCAGCAGCAGGCCCGCCACGACGAAGCAGGCCAGCCCGAACCACAGGACGGGACGCGCGCCCGCCCGGTCCACCACGAAGCCGGAACTGGCCTGGCCCACGCCCGAGATCGCATAGAACACCGCGACCAGGACCCCCAGTTCGGCGAACCCCAGTCCGAACTCCGTCGCCAGCGGCGCGAACAGCGAAGGAATCACCAGTTGGAAAAAATGGGAACTGGCATGGGCGATCCCCACCAATCCGATGACCTTCCAGTCGAGCCTGCGCCGGGCGAACTTCATCCCGGGGGCGGCCAATGCTTGCTGCACGTCGTCTCCTGCTTCTTGCACTGCGGCCTGCGCCGCGAATCCTGCCCCTGCCGGCGCCCTAAGTCGATCGCCGGATGACCGGCCAGGCCCGCTGCAGGTAATACATCATCGACCACACCGTCAGCACGGCGGCGATCTCGATCAGCCGCGATCCCCACCACAGCAGGTCGATGCCCAATACGCGCCCGCCATACAGCAGGCACGGGATGGCGGTCATTTGCGCCGCGGTCTTGAACTTGCCCAGCCAGTGCACGGCGACGCTGGTGCTGGCGCCGATCTTGGCCATCCACTCGCGCAGGGCCGAAATGGTGATCTCGCGGCCGATGATGACCAGCGCGATCATGGCGTCGACCCGCCCCAGGTTCAGCAGCACGAGCAGCGCCGCGCTGACCATGAGCTTATCGGCCACGGGGTCCAGGAAGGCGCCGAACGAGGAAGTCTGGTTCAGCCGCCGCGCCAGCCAGCCGTCCAGCCAGTCCGTCAGCGCGGCGAAGATGAACATGCCCGTGGCCACCGCATCGCGCACGGCCGTGGGCAGCACATGCTCCGGTACGTAGTACACGCTGACGACCAGCGGGATCATGGCGATCCGCACCCAGGTCAGGATAATCGGCAGGTTCAGAGGCATGGTCGAATGCTAACAGGCTACGGGGAAAAGTTCTCGGGAAGGCTGGGAGCTGTGGACAGGCCCTAGTGCAATTGCCGGTGGATGCGCTCGGCCAGTTCCAGGGAGATGCCCTCGACGGACGCCAGGTCCTCCACGCTGGCCGAGACCACCCCGCGCAGGCCGCCGAAGCGCGCCAGCAGACGCTGCCGGCGCTTGGCGCCGACGCCCTCGATTTCCTCCAGCCGCGACACGTTGCGGGTCTTGGCCCGCCGCGCACGCATGCCGGTGATGGCGAACCGGTGGGCCTCGTCGCGGATCTGCGCGACCAGCATCAACGCGGCCGATTCGCCCCCCAGCGCCAGCGGCTCGCGGCCGTCGGCGAAGATCAGCGTTTCCAGGCCGACCTTGCGCCCTTCCCCCTTGGCGACGCCGACCAGCAGGCCGATGTCCAGCCCCAGTTCGGCGAATACCTGGCGGGCGATCTCGACCTGCCCCTTGCCGCCGTCGATCAGCACGACGTCGGGCATGATCCCGCCCCCGTCGGCGATTTTCTCGTAGCGGCGGGTCAGCACCTGCCGCATGGCCGCGTAGTCGTCGCCGCCGGTGATGTCGTCGATATTGTAGCGACGATACTCCTTGGGCTGCATCGCGTGGTGGTGATAGACCACGCACGAGGCCTGCGTCGCCTCGCCCGCCGTATGGCTGATGTCGAAGCACTCCATGCGCAGGGTTTCCAGCGCGGCCTCGTCGGCGTCTATGCCCAGCACCTGGGCCAGGGCGGCGGTGCGCGCCTGCTGCGACCCGGCCTCGGCCAGCACGCGCGCCAGCGCCAGTTCGGCGTTCTTCCTGGCCTGTTCGAGCCAGCTCTTGCGCACGCCCTGCGGCTGCTTGACCAGATTGACCTTCGAGCCGGCCTGCTCCGCCAGCATCGCGACCAGGTCGGCGTCGGGCAAGGGATGCGACACCACGATGGTGCCGGGCAAGGCGCGGTCGATGTAGTGCTGGGACAGGAAGGCCTCCAGCACCTCGGCGGGCGAATCGCCGTCGGTATGCGTGGGGAAGAAGGCCTTGTCGCCCAGGTGGCGCCCGCCCCGTATCATCGCCAGGTTCACGCAGACCTTGCCCCCCTGCATGTCGACCGCGATCACGTCGGTATCGCCGCTGCCCCCTTCCATGGTCTGCTGGTGCAGCACGCGGGACAGCGCCGACAACTGATCGCGCAGCGTGGCGGCTTCCTCGAAGCGCATCTCCTGCGACGCGGCGAACATCCGGGTCTCGATGTCGGTCAGCACGGCCTGGGTCTGGCCGCGCAGGAACTGCGTGGCCCGCTCCACGTCCAGCGCGTAGTCCTCGGGCGAGACCAGGCCTACGCAGGGCCCGGAGCAGCGATGGATCTGATAGAGCAGACAGGGCCGCGAGCGGTTGGCGAAGACGGTGTCCTCGCAGGTACGCAGGCGGAAGACCTTCTGCAGGATCTGGATGCTTTCGCGCACCGCCCACACATTGGGGAACGGGCCGAAATACTGGTTGGCGCGATCGGTGGCCCCGCGGTAGTAGGCGATGCGGGGAAAGGCGTGGCCGCTGACCTTCAGGTAGGGATAGGACTTGTCGTCGCGGAACAGGATGTTGTAGCGCGGCGCCAGCGATTTGATCAGGTTGTTTTCCAGCAGCAGGGCCTCGGCCTCGGACCGCGTCACGGTGACCTCGACGCGCGTCACCCGGGCCAGCATGTGCGCGATGCGCGGGCTGCCCACCTGCTTCTGGAAATACGAGGACACGCGCTTCTTCAGGTCGCGCGCCTTGCCGACGTACATCACCTCGCCTTCCGCGTTGATATGCCGGTACACGCCCGGCAGGTGCGGAAGCTGCGCCAGGAAGGACTTGATGTCGAAGGCCTCCGGGGCGTCTTGCGGGACCGCCGGCGTTTCCGGAGCCTGGGTCTCGTCCTGCTTGTGGCCGGCCATGTCCCGCCCTTCCCTCAGGCGCCGGCCCGCGCCAGCGCCTGGACCGCCTTGCGGGCCTTGCGATAGGCCGGATCGGCCGTCAGCGTCTGCCAGTCCCGGGCGGCGAATTTCGGCTTGAGCGAACGGATGCGCGCCACCGAGGCCGGATCCTGGGCCCACTCGAGCCGGCCCAGCAGGTCGTCCGCCAGGTCGGGCCGGTTGCAGACCAGCACCATGTCGCAGCCCGCGCGCAGCGCGGCCATCGCCCGGCCATGGATGTCGCCCGCCACCGAGGCGCCTTCCATGGTGAGATCATCGGAGAACACCACGCCGCCGTACTGGAGGCGCTTGCGCAGCACGGTCGTCACCCACTTGCGCGAGAACCCGGCGGGCGACTTGTCGACCTTCGGATAGATGACGTGGGCCGGCATCACGGCGCCCAGGATGGCGTCGCCCAGCCAGCGATAGGGCTGGGCGTCCTCGCCCAGCACCTCGTCCAGCGCCCGGTCGTCCACCGGGATTTCATGGTGGGAATCGGCCGCGGCAAAGCCGTGGCCGGGGAAATGCTTGCCGCAGGCGGACATGCCGGCCAGCCCCAGGCCCTGGATCAGCGCGCGGGCCAGCATGGCCACCACGCGCGGGTCGCGGTGGAAGGAGCGATCGCGGATGACCCGGCTTTCGCCGAAATCCAGGTCCAGCACCGGCGTGAAGCTCAGGTCCACGCCGCAGGCCCGCAATTCGGCGGCCAGCACCCGGCCGGTATCGGTCGCCATGCGCATGGCTTCGAGCGGATCGCTTTCCCACAGGCGGCCCAGGGCCCGCATGGGCGGCAGCGCGGTGAAGCCGTCGCTGCGGAAACGTTGGACCCGTCCGCCCTCGTGGTCGACCGCGATCAGCAGCGGCTCGCCGCGCGCGGCATGGATGTCGGCGGTCAGCCTGGCCAGTTGCGCCCGGTCGCGGAAATTGCGGGCGAACAGGATCGCCCCGCCCACCAGCGGATGGCGCAGCCGCTCGGCCTCGGCGGCGGTCAGCTCGAGACCCGCCACGTCCACCATCACGGGGCCGGGGGCAAACGAAGAGGAAGCAAGGGATGCAGTCATGATCGGATTCTTCACGGGCGCCGCGTCTCGACGATGACGTAGGCGGCAACCATGTCGTGTTCGTCGGTCAGCGACACGTGGGCGGCGCCGAAGCGCGCCTCGTACCAGGTCTTGAGCGGCTCGGCCAGGACCACGATGGGCCGTCCGCCGGGAGCGTTGAGCGTCTGCATGCGGCGCCAGGTCATGGGCATGCGCATGCCCAGTCCCACGGCCTTGGAAAAGGCCTCTTTGGCGGCGAAGCGGGTGGCCAGGAAACGCACGCCGCGCTGCGGGTCGCGGTTCCTGCGCGCGGTGAATTTCGCGAATTCCTCGGCGCCCAGGATCTTCTGCGCGAAGCGGTCGCCGCGCCGGGCCAGGGCCTGTTCGATGCGCTCGACCCGCAGCAGGTCGATGCCGATGCCGGCCAGGGCGGGAAGCGCGCCGTCGCGCAGCGACTCGGGCATCAATGCGCCGGTCTCGGCAAGGCGCCGCTGCGCGCGGTGATCATCAGGGCCTTCATCTCGCGCACCGCGGCCTCCAGGCCGCTGAACACGGATTGGGCGATGATGGCATGGCCGATGTTGAGCTCGGCGATGCCATCCAGGGCCGCGACCGGCTGCACGTTCTCGTAGTGCAATCCGTGGCCCGCGTTGACCCGCAGGCCCTGCCGCAGCCCGACCGCCACCGCATCCCGGATGCGCGCCAGCTCGCGCTGCGCCGCATCGGCCACGGCCTCGGCATAGGCGCCGGTGTGCAGCTCGATCACGGTCGCGCCCGTGCGGGCGGCGGCCTCGATCTGATCCGCCTGCGGATCGATGAACAGCGACACCCGCACGCCGGCGTCGTGCAGGCGCGACACGGCGGCCTTCACCTCGTCGAAATGCCCCAGCACGTCCAGCCCGCCTTCGGTGGTCAGCTCCTGGCGCTTCTCGGGCACCAGGCAGACGTCCTGCGGCCGGATCCGGCAGGCGATCGCCAGCATCTCCGGCGTGATCGCGCACTCCAGGTTCATGCGCGTGCGAAGCTTGCCCCGCAGGTTTTCGACATCCGCGTCCTGGATGTGCCGGCGGTCCTCGCGCAGATGCAGGGTGATCAGGTCCGCCCCGGCTTCCTCGGCCACCAGCGCGGCCCGGACCGGATCCGGATAGGAAGCGTGCCGCTGCTGCCGCAGCGTCGCCACGTGATCGATATTGACGCCCAGATCAATCATAGATATCCAACAATTCCGTCCATTCAGCCCACTCTCGCCTATCGGTCGGCGATTTTTCCAGGATGCGGTGGATCCGGCTCCGCCGGTCCACCCGCATCGCCACCCGGAGGGCGCGCGTCGGCGCGTAGGGGCGGGAAACTCCTCAGGTCGTGCAGGACCTGCCGCGTCGACATCGGCCGGCCATTCATATGATAGTCCAGCCGTTCCCGCAGCAAGCGGCGCAGCTCGGGCTCGGCCGCGACATCGTCGAAGCGGCCCTCGGCCAGCGCCAGCAGCGATTCGCCGGTGATGGGCGTGCCCGACTGCGGCGCTTCGGGCTCTTCCTGCTCCGGCCCCGCCTCCAGCGGGACACGGTAGCGGGCCCCTGCCCGCACGGGCTCGTCCGCGCCCGTGGCGGCCGGGTCGAAGCCATAGCCGATCTCGCACAGCAGCCGCCATTCGAACGCCCGCAAGGCCCCCGACAGCCGGGGATGCGCGGCCAGGCGGGACAAGGCCTCGACATAGGCGTCGTACAGCGACTCGTGGGGATCGTCGCGCCCCAGCAGGCGCAGCAGCAGTTCGTTCAAATACCAGCCCGACATGGCCGCCGCGCCCTGCAAACGCTGCGGGGCCCCGAACCACTCGGCCCGCACCAGGGTCTTGATCTCGCCGGCACCGCTCCAGGACAGGCTCAGCCGCTGGAAGGCGATCAGCACCGGCCGCAGCGCCGAATGGGGCCGCTTCGCGCCCTTGGCCACCAGCGCCAGCCTTCCATGGGAACGCGTGAACACGTCCAGGATCAGCGAGGTTTCGCGATAGGGATAGCTGTGGATCAGGAAGGCGGGAACATCGTCCACCCGCTGCCCGCGGACGCGCGGACGCGCCTGCTTGGCCGGCGCGGGGGCGGCCCCCAGGGGCGTCCGCCGGAACAGCGATCCTGCGGCGTCGGGCAAGATCTCGTCCGGCGCCACGGGATCCTGGGAATTACTCATAACCCAGGTCGCGCAGCGCGCTTTCGCGCTCGGCCCAGCCCTTGCGCACCTTTACGTAGATTTCCAGGTGCACCGGCTTGTCGATCAGCTTGGCGATGTCCTGCCTGGCCTCGGTGGCGATGCGCTTCATCCGTTCGCCGCCCGTACCCAGCAGGATCGGCCGGTGGCTGTCCCGGTCGACGATCACGCAGGCCGCGATGCGGGTCACGCGGGGCTGCTCTTCCCATTGCTCGATGACCACGGTGGAACCGTAGGGCAACTCGTCGCCGACCAGGCGGAAGATCTTCTCGCGGATGAGTTCGCTGGCGATGAAGCGCACCGGCCGGTCGGTCAGGGTGTCTTCCTCGAACATGGGCTCGCCTTCGGGCAGGCCCTTGGCGATTTCGTCCAGCAGATGGTCGAGCTGGCGCGACTTGGCGGCGCTGACCGGCACGACGGCATCGTAGGGGTGCAGCCCCATGATGCGCGATACGTAGGGAAACAGCGCGTCGCGGTCCTTGAGCAGGTCGGTCTTGTTCACGGCCAGGATGCGCCGCGCCCGCGCCGGCAGCAGGGGCAGCAGGTTGGCGTCGCCCTCGGACCACTTGCCGGCCTCGACCACGTGCACCACGGCGTCCACGTCGGCCAGCGCCTGGGTCACCACCCGGTTCATCATGCGGTTCATCGCGCCGCCGTGGCGGGTCTGGAACCCGGGCGTGTCGACGAACACGAATTGCTCGGGGCCTCGCGTGAAGACGCCGTGGATGCGGTGGCGCGTGGTCTGCGCCTTGCGCGAGACGATGCTGACCTTGGCGCCGATCAGCGCGTTCAGCAGGGTCGACTTGCCCACGTTGGGCCGGCCGACGATGGCGACGAAACCGCAGCGGCTGGCGGTGGAGGAATCTGAAGACATGGTCATTTCTTGACAGCGGGCTGGCTCGAGGCGGACAGGGTCTCGCCCGCAGGCTGCGGCGCCGAAGGTACTGCCTGGGGTTCTTTCCGGGGAGCGGCCGCCGGGACCGGCGCCTTGCCTTCGGCCGCCTGGGTCGAGGTGATCTTGGCGACCGGCGCCTCGGTGACGACGGGCGCCTTGGCGGCAATCGGCGCGGCGGCCGAGGCGGCGCCCTCTCCAGCCTTGGCCGAATCGTCCGGCACTTCCTGCGCCACCGCCACCGGCAGCGACAACTGCGCCGTCTTGCGCGCACGAGGCGAGCGCTTGGCGGGCGTCGGGTTGGCGGCCAGCGCCGCCTCCAGTGCCTGCTTGGCGGCCGCCTGCTCGGCGGCGCGGCGGCTGCCGCCTATGCCGACCACCTGCACATCCAGCTTGGGGATGGCGCACTCGACTTCGAATTCCTGGCTGTGGGCCGCGCCGTGCGTGGCCACCACCGTGTAGACCGGCAGCGCAATCTTGCGGCCCTGCAGGTATTCCTGCAGCAGCGTCTTGGCGTCCTTGCCCAGCGTCTTGGGATCGACGGTTTCGAGCACCGGCTTGTAGAGTCGGGCGATTACCGCGCTGGCCGCATCGAAGCCGCCATCCATGAAGATGGCGCCGAAGATGGCCTCGAGCGTGTCGGCCAGGATGGAGGGCCGGCGGAAACCGCCGCTTTTCAGCTCGCCTTCGCCCAGCCGCAGGAAACGCGACAGTTCCACCCGCTGCGCGATATCCGCCAGCGACGCCTGCTTGACCAGGTTCGCGCGCAGGCGGGACAGGTCGCCTTCGTCGATGCGGGCGAAGCGGTCATACAGCAAGGAGGCGATCGCGCAATTCAGCACGCTGTCGCCCAGGAATTCCAGGCGCTCGTTGTGCCTGCTGCTATGGCTGCGATGCGTCAGCGCCTGCTCCAGCAGGCTCTTGTTCTTGAAACTGTAGGCGAGGCTGGTTTCGAGATTCATGACCCCCCCCTACGCGCTGCGCGCGCCCCCCGGGGGGCGGCACTGGCGGACCGGCGGAGCCGGATCCGCTGTGCCCATGGGTACAAACGGGCTGATGAGGGACGGCGATACTGCGTAGCGACGGGGCAATGCGCATGCACGACCGCGCCGCGAAGCGCGGCGGGCGCTTGCGGCGGGGTGCGACAGGCGGAGGTAGGCGACGAGTTCATGCGGTGCGGCGCATGGCGCAAGACATCAATGGAAGCGGCCAATCCGTTTCAGGTCCCCGAAGTTCATCCAGACGAAAAACGCCTTGCCCACGATATTCGAATCCGGCACGAAACCCCAATACCGGCTGTCCGCGCTGTTATCCCGATTATCGCCCATGACGAAATAATTGCCTGCGGGCACTTTGCAACGCACGCCCTCGCGGGAATATTCGCAGGCGTCCCGGTTCGGAAAGCCGCCAAACGGATCGATCTCCGGAGAACGCCGCTCATCTATCAATATCTGGTGTTCTACACCTTTGATATTTTCGTTATACAACGCGGCATAGGAAACCCGGTCGGGGTCGAAGTATTCCCCTATTTTCTTCGTGGGTATTTCCTGGCCATTGATGGTCAACCGCTTGTTCAGGTAGGCCACTTCGTCGCCCGGCACGCCGATCACGCGCTTGATGTAGTCGACCTGCGGATCGACCGGATAGCGGAAGACGACGACGTCGCCGCGCTGGGGGTCACCCAGCGGGACGACCTTCTTGTCCACGATGGGCAGGCGCAGGCCGTACGAGAACTTGTTGACCAGGATGAGATCGCCGATCTGCAGCGTGGGGATCATCGAGCCGGATGGGATGCGGAATGGCTCGACCACGAACGAGCGCAGCACGAATACGAACAGGATGACCGGGAAGAAGCTGACCGAATACTCCACCCACCACGGCATCTTGCCGGCGCGGTCCACCACTTCCTGGCGCTGGCGCACGACTTCGGTCTCGCCGCTGGCGGCGCGTACCGACTGGGCGCGCCCGGCGTCGAACTCGGCGGCGGCGCGGGCCATGCGGGCGGCGCGCTGCGGGCGCAGCGATACGCGGTCGAATGCCCAGACGATGCCGGTCACGACCAGCAGCACGAACAGGATCAGCGCGAAATTCAGGCTCATGCCGCCTTCCCCTCGATATGATTCACAACACCGCGGTTCATTTGTCCTCCACCTGCAGAATGGCCAGGAAGGCCTCTTGCGGAATCTCGACGCTGCCGACCTGCTTCATGCGCTTCTTGCCGGCCTTTTGCTTTTCGAGCAGCTTCTTCTTGCGGGAAATGTCCCCGCCGTAGCACTTGGCCAGCACGTTCTTGCGCAAGGCCTTGACGTTCTCGCGCGCGATGACCTCGGCGCCGATGGCGGCCTGGATGGCCACGTCGTACATCTGGCGGGGAATCAGCTCGCGCATGCGGGCGGTCACGTCCCGTCCGCGGGCGCGGGCGTTGGCGCGGTGCACGATGAGCGACAGCGCGTCGACCTTGTCGCCGTTGATCAGCAGGTCGACTCGCACCACGTCGGCGCTGCGGTATTCCTTGAACTCGTAGTCCATCGAGGCATAGCCCCTGGACACGGACTTGAGCTTGTCGAAGAAGTCCAGGACGATCTCGGCCAGCGGGATCTCGTAGGTCAGGTGGACCTGGCGGCCGTGGTAGGCCATGTTGATCTGGATGCCGCGCTTGGCCGTGCACAGGGTGATGACCGGCCCCACGTACTCCTGCGGCATGAACAGCGTGACCGTGACGATGGGCTCGCGCACGTCGGCGATCTTGCCCACCTCGGGCATCTTGGACGGGCTGTCGACGGTGACCACCGACCCGTCGCGCAGCTCGACCTCGTAGACCACCGACGGCGCGGTGGTGATGAGGTCCATGTCGAACTCGCGCTCGAGCCGCTCCTGCACGATTTCCATGTGCAGCAGCCCCAGGAAACCGCAGCGGAAGCCGAAGCCCAGCGCCTGCGACACCTCGGGGTCGTACATCAGCGCGGCGTCGTTGAGCTTGAGCTTTTCCAGCGAATCGCGCAGCGAGTCGTACTCGCTGGATTCGACCGGGTAGAGGCCAGCGAACACCTGCGGCTTGATCTCCTTGAAACCCGGCAGCGGCGTGGCCGCCGGCTTGGAGGCGTGGGTGATGGTATCGCCCACCTTGGCGTGCTTGAGTTCCTTGATGCCGGCGATGATGAAACCCACTTCCCCCGCCGACAGGTGCGTGCGGGCCTCGGACTTGGGCGTGAACACGCCGACCTGCTCGCACAGGTGGGTTGCCCCCGTGGCCATCAGCAGCAGCTTTTCCTTGGGCTTGAGCACGCCGTTGATCACGCGCACCAGCATCACCACGCCCACGTAGTTGTCGAACCACGAATCGATGATCAGCGCCTGCAGCGGTTCGGTGGCGCTGCCCTCGGGCGGCGGGATACGGGCGATGACCGCGTCCAGGATGTCGTCGATCCCCATGCCGGTCTTCGCGCTGGCCGGGATGGCGTCATCCGCGGGGATCCCGATGACTTCCTCGATTTCCTGCTTGGCGGTTTCCGGATCGGCCTGCGGCAGGTCCATCTTGTTCAGCACCGGCACGACCTCGACGCCCAATTCGATGGCCGTATAGCAGTTGGCAACGGTCTGCGCCTCCACGCCCTGGGAGGCATCGACCACCAGCAGCGCGCCCTCGCAGGCCGACAGCGAGCGGCTGACTTCGTACGAGAAGTCCACGTGCCCCGGGGTGTCGATCAGGTTCAGGTTGTAGGTCTTGCCGTCCCGCGCCTGATAGTGCAGCGCGGCGGTCTGAGCCTTGATCGTGATGCCGCGCTCGCGCTCGATGTCCATCGAGTCGAGTACCTGGGCCTCCATTTCCCGATCCGACAAGCCCCCGCAGCGATGGATGATGCGGTCGGCAAGCGTCGATTTGCCGTGGTCGATGTGGGCAATGATGGAGAAATTGCGAATGTGCTGCATGCGATCCAAGTAGTAAGCCCACCCCCTACGCGCTGCGCGCGCCCCTTCAAGGGGGCGCGGCACTGGCTGACCGGCGAGGCCGGGTCCGCGGTGCCCTTGGGGATTTGCAAAAAAAGGGGGCGCAACGCGCCCCGCCTGTATCAGCCGTGCGGGACGTTCCCGCACGGCCTGCCCGATAGATATGTCGCGACCCGGCATTTTACCGCCGAGCGCGAATGTCTGCCCGACTACCTCGTGGGCCGTATCGGCACCCACTGGGTCAGGTCGTCGCGCCGGACCAGCACGCCATGGACCTTGTTCCGGTCGATCTTGGCCACCAGCCCGTTGAACTGCGACGCGCCGGTGATTTCGGTATTGTCCAGCGCCAGGATGACATCCCCCTGGCGGATACCGGCCCGGGCGGCGGGACCGTCGGCGGCATCCACCTGCACCCCGCCCCGGACTCGCAGCTCGCGGCGGCGGGCGGCCGGCAGGTCGGACACCGCCAGGCCCAGCACGTTGGTCTTCTGGGCCTGGCTGCCGCCCTCGTCCTGGCGGGCGGCGGCGGCCTTGTCCGGCTCGAGTTCGCCCACGGTGATGGACAGGTCGCGGGTGCTGCCACGCCGCCAGACCTGAATCGTGGCCTTGGTGCCCGGCTTGGTCTCGCCCACCGTGCGCGGCAGGTCGGACGAACGCTCGATGGTCTTGCCGTTGAACTTCAGGATGACGTCGCCCGGCTCGATCCCGGCCTTCTCGGCGGGACTGCCCGGCTCCACCATGCCCACCGAGGCGCCGGCCGTGCGGCCCAGCCCGATGGCATCGGCGACTTCCTTGCTGACTTCGCCGATCTGCACGCCGATGCGGCCACGGATGACCCGCCCGCTGGAACGCAGCTGGTCGACCACGCGCATGGCTTCGTCGATGGGAATGGCCAGCGAAATGCCCATGAAGCCGCCGCTGCGGGAGATGATCTGCGAATTGATGCCCACCACCTCGCCGCGCATGTTCAGCAGCGGGCCGCCGGAGTTGCCGGGGTTGACCGCCACGTCGGTCTGGATGAACGGCAGGTAGTCGCCCGTATCCCGGCCGGTGGCGCTGACGATGCCCGCGGTAACGGTGGAATCGAGCCCGAATGGCGAGCCGATGGCCATCACCCACTCGCCCTTGCGCAACTGGGTGGGATCGCCGGGCTTGAGCGGGGTCATGCCCGCGGCCTCGACCTTGATCAGGGCCACGTCGGTGCGTTCGTCCGAGCCGATGACCTTGGCCTTGAATTCGCGGCGGTCCGTCAGCGTGACGTAGATGTCGTCGGCGCCGTTGACGACGTGGTGGTTGGTCAGGATGTAGCCGTCGGCCGAGATGAAGAACCCCGATCCCACGCCACGCGGCACCTCCTGGCCCTCGTCATTGTTGCCCGGAGGGGTCGGCTGCCGGGGCCCCCGGCCGGGAGGCACGAAATCGGGGCCGAAGAACCAGCGGAAAAGCTCGTAGGGATCCTGGCCGCCCCCGCCGCCATAGGGGCCGCGCGCCACGGCCCGGGCGGTGGTTCGGATGTTGACCACGGCCGGATCGGCCTTGGCCACCAGATCGGTGAAATCAGGCAGGGCCCGAGTCTGCGCCTGGGCCGCCGGCTGGCCGGCCACCAGCAGCAACGCGGCGAACAAGGCCAGCAGCAACGCGGTGCCCAGGGTCGAGCACACCCGTTTCATTGGATGCGGATAGCGCGCAGCACCATGGAAAACTGACATGTAAGCTCCGGGTAAAGAAAAGGCAGGAAACCGGCAGCACTCAGGGCTTGCGCGCGGCCACCGGCGTATAGCTTATCGAATCGGCGATCTGCTGGATCGTGCCCAGGGGCGCCTCGCCCAGCACGGTGATCCAATGGTCGCCCAGGCGGCGCCCCACCACGTTGATAGCGCCGCGGACGCCCGGCCCGACCTGCTTGGGATGCGATTCGCTATAGGGTTCGATGAAGACGGAGATCGCCGCCAGGCCATCCGAGAGCATGACCTGCTTGACGTCGGGCTTGCCGCCCATCGACCGCTGGACTTCCATCATCCTGTGGAAACCCACCGGCTCGCCCACCTTCCAGCCGAGATCGGCCAGCTTGACCGGCTTGAGCTGCGTGCGCACGACGCGCCAGCCCTCGGTCTTCCAGCGCGGCTTGAGCTGCTTGCGGTCGACATCCGCCCCCACCTGCAGCGCGATGAACGCGACCTGCTCGACCACCTCGTCCTCGGGCGACAGGGTCTGGGCTCGCAGCAGCAGCCCGGAACTGCTGTCGGCGCACAGCCGGTAGCCATAGCGGTCGTTGTCCCGGGGACGCAGGGTAATGACCTGGCAATCGCGGTCGGCCACGCGCTCGGGCTCGGCCTCGACGCTGACGTCGTAGTGTTCGCCCAGTTGGTCCGGACCGCCTATCATCAGGCCGGGAAAACGGTCGCGGGCGGTGCGCGTCTCGATCAGCACCGCGCGCTTCTGCGGCAGCAGGCACTGGATCTCGTCGTCCTTGCGCAGAAACTCCAACGGCTGGCCGTCGAGCAGTTCCAGCCGCTCGTGCTCGCTCTTGCCGTCGTAGACGTGGGTGATGCGGGAAGACTGCATCGAGGCGCCCTGCTGATACGCGAAGACGCCGGAATAATTGAGTTCCCGGGCCGAGGACTGAATGCGCTGCAACAACCCGGTGCCATCGGCCGGAACCGCGGGGGCCGAGGACTGCGCCTGGGACGCGATCGTCACCAGGCACAACATGGCGAACGCCAGGGAACGCGTGGACCACACCACGGCCGAACGACTAACCTCCGACACGAGACCTTCCTTCAACGTTGCCCTGCGGCGGGTTCGAAAGAGGTGGCCGACACCTGCCGGATGGCGCTCCGGCCAGCGATCTGCCGGTGAGCCTCGAGGTACTCGCCCAGCGAAACGTCGACCACCGGCGCGGCCCGGCGAGCGGCCGGCGCGGCGACCTGGGCGATGGCCGGCGCGGCGGCCGGCTGGGCGCTGGCGGAAAACTCGACCGGCGCACCCTGCCCGCCGAAATAGGGCTGGGCGATCCAGGTGACCGAGGCGACGGCGGCCGCGGCGGCCAGGCCGGGAAAACCATAGCGCGTCATGAAGCGGCGGGAGACCGTCCGTCGGGGGGCCGCGACGATGGGCGCCTCGTGTTCGAGCGCTTCGAGGAAGCGCTGATGGAAGCCGGACGACATGGGCAGCGCCAGTTCGGGCGTGCGCACCACGTCGCCGACCAGATGGTACAGGTCCCAGTCGGCGCGGCCGCCGCCCGTAGCCAGATAGGCGGACACGGCCGCCTTCGCTTCATCGGCCTCGTCGGCGAGTTCGCCGTCCATGTAGGCCGACAGCCATTCCTCTACCCGGGCCCGATTCAACCCGTCCAGTTCGTCCTGCGCAGACGCGGCCGTTTCCTGGCCGAAACCGACGGACTCATTCCGATGCGATGTCACCTGCATTTCCATAACCTCCGGGGCTGCCGATTGCCCGGTTACCTGCCATTTTGCCCAAAATCCATGCCCTGCTCTCCCCCGGCTACCAACGCCTGTCGTCCTGGGTATCCAGCAGAGGCCGCAACCGGGCCGCAATTGCCTCGCGCGCCCGGAAGATCCGGGATCGCACGGTGCCTATGGGACATCCCATCGACTGGGCGATATCCTCATAGCTCATTCCTTCAATCTCGCGCAACACGATAGCCGTTCGCAACTCTTCGGGAAGAGCCTCGATCGCCAAATTGACCGTTTCGGCAATTTCGCGGGTCGCCATCATGGATTCTGGCGTATTGATATCGCTTAGGTTGTCGGTTTCGTCGAAAGTTTCACCGTCCTCGTTCTCATATTCGGACGGCGAGCTGGGACGCCGGCCCGAAGCCACCAGATGGTTCTTGGCGGTGTTGATCGCGATGCGGTAGAGCCAGGTGTAGAACGCGCTTTCCCCGCGAAACTGCGGGAGCGCGCGATAGGCCTTGATGAAGGCCTCCTGGGCGACGTCTTCAATTTCGCTGGGATCGCGGATGAAACGCGACAACAGGCGCAGGATCTTGCGTTGATACTTCAGCATCAACAGCTCGAACGCCTTCTTGTCGCCCCGCTGCACGCGGGCGACCAGCTCGGCGTCGATCTCGCGTTCGCTCGTCATGCCGGGGTTCCCAGGCGGGGATCACGGGCCTGGGGCGCGACCAGCAGGCCCTCGCCCCGCTGCTCGGTCCAGGCGACGGCTATGCGCAGCTGCCGCCACTCCCCGGCATCCAGGCTGTCGGCCCATACGGTAAGCGTCGCCCGCGCGGGCGGCTGGAGCCGTCCCGGCGGCGGCGCGAGATCGCCTTGCAGCGTCAGCCAGCCCAGGGGGGAACGCCAGATGCGATGCGGCCGGAAACGCCGCCAGCCCTGCCGGTCGGCCAACGACCAGTTGCCGCCGGCGTCGACGGCAAGCGCGCGAAACGACAGGCGCGCCCGGCGCTGGCAGCCAATGGCGCCCAGCGCCAGGCCCAGGCCGGCGGCCGGGGCTGCCGCCCAGGCCAGCGGCGAACCGGCCAGCGCGAACCAGGTCCCGGCGGCCGCGGCCCATCCCGCTGCCAGGGCGATGCAATGCCCCAGCAGGCCGGCGCGGCGCGAAGGCCGCAGATGCGCCAGCATGGACAGGCCGGAGGGTGCCGCCCCGAGATCGTTCAAATCAGACCTTGCGCACGATCATCGTGCCGTTGGTACCGCCGAACCCGAAGGAGTTCGACAGCGCGACGTCGATCTTCATCTGCCGCGCCTGGTTGGCGCAGTAGTCGAGATCGCACTCGGGGTCCTGATTGAAGATGTTGATGGTGGGCGGAGCAATCTGGTTGTAGATGGCCAGCGTCGTGAACACCGCTTCGATGCCGCCGGCGGCACCCAGCAGGTGGCCCGTCATGGACTTGGTCGAGCTGACCACGATCTGCTTGGCGTGGTCGCCGAAGGCCAGCTTCAGGGCTTCGGTCTCGTTCTTGTCCCCCAGCGGCGTCGACGTGCCGTGGGCATTGACGTAGTGGACCTCTTCCTTGTTGATCCGGCCGTTGCGCAGCGCGTTGACCATGCCGCGGCAAGGACCTTCGCGATCGGGCGCCGTGATGTGGTGGGCGTCGGAACTCATGCCGTAGCCGGCGAATTCGCCGTAGATGCGCGCGCCGCGCTTCTTGGCGTGTTCGTATTCCTCGAGCACCAGCACGCCCGCGCCCTCGCCCAGCACGAAGCCGTCGCGATCGCGGTCCCAGGGCCGCGAGGCCGTCTTGGGGTCGTCGTTGCGGGTGGACAGCGCGCGCATGGCGGCGAAGCCGCCGATGCCCAGCGGCGACACGGTGGACTCGGCGCCGCCGGCCAGCATGACGTCGGCATCGCCGTATTCGATCAGGCGCGCGGCATCACCGATGCTGTGCAGGCCGGTGGTGCACGCCGATACCACGGCGTAGCTGGGCCCCTTCATGCCGAAGCGGATCGACAGCTGGCCCGAGATCAGGTTGATCAGCGACGCCGGGACGAAATAAGGCGAAATGCGGCGCGCACCGCGCTGCAGGTAATCGGCCTCGGTTTCCTCGATGCGGGGCAGGCCGCCGATACCCGAGCCGACGATGACGCCGACGCGCTCGGCGTTGGCATCGGTGATTTCAAGCCCGCTGTCCTTCAAGGCCTGCACGCCGGCCGCGATGCCGTAATGGATGAAGGTATCCATCTGGCGCACTTCCTTGGCGGGCACGAACTGGCTCGCGTCGAACCCTTTGACTTCACCGGCGATATGGCAGTTGAAATCGGTGGGATCGAAGCGGGTGATGCGGTCTATGCCTGAACGGCCGTTGACGATGTTGTCCCATGCGGAGGCGATGTCATTGCCCACAGGGGAAACGATACCGAGACCGGTGATGACGACGCGTCGCTTCACTGACTACTCCTCAAGTGCGCGGAGAAAAAGCGAATCCGGCAGCTGCCCTCCCGCCGTTGACTCCGGCAAGGTCGCGCATGGCCGCGCCGAACTTAAAAAACGAAGGCGGCCGATGAGCCGCCTGCGTCATCGCACGAAAACGACTTACTTCTTGATGTGCGCGCCAACGTAGTCGATGGCTTGCTGCACGGTCGTGATCTTCTCGGCTTCCTCGTCGGGAATCTCGGTCTCGAACTCGTCTTCGAGCGCCATGACGAGTTCCACCATATCGAGCGAATCGGCACCGAGGTCGTCGACAAAAGAAGATTCGTTCTTGATCTCGGCTTCGTTGACGCCGAGTTGCTCAGCGACGATCTTCTTGACGCGCTGTTCGATGCTATCCATGGAGATCCTCCAAAAGGGTCTATATCTAACTGAATTATAGCCAAGCTCGCTTGTCTAAAGCGGCCCGGCCGGACGAATGCATATCGCGGTTGCAATACGCGGAAATCAATTCATGTACATGCCACCGTTGACGTGCAGGGTGGCGCCGGTTACATATCCGGCCCCCGGCGACGCCAGGAAGGCGACGCTGTGGGCGATGTCTTCGGGACGGCCCAGGCGGCCCAGCGGGATCTGTCCCAGCAGGGCACCGGTCTGCTCGTCCCCCAGGGCACGGGTCATGTCGGTATCGATGAAACCCGGCGCCACGCAGTTGACGGTAATGTTGCGACTGCCCAGTTCCCGCGCCAGGGCGCGGGTCATGCCGGCCACCCCGGCCTTGGCGGCGGCGTAGTTCGCCTGGCCGGCGTTGCCGCTGGCCCCCACCACCGAGGTCACGTTGATGATACGGCCCCATTTGGCCTTCATCATCCCCCGCATGACGGCGCGCGACAGGCGGAACACCGCCGTCAGATTGGTGTCGATCACCGCCGACCAATCCTCGTCCTTCATGCGCATCGCGAGTGTATCCCGGGTGATGCCGGCGTTGTTGACCAAAATGTGCAGACCGCCGTCGGTCTTGCCGATTTCGTCCACCAGCGCGTCGACCGCCGCGGCGTCGTTCACCTGCAACACCACGCCACGGCCCTTGGCCGGGAACCCGCCCAGCGCCTCCGTGATGGTGTCGGCGCCGGCCTGGGTCGTCGCGGTCCCGATCACGGTCGCGCCCCGCGCGGCCAATTCCGCCGCGATCGCCTTGCCTATCCCCCGCGACGCGCCCGTCACCAGCGCGACCTTGCCTTGCAATTCCATGATTTTTCCTTATCTCACCCCGGCGCGCCCCAGCGCCCCGGACTATCCATCCAACCCCGAGTTACCCCCCCGTTCCTGCTTTTGCCAGGACGCGGTGGATCCGGCTCCGCCGGTCCACCCGCATCGCCCCCTGGGGGGCGCGCGAAGCGCGTAGGGGGGAGCCCTAATTGGAGGCTACCGCCGCCAACGCGGCTTCAAGCGATGCCTGGTCCGTCACGGCCAGCGCCGTCAGGTCGGGAGCGATGCGCTTGGCCAGGCCCGTCAGCACCTTGCCCGGCCCGCACTCGACGACATGGGTGATCCCCTGGGACTGCATCAGCTGTATGGTTTCCACCCATCGTACCGGATGCCAGGCCTGGCGGACCAGCGCGTCGGCGATCGCCGCCGGCTGGGTCGGCGCGGCCACGTCCACGTTGTTGAGCACCGGGATATGGGGCGACTGGATGTCGATGGCTTCCAGCGCCTTGGCCAGCGTCTGGGCGGCCGGCTGCATCAGGCTGGAATGGAAAGGCGCCGAAACCGGCAGCGGCAGCGCGCGCTTGGCGCCCGCCTGCTTGGCGGCTTCGCAGGCACGCTCCACGGCGGCCTTGTTGCCGGCGATCACCACCTGCGCCGGTGCGTTGAAGTTCACCGGCTCGACCACCTCGCCCTGGGCCGCGGCGGCGCAGGCGGCACGCACCTGGTCGTCGGTCAGGCCCAGGATGGCCGCCATCCCGCCCTGCCCCACGGGCACCGCGGACTGCATGGCGTCGGCACGGATGCGGACCAGCCGCACGGCATCTTCGAGCGTGAGCGAGCCGGCGGCGACCAGCGCCGCGTACTCACCCAGGCTGTGTCCGGCGACGACCGCCGGAACCGGCCCGCCCGCCGCCTGCCAGGCGGCATAGGCCGCCACGCCGGCGGTCAGCATGACCGGCTGGGTGTAGGTGGTCAGGTTCAGTTGTTCGGCCGGGCCGTTGGCCATCAGGCCGCCCAGGTCCTCGCCCAGGGCGGCGCCGGCACGGGCCACGACGTCGGCCACCGACGCATTGCCCGCGAAGCCGTCGAGCATGCCGACCGACTGCGAACCCTGGCCGGGAAAGACGAATGCGATTTTAGTCATGGGTAAAGCCCCGCTTGTTCTGTTTTCCTACCGGACTCACATGCGCGCCAGCACGGCGCCCCACGTGAATCCGCCGCCCACGCCCTGCAGCATCACCAGATCGCCCCGCTTGACGCGGCCATCGCGGCGGGCGGCGTCCAGGGCCAGCGGCACGCTGGCCGCCGAGGTGTTGGCGTGCAGGTCCACCGTGGACACCACGCGTTCGAGCGGGATGCCGAGGCGCTTGGCGGTGGCGTTGATGATGCGCACGTTGGCCTGGTGGGGAATGAGCCAATCCAGGTCGGACAGCGGCACGCCCGCTTCCTCCATCACTTCCTGCGCCACCCGGTCGAGCACCGTGACGGCCTGCTTGAAGACCGCCTGCCCCTCCATCCGCAGAAAGGGGTCGCCGGTCACCTCGCCATAGGCCACGTTGCCCGCGGCGCACAGGATCTTGGTCTGGCTGCCATCGGCATGCAGCTTGGCGGCCATCACGCCCGGCTCGGGCGAGGCCTCGAGCACCACGGCGCCGGCGCCGTCGCCGAACAGCACGCAGGTCGACCGGTCGTTCCAGTCCAGGATGCGCGAGAAGACCTCGGTGCCGATGACCAGGGCCTTGCGGGCCCGGCCGGCGCGCACGAAGCTGTCGGCGGTGGTCAGCGCGTAGATGAAGCCCGTGCACACGGCCTGGACGTCGAAGGCCGCGGCGCGCGAGGCGCCGAGCCTGGCCTGGATCAGGCAGGCCGTGCTGGGAAAGACGAAATCGGGCGTCGAGGTCGCGACGATGATGAGATCGAGCTCGGCGGCGTCGATCCCGGCATCCTGCAGCGCGCGTCGCGCGGCCTCGGTACCGAGGTCGCTGGAGGTGACGCCGCGCTCGGCGATGTGGCGCTGGCGGATGCCGGTACGCTCGACGATCCAGGCATCGGACGTCTCGACGCCGCGCTGGGCCAGTTCGGCCGCCAGCTCGTCATTGCTGACCACGCGCTCGGGCAGGCAACTGCCCGAACCGACGATTCTCGACCATGCCGCGGGAGCCGGGCTGCTGGACGGATGCGCCGTTGTTGCACTCATGCAATATCTCCGTGCGAGGACGGCTCGAGGCCGGCCTCATGCTCGATCCCGCCGGCCGGCACGCTCGTGATCTGCGCAATGGTTTGCGCAGTCCGGCCGAGCAAGCCGCTTTCGACCGCGTCGTAGGCGTCCTGCAGGGCCCATTCGAACGCGTAGGTATCGGCGGAACCATGGCTCTTGATGACGACGCCGCGCAATCCCAGCAGCGCCGCTCCGTTGTAGCGGCGCGGGTCCACGCGCTGGCGGAAGCGGTTCAGCACCGGCGTGGCGATGGCGCCCATCAACAGCGTGAACAGGTTTCTCTTGAACTCTTCCTTGATGAAGACACCCAGCATCTTGGCCAGGCCCTCGGAAGACTTGAGCACGATGTTACCAACAAAGCCATCGCAGACGACCACGTCCACGGTGCCCTTGAAAATGTCGTTGCCCTCGACGTTGCCGTGGAAGTTCAGCGCGCTGCCGCGCAGCAGCTCGGCGGCCTGCTTGACCACGTCGTTGCCCTTGATCGCTTCCTCGCCGATGTTGAGCAGGCCCACGGTGGGCCGCTCGCGATGGCCGACGCTGGAAACCAGCGCCGAACCCATGATGGCGAACTGCAGCAGGTGCTCGGCCGTGCAATCGACGTTGGCGCCCAGGTCCAGGATGACGGTCATGCCGCCCGACTGGTTGGGAATGGCCTTGGCGATCGCGGGACGGTCGATGCCGTCCAGCGTCTTGAGCACATAGCGGGAAATGGCCATCCATGCACCGGTGTTCCCCGCCGAGACGCAGGCGTCGGCCTGGCCGTCGCGCACGAGTTCGGCGGCGATGCGCATGGAGGAGTCTTTCTTGCGGCGCAGCGCGACCTCGACCTTGTCGTCCATGGTGACGACTTCGGTGGCGGGCACGATGCGCAGCCGCTCCCGCTGGGCGGGCGCGGCCTTGGCCTGAGCCAGGCGGGCTTCGATCTGGTCGGCCAGGCCGACGAGCAGCAGCTCGACGCCGGGATGACGGTCGGAGAACGCCAGGGCAGCAGGAATCGTCACGGGCAGGCCGAAATCGCCTCCCATGCAATCGATCGCGATACGGATCATAGCCATGGACGCAGAAACGCCTGTCCGCGCGCCTCAGGACTGCCCGGCTCTCTACAGACACATGCTGTATCGGTCATCGGCAAACCTGGTTCGGCGGGACAGACAAGACCGGAAAATGCATTCCGCAAGTGCCCAGGGGAAGAACGCCGACCTGTAGGCCTCGCGGCGTCCGCATTCCACCCCTGAGTAAACGACCCCAGTGCAAGGGACTGCCCGGGGCCGTTCGGTATCACTCGTCGTTCTTGGTCTTGAGGACTTTGCGACCGCGGTAGATGCCGTTGGGGCTGATGTGGTGACGCAGGTGCGTCTCGCCCGTGGTCGGTTCGACGGCGACCGGGGGATTGGTCAGGAAATCGTGGGCGCGGTGCATACCACGCTTGGAGGGCGACTTTTTGTTTTGCTGAACGGCCATGTGACTGGACTCCTAGGAACGGCGCGCATTGTAAGCCAGATGCCTACGCGTGACCGCCGCGAGTTCTAAAACCTGCTTTCTCGAATGATGACGGCGGTCTGCGCAGGCTTGCCCGAAACGCCGTCCAAAAACCCAAACTGCCGCGAAAACGCTTACAACGCTCGCTTACTTATCCGCATCGCGCCGGACCGGGGAATCAAAGGCCCCTTGTCCGGCCCGCTGCGACTATACACAAAATATGTCGCTTATTTGCCGACATCGCCCGCCGAGCCCTTCAGCCCGGCCAGCACCGCGAACGGCGACGGCTTTTTCTCGGGTTCATCGCCCGAGGGCCCGCCCCCGCCATCGGGACAGATGTCGTGCCGGGGAACGTACGGCACGCTCAGGATCAACTCGTCCTCGACCTGCTCGAACAGATCGAACCGGCGCGACCCCAATACTTTCTCGAAATCCTGCTCCGCGTCGAGCTCTTCCAGGTCGGACTCATCGAACGTATTCGGATCGTCGAGCTCGGCCTCGGTTTCGACCAGCTGCAACGCGACCTCGGATTCGATGGGCATCGCCAGCGGCCCCAGGCAACGCTGGCACTGCACGGTCAGGACCGTTTCGACCGCGAGCCGGATCAGGGGTTCGCCCAGCGGACCGCGATCGGCCTGGGCCGACCAGCGCACCACCGCCGAAGGATCCTGCCCGGGCAAGCCGTCCAGCAAGCGGACGAAACGCGCGAGCGGCGCGCTGCCTTCGAGCGATCGCCCGAGCCTGACGAACTCGAACGCATCGATGTGGCGCACCGCGCCGGATTCGCTGGAGTCTTTCACGACCTGCCGCCTTGCATGTTTTTCCACCGCACTTTCTTCTGCCTGCTTTCCGAAACGTCCACGCAGTCCCGCCATGCAGTCCGTGAAGACACCCGGAAAGGAAAAGAAGCTCGGGAAAACGTTGGATAATAGCGTGAAAACCCGAAAAGAGTCAAACAAGTCAAACACTTATCCCACCATGGCAAGCCCTGAAACCACGGCGCGGTCCCTGATCCTCGCCTCGACCTCCCCCTACCGCCGCGAACTGCTCGAACGCCTGCGGCTTCCCTTCTCCGTGGCCGCGCCCGGCGTGGACGAAACACCGGCCCCGGGCGAAGCGCCCCGGGACCTCGCCCTGCGCCTGGCCCTGGCCAAGGCCCGCGCCGTGAGCCAGGCCCACCCCGGCGCGCTGGTGATCGGTTCGGACCAGGTCGCGACGGTGGACGGCGCCCCCATCGGCAAGCCCGGCGGCTTCGAGCAGGCGCTCGCGCAACTGCAGGCCATGCGCGGCCGCACGGTGGCCTTCCACACCGCCGTGGCGGTGGACGACGGCCGGCACCCCGCCAGCGCCGTCGTGACCACGCGGTGCATGCTGCGTGAACTGTCCGACCGGGCGCTGCGCGCCTACCTGCACGCCGAGCGCCCCTACGACACGGCCGGCAGCGCCAAGGCCGAGGCCCTGGGCATCGCACTGATGGAGCGGATAGAAAGCGACGACCCCACCGCCCTGATCGGCCTGCCGCTGATCGCCCTGACCCGGCTGCTGGCCGGCTTCGGCATGGACCCGCTGGACGCGCTCGAGGAGCCCCGCGCATGAAATCCTCCGGCATCCTGCACCTGGTCCCCGTCTCGCTCGGCGACACCCCGCCCGAGCGCTGGCTGCCCGCCGAGGCCCGCGCCCTGGCCGGCCGGCTGGACACCTACATCGCCGAGAACGCCAAGACCGCGCGCGCCTTCCTGAAGGCCATCGGCACCGTGCGGCCGATCCAGGAAATCATCATTCACACCCTGGATGCCCGCACCGACGACCGCGACATCGCGGCCTGGCTCAAGCCCATCGCGGCGGGCGGCGAGATCGGCCTGGTTTCCGAGGCCGGCTGCCCGGCCGTGGCGGACCCCGGCGCGCGCGTGGCCCGCGCCGCGCACGCCCTTGGCATACGCGTGCAGCCCTGGGTGGGCCCCTCCTCCATCCTGCTCGGACTCATGGCCAGCGGCCTCGACGGCCAGCGCTTCGCCTTCCACGGCTACGCACCGGTCGATGCAGGCGAGCGCGCACGCCAACTGCGGGAATGGGAGCAGGCCTCGGCGCGGCACAACCAGACCCAGCTCCTGATCGAAACACCCTATCGCAACGGCGCCATGTTCGCGACGATGCTGGCCACCCTGCGGCCCGCCACCCTGCTGTGCGTCGCCCGCGCGCTCACGACCGAGCGCGAATGGGTGCGCACACAAAGCATCGCGGACTGGAAGCGCCAGCCGCCGCCCGAGCTGGACAAGCAGCCCACGCTGTTCCTGTTCCTGGCCAAGGCTTAGCGCCGGCAACACATGCGATAAACGGATAACCAAGCGCGAAACAAATCGTTGGGCGGCCAGCCGTCCGTCTCTAGCATTCCTGGACATGCATGACCGGCATGCGGGCGAAGGCGTTCCTTTCTCCGCTGCGGTCCCCCGCACTCCGGCCCATGGCCGGTTCCAGGAGAGACGAACATGGCGGTACGCGATTTGCACCCCCTGTCCGGCACCGAAGCCTCGGTCCGGCACGATGCCGATGTGCTGATCATAGGAGGCGGCCCGGCGGGCACGTGGGCCGCCGTCGGCGCGGCCGCGAGCGGCGCGCGCGTGGTGCTCGCCGACAAGGGATACTGCGGCACCTCGGGCGCGACCGCGCCGTCCGGCACGGGCGTCTGGCATGTCCCGCGCGACGCCGCCGCGCGCGAGAAGGCCAAGGCCAGCCGCCTGGAGATGGGCGGCTTCCTGGCCGAGCACGCCTGGATGGACCGCGTGCTCGAACAGACGTGGAACAACATCGAGACGCTGACGGAATGGGGCTATCCCTTCCCCCAGGACGAACACGGCCAGTTGCGGCAGACCTCGCTACAGGGCCCGGACTACATGCGCCTGATGCGCAAGGCGGCCAAGCAGGCGGGCGCGCGCATTCTCGACCACAGCCCGGTACTGGAACTGCTGGTGGACGAACACGGCGCGGTCTGCGGCGCTGTCGGCATCAACCGCCAGACGGGCGCGACGTGGGTGGCCCGCGCGGGCGCCGTGGTGCTGGCCACGGGCGGCTGCGCCTTCCTGAGCCGCGCGCTGGGCTGCAACGTCCTGACCGGCGACGGCTACCTGCTCGGTGCCGAGGCCGGCGCCGAACTCTCGGGCATGGAGTTCTCCAACGCCTACGGGCTGGGTCCGGCCTTCGCATCGGTCACCAAGTCCCTGTTCTACAACTGGGCGACGTTCTATGACCGCGACGGCCGGCGCATCGAAGGAGCGGGTTCGTCGCGCGGGCGCGGCGTCATCGCCAGGACGCTGGCGACGCAGCCCGTCTATGCCTGCCTGGACCGCGCCGACGGCGCCATTCGCGCCTGGATGCGCACCGCGCAGCCCAACTTCTTCGTCCCCTTCGACCGGCAGGGCATCGACCCCTTCACCCAGCACTTCCCGGTCACGCTGCGCCTGGAAGGCACGGTGCGCGGCACCGGCGGCCTGCACGTGGTCGGCGACGACTGCGCCACGACAGTCGCCGGCCTGTATGCCGCGGGCGACGCCGCCACGCGCGAGCTGATCTGCGGGGCCTTCACCGGCGGCGGCAGCCACAACGCCGCCTGGGCCATGTCCTCGGGTTTCTGGGCCGGCGCGGGCGCCGCCCGGTTCGCCCGCGAGGCGCGAGCCTTCGGCCACCGCAACGTCCACCGCGCCGGCGTCGCCGGGCTGGACGGCGATCCGTCCGCTTCCTGGGACGCGGACGCGGTCATCCGCGCGGTGCAGGCCGAGGTGTTTCCCACCGAACGCAACTGGACGCGCAGCGGACCGCTGCTGGAGGACTCGCTGGGGCGGCTGGATGCGCTGTGGGCCCGCGTGCGCCGCGGCCGGCCGGCGGGCACGGGCACGCAGTGGGTGCGCGCCCGCGAGGCGGCGGCCATGCTGGCGACCTCGCGCTGGATGTATCGCAGCGCCCTGCAACGCACCGAGACGCGCGGCATGCACCGGCGCGCCGAGCACGCGGCCGTCGATCCCGCCCAGCACCACCGGCTGGTCAGCGGCGGACTGGACGACGTCTGGGTGCGGGCGCAGCCTGTCTCGACGCCCGCGACGCCGGGCGCCTACGCGGGCAAGGTGGCGGCATGATCGAGATCGTCAGCGCCGAACGCTGCACCGCCTGCAACATCTGCGTGCACGCCTGCCCCACCAATGTCTTCGACCTCGTTCCCGGCGGCCCGCCGCGCATCGCCCGGCAGTCCGATTGCCAGACCTGCTTCATGTGCGAACTGTACTGCCCGGTGGACGCCCTGTACGTGGCGGCGCCGGCCGACGCCGCGCAGGCGGTCGAGGAAACCGCGGCGCGGCCCCTGATGGGCAGCTACCGCGCCGCGATCGGCTGGGGCGCCGGGCGCACGGCAACAGCGCAGCGGGACAGCAGTTTCGAGCTCCTGAGCCGAGCCCATTGAATAGCCCTGGCAACGGCAAGAGCATCGTTTTTTAAAAGGATAGGAATATGCGGTTCATACGTTATGCGGCGGCGGTCGTGGTGTCGGGGTTGGTAGCGGCGGGCGCGCAGGCGCAGGGCTGGCCGGAGCAGGTGCGGTTCGGCGGTTTCGGGCAGGGGTTCGGCAAGCCCTATGGGCTGGCGGTGCTGGCGATCGCGCAGGGCAAGGGGTTCATCGCCGATGAATTCCAGGGCACGCCGGTCAAGCTGAGCTTCGAGTACTTCACCGGCACGGGGCCGGCCATCAACGAGGCCATCGCCAACAGGCGGCTGGATTTCGCCCAGTACGGGTCGCTGCCCAACATCGTCGGCCGCGCCAACGGGCTGCCCACGCGCATCGTGACCTCGTACGGCTACACCACCATCTTCGGCGTGGCCCGGCCCGACCTGCCCGTCAAGTCGTTCAAGGACCTCAAGGGCAGGCGGGTGGCCGTCGCCAAGGGCACGGTGCTGCACTGGGCCTTCCTGAAGGCGCTGGAAGGAAACGGCCTGACCCTCAAGGACGTGACGCTGCTCGACCTTGCCACCGCCGACCAGCTGGCGGCGCTCACGGCGGGCAGCGTGGATGCGGTGATCGGTTCGAGCGTGCTGCTGTCGCTGCGCGACAAGGGCCTGGCCAAGGTCTTCTACAGCTCGCACGACATCGGTCCCAAGGCGGCCGGTTTCGGCGCCATCACGGTGACGGAATCATTCGAGCAGCGCTATCCCGAGGCCACGCAGCGCGTGGTGCGCGGGCTGGTGCGCGCGGCGGAGTGGCTGGGACATGAGGAAAACCGCGAGGAAGCCCTGCGCATCTGGACCCGCTCCGGCGTGCCCTACCCGGCGCTGCGCGACGAGTACGCGGGGGTGGCGCTCAAGGACGTCTTCAATCCGCGCATCGACACGTTCTTCGTCTCCCAGTACCGCGACGCCGTCGCCTTCAGCCAGGAACAGAAACTGATCCGCTCGGGCATAGATCTCCAGCAATGGTTCCTGCCCAGGTACGTCGACCAGGCGCTGGACCAGCTCGGCCTGCAGGGGAACTGGCCGCGGCGCGACGCCAACGGCAAGCCGCTGGAAGGCTGACGGGAGCGATTGCCATGACCTCCCATACCGACGCCCGCCTGGACGCGCTCGCCGTCCCCGCCTCCCCGGCCCGGCCCCGTGCGCCACGGGCGTGGCGCGCAGCGCTGCTGCCGCTCTTGCTGCCGGCCCTGGCCCTGTGCGCCTGGCAACTGGCCGCCTCCCAGGGCTGGATGGCGCCGCAGATCCTGCCGGCGCCGGAACGGGTATGGACCAGCTTCGTGGAACTGCTGGGGAACGGCGACATCGCCGCGAACTTCGCCGTCAGCCTGCACCGCATCGGCCTGGGCTTCCTGCTGGGCGCCGCGCTGGGCCTGGCCACCGGCATCGCGCTGGGGGTCTCGGACACCGTGCGCGACTATCTCGACCCGCTGCTGCGCGCGCTGTTCGCCATTCCTTCCATCGGCTGGATACCCATCCTGATCCTGGTCTTCGGCATCGCCGAAACGCTGAAGATCCTGATCATCGCCAAGGCGGTCTTCGTGCCCATCGTCATCCATACCGCCCAGGGCATACGCGACATCCCCAAGGCCCACCTCGAAACCGCGCGGGTGCTGCGCCTGCGGCCCTGGACCCGCTTTATCCGGGTGATCGCGCCCGCCAGCCTGGGTCCGGTCTTCAGCGGCGTGCGGCTGGGCCTGGGCCACGCGTTCATCGCCCTGATCGTGGTCGAGATGCTGGCCGCCACCGAGGGCATCGGCTACATGATGGTGTGGGGCCGCAAGCAGTTCCAGACCGACCTCGTGATCGTCGGCATGATCGTGGTGGGCCTGGCGGGTTTCGCGCTGGATCGCGCGCTGCTGGCCGTCGAGCAGGCCCTGAACCGCAAGGTGCCCTCCCATGGCTGACACGGCCTGGCCAGGGCCGCTGGCCGCCCTCTCACGCCTTGCGCCCCGCGTGCGGCGCGGCGCCGCCCTGCCCGCCGCCCTGGTGCTGCTGTGGCTGGCCGTCGTCGATACCAGCCTCGTGCGCACCCCGCTGCTGGTGCCGCTGCACCAAGTCCTGTCGTCGCCATTCGTGGATCCGGACGGGCGGCAGATCTGGGCGGCGCTGGCCGCCAGCCTGACGCGGGCCACGGCGGGCATCGCGCTGGGCGCCTGCGCCGGCGTCGCGCTGGGCGTGGCCCTGGGATTGTCGCGCCCGCTCCAGCGCGCAATCGCCCCCACGCTGCACGGCCTGCGCCAGGTCGCCCTGTTCGCCTGGATTCCGCTACTGACCGCCTGGTTCGGCACGGACGAGGTCGCCAAGGTGGTCTTCATCTCGCTGTCGGCCTTTTTCCCCGCCTTCCTGAACACCGAGCAAGGCGTGCGGGCCATCGCCCCCGCCTACTGGGAAACCGCGGCGGTGCTCAGGCTGCGGCCGTGGCGGCGGGTGACGAAGATGGTCCTGCCGGCCGCGCTGCCTGCCATCCTGATCGGCCTGGAAATCGCCTTGCTGACGGCCTGGATAGGCACCGTGGGCGCCGAATACGCGATCGGCGTCGGACGCGGCCTGGGCTCGTTCCTGGTAGCGGCGCGGGAGTTGTTCCGCATGGACCTGGTGCTGGCCGGCGTCGTCGCGCTGGCCCTGGTGGGCTATGCCTGCAACCGGGCCTCGCGCCATGTCTTTTCACGCATCATCACCTGGCGGGACCGCTGAATGACGACCTCCTCCCCTTCCCTTGCCCAACCCGCTTCGTACGCGCTGTCCCTGCGCCGGGTGGGCAAGCAGTACACCGTGGACGACCAGCCGCTGCCGGTTCTGGAGCGGATCAACCTGGACCTGCGGCACGGCGAATTCCTGAGCATCGTGGGCGCGTCCGGTTGCGGCAAGTCGACGCTGCTGCGCCTGGTGGCCGGCCTGGACGCGGCCTTCGACGGCGAGATCCTGATCGACGGCCGGCCCATCGCCGGGCCCGGCATCGAGCGCGGCATGGTGTTCCAGGACCATCGCCTCTTTCCCTGGCTGACCATCGCCGGCAATGTCGCGCTGGGACTGGACAGCCTCGATCTCGCTGCGCGCGAGCGCGACCGCCGCGTGGCGGCGATGCTGGAACTGGTGGGGCTGTCCGCCTTTGCCAAGGCCTATCCGCACCAGCTTTCGGGCGGCATGGCCCAGCGCGCCGCGATCGCCCGCGCGTTGGTCTCGGAACCGGAAATACTGCTGATGGACGAACCCTTCGGCGCCCTGGATTCGCTGACGCGGGTCCATCTGCAGGAGGAATTGCTGCGCATCTGGTCGCAGCGGCGGGTGACGGTGATCGTGGTGACCCACGACGTGGAGGAAGCCGTCTACCTGAGCGACACCATCGCGGTCATGGCGCCACGCCCCGGCCGCGTCGTCGCCGCGACCCGGGTCGACCTGCCGCGCCCTCGCGACCGCGCCGACCCACGCTTCGGCGAAATCCGGCGCGCCATCCTGGGACAACTGCGGCGCTAAGGGCGCCGCGCCTGGCGCCCCGGAATCGCGGAGCGGCCCTTTACTTCCAATGCCAGACGCCGCCGGCCCCGCCCAGGCCGGTCTTGGCCAGTCCGGCGCCGAAGGACACGCCCACGCGCTTGGCGACCCGCTCGGCGAAGTTCTCGCGCACCGTGTAGTCCACCACGGTGTCGGCCTGGATGACGTCGCGCGCCACGCTGTCCACCGTGCCCAGTTCGTCGGTCAGGCCCAGTTCGACGCTCTTGGTGCCGGTCCAGATCAGCCCGGTGAACATGTCCGGCGTTTCATGCAGCCGCTCGCCGCGCCCTTCCCGCACCGCGCCGACGAACTGCTGGAAGATTTCCTGCACCAGCGCCTGCGCATGGGCCTGCTGCCCGGGATTGGCGGGCGAGAACGGATCCAGCAGCGCCTTGTTCTCTCCGGACACGACCAGGCGCCGTTCGACGCCCACCTTGTCCATCAGGCCGGTGAAGCCGAAGCCTTCCATGATGACGCCGATGGAGCCGACCACGCTGGCCTTGTTGACATAGATCTTGTCGGCCGCGGCGGCGACGTAGTAGCCGCCGGAGGCGCAGATTTCCTCGACCACCGCGTACACCGGCTTATCGGGATTCTGGGCGCGCAGGCGGCGGATCTCGTCGAAGATCATGCCGGCCTGGACCGGGCTGCCGCCCGGGCTGTTGATGCGCAGGACCACGCCCTTGGCGTTGTTGTCGTCGAAGGCGGCCTGCAGGGCGGCGTTGATCTTGTCGGCGCTGGCCTCGCCCTGGGCATCGATGACGCCGTCCAGTTCGATCAGCGCGGTATGCGGATCGGGCGTGCTCGACCCCGATCCGCGGAACAGCACGCCGGTGGCGGTCAGTACCAGCAGGATCACGATGGCCAGCATCAGCAGCCGGAAGAAGATGGTCCAGCGCCGCCGCGCGCGCTGCTCCTTGAGCGACGCGAAAACCAGCTTCTCCAGCACATCGCGCTCCCATTCCCCCGGAGCGCGGGACGAAGCATCGGGCGGGGAGGAATAGGCATCCTGGGACATGAAGACAACTCGCTATGAAAGGTCGAAGATCGAGGTAAGCAATCGCTAGGATAGGGCAAGTGGCGGCGCGGCGACAGCGGACGCGGGGGCCGGGCCCTAGGCTGCCCGGGCCGCGATGCGGCCGTGCAGCCAGTCGCCCAGCTCGGCAATGCTGCCGGCCAGCGTCTGCGGCGCGCACCCTGCCAGTTCGTCCACGGCGTGCGCCCCGTAGGTCACGCCCACGCCATGGATTCCGGCATTGCGGGCCATCTGCAGATCGTGCGAGGTATCGCCGACCATCACGGCCGAGGCCGGATCCGCGCCCAGTTCGCGCATGATCTCGAACAACATGGCCGGGTTGGGCTTGGAGAAGGTCTCGTCGGCACAGCGGGTGGTGTCGAAATACCGGCGGATGCCGGTGGCGTCCAGGGCCCGCTCCAGGCCGACGCGACTCTTGCCCGTAGCCACCGCCAGCCGCGCGCCGCGCTCGGCCAGGCGCGCCAGCATCTGCTCGGCGCCGGCGAAAAGGCGCAATTGCGGATCGCGGGTCAGGTAATGGAAGCGGTAGCGCGCGACGAAGGCCTGGACCTGGTCCTGCGCCAGCGTGGGAACGGCGGCCATCAGCGCGTCCTGCAGGCTCAGGCCGATGACCCAGGCGGCCGCTTCGTCGGGCGGCACCGGCAACCCGAGGTCGCGGCAGGCGGATTGGATGGCGGCGATGATGGTCGGCGTCGAATCCATCAGGGTACCGTCCCAGTCGAACACGACCAGCGAATAGCCCGGGAGGGGTGAAGTCATGGATGTTCCAGTTGCTGTAGGAATTTGACGCAATCTTCGGGCAGATGGGCTTCCAGCGCCAGCGACTCGCCGGTCAGCGGATGCGGAATGGCCAGGGTATGGGCGTGCAGGAACATCCTGCGGAACCCGCGCCCGGCCGCCGCGGCGTTGGCGTGGTCGTCGCCGTACTTGTCGTCGCCCACGATGGGAAACCCGCAACTGGTCACGTGCACCCGGATCTGGTGGGTACGCCCGGTCTTGAGTTCGGCGTCCAGCAGGGAATACAAACCGTAGCGCCGCTTGAGGGTGAAGATGGTGTGGGCCGGCTGGCCGTCGGGATCGACCTTCACGCGGCGCTCGCCCGACTGGGTGGACCATTTGGTAAGCGGTTTGCGCACGTGCTGGCGGTCGTTGACCCAGTCGCCCGCGACCAGGACCAGGTAATGCTTGTTCCAGAGCCCGTTGCGCAGCGATTCGTGCAGGCCGACCAGGGCGCTGCGCTTCTTGGCCACCAGCAGCAGCCCCGACGTGTCACGGTCGAGCCGGTGCACCAGCTCCAGGAAGCGCGCCTCGGGCCGCGCCCGCCGCAACTGCTCGATGACGCCGAAATCCACGCCGCTGCCGCCGTGCACCGCCACGCCCGCCGGCTTGTCGATCGCCAGCAGCGCGTCGTCCTCGAACACGACGGGAAATTCGCTGGGGGGCACGAAGCGCACCGGCGCCTCGGGCAGCCGGAACGGCGGCACCCGCACCAGGTCGCCGGTGGCGATCCGGTGGTCCACCGGCACCCGCCCCCGGTTGACCCGGACCTGGCCGCCCCGGATGGCCTTGTACAGGTGGCTCTTGGGCACGCCCTTGCACAGCCGCAGCAGGAAATTGTCCAGCCGCTGGCCGTCGTGCGCCTCGTCCACTTCGACCAGGCGCACGGCGGGAGCCGCCGCAGGTTCGGGGTTCCGGGCGGGGCGGCCCTGGCCGGGCGTGGATTTCGCTTTGCGCAACAATGGTAGCGACATATAATCCTGAAGCCTGATCGAATCAGGCGGGTTGGAGCACAGGGGTGACGTACACGTTGTGTCCCTGAACCGCGCTTCCGGCGTCGAGACGCGCTTTTATGCGGCGTTTCCGCCAGATGTGCGCGAGACCTTTCCAAATCCAGGCCGCGTTCCCTATCGGGCTGCCGCCTGCCGCTGAATGTTTCGCGGCAAGCCGTGCAGCCTTTGCAGCACGCCGCCGGGTCAGGACAGGTCGCAAAGTGTGCCGGAATTGTACCCGTCCCGCCCGCCGGATTCTTCCGGGCCGTCATGGTCGCCCGCTCGTCGCGCCGCAATGGCTTCGAACCCGAAGCCCAACCGCGCGACGACGGATATGCGCCCGCGGACGCAAGTACAAAGAAACCGTCGTCGTATACGCAAAGGCTCGCCCAAGAGGCGAGTCTGTCTGGCTCGCAAATACCGTGAATACCACTGCTTTCGATACCGCAACCGTCCATCTCCCCCACCGCGAACCGCGGTCAGTGGGCGATGGCCGCGGCATCCACGGTGCCTGCGCTCTCTCCCGACCTTGCGCATTCCCACCCGGCCGGTCATCGTGACCTGAGTCCGTGGGTGCGGCTTTTCGCGCACCGGTTTCCTCCACTCGCTCCGCGCACCCCGCATCTTCCGGACGGCCCGAGGCTGCGCGCCGGTTTTTCGGCGCGACACGACCACGGAGAACTTCATACATGAAGCGCATGCTGTTCAACGCAACGCACCAGGAAGAACTGCGCGTTGCCATCGTCGATGGGCAGAAGCTCATCGACCTCGACATCGAAACCGCCGGCCGCGAACAACGCAAAGGCAACATCTACAAGGGCGTCGTCACCCGCGTCGAACCCAGCCTGGAAGCCTGCTTCGTCAACTATGGCGAGGAACGCCACGGCTTCCTTCCCTTCAAGGAAATCGCCCGCACCTACTTCAAGGAAGGCGTGGACGTCCGCAGCGCCCGCATCCAGGACGTGCTGCGCGAAGGCCAGGAACTCATCGTCCAGGTCGAGAAGGAAGAGCGCGGCAACAAGGGCGCGGCCCTGACCACGTTCATCTCGCTGGCCGGCCGCTACCTGGTGCTGATGCCCAACAATCCCCGCGGCGGCGGCGTATCGCGCCGCGTCGAGGGCGAAGACCGCCAGGAACTGCGTGAAACCATGGAGCAGCTCCAGGTTCCGCAGGGCATGAGCATCATCGCCCGCACCGCCGGCATCGGCCGCAACGTCGAAGAACTGCAGTGGGACCTGTCCTACCTGATGCAGCTCTGGACCGCGATCGACGGCGCCGCCCGCGAGAACGCCGGCCCCATCCTGATCTACCTGGAATCGAGCCTGGTCATCCGGGCCATCCGCGATTATTTCTCGCCCGACATCGGCGAGATCCTGATCGATACCGACGACATCGCCGACCAGGCCTGCGCCTTCATGAGCGTGGTCATGCCGGACAACGTCCAGCGGGTGAAACGCTACCGCGACGACGTGCCCCTGTTCTCGCGCTTCCAGATCGAACACCAGATCGAGACCGCCTACGCCCGCACGGTGCCCCTGCCCTCGGGCGGCGCGGTGGTGATCGACCACACCGAGGCCCTGGTCGCGGTGGACGTCAACTCGGCGCGCGCCACCAAGGGCAGCGACATCGAGGAAACCGCGCTGCGCACCAACCTGGAAGCGGCCGACGAAGTGGCCCGCCAGCTGCGTTTGCGCGACCTGGGCGGCCTGATCGTCATCGACTTCATCGACATGGAAGACGGCAAGAACCAGCGCGCCGTCGAGCAGCGCCTGCGCGAAGCCCTCCATTTCGACCGCGCCCGCGTGCAGATGGGCAAGATCTCCCGCTTCGGCCTGATGGAGCTGTCGCGCCAGCGGCTGCGCCCGGCGCTGAACGAGGGCTCGCACATCACCTGCCCGCGCTGCAACGGCACCGGCGTCATCCGCGACACCGAATCCAGCGCGCTGCAGGTGCTGCGCCTGATCCAGGAAGAATCCATGAAGGAAAACACCGCCGCCGTGCACGCACAGGTGCCGGTGGAAGTGGCCACCTTCCTGCTGAACGAAAAGCGCACCGACATCGCCAAGATGGAAGCGCGCTCCAAGGTCAACGTCATCCTCATCCCCAACAAGCACCTCGAGACGCCCCACCATCGCATCGAGCGCCTGCGGCACGACGACCCCAGGCTGGAAAGCGCCAAGGCGAGCTTCGAGCTGGCCGAGGCACCCGAGACCAATCTCGCCTATTCCGCGCAGGAACACGAGGTCAAGGCCCGTCCCGAGGCCATCGTCAAGGGCATCACCCCCGCCCAGCCGGCGCCCGTCTCGTCCACGCCCTCGCCCAGCGCCAAGGCCCAACCCGCCGCGGCACCGGCCACTGGCGGCTTCCCGGCGCTGGTGTCGCGCCTGTTCGCCTGGCTCAAGGGCAGTCCCGCCCAGCCGGCCGAGCCGGCCGCCCGCCCGCGCAAGGACGAATCGCGCGAGGAACGTGACGCCCATCGCAACCGCCGCCGCACGCCCCAGGGCGGCGGCAACCGCGGCCGCCGCGACAACCGCGAAGCGCGCCCCGACGACCGCGATCGCCAGGAAGGCGAGGAAGGCCGCAAGGAAGCCCGTGATTCGCGCGGCCAGCGCCGCGACGGACGCCGGGACGACCGCGCCCGCGCGCCCAGGCAGGAAGAGCAGCAGCGCCCCGTCGCCGCCGCGCCTGCCGCCGACGATGCCGAGCAGCAGTCGGGCGAGGCCCGCAACCGCAACCGCCGCGGCCGCCGCGGGGGACGCCGCGAGGACCTGCCGGCCGATGAGGCCGCCGGCTCGACCGTGGCCGCGGCCGCCGTCGTGGCTGGCGAGACGCTCGCACCCGTCGTCGCTGCGCCCGAAGCTCCTGTCGTGCCGCAGGTACCGGTGGCCGCCGAGCCGCAAGACATCCAGGACGAAGAGCAATTCGCATCCGCCGATGGCGCCGATAGCGCCGATGGCGAACCGGAACGCAAGCGCCGCCGCCGTCGCGGCCGCCGTGGCCGCCGCCAAGGCGAAGCCGGCGCCGCCCTGGGCGAAGATGGCTTGTCGGATGACGAATCGGCCGATGACGAGGATGGCGCGCCGGTGTCCGCCCCGGTCGAGCCGCTGGCCGTCGTGTCCGAGCCCATCCTGATCACCGCCGAGGCCCGGCCCATCGACACGCCCGCTCCCGTGGTGGCGGAAGTCGTGCACGCGCCGGCCGAACCGGTCCAGGAAGCCCAGCCGTCCTCGGAAGCGCCTTCCCAGGCCGAGGAACCCGCCCCCGTGGCGATCCCGCAGCCGGCCGAGGAACCCGCGCCCGCGGCGGCCGCCGAGGCCCCTGTCCAGCAGGCCGCCACGATCCCGGTCGAGCCGGTCCTGCCGGTCGAGGCCGTAAGCACGCCCGCGCCCCAAGCCGAAGCCCCCGCCGCGCAGCCCGAACCGGTTGCCGTGGAAGCCCAGGCCGAAGCGCCCGCGCCCGTGACCGAAACCCCGGTCCCGCAACCGGCCTCCATCCTGGATGCGCCGGCCCAGATCGTGGTGCCGCAGGCCGCCGCGTCGCACGACGAACTCGTGCGCGTGGTCGAGCAGGCCGGCATGCAGTGGGTGGAAACGGACAGCGCCAAGCTGGCCGCCTCCCGCCAGGCCGCGCCGGCCGCCGCGCCGATCCGCCTGGGGCGCGAGCCGCGCGTCCACGCGCAGGCGACGTCCGAGGCGCTGGTCCAGGTCGAAACTCGTCCCGACCTGCATCACTGATCACGCAGCCGGGCCGTCACGATGCCGCACGTTCGCGTGCGGCATTTTTTTTGCCTCGAACCCAGGCCTCGGGCCAAGGAACGCAATACCCGCGGCAGTGCCGCAAAATCACCACAAAGCTGCCCGCGCCCGGCCGCAACGCCTAGAATGGCGGCTTGGCCTGCCCTACGGGATATTCCCTCCATGTCCAGCAAGAAGACCCTCGAGAACTCATGGCTGGGGAACATCCCGCTGACCGGCAAGGTATCCCTGCTGGTGGGCTCGCTGCTGACCCTGTTCATCGTCTCCAGCATCGGCACGTCGCTGGTCCTGGAACAGGAGAAGCAGAACCGGGCCGCGTTCAGCACCACGGTCAACCTGCTGCGCGAGGTCGAGCAGACCAACCGCGTGCTGTACCAGCGGCAGTCCGAACTGCGGCAGTTGCTGCTCAGTTCGGGCGACCCCGACACCAAGACGCTGGATACCGCCAACGCCGCGATCGCCCGGCACCTGGATCACCTCGAACAGCAGGTCCGGCACGACGCCGCGCAAAGCACCCGCCTGGACACCATCCGCGACCTGGACGCCAGCTGGCGCAACAACGTCGAACAGCAGGTGTTGCCCGAATTGCGGCGCCTGGCCAGGGAATCGCCGGCCGAGGCCGCCAGCCAACGCGAGCGGCTCTTCCCGAAGTTCACCAACAGCACTCCGGTCGCCACGCCCGCGATCGTCGCGGCACTCGATGGTTTCGGCACCTATGCCCGGCAGCAGCTGGACGAACGCGAACATGCCCTGGAGCAGTCCGAATCCCAGCGCGAGTGGCTGCTGTGGGGCACGCTGCTGCTGGCGGCGCTGTGCGGCGTGGCCGCCCTGCGGCTGTCGGCCACTCTCGTGACCCAGCCGCTGCGCCTGATGAGCGAACTCATGGAGCGGCTGGCCCGGCACGACCACGCCGTCGAGACGCCCCAGCTCGACCGGCGCGACGAGATCGGCACCATCTCCAGGGCCTTGACCGAGTTCAAGCAGATGGCCATCGACATCTCGGACCAGAACTGGGTGGGCCACTGCGTCGGAACGGTCGCCGACCGCCTGCAGCGCGCCTCCTCGCACACCGAGTTCGCTCAGGCACTGCTGTCGCAGCTCAGTCCCGAGCTGGGCGCGGGCGTGGCGCTGTTCCACCTGCGCGGCGAGGACGACACGCTGCATCCGGTCGGGCACTATGGATACCGGCCCGATCCCGAGAATGGACTCGAGCCGTTCAGGATGGGCGAAGGCCTGGTCGGCCAGTGCGCCCGCGAGGCCCGGACCATCGAACTCGATGCCGTGCCCGGCCATTACCTGCGCATGCGGTCCGGACTGGGCGAGGCGGTGCCTCCCCGCCTGATGCTGATCCCTGTCCTGTCGATGGAGCACGTCCTGGCCGTCATCGAACTGGGCCTGATGAGCCCCCTGGACGCCCGCCGCCATCGCCTGCTGGAAACCCTGCTGCCCGTCGTGGCCTTGTCGCTGGAGAACATCACGCGCTCCGTGCATACCCGGGAACTGCTGGAACGCACGCAAAGCCAGGCCGCCGAACTGCGTACCTCCGAGGAGGAACTGCGCACGCAGCAGGAGGAATTGCAGGCCTCGAACGAGGAATTGCGCCAGCAGTCGGAAATCCTGAACCAGCAGAAGACGCTGCTGGAGGCCCTGCAGCGGGAAACGGCCGACAAGGCGGACGCGCTGGCCCGCGCCAGCCAGTACAAGTCCGACTTCCTGGCCAACATGTCGCACGAGCTGCGGACACCGCTCAACAGCCTGCTGATCCTGTCCAACGACCTGGCCGAGAACCGCGAGGGCAACCTGAGCGAGGACCAGATCGAATCGGCCCGCATCATCCATGAAGGCGGCACCAACCTGCTGCGCCTCATCAACGACATCCTGGACCTGTCCAAGATCGAGGCCGGGAAGATGGAGCTGGCGCTCGAACAGGTCGACCTGCGCGGCTTCGCCTCCCGGTTCAAGCGCCAGTTCGACCACGTGGCGCGCGGCAAGGGCCTGCGCTTCACCGTCGAGATCGGCGATGCCCTGCCGCCCGCGGTGCAGGCCGACGGCGGCAAGCTCGAGCAGATCGTGACCAACCTGCTGGGCAACGCCTTCAAGTTCACCCAGTCGGGCGAAGTCCGGCTGGTGCTGCGGCGCCCGGCCGCCGACCTTCCCGGTTTTCCGGCCGACCGGTCCGTCTCGATCGAAGTGCACGATACCGGCATCGGCATCCCGCCCGAGAAATTCGCGCAGATCTTCGGCGCCTTCGAACAACTCGACGCCGGCACCAGCCGCCAGTTCGGCGGCACGGGCCTGGGCTTGGCGATCTCGCGCCGCCTGGCGCGCCTGCACCATGGCGACATCCAGCTGCGCAGCGAGCCCGGGCAAGGCAGCGTCTTCACATTGGTGCTGCCGCAGCTCCAGCCCGGCGCGGCCGAACCTCCGCCCCCGGTCGAAGCCGCCCCCACCGCCAGCGACGCCACGACGACCTTGCCGGACACGCCGCCCGGCGACCCGGCCTCCCCCCGCGACACCACCATCCTCGTGATCGAGGACGACCCGGCCTTCGCGCGCGTCCTGGCCGACATGATCCGGCGCAAGGGCTGCTCGGCCCTGGTGGCCCACGGCGGCGAAGCCGGCCTGCAACTCGCCCGCCAGCATCATCCCACCGGCATCATCCTGGACCTGATGCTGCCCGACATGGATGGCTGGACGGTCCTGGAACGGCTCAAGGCCGAACCCGGCCTGCGCCACGTTCCCGTGCACATCGTCTCGGCACTGGACGAACCGGCACGCACCCGCGACTCCGGTGCGGCCGGCTACCTGACCAAGCCGGTGTCGGCCGACGCGCTCAACGGCGCCATCGACCGGTTGATGCTGCCAACCGAAGGACAGGCCCGGCGGCTGCTGATCATCGACGACGACCCGGCCTCCCGCACGTCGGTGCGGACCCTGCTGTCGTCCCAGCCCGTCGAGATCTCGGAAGCCGGCTCGGCCGAGCAAGCGCTGGCCATGCTGCGCGACGAGACCTTCGACTGCGTCGTGCTGGACCTGGGCCTGCCCGGCATCTCCGGCTTCGACTTCCTTGAACGACTGTCCGCCGTCGAGCCTCGCCCGCCGGTGGTGGTGTATTCCGCGCGGGAACTGTCGCGCGAAGACCAACTTCGGATACGCCTCCACACCGACAGCGTGGTGATCAAGGGCGCGCATTCGTCGGAACGGCTGCTGGACGAAGTCAGCCTCTTCCTGCACAGCGTGCGGCTGCGGCCCGCGGCGCCGGCCTCGGGCAGCGACGATGACCTGAAGGGGCGCAAGGTCCTGATGGTGGACGACGACATGCGCAACCTGTTCGCGCTGTCCAAGGCGCTGCGCGGACGCGGCATGGAGGTCCTGATGGCGCAGGACGGCAGCAAGGCCCTGCGCCAGCTGGAAGAGAACCCCGACATCGAGCTGGTCCTGATGGACGTGATGATGCCGATCATGGATGGCTACGAGGCCACGCAGGAGATCCGCAAGAACCCGCGCCACGCCCACCTGCCCATCATCTCGCTCACCGCCAAGGCCATGCAGGGCGATCGCGAGAAAAGCCTTGCCTCGGGCGCCAACGACTACCTGCCGAAACCGGTGGACATTCCCAAGCTGCTGTCTATGATGCGAGTATGGTTGCACCGCTAGGCCCGCCTGGAACGCCATGGAACCCGACCTGGACGAAATCGAGCTGGACCTGTTCGTCGAAGCCCTGCGGCGGCGCCACGGCTATGACCTGAGCCAATACGCGCGCCCCTCGCTCAAGCGGCGCGTGCAGGGGCTGGTCCGCCAGCATGGCCTCGCGCACATCGGCGAACTCACCTCGCGCATGCTGCGCGATACCGCCTTCCTGCCGCAGGTGATCGACGGACTGTCGGTGCCGGTCTCGGAAATGTTCCGCGACCCCTTCGTGTTCGAAGCGCTGCGCACCAAGGTGTTCCCGACCCTGGCCTCGTATCCCAGCATCAACATCTGGCAGGCGGGCTGCGCCCACGGCGAGGAAGTCTATTCGCTCGCCATCCTGCTCGAGGAAGCCGGGCTGTACGAACGCAGCCAGATCTACGCCACCGATTTTTCCGACGCCGCGCTGGCGCGTGCCCGTGAAGGCATCTTCCCCGTGCGCGAGGCGCGGGCGGCCTCGCTGCGCTACCAGCAGTCGGGCGGCACCCGCACGCTGGCCGATTACTATCATGCGCGCTACGACCTGGTGAAGCTGGACGAATCGCTATGCCGCAACGTCGTGTTCGCCAACCACAACCTGGCCACGGACGGGGTGTTCTGCGAAGCTCACCTGATCCTGTGCCGCAACGTGCTGATCTACTTCAACAACGGCTTGCAGGATCGCACGCTGGCCCTGTTCGCCGACAGCCTCGTGCGCGGCGGCTTCCTGTGCCTGGGCACCAAGGAGAACCTCGCGCTGGCCTCGGCCGCTTCCAGCTTCGCCACGGTGGACGGCCCGGCGCGGATATTCCGGTCGGTGCGGGCGACCTGACGGAGGGATGCGATGGAACTGGTCGCCATCGGCTGTTCCACCGGCGGGTTGCGGGCCCTGCAAGTCCTGCTGCGCGGCCTGGCCCCCTGCCCCCGGACCGCGTTCGTCGTCGTCATCCACACGGCCTCGGCCGACAGCGACTCGCTGTGCCAGTTGCTCGCCCGCGACACCCCCATGCCCGTGCAGGAAGCGCAGGAGCGTGCGCCGGTGCTGCCGGGCGTGCTGTATGTCGCGCCGCCGGGCTATCATCTGCTGATCGGGCGCGACCAATATTTCTATTTGAATGTCGACCCCAAGGTCTGCTTCGTGCGACCCAGCATCGACGTGCTGTTCGAATCGGCCGCCGATGCTTACCGCCACCGCATGGCCGGCGTGATCCTGACCGGCGCCAACGACGACGGCGCCCGCGGACTGCGCTGCGTGCGGCAACAGGCGGGCATCGCGCTGGTGCAGGACCCGGAGGAAGCGGAAGCCTCCAGCATGCCAGAAGCGGCGCTTTCCCTGGCGGGTGCCGACCATTGCCTCGCGCTCGTCGACATCGCGAGCGAACTCAACCGGATGTGCCTATCTTGAAGACCAATCTGCCCGCTCCCAAGATCCTGATCGTGGACGACACGCCGGCCAACCTGTTCGCCATGCGCAAGCTGCTGGCGCAGATCGACGCCGAACTGGTCACGGTCACCTCGGGCAACGAAGCGCTGGCGCTTTGCCTGGACCAGCGCTTCGCGCTGATCCTGCTCGACGTCAACATGCCGGAGATGGACGGCTACGAGGTCGCCGCCCTGCTGTCCAACGAACCGCTCAATCGCGACACGCCCGTCATCTTCGTCACCGCCGCCTACGCCGACGACCTGAACCAGTTGAAGGGCTATCGCAGCGGCGCGGTGGACTACATCGCCAAGCCGGTCAACGACTCGATCCTGCTGTCCAAGGTCAAGGTATTCCTGGAACTGGAAACCGGCCGCCAGCAGTTGGCGCAGGCGCTGTCCACGCTGGAACAGCGCAACCAGCAGTTGCAGGTGGAGATCGCCGAACGGCGCCGCATCGAGGAGCAGATGCGCCACCAGGCCACGCACGACCAGTTGACGGGGCTGCCGAACCGAGCCTTGTTCATCGAGACCCTGGATCGCTTCCTGAGCCGCGCCCAGCGGCACGAGGAATTGTTCGCCCTGCTGTACGTGGACATCGACGGCTTCAAGCAGGTCAACGACAGCCACGGCCACCAAGCCGGCGACATGCTGTTGCAGGCCTTCTCGCTGCGCCTGCGGTCCGCTCTTCGCGGCGAGGATGTCGTGGCCCGCCTGGGCGGCGACGAATTCGGCGTCCTGCTGTGCAAGGCCGCCGATGGCGGCGCGATCCAGCAGAAATGCGTCGACCTGTGCGAGATCCTGCGCGCGCCCTACCGTCTGACCAGCAACGGCCAGGCCTTCACGGCCCACGTCGGGGCCAGCATAGGCGCCGCGATCGCCATGCAGCACGGCATCAACCGCGACAGCCTGGTGCAGGCGGCCGACAACGCGATGTACGAAGCCAAGCGCAGCGGCAAGAACCAGGCGAGGCTGGCCGCCACGCTGCTGTGACCGCCCGCGCTAAAGCGTGACCGCGACGCCCTGGCGGGCGTCGGCGTGGCGCAGGAAATCGGTGACGGCGGCGCCCCCCATGGGGGGCGAACACAGGAAACCCTGCCAGGCATCACAGCCCAGGTGCCTGAGCGCTTCCAGCTGCTGCGGCGTCTCGACGCCTTCGGCGATGGTCTGGATATCGACCGAGCGGCAGAACTGGATGACGGTGCGCAGCATTTCCTTGTCGTAGGTGTTGTCCAGCATCCCGGCCACGAACTGCCGGTCCAGCTTGACCGCCGCGAACTGCGCCGAGCGCAGCCGCAGGAAATTGGAATATCCGCTGCCAAAGTCGTCCAGGCTGAAGCCCACCCCCATTTCCCCCAGCCGCCGGGTGATGGTGCCGGCCTCTTCCGGATCGGGGATCTCGGCCGATTCGGTCAGCTCGATCTCCAGCCGGCCCGGTTCGATGCCGTATTCCTCGAGGATCCGGCCCACGCTCTCGGCCAGGTCCCCCTGCAATTGGGCGGCGCTGAGATTGACGGCCACCTGGGCACAGAACACGCCTTCCTCGCGCCATTGGGCCAGTTGCTGGCACGCGCGCCTGAGCACCCACATGCCCAGCGCGGAGCTGAGCCCCGCCGCCTCGACCTCGGGCACGAAGTCGTTGGGCATGACCAGGGTGCCCTTGCGATGCCAGCGCACCAGGGCCTCGACGCCACGCACCCGGCCGGTCCGCATCTCGAGCTGAGGCTGGTAGAACAGTTCGAACTCGCCGCGGTCCAGGCCCTGTATGACCTCGGTGACCAGCGTGTCCTCGCGCGACATCAGCACGCCGTCCAGGTCCTCGGGACCGTCGTTCCAGCACACCCAGCGCGCGCGGGTGCGCAGCGCGTAGCGGGCCGCCTGCTGGGCGCGCAGCAGCACGTTGGAAGGCTGGGGCAGGTCGCTGGGCAGCATGACGATGCCGAAGGCCGCCAGCGAGGACCCCTGGCTGGCACCCAGTATCTGCAACAGCGAGGACCGCTGGAACAACCGCTGGGCAGCGCCTATCGCTCCCGATTTGTCGTTGACGTCGCGCAACACGACGATCAGGCTGGCGTCGTCGAGCATGCAAAGCAGGTCGTCCGCCCGGATGAAGCGGCGGATCTTGCTGAGGATTTCGTCGCGCTGATGGGGAGCGGCGTCGGAGGGCAAGGCCAGCGCCATGACGGCGGCGCGCCGGCGCTCGCCGATCAGCACGCCCAGTTCGCGCAACAGCATGGCCCGTTCGCTGACATTGGCGAACTGTCGTACGGCCTCGGCGGGCTTGGACCTTCTAGGCATCGGCGACATGGAAAAATCGAACAAACATCAAGCTTCTTTTAATCGATATACCGCTAGTCCGTCATCGGCGCCAGGCACACGGAGCCGTGATACATGATCATCGCACAGAGGCGATCATCGCAAAAGCGAAACCGCGCCCCGTGGGGCCAGCCCGGTCATCCGGGGCGAAACACGCGCCTTTCGCGGCAAGTTAGTAAACGCCAACATTAGACTTCACCCGATAATCAGTATGGGATCATTACGGGACGCATAGGCGGCAAGAACGGGCTTGCCCGTTACAATGTTAACAACTGTTGCCTTCAGTACGAACCCCCTTCGGCAATACCCTATGCTCTCAAACGGATCAATGGGAAATACATGAAAGAATCCGACGACATCGCCAACCTGTTCCGGCACTTCGGCGGCCAGCCTGGCCAGTACCAGGAAATCAGTCGCGCCAACGAAGCCCGCCAGTCACGCGAGCGCTGGCCGCTGCTGGCCTCGATCGAGGCGGACCAGGCTGCACGGCTTCCCCCGGTGGAAGCGCCTGTCTTCGGAGACCTTCCGCAGGCACCGCAGCCGACCGTCCTGCCCGCGGCCGCCCGGCCGGTTGCCGCGCCGCCGGCCGCCGAACCGGTTCCGTCACCGGCTGGGCGCATCGAGCCCCACCTGTCCGCCTCGCCGGCATCGCCTCCTCCCGCCGCTCCGCGCGCCGACGCCGGCGTCTCCACGACCGACGCCCGCATGGCTCCTGAGCGGGGACCGGAACCCCAGTTGCAAGCGCTGTTCACCCGCCTGGCCCGACCTGCCCCGCAAACCCCGGCCGGCAAGAAAAGCGAATCCCTTCTCGAACGTTTGAATCGACTGTGAAGATCATTGCAGTCGTTTCCGCCAAGGGCGGCGTCGGCAAGACCACGGCCGCCGCGAACCTCTGCGCGGCCCTGCGGCAGGGCGGCCGCAACGTGCTCGCCATCGATCTCGACCCCCAGAACGCCTTGCACCTGCATTTCGGCGACGATCCCCAGCGCATCACGGGCACGTCCCGGGCGACGCTGGCCGGGCAGGACTGGCGCGACATCCGCTTCTCCAGTTCGTCCGGCGTCGTCGTCCTGCCTTACGGGGCCGTCAACGAGGACGACCGGCGGGCCTTCGAGCGCCACCTGGAAGTACACGCCGACTGGCTGCCCCGCAACCTCCAGGGCTTGGGCCTGGGCGCCGAGGACCTGGTCGTGCTGGACACGCCCCCGGGCCCCTCGATCTACATGCGCACCGCCTTGTCGGCGGCGCAGCTGAGCGTCATCGTGACGCTGCCCGACGCCGCTTCCTATGCCACGCTTCCGATGATGGAAGGCCTGGTCCAGACCTACTGCGTCACGCGGCCCGACTTCATCAACCACGTGTTCGTGGTCAACCAGGTCGACAACTCGCGGCAGCTCGCGCGCGACGTACTGCAGGTCATGCGCGCCGACTTCGGCAAGCGCGTGGTCGGCGTCATCCACCAGGACCAGTCGGTCAGCGAAGCCCTTGCCTTCAACCAGAGCGTGCTTGACTACGACCCGCGGTGCCAGGCCACGCAGGACTACCTGGCGTGCGCCCAGAGCATCGAGGCCATGCTGTCCGCCCCCGGGTCCTCGCTCTGATCTCAGGCGCGGTGATACGGCGCAACCCTTCCGTGCCATGGGGTAGTATTACAGTACATGGCGGGCCGGTCCCGCCCCTGCTGCTGCCCTTCGTACCGTGACCGCAAAAACCATCCTGCTGACCGATTACCGCGCGCGCCGCCCCGTTCCCGTCGCCGCCGGCGACCTCATCACGCCCTCCGGCCGGCTGGCGGACACGCGCGGCAGGATGCTGCACGACCTGCGCATCTCCGTCACCGACCGCTGCAACTTCCGCTGCGTGTACTGCATGCCCAAGGAAGTCTTCGGCAAGGACTACCCCTACCTGCCCCACGACGCCCTGCTCAGCTTCGAGGAAATCGTGCGGCTGGCGCGGGTGTTCGCGGCCCACGGCGTCGAGAAGATCCGCCTGACCGGCGGCGAGCCGCTGCTGCGCAAGAACATCGAGACCCTGGTTGCCCGGCTGGCCGAACTGCGCACGTCATCGGGCAAGCCGCTCGACCTGACCCTGACCACCAACGCGTCGCTGCTGGCACGCAAGGCGCGCGCCCTGGCCGAGGCGGGGCTGAACCGGGTCACCGTCAGCCTGGACGCGCTGGACGACGCGGTTTTTCGCCGCATGAACGACGTCGACTTCGCCGTCGCCGACGTGCTGCACGGCATCGATGCCGCGGCCGAAGCGGGCCTGGGGCCCATCAAGGTCAACATGGTGGTCAAGAAGGGCCTGAACGACGATCAGATCGAACCCATGGCCGAGCACTTCCGCCACTCTGGCCATACCCTGCGCTTCATCGAGTACATGGACGTAGGCGCGTCCAACGGCTGGAAGATGGATGAAGTCGTGCCCTCGGCCGACATCCTGCGCCGCCTGGATGCCCGCTGGCCGCTCGAAACCCTGGAGCCGCACTACACCGGCGAAGTCGCCCAGCGCTGGCGCTATCGCGACGGTGGCGGCGAAGTCGGCGTCATCTCCAGCGTCACCCAGGCCTTCTGTTCATCCTGTACCCGCGCCCGCCTGTCCACCGAAGGCCAGCTCTACCTGTGCCTGTTCGCCGACCAGGGCTACGACCTGCGCACCCTGCTGCGCGGCGGCGCCAGCGACGACCAACTGGCCACCGCCATCGCCCGCATCTGGCAGGCCCGCACCGACAACTATTCCGAACGCCGCTCCGCCGATACCCCCCGCTCCGGCCGCATAGAAATGAGCTACATCGGAGGGTGATCGAGGCCCCCCCCCTACGCCCTTACGGGCGCCCCCCAGGGGGCGATGCGGGTGGACCGGAAGGGAAGCCCACCCCACGCGGCCATGGCCGCGCCCCTCAAGGGGCGGCGCCGGCGGACCGGCAAAGCCGGATCCGCTGCGCCCTGATCCGATCGCGGATACAAGAGCGGCCTTGCATCATATGCAAGGCCGTTTTCATTGAGCCCAAGCGGCTGCCAGGCAGTATCGCCGTTCTCCGCCAGCCCGTTGTTACCCCAGGATGCGGTGGATCCGGCTCCGCCGGTCCACCCGCATCGCCCCCTGGGGGGCGCGCGTCAGCGCGTAGGGGGGATCAAAAACCCATGGCGAAGTTCAGCTGGACCTGGTTCAGGCCCTGGTTGGGCTTCTTCATGCCGCCATTGGAGAAGTGCGACACGCGCAGGCCCAGCCGCATGTTTTCAGCCAGCTTGAAGCCGGCGCCGATGTGGTCGCCGAACTGGAAGGTGGAGCTGATGTTCTTGTCGTGGAACTTGGTCTCGCTGACGGCCGTGGCGCCGATGCCGCCTTCGATGTAGAAGCGTTCGGTGGGCCACCAGCGGAACATGGGGATGGCGTTGAGCTGCCACATGTGGCGGGCGTAGCCCGGTAGCGCGCTCGAGGTCCACCAGTACGAACCGCCCAGTTCGCCCACCAGTTCCAGGCGGGTCGAGCCGAGCTTCATGTGCCAGAGCGGCGAGGTCTCGTAGTTGAGCGTGGCGCGATGATTGCCGTCGACCACGCCGTACTGGGCGCTCCAGCCGCCATTGGCGAAACCGCCGCTGGGATCGGCGCCGTGGGCCGAGAAGGAAGCAAGGGCGAAAAGCGCGGCGGCTAAGGCGGTTTTTTTCATCTAATCGGCTGCCTATGATGCTTCACGCGGGCGCCGTCAAGATCGTCTGCCCGCAGGGGGCAGGATGCGGTCCCCCGCGGAAAGAGGGAAGGAAACTTCGACTATAACAAACTCGTTACATCTGCATACGTCCGATGACGGCCGCGTTGCAGGCTAGCCGCAGTCCCCTTCCCCTCAGGCCACGGCGTCCGCCGGCTGCTGGGTCAGCAGGGCCAAGAGACGCGCGATCTCCTCGCGCATCTTGCGGCGGTCGACAATCATGTCGATGGCGCCTTTCTCGAGCAGGAACTCGGCACGCTGGAAGCCTTCGGGCAGTTTCTCGCGCACGGTCTGCTCGATCACGCGCGGGCCGGCGAAGCCGACCAGTGCCTTGGGCTCGGCGATCACGACGTCGCCCATGAACGCGAAGCTGGCCGACACGCCGCCCATGGTGGGATCGGACAGCACGCTGATGAACGGCAGCTTGCGCGAGGACAGCAGCGTCAGCGCGGCGGTGGTCTTGGCCATCTGCATCAGCGACAGCAGGCCTTCCTGCATGCGCGCGCCGCCCGAGGCGGTCACGCAGATGAACGGCACTTTCTGTTCGATGGCGGCCTGGGCGCCGCGCACGAAGCGCTCGCCCACGACCGAGCCCATGGAGCCCGCCATGAATTCGAACTCGAAGCAGGCCACCACCACCGGCAGGGTATGCATGGCACCGCCCATGACCACCAGCGCATCGGTCTCGCCGGTTTGCGCCATGGCGTCCTGCAGGCGGTCGGGATATTTCTTGGTGTCCTTGAACTTCAGGCTGTCCACCGGCAGCGTGCCGATGCCGATCTCGTAGCGGCCCTCGGCGTCCAGCAGCGCGTCGATGCGCTGGCGCGCGCCGATACGCATGTGGTGCTCGCATTTGGGACACACGTTCAGGTTCTTGACGAGATCGTCGCGGTACAGCACCGACTCGCACGATGGGCACTTGACCCACAGGCCCTCCGGCACGCGGCGGACGGAGCCGTCGGTGGTCTTGATACGGGGAGGGAGCAGTTTTTCTATCCAGCTCATGCGGATTTCCTTGATTCTTGGGAGGCCCCGTCCGGAGGCGGGGCATCTAGCGCCCCCCGGATTGTACGCAACCATGCCCCGGCTGCGCGAGCGCAGATTTCGGGCAGTTGTTCCTGCGGGATGCCTTGCGAGGCGGCGTCGATTTCCTGGATCAGCCGGGTGCCGATGACCACGGCGTCGGCCTCGGCGCCCAGCGCGCGGGCGCTCTGGCCATCGCGAATGCCGAAGCCCACGCCCACCGGCAGCGAGACGAACTGCCGGATGTGCGCCAGCCGGCGCGAGACGTCCTGGACGTCCAGGTGGCCGGCGCCGGTCACGCCCTTGAGCGAGACGTAGTAGACATAGCCGCGCGCAACCCGGGCCACGGCCTGGATGCGCTCGTCGGTGGTGGTCGGCGCCAGCAGGAAGATGGGGTCGACGCCATGCCCTTCGAGCAGGGCGCCGAACTCGCCGGCCTCCTCGGGCGGATAATCCACCACCAGGCAGCCGTCCACGCCCGCTTCCTGCGCGGCGGCGGCGAAGGCGGCCTGCCCCATGCGCTCGACGGGGTTGGCATAGCCCATCAGCACCACCGGCGTCTGGCTGTCGGTGCGGCGGAATTCCTTGACCATGGCCAGCACGTCGCGCAGGCCCACACCCTGCTCCAGCGCATGCTGGCTGGAGCGCTGGATGACCGGACCGTCGGCCATGGGATCGGAGAACGGCACGCCCAGCTCCAGCACGTCGGCGCCGGCGGCCACCAGCGCGTGCATGATGGGAACCGTGCTGGCCGGCGTGGGATAGCCGGCGGTGACGTAGGGGATCAGGGCGCAGGCGCCCGGGGCGGCGGCGCGGCGCGCGAACGCGGCCGCGATACGGGAGGATGACGACATGGAGACCGCCCTCAGAGCGCGATGCCCGAACGTTCGGCGACGGTATGCATGTCCTTGTCGCCACGTCCGGAAAGGTTGACCAGCAGGATCTTGTCCTTGGGCAGCGTGGGCGCCAGCCGGACCGCATGCGCGATGGCATGGGACGACTCCAGCGCCGGGATGATGCCCTCGATCCGGCAGCAGTGATGGAAGGCCGCCAGGGCCTCCTCGTCCGTGACGCCCACATAGGTCGCCCGGCCGCTGTCCATCAGCCACGCATGCTCGGGCCCCACGCCCGGATAGTCCAGGCCGGCCGAGATCGAATGGGTGTCGATCACCTGCCCGTTCGCGTCCTGCAGCACGTAGGTGCGGTTGCCGTGCAGCACGCCCGGCGCGCCGCCGGCCAGCGAGGCCGCGTGGCGGCCCGTGTCCATGCCTTCCCCGGCGGCCTCCACGCCCACCAGCGCCACGTCGTCGTACGGCAGATAGGGATGGAAGATGCCCATGGCGTTCGAGCCCCCGCCCACCGCCGCGATCACGACGTCGGGCTGGCGCCCCGCGGCCTTGGGCATCTGCTCCAGGCACTCGTTGCCGATGACGGTCTGGAAATCGCGCACCATCATCGGATACGGATGCGGGCCGGCCACGGTGCCGATGATGTAGAAGGTGTCCTCGACGTTGGTCACCCAGTCGCGCATGGCTTCGTTCAGCGCGTCCTTCAGCGTGCGCGAACCCGAATCCACAGGCACGACGGTCGCGCCCAGCAGCTTCATCCGGTAGACGTTGGCGGCCTGCCGCTTGACGTCCTCGCTGCCCATGTAGACCACACACTCCATGCCGTAGCGGGCCGCGACGGTGGCGGTCGCCACGCCGTGCTGGCCGGCGCCGGTCTCGGCGATCACGCGGCGCTTGCCCATGCGGCGGGCCAGCAGCGCCTGCCCGATGCAATTGTTCACCTTGTGCGCGCCGGTGTGGTTCAGGTCTTCCCGCTTGAACCAGATCTGCGCGCCGCCCAGCTCCTCGGACCAGCGCCTGGCGTGGTAGACGGGGCTGGGGCGGCCCACGAAGTGCTCGAGTTCGTAGTTGAATTCGGCGATGAAATCGGGATCGTGCTGGTAGCGCGCATAGGTCTGGCGCAGCTCGTCCAGCGCGTGCATGAGCGTCTCGGCGACGAACACGCCGCCATATGGGCCGAAATGGCCCCTCGCGTCGGGGAAATCGTAGGTTTTCACTGGGATGGTCCCGGCTATGAAGCCCGGCCCGCGCGCCTGGCGCGCGCCGGAAGGATTGCGGAATGCGGCGTCAGTTGCCGTCGGCCTGCCGTACCTGCGCCACGAACTGGGCGATCTTGTCGGCGGATTTGATGCCTGGCGACTCTTCCACGCCGCTGCTTACGTCAACAGCGAACGGGCGCACGGACTCAATGGCTGCCGCCACATTTGCGGCATGCAACCCACCAGACAAAACGACCGGACGCGCGCTTTCGCTGCTGACCAGAGACCAATCGAACACTCTCCCGCTGCCGCCGTAGCCATCGGAATGGCTGTCGAACAGCCAGCCTGCGGCGGAACCGTACTGTAGGCAGGATTTTAGCAAAGCCTGCGACGTTTCCATTCCCGGCCCGCCGACCCGGAAGGCGCGCAGGTAGCGCTGGCCGTGGCGTTCGCATTGCTGCGGCGTTTCGTCGCCATGGAACTGGAGCAGGTCGGGCCGGACCACCTCCAGCACCTCCTGGATCTGCGCGTCGGACGCATTGACGAACAGGGCCACCACGTCGACGAACGGCGGGACGAGGCGCCGCAGCTCGGCCGCGCGCGCCGGGGCCAGCGCGCGCCTGCTGGGGGGATAGAAGACCAGGCCGATGGCATCGGCGCCCGCGCCGACGGCGGCGGCGACGTCTTCTTCGCGGGTCAGGCCGCAGATCTTGATACGGGTACGGGACATCCCGCCATCATACCGCCCCGCGATTTTCCTTCTCCCACGCCTTGCCGGGCGGGCTAGGTACAAGCCCTAGATTGAGGAACCATGCATCAATATGCATGATTGCCGCACAAAAACAAGAACTATCCTGCATGAAAGCGTTTGTCGGCCTGCGGTTCCATCCACAAGAACAACGGCAGCCCGCCTGCCTACCGAGGAGATCACCATGGCACGCCCGAAGCAGCATCCCTTCCCCCGCCGTCACCCCCTTTCCAGCCTGCCGCCACGCGCCTGGGCCGCGGGCCTGCTGGCCGCCCTGGGCGCCTGTGGCGGCAGCGACGATCCCGCGCCGCCCGCCCCGCCGCCGCCGGCAGCCACGCTCAGCTGCGACGACAGCATGAAGGCCGCCTTCAAGCCGGACGCGAACACCCAGGTGGTCCTGGCCAAGGCCTTCAAGCAGGGCGACGCCCTGGCCCTGGCGGGTACGCCGGCATCGCCCGCGCCCGCCAAGGCCGGCCAGGACATGTGTCTGGTCAAGATGGTGGTCGGTCCGGGCAATCCGGGCACGGCGGATGCGCCGTCCACCTCGCCCGGCATCGGCATCGAGGTCTGGCTGCCCACGCCGGCCAATTGGAACCAGCGCATCCGCAACCTGGGCGGTGGCGGCTGGGCAGGCGGCAGCCAGGCCTCGGCCACGCTGGTCGGCAACGCCGGCGCCGCGGCCACCGCGGCATTGGGCTATGCCGTCGGCAGCACCGACACCGGCCACGCCATCGCGGGCAACGGGTCGTTCGCGATGAAGGAAGACGGCACGATCAACAGCGCGCTGTGGGGCGATTTTGCCGAACGCAGCCTGCACGAACTCGCGGTCAAGACCAAGGCGCTGGTCGAGGCCTACTACGGCAAGCCGCAGCAATACGCCTACTGGGAAGGCTGCTCCACCGGCGGCCGCCAGGGCTACAAGATCGCCCAGGAGCACCCCGACGACTACGACGGCTACCTGAACGGCGCCCCCGCCTTCAACTGGACCCGCTTCATCACCAACGAGCTGTATCCACAGGTGGCCATGCGGCGCGACCTGGGCGGCCCGATCGCCGCCGACAAGCTGCGCCGCGTCAGCGCGGCCGCGGTCAGCGCCTGCGACACCGTGGGCGGCCAGCACCTGGGCTTCATCGCCGATCCCGGCCAATGCCGCTACGACCCGACGCGCGACGCCTCGGCGCTGTGCGCGGGCGTGGCCGGCAACGGCGTGGTCGGCACCAGCACCGATGCCGCCTGTGTCTCGCTGGCCGAGGCCCGGACCATCAACAAGATCTGGTACGGCCAGACCGCCGACGGCAGCGCCCCCGACCCGCAAGCCGACAACGCCAGCGGCACCACGCTGGCCAGCAAGCAGCTCTGGTGGGGCCTGACGCGCGGCACCGACCTCGGCGGCCTGGCCGGATCGTCGGGCACGCCTCCGGTTGCCCGCCCGTTCACCATCGCCACCGACATGGTCGCCCTGGAGTTGCAGAACCCCTCGTACGCGACCCCGTCCTTCACCAACGCGACCGGCAACGGCGCGGACAAGTGGCAGGACATGAGCTACGCCGACCTGGCCAACGCCTATGACCGCGGCGTCGCGCTGCAGGCCGCCTTCGGCCACATCAACACCGACAACCCCGACCTGACCCGGCTGCGCGACGGCGGCGGCAAGGTCATCAGCTACCACGGGCTGGCCGACCAGTTGATCACGCCCGCCGGCTCGCTGAACTACCTGGCCCGCGTCGCCGACGAGATGGGCGGCATGGATGCGGTCCAGGCCTTCAACCGGCTGTACCTGGTCCCGGGCATGGGCCACTGCGCCGGCGTGGGCACCGTCAGCGGCAGCGCGGGGCCGGCCGCCACGGCCAACACCGTGCCGCTGCCCGCGGCCAACCAGTTCTTCGACGCGCTGGTAGCCTGGGTCGAGAAAGGCACGCAGCCCGGCCCGCTGATGTTGAAATCGGCCGACGCCAGCGTCAGCATGCCGATCTGTGTCCATCCGCAGAAGGCTACCTACAAGGGCGGCGGATCCATCTCCGACGGCGCGAACTACAGCTGCCGCTAGGACGCCGGCCGGACGGCCGACGGATCAGCGCCCCAGCCTGATCTCGTCGGTCGCGTCGGTGGACGGCAAGCCGTAGTCGCCGGGATAGCCCACGGCCGTCAGGTAGAGGCCATCGGGCGAGAACGTGGGCGCGGCCTTGGTCCGGTTGCGTTCGGCCAGCAGCGCGGGCATCCAGCCGGCGGGCTGCCTGCCCTGCCCCACGTACACCAGCGCCCCCACGATGTTGCGGACCATGTGGTGCAGGAAGGCATTGGCGCGCAGGGTGAAGACCACCAGCCGGCCGCGCCGTTCGATGCCGAGTTCGTGCATCGTGCGCACGGGCGAGGCCGCCTGGCACTCGGACGAACGGAAGCTGCTGAAGTCGTGCTCGCCCAACAGATGGGCCGCCCCCGTGCGCATCGCCTCCAGGTCCAGGGGCCGGAAACTCCAGCCCGCGCGGCCCGTCCACAGCGGCGAGCGAACGGGGTCGTCCAGCAGCAGGTAGACATAGGAGCGCGAACGCGCGGAGAAACGGGCGTGGAAGTCGGCGGGCACTTCGCGCGCCCAGCGCACCGCGATGCTGGGCGGCAGATGCGCGTTCACGCCGCGCACCCAGGCCTGCTCGGGACGCAAGACCTCGGTCTCCAGATGCACGATCTGCTGCGCGGCATGCACCCCGGTATCGGTGCGGCCGGCGCAGATGGTGGCCACCGGCTGGCCGACGAAGGCGGCCAGGGCCGATTCCAGCCGGTCCTGCACGGTTCGCCGGTGCGGCTGGGTCTGCCAGCCCAGCCAGGGGGCGCCGTCGTAGCTCAGCCCCAGGGCGATGCGTGGCATGCCGGGCGGTCCTACCAGGAAGCGAGCAGCGCCCGCGCCCGTTCGCGCTGGTCCGCGTCGCCGTCGCGCAGGACCTCTTCCAGCAGTTCGCGCGCGCCGGCGCGGTCGCCCAAGTCGGCATAGGCCTTGGCCAGGTCCAGCTTGGCGGCCATGCCGGCCGGCGCGTCCAGGTCCGTATCCAGGTCGATGCCCGGCGCGGCGGTGGGCCTGGGTTTGTCCTGGGCCGGCGCGGGAGCGTCCAGGCTCAGGTCCAGTCCGAAGGCCGCCACGGCGGCGGCCGGCGCAACGGCCGCGGGACGGCCGCTATCCTCGGGCTCGTCGTCGTCCGGATAGTCGTCGGGTTCGCCTTCCGCGCGCGGCGGCAGGGTATCGGGAATGGGGAACGGCGGGATGTCGTCCCAGTCGCGCAGGTGATTGACCGGAGCGCCCTCGGCCGGCGGCAGTGCGTCGGCCTCCTCATTGGCGTTCTCGTCCTCGACGCGGGCCGCCTCGCGCGCTTCTTCCCGCTCGGCGCGGACCGAGCGGCGGCGCAGCGCAAAGGCGCCGAGCAGGGCCGCCAGCACGGCAACGATGGCGCCCAGCACGGCCACGCTGTGCTCGCGGACCTTGCCGGCCACCGAGGCGGCCAGGGAAGGCCGTGCCTCGGGCTCACCGGCGGGCGCGGCCTCGGCGGTGGCCGGGGCGGCGGCGTTCGCGGACGGTTCGCCCGCCGTCGCCGGCGCTTGCGCCGGGGCCGCGGGCGCGGCGGCCTCCGGCTTGGCGGCCGCGTCACCAGCCGGCGTGGCCGGCTGGCCAGCCGCGGTATCGGCCGCGCGCTCGCGGGCCTGCTGCTCCATCTTCGCCAGCGTCTCGTTCTGCGCCTCGAGCAGGCCGCGCATGGCTTCGACGTTGCCCTGCAAAGCCTCGACCCGCTCCTGCGCCTCGTGCATGGCCTTCGCGGTGGCGTCCCGCTCTTCCTCCAGGCGGTCGCGCGTGGTCTGCTCGCCGCCGGCGGCCGTTTCCTTGCCGCCGCTGGAAAGCTTGAGGGCATCGCCCTCTTGCGCACCGGATTCCGCCTGCGATCCGGCCGAGGACGCGATGTCGCCCCGCGACTCGGCCCCGCCGGCCGCGCCGGCCGCGCCGGCCGGCACCTGCCTCGCGCCGCCCGCCACGCGCTGGCGGTAGGCCTCGAAAGCTTCGGCCTGGCTGGCGAACAAGGCCGCGGCCTGCGCTGAGTCGATCGCGCCCACGTCGTCCGCGCCGGGCACGGACAGCGACGCGCCGGCGCGCAGCCGGTTCATGTTGCCGTCGACAAAGGCCTGGGGGTTGGCGCGCAGCAGCGCAGCCAGGGTCTGGTAGATCGAAGCGCCTTCGGGCTTGAGGCGGCCCGCGATGCCGAACAGGGTATCGCCAGGCTTGACCTCCAGGGCGGCCGGCGTGGACTGCGTCTCGGCGGCCTGCGCCTTGGGCGTCGGCACATCCAGGATGAAGGTGTACTGGCGGATGAAGCGGCCCATGTTCCAGGTCAGCTCCACCAGCAGGTCCAGGACGTGGACGTCCAGCGGCGCCGCCGACGCGATGCTGACCACCTTGCGCCCGTCCGGACGGTCTTCGATGCGCAGCGTCAGGTTGGCCAGGGCTTCGCTGTATTCGAGCTGGGTCTGGCGGTAGACGTCCCGCGGCGCGATGGCCGCTTGGAGCGTGCCGGCTTCCTGGGGCGTCGCGGCATTGACGGTGATCTCGGCACGCAGGGGCTCGCCGGATGCGGACAGGACTTTCAGCGACCCCAGGTCGGCGGCCTGCGCCGCCGATACGGCCCCGGCCGCCAATCCCAGCGCCAGCAGCCCCGCCGATGGACCGCCCGCGCGCGGACGCTTGTGTATCAAGGCCGGACGGCCTGCCTCTCGATCGGAAAGTCCGTTCATCCTAATCCCATGCGCAAAAGCCCCCGCGAATAGCCTGGCGGTTGATCATCCCGGCAGGTCGGCACCTGCCGGGACTCCTTTTAGCATCAGAGACTTACCGTCGCAAGCTCAGGTACGTTCTGATGCAAGCCCGAGGATCAGAGCTCGCCCAGTGCGATGCGCAGCATGCGGCGCAGCGGCTCGGCCGCGCCCCACAGCAGCTGGTCGCCCACGGTGAAGGCGCTCAGGTACTCGGGGCCCATCGCCAGCTTGCGCATGCGGCCGACCGGGATGTCCAGCGTGCCGGTCACGGCCACCGGCGTGAGCGACTGCATCGACGCCTCGCGCGTGTTCGGGACGACCTTGGCCCACGGGTTGTTCTCGCGCAGCATGCCCTCGATCTCGTCCAGCGGCACGTCCTTCTTGAGCTTGATGGTCAGCGCCTGGCTGTGGCAGCGCATCGCGCCGATGCGCACGCACAGGCCGTCGATGGGGATGGGAGACACGCTGAAGCCCTCGCCGCGGCCCAGGATCTTGTTGGTCTCGGCGCCGCCCTTCCATTCCTCGCGCGAGGTGCCGTTGCCCAGGTCCTTGTCGATCCAGGGGATCAGGTTGCCGGCCAGCGGCACGCCGAAGTGTTCCTGCGGCAGCGACCCGTCCTGCTGCTTGGCCAGCACCGTGCGGTCGATTTCCAGGATGGCCGAGGCCGGGTCCGCCAACAGGCCGGACACCGTGGCGTTGAGCAGGCCGAACTGGGTCAGCAGCTCGCGCATGTGCTGCGCGCCGCCGCCGGAGGCGGCCTGGTAGGTCATGCTGGTCATCCAGTCGATCAGGTCGTGCTCGAACAGGCCGCCCAGGCCCATCAGCATGCAGCTGACCGTGCAGTTGCCGCCGATGTAGTTCCTGACGCCCTTCTTCAGCGCCTCGTCGATCACGTTGCGGTTGACCGGGTCGAGCACGATGATGGCATCGTCCTTCATCCGCAGCGTGCTGGCCGCGTCGATCCAGATGCCGTCCCAGCCGGCGGCGCGCAGCTTGGGATAGACCTCGGTGGTGTAGTCGCCGCCCTGCGCCGTGACGATGATGGGCAGCTTCTTCAGCGCCTCGATGTCGAACGCGTTCTGCAACGGGCCCGCGCCCTGCGCCCACGAGGGCGCCGCGCCGCCGGCGTTGCTGGTCGAGAAGAACACCGGCTCGATCAGCGAGAAATCGTTTTCGTCGCGCATGCGCTGCATGAGCACGGAACCGACCATGCCGCGCCAGCCGACCAGACCAACTGCTTTCATTTACACACCCCTAACAAGTAGTCCAGATTGAAACTGTTTGCCGGGCGCATCACACCCGGGGGGCGCGACACGCAGGCTGGTTACAGAGCTTTGATCACGGCACTGCCCATCTCGGCAGTGCCGACCTTAGTCGTGCCCGCTTCGTAGATGTCGGCCGTGCGCAAGCCCTGCTCCAGCACTTTCTTGACGGCTGCCTCGATCCGGTCGGCCTGGGCCGCCTTGTCGAGCGAATAGCGCAGCATCATCGCCGCCGAGAGAATGGTCGCCAGCGGGTTGGCGATGTCCTTGCCCGCGATGTCGGGCGCCGAGCCGTGGCTGGGTTCGTACAGGCCCTTGCCGGTCTCGTTCAGCGAGGCGGACGGCAGCATGCCGATGGAGCCCGTCAGCATCGAAGCCTGGTCGGAAAGGATGTCGCCGAACATGTTGCCGGTCACGATCACGTCGAATTGCTTGGGCGCGCGCACCAGTTGCATGGCGGCGTTGTCCACGTACATGTGGCTGAGCTCCACATCAGGATACTCCTTGCCGACCTCGGTGACGATGTCCTTCCAGAACTGGAAGGTCTCGAGCACGTTGGATTTGTCGACGCTGCACAACTTTCCGCGGCGCTTGCGGGCGGTCTGGAAGGCCACGTGCGCGATGCGGCGGATTTCCGGCTCGGCGTAGCGCATCGTGTCGAAGCCCTCGCGCTGGCCCGCGAAGGCGCCGTCCGGGGCCGTGCGCACGCCGCGCGGCTGGCCGAAATAGATGTCGCCGGTCAGCTCGCGGATGATCAGGATGTCCAGGCCCGACACCACCTCGGGCTTGAGCGACGAAGCATTGGCCAGTTCGGGATACAGGATGGCCGGGCGCAGGTTGGCGAACAGGCCCAGGTTCTTGCGCAGCCCCAGGATGGCCTGTTCGGGACGCAGCGCGCGCTCGAGCTTGTCGTACTTCCAGTCGCCCACCGAGCCGAACAGCACCGCATCGGCCTTCTTGGCCAGGTCCAGCGTGGCCGGAGGCAGCGGATGGCCCGCGGCCTCGTACGCAGCACCGCCCACCGGCTGGGTGTCGAGCGTGAACGACTCGCCCAGCGCGGTCAGCACGCGCACGGCTTGTTCGACGATTTCGGGACCGATGCCGTCTCCCGGCAGCACTGCGATATGTTGTGTCATTGTGGCTCTTGATTCAGGGTCGGGACCGGCCCGCAGGGGCCGGCGGATTACGGTGTCAGCGACTGGCCTGGGTACCGCGCAGCGCCTCCACGTCCAGCCAGGGCTGGGTGGCGAGCCGCTTCTGTTCGAAGGCCTTGATCTTGTCCGCATGGCGCAGCGTCAGGCCGATCTCGTCCAGGCCGTTCAGCATGCAGTATTTGCGGAAGCTGTCGACGCTGAACGACAGCTCGCGGCCGGACGGCGTCGCGACGACCTGGCGGTCCAGGTCGATGGTCAGCCGGTAGCCTTGCTTGCCTTCCACTTCCTGGAACAGGCTGTCCACGTCGACTTCCGACAGCACGATGGGCAGCACGCCGTTCTTGAAGCAGTTGTTGAAGAAGATGTCGGCGAACGACGGCGCGATCACCGCGCGGAAACCGTACTGGTCCAGCGCCCACGGCGCATGCTCGCGGCTCGAACCGCAGCCGAAGTTCTTGCGTGCCAGCAGGATGGAAGCGCCCTGGTAGCGCGGCTGGTTCAGCACGAAGTCCGGGTTCAGCGGCCGCTTGCTGTTGTCCATGCCGGGCTGGCCTTCGTCCAGGTAGCGCCAGGCGTCGAACAGGTTGGGGCCGAAGCCGCTGCGATGGATGGACTTCAGGAATTGCTTGGGGATGATCTGGTCCGTATCGACGTTCTCGCGGTCCAGCGGCGCCACCAGGCCTTCATGAGTGGTGAATGCTTGCATGATGCTCTACCTTAGTTGACCTTGCGGACATCGACGAAATGACCGGCCACGGCGGCGGCCGCCGCCATCGCGGGGCTCACCAGGTGGGTGCGGCCGCCCGCGCCCTGCCGGCCCTCGAAATTGCGGTTCGAGGTCGAGGCACAGCGTTCGCCCGGTTCCAGGCGGTCGTCGTTCATGGCCAGGCACATCGAGCAGCCGGGATCGCGCCACTCGAAGCCGGCCTCGATGAAGACCTTGTCCAGGCCTTCCTGCTCGGCCTGCGCCTTGACCAGGCCCGAACCGGGCACGGCCAGCGCCAGCTTGACGTTGGAGGCCACGCGCTTGCCGCGCAGTACCGCCGCGGCGGCACGGAAATCCTCGATGCGCGAATTGGTGCACGAACCGATGAAGACCTTGTCGATCTTGATGTCGGTGATCGGCATGTTCGCCGTCAGGCCCATGTACTCCAGCGCGCGCGCCACGCCCGAACGGCGGGTCTCGTCCTTCTCGCTGGCCGGATCCGGCACGTTGGCGCCCACCGGCAGCACCATCTCGGGCGAAGTGCCCCAGGTGACCTGCGGCTGGATCTCGGCCGCGTCGACCTCGACCACGCGGTCGAAATGCGCGCCTTCGTCCGAGTGCAGGGTGTTCCAGTACGCCACCGCCTGGTCCCAGGCCTGGCCCTTGGGCGCGTAGGGACGGCCGCGGAAATACTCGATGGTCTTCTCGTCCACCGCCACCAGCCCGACGCGCGCGCCGGCCTCGATGGCCATGTTGCAGATGGTCATGCGGCCTTCGACCGACAGGTCGCGGATCGTGCTGCCGGCGAACTCGATGGCATGCCCCGTCCCGCCCGCCGTGCCGATCTTGCCGATCACGTGCAGGACCAGGTCCTTGGCGGTGCAGCCGGCGGGCAGCTTGCCCTCGACCCGCACCTGCATGTTCTTGTTCTTCTTGACCAGCAGCGTCTGCGTGGCCAGCGCGTGCTCGACCTCGGAGGTACCGATGCCGAAGGCCATCGCGGCCACGGCACCGTGCGTGCTGGTGTGCGAATCGCCGCAAACCACGGTCATGCCCGGCAGCGTCGCGCCCTGCTCGGGCCCGATCACGTGCACGATGCCCTGGCGGCGATCGCCCATGTCGAACTCGACGATGCCGTAGTCCTGGCAGTTGGCATCCAGCGTATCAACCTGCAGGCGCGAGATCGGATCGGCAATGCCCTGGTCGCGGTTGTGCGTGGGCACGTTATGGTCGGCCACCGCCAGGTTGGCGCTGATGCGCCACACCGGGCGGCCGGCCAGCTTCAGCCCTTCGAACGCCTGCGGGCTGGTCACTTCGTGGACCAGATGGCGATCGATGTAGATCAGACAGGTACCGTCTTCTTCCTGATGGACGACGTGGGCGTCCCACAGCTTGTCGTAAAGGGTCTGAGGCATGAGATTCCGGCCAAAAAGTGAACGGGCTCATGAACAGCCGCACGGCTCGGCGCCTCTCGGCGTCGCTCAGGCGCGAGGACCAGCCTCGACGGACCCGCTCAGGGATAGGGAACTCTTGATTGTATATTAAGCCCCCCCTACGCGCTTGCGCGCGCCCAGCATGATGAGCCCCCAGCCGCTACGCGGCAGCCCCCCAAGGGGGCCGGGACCCACCTTGGGACGGCCCGGCGGCGGGCCCCCGGGGGCGATGCGCGTGGACCGGCGGAGCCGGATCCTCCGCATCCTGGGTAACAACTGGCTGGCGGCGATGGGGGGTTTTTACTCCCCGCCACGGCCGCTTTAAGGACTCTAGCGTCGAGCCTGCTGGTACAGCGGCAACACCTTCTCGGAAGCCTGCCGCAGGTCCGCGATACGGGACTCGGCCGACGGGTGGGTGGACAGGATCTCGGGCGGCGCGGAACCGCCGACCTGTCCCATCTTGGTCCACAACGTCACCGCCGCCCGCGGGTCATAGCCCGCCCGGGCTGCCAGTTCCACCCCCATCCGGTCGGCCTCCGTCTCATGCAAGCGGCTGTTCGGCAGCCCGAACATCACGTTGGCCAGCGCCCCGCCCAGGTCCGAACTCGCCTGCGACCCCGTGATCGCCGCCAGCACGCTCAAGCCCATGCTCGTCGCCATCTGTTCGGACGCCCGCTCGCGCGCGTGTTCGCGCAGCGCGTGCGCGATCTCGTGGCCCAGTACCGCCGCCAGCTCGTCGTCGGACGGCTTCACGGTATTGATCAACCCGGTATAGACCGCGATCTTGCCGCCCGGCATGCACCAGGCGTTCACTTCCTTGTCGTCGATGACGTTGACTTCCCACTTCCACTTCGTCGCATCGGGCCGGAACACCCCCACCTGCCCGATCAAGCGCTGGGAAATCGTCCGCACACGGGCGAGCTGGGAGGCGTTCGTGTTGAGCTGGCCCTTGCTGCGGGCCCCCGACAGCGTCTGCTGGTAGAGCTGGACCGCCTGCTGGTCGAGCTGCTGCTCGGATACCAGGCTGGACATGCGCTGCGTGCGGTCGATGCCTATCGTGCCGCCCTGGGTGGTATTGACCGACTCGCAGCCGGCCGCGGCCACCAGCGCCAGGGCCGCCGCGGCCATCGCGGCGCGGCGCAAGATAGGAGAACGTTTGGTCTTTTTCATGCTGCCCCCAAGACAAGAACGCCAAGGCGGCAATTTTGCCCCAAAACCCCTGTTACTTTCTTTATCCGCGCGCCAGACCCAGGCGCGGGGTCTCGACCGACACGTCGGCGCATTGCGCGCGATGGCGCAACGCGTGGTCCGCCAGCACCAGGGCCAGCAGGGCCTCGGCGATGGGCGTGGCGCGGATGCCCACGCAGGGATCGTGGCGCCCGTGGGTCTCGACCACCGTCGGGGCGCCCTGCTTGTCGATGGACCGGCGCGGGCTGCGGATGCTGGAGGTGGGCTTGATGCCCAGCGACACCGTGATCGGCTGTCCGGTGGCGATTCCGCCCAGGATGCCGCCGGCATTGTTCGACAGAAAGCCCTCCGGCGTGAGTTCGTCGCCATGCTCGGTGCCGCGCTGCTCGACGCTGTGGAAACCGGCCCCGATCTCCACCGCCTTCACCGCGTTCAGGCCCATCATGGCGTAGGCGATGTCGGCGTCCAGGCGTCCGTACACCGGCTCGCCCAGGCCCACCGGCACGTTCTCGGCCACCACCTCGATGCGCGCGCCCACCGAGTCGCCGTCGCGGCGCAACTGGTCCATGTAGGCCTCGAGTTCGGCCACGCGGCTGTTGCCGGCCGCGTAGAACGGGTTGGTATGGACAGCGTCCCAGTCCTCGAACGGAATGTCGATGTCGCCCAGCTGGCTCATATAGCCGCGCACGCGCACGCCGTAGCGCTCGGCCAGCCACTTCTTGGCCACCGCGCCGGCTGCCACCGTGGGTGCCGTCAGGCGGGCCGACGAACGGCCGCCGCCGCGCGGATCGCGAATGCCGAACTTGTGCCAGTAGGTGTAGTCGGCGTGGCCGGGGCGGAAGGTTTCCGCGATGTTGCTGTAATCCTTGCTGCGCGCGTCCTGGTTGCGGATCAGCAACGCGATCGGCGTACCGGTGGTCTTGCCCTCGTAGACGCCGGACAGGATCTCGACCTGATCGGGTTCCTGCCGCTGGGTGACGTGGCGCGACGTACCGGGACGCCGGCGGTCCAGCTCGACCTGGATATCGGCCTCGGTCAGCGACATCCCAGGCGGGCAGCCGTCGATCACACAGCCGACGGCGGGTCCGTGGGATTCACCGAAATTGGTGACGCAGAAGAGTTCTCCGAGGGTGCTGCCTGGCATGGAATCTGGGCTCCGGTAGGGATGAGCCATTGTAGCCGTAGTATCGAGCCCCCCTACGCGCTGACGCGCGCCCCCCAGGGGGCGAAACCGGCGGACCGGCAAAGCCGGATCCGCGGTTTCCTGGGTCTAGGGAAACCATCTTGGGTCGTGGCACGGTTGCTATCGCTGGCTGCCAGCGATAGCAACGCTGCCACAATCCAAGAAACCGGTATTAGGCCCAGGATGCGGTGGATCCGGCTTTGCCGGTCCACCCGCATCGCCCCCTTGAGGGGGAGCGGCCAAAGGCCGCCTGGGGGTGGGCTTCCCTTCCGGTCCACCCGCATCGCCCCCTGGGGGGCGCGCGTAAGCGCGTAGGGGGGGGAATCCCCCCCCCCCTACAGCGTCCCTTCGGTCTCGCGCTGTTCGCCGGGCCAGTCGCGGATGTAGGCCTTGAGCATGCGGTTCTCGAAACCCTGGGCCTCGAGCACGGCCCTGGCGACGTCGTAGAACGAGATCACCCCCAGCAGCATGCGGCCGTCCATGACGGGGATGTAGCGGGCGTGCTTGTCGAGCATCAGGCGCCGCACCTCGTTGACTTCGGTGTTGGGCGATACCGTGACCGGCGCGTCGTCCATGATCGACCGGATGGTGGTGGTACCCAGGGAGCCGCCGTTGGCCTGCAGGTGCCGGATGATTTCGCGGAAGGTGAGCATGCCCACCAGCTCGCCGAACTCCATGATGACCAGCGAGCCGATGTCTTGCAGGGCCATCGTATCGACGACCTGCCCGACCGGGGTATCGGGGCTGGCGGTATAAAGCGCGTCGCCCTTGACGCGCAGGATTTCACTGACTTTGATCATGACGGCCTCCTCAGCCACGCACGCCGGTTCTGTTTATGGGGTCGGATCTGGGGAATATATCGGCTCGTGCATGGCCATGTAGCTATCCTAGCGCGCCTCGAAACACGCTTCAACTCGCCGCCGCCACACCGCCCGCATCCAGCGCCGCCAGGATGTTTCGAGCTGTTCGCTCGATGTGCTCGGCCAGGATCTCCGCGGCCAGGTCTTCCTTGCGGTCCAGCGTCGCATCCACCAGCGAACGGTGTTCCTGGGCGACGTCGCGATCGAAGGGCTTGTAGGCCAGGAACAGGCGCCGGTAGCGCGCGCTGAAATGCTGGAGCGAATCGCACACCATCAGCGCCAGCGGCATGCGGCAGGCCGCCAGCAGCGCCAGGTGGAACTCGCGGTGATGCGCTTCCCACTCGTCGACGACGCCGCCGTCCTTCTGTTCCGGACGCTCGTAGCGCGACAGCCGGTGGTGGGTCAGGACGATGCCGTCCTCCCAGTCGCGGTTGCCGTGCCGGATGGACTCGCGCAGGGCCATGGGCTCGAGCGTGGACTGCAGTTTCGCGACCTCGAGCAGGTTCTCGCGCGATACCGGCGCGACCTTGAACCCTTTCTTGTCTTCGTTGACCACGAAGCCCTCGGTGGCCAGCCTGGCCAGGGCCTCGCGCAGCGGGGAAAGGCTGACGCCGAAGTCCCCCTTGAGTTCTTCGATGGAAAGCCTGGCACCTGGGGGACGCCTGCCGGAAACGATGTCGTTGCGTAACCGGGTCGCAATCGTGCTCGCGAAATTCTGTCCCGTGCTCGGAGCCGGCTGTCCAGCCGGCAACACCGATGCCAGTTTCATCATGCCCCTCGTCTTTTCATTCATCGTAACACGCAGCCCAAATCATCTTTCTATTGACAGATAATCGATTATTCCTAAAAATCACCTAAAAATCGAAAATAAAAAAATCATCGATTATGGAGAAGGAATTGAAAGCCGACGCCTATCGCGACTTATCGGATGCGCAGCCCCTCCTTTCCCTGGCCGCCCGAGTGGACGTTGCCCACACGGCCGTGCTGGTGATCGACATGCAGAACGATTTCTGCGCCCCCGGCGGCTATGTCGAGCGCGTCATCGGCAAGGACACCGCGGCGTGCTGCGCCATCGTGCCCCCGCTCCAGGCCCTGATCGACGCCGCGCGCGAACATGGCATCCCGGTCTTCTGGCTGCGCGCCTGCTACCGGCCCGACCTGCTGCCCGCGTCCATGCGCACCAAGCTGGCCGAGCAAGGCATCACCGACGTCTGCTGCGATCGCGATACGTGGGGCTACGACTGGTACGGCGTCCAGCCGCTGTCCGGCGAACCGGTGCTGGAGAAAAACAGCTACGACGGCTTCGTCGGCACGACCCTCGAACACGAACTGCGCGCCCGCGGCATCCGTACACTGGTTTTCGCGGGCGTCCAGACCAACATCTGCGTCGAAGCCACGCTGCGTCATGCGAACGCGCTGGGCTTCCACTGCGTCGTGCCCGAGGATTGCGTGGCATCGCACACGCAACCCGCGCACGAGGCCACGCTGAACAACGTCCGCTTCCTGCTGGGCGACGTCACCCGCCTGGACGCGCTCGCGTCCCACTGGCGGGCCTCGCCGCCGCGCGTCTACCTGAACTACACGCAGGAGGAGCTGGATCGCGCCTACGACCAGCGAGCCTGGGCCGACAACCGGGACGCCATGCTGGCCTGGTACGCGCAGGCCAGCGCCAGCGCCCGCGAGCAATACCCGCACCACCGGCACGTTCCCTATGGCCCGGGCCCCCACGAGACGCTGGACATCTTTCCGGCGCAGCGGCAAGGCGCGCCCATCCACGTCCACGTGCACGGCGGCGGCTGGCGCAATCTGAGCAAGGACGACGAGTCCTTCCTGGCGCGCACGCTCGTCCCCGCGGGCGGCGTGCTGGTGGTGCTGGATTTTTCGCTGATTCCCGAGGTGCGCCTGCCCGACATGATCGCCCAGACCCGCCGTGCGCTGGCCTGGGTCCACGCCAAGGCGTCGCGCTTCGGCGGCGACCCCGGACGCATCCACCTGTCGGGCCACTCGTCCGGCGCTCATATGGCCGCGGTCCTGGCGACCACGGACTGGGAATCCCTGCACCTGCCCGCCGACCTGATCAAGAGCGCGCTGCTGATCAGCGGCATGTACGACCTGCATCCCGTGATGCTCAGCGCCCGCAGCGGCTACGTCGAACTCCAGCCGGACGAGATCGAGCGCTACAGCCCGATCCGGCACCTGTCACGCCTGCGCTGTCCGGCCGTGGTCGCGATCGGCGACCGGGAAAGCCCGGAATTCCAGCGGCAGGCGCGGGACTTCGTCCGCGCCGCGCAGGAACAGGACAGGCAGGTGGAGCTGATGCTGCTGCCCGCCACCAACCACTACGAAATCGTGACCCGGTTGAACGACCCCGGCTCTGCCCTTTCCCAGGCCGCGCTGCGGCTCATGGGCCTGCCGGGTTGATTGTCGCCATCGCCAAAGGAGGATCTTGCCCGCCCCACTGATTCAGTAGCCCCTGCTGCTTTCCCCATCATTACGTGAAAGGACTGAACATGCTTGAAGGATTCAAGATTTATGACGCAGATGCCCACGTTCTAATGACCCCGGAAATGTGGGAAACCCTTCCCAAACAGTATTGGCTGCGGCGTCCGCGGCCGGTCAAATTCGGCGACGGCCATGAACTCGGCAATTGGGGTACGGCGTGGCTGGTCGACGGCCGCATCGAACCGCATCCGTTCGGACCCGGCACCCATGCCGCCAATACCCCTGGCATGGTGCTGGAGGAATACGGCGCCAACCGCGCGCGCGCCGGCGACTTCACCGCATTCTCCCTGCCCGTCGGCTGTGTCACGCTGGGCGACGTCGCCGACCGCCTCACCGCGATGGACAAGCTGGGCATCGACGTCCAGGTCCTGTTCCCCAGCACGGTCTACGCGACCATCGCCGCGGACGCCACGCTGGAAGGCGAACTCTTCCGCGCCTACAACCGCTACATCGGCACGCGCTGCCGGGACGCCGCCAAGCGCCTGCGCTGGGTAGGCCTGCTGCCCATGCGGGACGCCGAGCAGGCCCGGCTGGCCATGAAAGAAATGATCGCCATGGGCGCGGCCGCCGCCGTGGTGTTCGGGACCGTGGGCGACCGTATGCTGTCGCACCCGAGCTTCGAGCCGATCTGGAACGAGTTCTCGCGCACCGGGCTGCCGCTGTGCGTGCACATGGCCATGAGCTTCCCGCCGCTGGCGCAATTGTGCGAGTCGATCCAGGACGCCAACATGATCGGCAAGGCCATGCCCGCGCAACTGGCCTTCATGGCCATGGCCGGCCACGGCATGCTGGACAAGTACCCCAGCCTGAAGGTCGCGTTCCTGGAGTTCGGCGGCGAATGGATCTTCTATTCGGTGGGGCGCATGAAGCAATACGCCGAAGTCAACAAGGGCCGGATGGCCGATCCCAGCATGCTGCCCAAGAGTGAAGTGGACGACCTGGTGAAATCGGGACGCATCTACCTGGGCCCCGAATCCAGCGACGCCATGCTGGCGCACGAACTCAAGCTGCTGGGCGATGGCCAGCTTCTTTATTCCTCGGACTTTCCCCATGGCGAAGGGCGGGACAACGCCGCGATGGAGATCATCGAACGCCAGGATCTCACCAAGGAGCAGAAGCGCAAGTTCCTTTACGACAACGCGGCCAACTTCTACGGCGAACCCTGATACACGAAGCGACAAGCGGCGGCGCGCCGTCAGGCATGGGGCCTGCGGCGCGCCCACCGGTAAGGAGAAACGTCACTCCAGGAGAGATTCCATGAAGCCGTTCCACCATCGCCTTGCCCGATATTCCCTGCTACTGCTGCCCCTGGCCGCCCATGGCGCAGCCTGGGCCCAGAGCAATGCCTACCCTTCCCGGCCCATACGCATCGTGAATCCCTATGGGGCGGGCGGGCTGGGAGACGTCAGCTTCCGCCTGATCGCGCCGCTGATGGAGAAACAGCTCGGTCAACCGCTCGTCATCGAGAACAAGCCCGGGGCCTCCGGCAACCTGGGCGCCGCGGACGTGGCGCGCGCCGCCCCGGACGGCTACACGCTGCTGCTGGGGGCAGTGAACAACTTCGCGACCAACCAGTACCTCTATCGCGACATGGGTTTCGATCCGCTGACCGCGTTCGACCCCATCGCGCTGATCAGCAATGCGCCCACGATCGTCGTCGTCAATCCCGCCATACCGGCCCGCAGCCTGCGCGAACTGGCCGCCTATGCGAAAGAGCGGCCGGGCAAGGTGAACTTCGGTTCGCCCGGCATCGGCACCCCGCCTCATCTCGCGGCCGAATACTTCGCCAACCTGGCCAACGTCTCGATGACCCACGTGCCGTTCAACGGCTCGCCCCCCGTCGTGCTGGCCTTGCTGCGCAACGACGTGAACGTGGCCTTCTACACCGCGGGTCCCATCGCAGGTCCGCTCAAGGCCGGCACCATCCAGCCCATCGCGGTCGCGGCCAACGAGCGGCTCGACATCCTGCCCAACGTGCCGACCACCACGGAAGCGGGCTACGGCGCCCTGCAGACGGGCAGCTGGATAGGCCTGGCGGCGCCCAAGGGAACGGACCCGGCCATACTGGACAAGCTCAACGCCGCCGTACGGCAGGCGCTGGCCGATCCGGAGGTGCGCAGGCGCTATGCGGACATGGGCATGCTGACCGGCAACACCAGCCGCGCGCAGTTCTCGTCGCTGATCGACGCCGAGGCCACCCGGTGGAAGAAGGTGATCGCCGACGCGGGGATCGCGAAATGATCCTGGCCGCGCCCCGACCATGCTGACGCTGACGCTTGCCTGCGCCGCCTATGACCGGACGCGGCCGCTGATCGACGGACGGGTCGCCATCGAGGGCGTCGTCCTTCAGGCGACGACGCTGCACCCCGAGGCCGCCTTCGCGCGCGCGAAGGCGGCCGAGTTCGACCTGACCGAGCTGTCCTTGAGCGGCTACCTGCGGTCGCTGGAGGCCGGGAACCCGGCCTATGTCGCGCTGCCGGTCTTTCCTTCTCGCGCCTTCCGGCACGGCGGCATCTACGTGCACGCGGGCAAGGGCATCCGGTCCCCTTCCGACCTGCGCGGCAGGATCATCGGAACGCCGGACTACAAGACGACGGCCAATGTCTGGATCCGGGCCTTCCTGGCCCACGACCACGGCGTCCAGCCTCACGAGATGCAGTGGGTGGAAGCCCCCATGGAGGCCGGCGAACCCGGCCCGGCCGCCGCCACCGCCCTACCGGGAGTCTCCATCCTCGCCCCGCCGGACCACGACTTGGCCGGCATGCTGGCGCGCGGGGAGATCGATGCGGTCATCGGCGCCAAGGTGCCATCCAGCTTCGGCGCCGGACAGGACGCCGTGGTCCGGTTGTTCCCGGACCATCAACGGGTCGAGCAGGCGTACTACCGGCGCACCGGCTTCTTTCCCATCATGCATCTGCTGGGCCTGCGGCGCGAGCTGCACGAGCGCCATCCGTGGCTGGCCCAGGCGGTCTGCCACGGCTTCGAGGCCGCCCGGCGCATGGCGCTGCAGGACATCCGGGACGTCTGCCAGCTGGCCGCCACCCTGCCCTGGGTCACGGCGGAATACCAGCGCACCGTGGACCTGATGGGCGAGGACTACTGGCCCTACGGCCTGGACGCCAACCAGGAGGTGCTCCAGGCCTTCGCGCTCTACCACTTCCAGCAAGGCTTGTCCGGCCGGCTGCACGCCCCCCGCGATTGGCTTGCGCCCACGGATTTTTCTTCGAACCGCATCACCACGAGATCCGCATGAACGAACGCCCCGCACCCTACGACATCGAGGCCACGGTCCCCGATTTCCGCACCCACCTGCAACGCTACGCCGAGGCCAGCCGGCTCACGCGCGAGCAACGGCCGACCCGGCTCGACCTCGCCTACGGCGAGGGGGCCGCGCAAACGCTGGACGTCTATCTGGCGGACGCGCCCCACGCCCCCGTGGTGATCTACCTGCACGGCGGCGCCTGGAAAGGCTCGAGCAAGTCGGACCGCGGCTTTCCCGCCCATACCTTCGGGCCGGCGGGCGCCATCTGGCTCTCCATGGAATACCCCCTGGCGCCCGCGGCCAGCGTGGACGACATGGTCGCGTCCGTACGCCAGGGCGTGGCGTGGGTCCATCGCCATGCGGCCTCGTTCGGCGGCGACCCCGACCGCATCTTTCTTTGCGGCAACTCCGCGGGCGGCCACCTGGCCGGCATGGCTGCCGCCACCGATTGGGCCGGACAGGGTCTGCCGGCCGATCTCGTCAAGGGCGTCACGACGGTCAGCGGGATCTTCGACATGCGGCCCATGGCGCAGTCGCTGATGAACGAATGGCTGCGCCTGGACGCGGAAAGCGCCGCGCGCAACAGTCCCCTGCTGCACCTGCCCCGCGCCGCCTGCCCCCTGGTCTGCGCGGTGGGTGAAAAGGAGTTGCCCGAATTCGTCGAGCAGTCCGCCGGCTATGCGCGCGCATGGGCCGCCGCGGGCGCCCCCTCGCGCTTCCTGCCCATGAAAGGCCACGACCACTTTTCCATCATCGACGAACTGAACCGGCCCGACGGCCCGCTGGTGGCGGCGATGTTCGAGCAGATCGGCCTTCGCAACCGCGGCGCCACGGCCCGCGCCCACACATGAAAGGAGTAGCCCGAATCATGAAACCGCGTCTTCGCTCTTGCCTTGCATCGTGCGCCCTGGCCGTCGCGGCCGCGCATACGCCCACGCATGCCGACGAAAAGCCCTTGAAGATCGGCGTCGTCACCGAGTTCTCCGGCACCTATGCCTCCGCCGGGCAGTCCATCGAAAGCGCGATGCGCGCCTACATGAAGCTCAACGGCGACACCGTGGCCGGCCGCAAGGTCGAACTCATCCTGCGCGACACCGGCGGCATCTCGCCCGAGAACGCGCGCCGCTACGCGCAGGAGCTCGTCACGCGCGACAAGGTCGATGCGCTGGTGGGCTTCAACTTCACCCCCAATGCCCTGGCCGCGGCGCCCATCGCCACCGCGGCCAAGACGCCGATGATCGCGCTCGCGGCCACCGCCATCGTCACCGAGAAGTCGCCCTATATCGTGCGCACGGCGTTCACGCTCGGACAGACCTCCGCGCCCATGGCCACGTGGGCGGCCAAGAACGGCATCAAGCGCGTGTTCTCGCTCGTGTCCGACTACGGCCCCGGCCACGACGCGGCCCAGGCCTTCAAGGACGCGTTCACCGCAGCCGGCGGCCAGATGGCGGGCGAGATACGCATGCCCGTCAGCGGCATGGAGTTCGCACCGTTCCTGCAGCGGGCGCGCGATGCGCGCGCCGACGCCATCTTCGTGTTCGTACCGGGCAGCGAAGCCGCCATTGCCTTCATGAAGGCCTACAACGAACGCGGCTTCAAGCAGGCCGGCATTCGCCTGATCGGCACCGGCGACCTGGTCGACGACGATTCGCTGCCGGCCATCGGCGACGTCGCGCTGGACACCGTCACCGCGCACCACTACTCGGCCGCGCACGACTCCGACCTGAACCGCGCCTTCGTCAAGGCGGTCCAGGCCCAGGGACGCAAGCGGCCCAATTTCATCGGGGTGGGCGCGTATGACGCCATGGCCGTCATCTACGCCGCGGCCAAGAAAACGGGCGGCGATACCGACGGCGACAAGCTCATCGCGGCGATGAAGGGGCTCAAGCTCGACAGTCCGCGCGGCCCGATCTCGATCGACCCCGCCACGCGCGACATCGTGCAGGACATCTACATCCGCAAGGTCCAGAAGGTCGGAGGCGAGCTCTACAACGTCGAGTTCGACAAAATCGAGGCCGTCAAGGCCCGCTAACCAAAGGAGTCTGCATGCTGACCGATTTCGTCGGCGTGATCATCGATGGGACGTCGTACGGCGCCATGCTGTTCGTGATCGCGCTCGGCTTGTCCATCACGCTGGGATTGATGGGTTTCGTCAATCTCGCGCACACCGCCGTCGCCATGTTCGGCGGCTATTTCCTCGTCACGCTGGTCAATCAGCTTGCCTGGCCGTTCTTCGTGTCGGTGGCCGTGGTCGTCGTGGTGATCGCCCTGGCCAGCCTCGTGCTGGAACGCGTGGTCTATGCGCCCTTCTATCGCGCGACGGCGCTCGACCAGAGCCTCCTGACCTTCGGGCTCATGCTGATGGCCGGCGGCATCGTCCACTATTTCTGGGGGTCGTCGCAGCAAGCGGTGCGGGTGCCCGAGTACCTCGAGGGCCGCTGGTACCTGGGCGACCTGAGCATCTCCAAGTATCGGTTGATGCTGCTCGGCACGGGCATGGCCCTGCTTGCCCTGCTGAACTGGGGGCTCGACTCGACGCGCCTGGGCGCGATGATCCGCGCCTCGGTCGACAACCAGCGCATCGCGGCCTCGATGGGCATCCCGGTCAAGCGCGTATTCATGATCGCCTTCGCGATCGGCAGCGGGCTCGCCGCGCTGGGGGGCGCGCTCGGGGCCGAGGTGCTGGGCCTGGATCCGGCCTTCGCCACGCGCACGCTGGTGCTGTGCCTGCTGGTGGTGGTGCTGGGCGGCGCCGGCTCGGTCAACGGCACCTTCTTCGCCGCCATGCTGCTGGGCATCTGCGACATCGGCAGCAAATACTACGTTCCCGAGTTCGGTGCCTTCATGATCTACGTGCTGATGGCGGTGGTCCTGCTGTACCGGCCGCAAGGCCTCTACAGCCTCGTCGCGCGCAGGAGGGCCGCATGAACGGCAACCCGCTGCGTCCATTGCTGGACCGCTCGCGCTGGCGCGCGCCCGAACTCTTATTCTGGGCGCTCATCATCGCCGCGTTCTTCGCCTTTCCCGATCACCGCAGCCTGGGCGCGCAGGTGCTGGTAACCGGCATCTTCGCGCTGTCGCTCGACATGCTGCTCGGCTACGCGGGCATCGTCACGCTGGGGCATGCCGCGTTCTTCGGCGTGGGCGCGTTCACTGCCGGCTGGCTCGGCAAGTACGGCTGGCACGAACCGGTCTCGGCGCTGGCCATCGCCGCCGCCGTCGCGGCCTGCGCGGGCGCGCTCGGCAGCCGGCTGGTCGTGCGGGGCACCGATCTGAGCCGGCTCATGGTGACGCTGGCCATCGGCCTCGTGCTGTACGAGGCCGCCAACAAGGCCACGGCGGTCACCGGCGGCATCGACGGCCTGCAGGGCATCGAGTTCACGCCGCTGCTCGGCCTCTTCCCGTTCGACCTCATGGGATCGACCGCCTATGTGTATGCGGCCATAGTGGCCTTCGTCACGCTGTACCTCGTGCGCAGGCTGGTCCATTCGCCCTACGGCTTGTCGCTGCATGCCACGCGCATGAACCGCCGCCGCGCGCTGGCGGTGGGCATCGACGACGGCCGCACGCTGGCGATCTCCTACATCGCCTCGGCGGCGGTGGCGGGCATCGCGGGCGCGTTGACGACGCAGATCACGCAATTCATCACCATCGACGCACTGGGTTTCGGCAGGTCGGCCGATATCCTGATCATCGCCGCGCTGGGCGGCGTGGGCTACCTTTACGGGGGCTTCATCGGCGCGCTGGTATTCGTCGTGGGCCGCGACCTGCTGTCCGGCATCAGTCCCGCGTACTGGCATTTCTGGCTCGGCCTGCTGCTGGTGCTGACGATATTCTTCGCGCGTGGCGGCATCATGGGCACCGCCGCGCGGCTCGCCCGGCGCCTGGCGCAAAGGGAGACGCAACGATGATCCAGACCGTCGACCTGTGCAAGCGCTTCGGCGCGCTGGTGGCGACCGACAACGTGAACCTGTCGCTCGCTCCCGGCGACCGGCATGCGCTGATCGGCCCGAACGGCGCCGGCAAGACGACCTTCATCAACCTGTTGACCGGCATGCTGCGCCCGACCTCGGGCCGCGTCCTGCTCGACGGCGCGGACGTGACCGCGGCGGCGCCCGACAAGCGGGTGGATCTGGGACTGGTGCGTACCTTCCAGATCAATACGCTGTTCCTGGACATGACGGTGCTGGAGGCCGTCACGCTGGTCGTGCTGGCGCGCACCGGCGCCGTTCGCTCGCTGTTCGGTTCGCTGCGCGAGCATGAACCGGCGGCCAGCGAAGCCTGGGAACTGCTCGAGCGCATCGGCCTGGCGCCGGATGCGCACCGTCCCGCCCGCCAGCTCGCCTATGGCAGGCAGCGGCTGGTGGAAATCGCGCTCGCCCTGGCGCGCAAGCCCAAGGTGCTGCTGCTGGACGAACCGGCGGCCGGCGTCTCGGCCGCCGACAGCCGCCATGTCTTCACGGTCCTGGATCGCCTGCCCCCGGACATCGCCATTCTTTTGATCGAACACGACATGAACCTCGTCTTCCGCTTCGCGCAGCGCATCTCGGTGCTCGTGGCCGGCCGCCTCATCGCCACGGGGCTACCCGGCGACATCGCTCGCGACCCCCGCGTGCGCGAGGCCTACCTCGGCCAGGCAACGCCCCTGGAGGCGGCATGCCCATGAGCGCACCCCCTCCTGCGGCCGAAAACCACGCGTCCGGCAGCCTGCTGCAACTGGAGCACGTACGCGCCGGCTATGGCGACGCGATGGTGCTGGACGATCTTTCGTTCTCCCTTGGCGCTGGCGACAGCCTGGCGGTGCTCGGCCGCAATGGCGTGGGCAAGACCACCCTGCTCGAAACCTTGATGGGCAACACGCGCATGACGGCCGGACGCCTGCTCTGGCAGGGCCGCGACATCGCCAGGCTGGACGCCTGCCAGCGATCGCGGGCGGGCCTGGGCTGGGTGCCGCAAGAACGCGAGGTGTTCGCATCGCTGACCGTCGAGGAGAACCTGACCGTGGTCGCATGCCGGGGCCCGTGGACCCTGGACCGGGTCTATGGCCTGTTCCCGCGGCTGCGCGAGCGGCGCAACAACCTGGGCAACGAACTGTCCGGCGGCGAACAGCAGATGCTGGCCGTCGGCCGCGCGCTCATGACCAACCCGCGCCTGCTCCTGCTGGACGAACCCATGGAGGGCCTGGCCCCCATCGTCGTCGAAGAACTGGGCGCCGCCATCATCGCCCTGCACACGCGGGAAGGCATGACCACCATCGTGGTCGAACAGCATCCGGTCATCGCCCTGGCCATGGCCTCGACCGCCATCATCCTGGACCGCGGCCGCATCGTGCATCGGTCCTCGAGCGCGGAACTGCGGGCCTCGCCCGAGACGCTCGACCGCTGGCTCAATGTTGCCGCGGCCGAGTGAACGACTTATCGTTTTCAACGAACAAGGAGCCGACATGGGAATCCAAGACACCGACAAGACCCTGCCATCGAACCGCATGGTGTTCGAACTGCGGCGCGACGAACAGAAGTACCTCGCCTTCAAGCAGGACATCGAAGCATCCATGGCCGCGTACGGCCTGTCGGACGAAGAAAAGCGCGCGTGGCGGGACATGAACATCGAGGCGCTGGGCGCCATGGGCGTGCACCCCTACTTCCTGCCGCAGATATCGCGGCTCTTCAAGGGCGGCTCGCGCAACCACAACGACAGCGACGCGGCGCGCCTGTACGCAGAAAAAATGGGCATCGCATCGCAGGACTGATCCGGAGAAAGACATGGCAAAAATCGTCGCAACCCTGGGCGTGGCCCACGCACCCGGCGTCACGGGCTGGATAGACAAGGCGCCCCAGCACGAGCAGGACGGCGTGCTGGACGGCTACGCGCAGTTCCAGAAGCTGATGGACGAAGTGCGGCCCGACGTGGTCATCGGCATCGCCAACGACCACCTGCTGAACTTCCCGCTGGACAACATTCCGGACTTCTGCGTGGGCATAGGCGAACAATGGGCCGGTCCGGCGCCGTGGTTCCGCGACTGGCTGAACGTGCCGGACTACACGGTGCGCGGCCACCGCGACCTGGGCCGCGCGCTGGTGCGCGAATCGGCCAAGGCGGGCATCAACCACGCGTTCGCCGACAAGCTGCTGTTCGACGACAACTGGTCGGTGCCGCTCAAGTTCCTGTTCCCGCGCTACGACGTGCGCTTCGTTCCCATCCACATGAACCCCATCGTGCCGCCGGTGCCCTCCGCGGCGCACTGCTATGCGGTGGGCGAGACGATCGCGCGCATCGTCCAGGCCTTCCCGTCCGACGAACGGGTGGTCATCATGGGCACGGGCGGCCTGTCGCACGACCCCGGCGGCAAGGACTACTTCACCGTGCACGAGGAATTCGACCGCTGGTTCCTGGCCTTGATGGAAGAAGGCAACGCCGGGCGGGTCAAGCGCGAATTGACCTTCGAGAAACTGCTGACCGGCGGGGATGGCGGCGCGGCGGAGCTCCTGGCCTGGGTAGTGGCCATGGGCGCGGCCGAGGTGGCCGGCAACGCGCGGGCGGAAACGGTGTTCTACGTGCCCTCGGTGCCCATGCGCTGCGGCATGGGCGGGGTGTACTGGCGGCTGGAATAACGGCGGGAATGACGGCGCGGCAGGTGCGGGCCGCGCCAGGTCACGAGGCGCGCAGGCGGCGCAGCCGCTCGTCCTCCACGCCCTCGGCCGCCTCTTCCTCGGCCTCGGCTTCCTCTTCCTCCCGGTCCGGCTCCAGCTCCAGCTCGCGGTCCAGCGCCAGTTCCGCCTCGACGTCCTCGGGCCGCTGTTTCAGGGCCTCGGCGATGGTGACCGAGCCGCTTTCCCAGGCGGCGTTCACCGCGTGCAGCAGCATGGGGTCGTCGGCCAGCGGCGCCCGGTCCAGCAGCAGCCGGTCCACCACGGGAGCCAGGGTGGCCACCGTGGGATCGCACACCATGGCCCAGCGCTCGCGGGCGGCACCGGCATCGCCGATGCGGGCGATATAGCCGATGCTGGACAGGGTGTCGAGCACCACCATCAACTCGTCGTGGTGCAGGTTCAGCCGGCTGCGCAGCGACAGCGTGCTCAGGCCCGGCGGATTGCGGTCGCGCACCGACGACAGCGCGCGCAGGATGGACAAGGCATCGACGAACGGCCGCCCCGGCCGCCGCACGGTTTCCCAGCGCCCCATGCGGATCAGCGGCAGGCTGGCCGCCAGCGTGGCGCCGAACAGCGTCACGAGCCACGACATGTAGATCCACATCAGGAAGATCGGCAGCGTGGCGAAGGCGCCGTACAACACGGTGTAGGTGGGAAAGCGCGTCAGGTAGAACGCGAAGGCCGACTTCATGATTTCCAGCACGATGGCCGCCGCGAAGCCGCCCGTCATCGCGTCGCGCGCCTCGACGTGCCGGTTGGGCACCACCATGAACAGCGCACCGAAGGCCAGGCCCGTCAGGATCAGCGGAATGAAGGACAGCAGCACGCCGATGGGCGCGGGAACGTCGCCCACCAGCCCCATGGATTCGCGGGCCAGGAAGGACGTGGCCCACAGGCTGGCGCCGATCAGCACCGGCCCCAGCGTGAGCGTGGCCCAGTAGATCAGCACCCGCTGCGGCAGCGGCCGGCCCTTGCGCACGTGCCAGATCTCGTTCAGGGCCTTGTCGATGGTCAGCATCAGCGACACGGCCGTGATCATCAGGAAGATGCCGCCCACCGCGGTCAACCGGCTCGCCTTTTGCGCGAACTGGTTCAGGTACTCCATGATGTTGTCCGCCACCGAAGGCGGCATCAGGTTGGTGATCAGGAATTGCTCCAGCGCTCCCTGGAACTCGCGGAACAGCGGAAAGGCGGTGAACAGCGCCAGCGCCACCGCCAGCAGCGGCACCATCGACAGCACCGAGGTGAAGGTCAGGCTGGAGGCGACCTGGGTGATGCGCTCGTCGGCCGCGCGCTGCAGCGCGAACCGCAGCAGCCGTCCCACGCGCACGGGCCACGACTCGTTGGCGAGCAGGCTGCGGCGCAGCGCGATGGCGCGCGCCTGGATGGAAGCGGCGCCCGAAGGGGGTGGCGGCGTGAAGGAAGTATCGGGCTCGGGAGCTTTCTGGACCATGTCGAGGGATAATACGGGCCTATGGATATTCTGATCTTGTACTACAGCCGGCACGGCGCGACACGCCAGTTGGCCGAGCACATCGCGCTGGGCGTGGAACGCGTGCCCGGCGCGCGGGCGCGCCTGCGCACGGTTCCGCCGGTCTCGGCCGTGTGCGAGGCCACGGCCCCCGCCATTCCCGACAGCGGCCCGCCCTACGTCGAACCGGCGGACCTGGAAGAATGCGCGGGCCTGGCGCTGGGATCGCCCACCCGCTTCGGCAACATGGCCGCGCCCATGAAGCACTTCATCGACCATACCACCCAGCAGTGGCTGGCGGGAAGCCTGGCGGGCAAGCCGGCGGCCGTCTTCACGTCCACCGGGTCCATGCACGGCGGACAGGAAAGCACGCTGCTCAGCATGATGCTGCCGCTGCTCCATCACGGCATGCTGCTGCTGGGCCTGCCCTTCACCGAACCCGCGCTGATGGCCACGCGCCACGGCGGCACGCCGTATGGCGCCTCGCACGTGGCCGGCGTCGACAACAGCCTGCCCATGCAGCGCGACGAAACCCAGTTGGCCGAAGCGCTCGGCATGCGCCTGGCCCGCACCGCCCTCGAACTCCGCACCGGCCGGCAGGCCCCCGCACGATGAACGCTCCCTCCGTCGACCTCAACCCGCGACTGCGCCTGGTCGCCTCGATCTCGCTGCTGGCCCTGATCGTGCTGTGCATCGCCTGGGAAACCGTGCTGGCGCCGCTGCGGCCCGGCTCGATGCTGGCGCTCAAGGCGCTGCCGCTGCTGCTGCCGCTGCGCGGCGTGCTGCGCGGCAACCTGTACACCTACCAGTGGGCGTCGATGCTGATCCTGCTCTATTTCATGGAAGGCGTGGTGCGCGCGACCACCGACCCCGCGCCGTCCTCGTACGTAGCCTGGGCCGAGGTCGCGCTGACCACGGTCTTCTTCTGGTGCGCCATCCTGTACGTGCGGCCGGCCAAGCGCGCCGCGCAGGCCGCCCGCAAGGCCGCCAAGGCGGCGGACAAACAGGCGGGCTGACCGCCGCCAGGGAGCAACCGGCATGGAACTGCTGACCGAACTCGCGAACCTGCTGGGAGCCGGCCAGGTGCTGACCGGCCAGGACGCCGCGCCCTACCTGACCGACTGGCGCGGCCGCTACACCGGGGCGGCACAGGCGGTGGTCCGGCCCGGCACGGCCGACGAGGTCGCGGGCGTCGTGCGCCTGTGCCGTCGGCACGGCGTCCCCATCGTGCCGCAGGGCGGCAACACCGGACTGGCGGGCGGCGCCACGCCCGACGCCGAAGGCCGCGCGGTGGTGGTGTCGACGCGGCGCCTGGACCGGCTGCGCGCTCTCGACACCGACGACGACACCATCACCGTCGAAGCCGGCTGTGTGCTCCAGGCCGCGCAGGATTGGGCGCGCGAGGCCGGACGGCTCTTTCCGCTCAGCCTGGCCTCGGAAGGCAGTTGCACCGTGGGCGGCAACCTTGCCACCAATGCCGGCGGCACCCAGGTCCTGCGCTATGGCAACGCGCGCGAACTGGCGCTGGGGCTGGAAGTCGTCACGGCCGACGGCGAAATCTGGGACGGCCTGCGCGGCCTGCGCAAGGACAACACCGGCTACGACCTGCGCGACTTGTACATAGGCAGCGAAGGCACGCTGGGCATCATCACCGCCGCCACGCTGCGGCTCTATCCGCTGCCCGTGGCGCAATGCACGGCCCTCGTGGCCCTGCCCTCGCTGGAAGCCGCCGTCGCGCTGCTGGGCCTGGCCCGCTCGGGCTTCGGCGCGGCGCTGACCGGCTTCGAGGCCATGTCCCAGGCCAGCCTGGACGTGGTCACCCGCGCCTTCCCCGACCAGAAGCTGCCGCTCGGCCCCACGCCCTGGTACGCGCTGCTGGAAGTGTCCGACAGCGAAAGCGCGGCGCATGCCCAGGAACGCTTCCACGCGGTCCTGCAGCAGGCGCTGGAACAGGGCCTGGCGCAGGACGCCGCGGTGGCCGCCAGCCTGGCGCAAAGCCGCGCGCTGTGGCACTTGCGCGAAAGCATCTCCGCCGCCCAGTCCTGGGAAGGCAAGAACATCAAGCACGACATCTCGGTCCCCGCCTCGCGCATCCCCGCCTTCGTCGCCACGACGGACGCGCTGCTACAGGCGGCCATTCCCGGCGTGCGCCACGTCACCTTCGGCCACCTGGGCGACGGCAACCTGCACTACAACGTCAGCCGGCCGCCGGCCATCCCGGAAGCCGATTTCCTGCTGCGCCAGGACGAGGTCTACCGCCTGGTGCACGACAGCGTGCACGCGCACGGCGGGTCGATCAGCGCGGAACACGGCATCGGCCAGCTCAAGCGTGGCGAGCTGGCCCGCTACAAGAGCGCGGTGGCCCTGGATCTCATGCACCGGATCAAGCAGGCGCTGGATCCGGACGGCCTGATGAACCCGGGCAAGGTCCTGCCCTAGGGTCCGGTCCGCCGGGCGCCGCCGCCCCGCTGGCGCTGCGAGGTCTGGTTGCCGCCGGTGCCGATCTGGTCGGTATGGCCGTCCTTCTTGGTGCGGTTCTGCGTGTCGCCGTGGCTGCGCTGCTGCTCGCGCGGCTGATCGTCCGCCTGGCGGGGACTGGGCGGGGAAGCGGGATGGTTCGGCATGGCGCGCTCCTTCAGGAAGAGACCGGCATGCCGCAACTTTCGTGCCGCGCCCACGGCGGCAGCGGCGTGAACTCATCCCTGAGCCAGGACAGCAGCGCCTGTACCCGGCCCAGGTGGGTCCGGCTGTGAGGCACCAGGGCGCGTATCCAGTATTCGGGAATGGCGAAGTCCTCCAGCACGCGGACCAGTTCGCCCCGGCCCAGCGCGCCATCGACGATATAGGCCGACAGGATCGCGATGCCATTGCCCCGCAACGCCGAATTCAGCAGCACGTGTCCATCGTTGGTGCTCAGGCGCGGCGCCACGTCGACCGCGATCGGCCCGTTCGGCCCCTGGAAGGTCCAGACCGGCCCCGTGGGCTGGAAATTCAACAGCGCGTGCCGCGCCAGATCCGTGGGATGGGCGGGACGGCCGCGCGCGGCAAGATAGGACGGCGCCGCCACCGCCATGCGCGGCAGCGGGCACAGCCCGGCCTCGAGCACGCCGTCGTACGAAGCCGGCAGCATCCCGACCACGATGTCGAACCCTTCCTGGATGGGATTCACGGGCCGGTCGATCACCACCACGTCCATGCTGACCTTGGGATGGACCTCCAGGAAGCGCCCCAGCGCATCGCCCAGGCACATCGCGGTCAGCGACGTCGGCACCTTGATGCGCAGATGCCCCTCCAGTTCGTGCGCCTGGCCCAGCGCGCTGCCGAACGCGTCCTCGACGTCGTGGACGATGCGCCGGGCCGCGGGCAGCAGGCGCTGGCCTTCGTCGGTCAGGGCCAGGCGGCGGGTGCTGCGTTCGAACAGCCGGGCGCGGGCGCGCCATTCGAGCTGGTCGATGCGCTTGGTCACGACGGACGCGGCGATGCCCAGCTGGCGGGCCGCCTTGGAAAAGCTGCCGGCCTGCGCCACGGCGATGAAGGTCCGGAAATTGACGATGGTGTCCATGACCTCTCTGTTTTCGCGAATAATGATCGCGCTTTTTGGTGGATTCTATATAAATAGCATGAGGATTAATGTGGCGGAACGTCAAGAACTTTCCGGAGAACCCCGCCATGCCGCTTGCTTTGCGTCCCCTCCATCCCGACGTGGGAGTGGAAGTCCTGGGTTGCGACCTCGGCCAGCCCCTGGGCGACGAGCAGTTCCAGTCGCTGCTGGACGCCTATCACCGCCATTCCGTCGTCGTCGTGCGCGGACAATCGCTGGCCGCGCCCGCGCAGGCCGCGCTGCTGCGCCGCTTCGGCACGCCCAAGATCTCGCAGCGCAAGGAGTTCCACGTCCCGGGCACGCCCGAGATCGGCCGCGTGGGCAACACCCGCCACCCCGACGGCACGCCGTCGGCCTTCCTGGACCGCTACGGCAACCTGTGGCACAGCGACACGGCCAGCGACCAGCACGTCGACGGGGTCACGATGCTGTACTGCGTGATGACGCCGCAGGTCGGCGGCGACACGCTGTTCGCCAGCATGGGCAGGGCCTACGAAACCCTGCCGGCGGCGCTGAAGGCCCGCATCGACGGCAGGACCGTGGTCCATAACTTCAACCAGCACAACGACTACCTGCTGGCCCGCAACCCCGGCTCGGCCCAGCCCCTGTCGGCAGCCGACCGCGCCAGGTGGCCGGACCGGGAACACGAGCTGGTGCAGCGCCATCCGGTAACCGGCCGCCCGTTGTATTTCATCAGCCCGACCCTGGTCCGGGGCATCAGCGGCTATTCCGACGAGGAAGCGCAGCGGCTGTCCGCGGAGCTGGTCGCCCACGCCACCCGCCCCGAGGCGATCTACCGCCACAAGTGGCAGGTCGGCGACCTGGTCTTCTGGGACAACCGCGCCTCGCTGCATTCGGCCTCGCCCGCGGACTACCAGGGCGGCCAGCGGTTGATGCATCGCGGCTATGCCTATGTCCACTATGCGTGAGGGCGGGCTGCGCGTCGGGCATTTCCAATCGGTGCCCTGGATTCCGTTCTACGTCGGCAGCGAGGACTGGCCGATGCGGCGCGTTCCCTGCATGTCCAGCACGGTCCTGGCCATGGCCGACGCCGGCCTGCTGGACGCGACGCCCATGGCCACGGTGGACTGGCTGGCGCGCGGCGAACCATGGCCGCGCCTGGGCGGGCTGGGCCTGGCCTACCGCCAGCGCGCGGGCAGCGTACTGCTGTTCTCGCCGCGCCCCATCCACGAACTGGACGGCGCGGACATCGCGATCTGCGACGAGACCGCCACGTCGCTGCGAGTGCTGCATGCCATCCTGGCGGGCAAGTACGGGCTGCGCATCGGCCGCTGGCGGCGCGGCCTGACCGCCGACCCGTCCATGCCTCGGCTCCTGATCCAGGACCAGGCGGTCGAGGAAGCGGCGCGGGGACGCTTCCCGCATGTCCACGACCTGGGGCGGGAATGGTGGGAGTGGCAAGGCACCCCGGTGGTCTCGGCGGTATGGGTCCATCGCCGGGGCCTGGCGGACGACGCACTGGAACCGCTGCGCGCCGGCCTGGCGGCCTCCCTGTCCCGGTACGCCGCCCAGCCGGACCTGGCCATCGAACGCCATTGCGCGCGCCACGGCGTAGCCTCGCCGCCCGCGGCGCTGCGCGCGCTGCTCGGCAATTTCGAGTTCGAGCTGGGCGAGGCCGCCGAGGCGGGCATACGGCGCATGGCCCAGGTCCTGCCCACCACCGTGCCCCTGCAAGCGTGACACCCCCTCCCGTCCTTCATCCATCCAAGAAAAGGAGACATCCATGCCCTGCATTTCGCACCGTTCCGCGCCACGCCGGCGCAGGCTGGTCGCCTTCACCGTCCTGTCGGGCGGCCTGCTTGCCACGGGAATGGCGCACGGCGCCGACGCCCCCTGGCCCACCCAGCCGATCAAGCTCATCGTCGGCTTTCCCGCCGGCACCTCGCCCGACACGGTGGCCCGGCTGATCGCCGAGCCGCTGTCGCAGAAGCTGGGCAAGCCGGTCATCGTCGAGAACAAGCCCGGCGCCGCCGGCAACATCGGCGTCGACCTGGTGGCGCGCGCCACCGACGGCCATACCTTCGGCGTCACCGCCCACGGCCCGCTGACCACCTCGGCCCTGCTCTATCCCAACCTGCCCTACGACGTCGCCCGGGACCTGCAACCCTTGTCATTGGCCGCGGTCAGTCCGCAGATTCTGGTCATCGATCCCAAGCTGCCCTATGCCACGCTGCACGACCTGCTGACCGACGCGCGCGCCCGCCACAAGGAGATCTCGTACGGGTCGGTGGGCGTGGGATCGGGCTCGCACCTGACGGGCGAGCTGTTCGCGCAGGAAGCGGGCATCCGGATGATGCACGTGCCCTACCAAGGCTTCCCCCAGGTCACCATGGCCGTGATGAGCGGGCAGATCCAGGCGGGTTTCATGGCGCCCTCGGGGGCCATCGAACAGGCCAAGGCGGGCAAGGTGCGCGTACTGGGCGTCACGTCGGCGCAGCCTTCGCCGCTGGCGCCGGGCGTGCCGACCGTCGCCCAGGCCGCGAGCCTGCCGGGCTTTGCCGCGGAACTCTGGATAGGCGCCTACGCGCCGCGCGCCACGCCGGCGCCGGTGGCCGCCATGCTGGCGAAAGAGATCAACGCCATCCTGCGGTCGGCCCCGGTTCGGGCCAAGCTGGCGGCGCAAGGCTGGGAGGCAACGGGCGGCTCGCCGGCCGACATGGCGGCGCGCATCGAAACCGATACGCGCCGCTGGGGCGAGGTGATCAAGCGGCTGGGAATCAAGCTGGAATAGCGGCGCGCGGACGCCGCGGCAGTCGCGTGGCGGCTACATCGCGCTCGCGCGCCAGGCGCCGTTCTCCTGCTTGCAGAACCAGAAGCCCCAGTTCTCCTTGGCCGTGCCCTGGGCCACGTCTGCCGCCAGGAAGCGGCAAGTCTGGCCCTTGCTGGTACGGGTGGTGTTCTTCGGCGCGAACGTGACATTGACCGGCACCTGGCGCGCCCGCGCGGGCTTGCTGGCCCAGCTGGATTTCTGGCCGTCGGCCACGTCGTTCAGCACGCGTCCGACCTCGGCCGAGAACTCGGTGGCCTGGGCCTTGGGAATGCGCAACAGGATGGACTCGTTCAGGAAGCTGAGATTGGCGGCATAGGCCGTGCCCAGCGAGCCGGCCAGCAATAGCGTGGCGGCAAGGAATTGCTTGCGCATGAAGAGGATCTCCGGGGTCTAGACGTGACGGCAATGATATCGGTTAACCACGCGGCAGGTTATGATTGCGGCATTATGCTTTCAAATCAAAGACTTGGCGGCTGGGAGCTGTGTGTCGCGCCCATGATCGACTGGACCGACCGCCATTGCCGCTACTTCCACCGGCTACTGTCCCCGCATGCCCGCCTGTACACCGAGATGATCGCCACCGGCGCCATCATCTACGGCGATGCCGCCCGGCACCTCGATTTCGATCGCGCCGAGCACCCGGTCGCACTGCAACTGGGCGGCAACGAACCCGAGGCCCTGGCGCGCGCGGCTCGCGCCGGCCAGGAATGGGGCTACGACGAGATCAACCTGAACTGCGGCTGCCCGTCGGACCGGGTACAGAAAGGCGCGTTCGGCGCCTGCCTGATGTCCACGCCGACCCTGGTGGCCGACTGCGTGAAGGCCATGCGCGACGCGGTCGGCATCCCGGTCACGGTCAAGCACCGCATCGGCCTGGACTATGACGAGTCCTACGCCTTCGTGCGCGATTTCGTCGGCACGGTGCACGAAGCGGGCTGCGAGGTTTTCATCGTCCACGCCCGCAACGCCGTGCTCAAGGGCCTGTCGCCCAAGGAAAACCGCGAGATCCCGCCGCTGCGCTACGACGTGGCGCGCCAGCTCAAGCGCGACTTCCCTCACGTCCTGATCGTGCTCAACGGTGGGCTGACCGAGCCGGCCGCGCTGGCCCACATCGGCCACGGCGGGGGCGAACTGGACGGCGTCATGCTCGGGCGCGAGGCCTATCACCGGCCCCGCGTGCTGTCCGAGCTGTCCCGCCTGCTGTGGCCGCAGGCCCCCATCACCGACGACGAGACCGTGGTGCGGGCCATGATGGACTACGCCGGCCGACAGGTGGCCCGCGGCGTGCCGCTGCGCTCGATCGTCCGCCACATGCTGGGCCTGTTCAACACGCAGGGCGGCGCCCGCCGCTGGCGCCAGATGCTGTCCGACAGCCGCCTGCTGGCCGCCAACGATCCCGCCCTGATCGACGCCGCCTGGCAGGTCGTGGCCGGCGCCGCCGAGCGCCGCGCCGCCTGAGATTCCGGCGCCGCCCCCCGCGGCGCCGAACAACCGGCGCTATTCACCGCTATTCGCGCTTTCGACCTGGCCGCGCGCCGGCCATACTAGCGGACAGGTACGGCCCGCGCCCGTGCCCGCCCAGGGGAGGTCATGGCCCAGATCGTATGCGTGCTGGGAAACAAGGGAGGTACCGGCAAGACCACGTTGTCGCACATGATCTCGCATGGCATGGCGCTGCTGGGCAAGCGCGTGGTATGCGTGCTGACAGACCTCGAGCGTGAGCGCCTTTCCAAGGAAAACCGCCTCTACCTGCCTTTCGACGCCCGCGATGCCGGCAACCTGGCCAAGGTCGTCGCCACGCTGAACGAGGTCGGCGACTGGTTCGGCGTCATCGACGGCGGTGGCAACCGCTCGGATACCGACAGCCATCTCGCCAACCTGGCGGACCTGGTCCTGCTGCCCTTTCGCGATTCCCACGAAGACATGCGCACCGTGCTGCGCGACCTGGAATGGATGCCGCGCGCCTGGGGCCTGCCCTCGCAGTGGCCAGCGGACGCGCCGGCGCAGCGCCTGGCGCAAACCGCCACGGACGAGCTGCTGGGCGCCTTCGGCCACCGCTTGCTGGACCCCAGCCCCCATCTCGCTGCAACCAAGCTGCTGTTGCAGGACCGCGTCCCCGCTTCGCTTCCCTGGCAGCTCACGAACGCCTGCGTGGCGCTGGCCATGCAGGTATTCGAGCTGCTGGACGTCCAGTACGAAAGTTCCGAGGCATTCGTGGCGCCACGCTAGCAAGCCGGGGCACGCAAGTTGCTGGAAACGCCGGCCACCCGTTTCTTTTCATGGGAGACCGACGATGCCAGGCAAATCCAATCCGCAGACCCTGCCCCCCCAGCAACAACCCAGGCAACCCGGCATGCAGACAGACATGCATCCCGAGCCCAGGACGACGCGCCCGGATTACCGGGGGTCGGACAAGCTCGAGGGCCGCTGCGCCATCGTCACCGGCGGCGACAGCGGCATCGGCCGCGCGGTGGCGGTGGCCTTCGCCAAGGAAGGCGCGGACATCCTTTTCACCTACCTGGACGAGACCGCCGACGCCGAGGAAACCCGCCGGCTGGTGACCCAGGCGGGACGCCGCTGCGTGGGCATGGCCGGCGACCTCGGCAGCGAATCGCATTGCCGCGAGATCGTGCGGCGCGCCATGGAAGAGTTCGGCCGCATCGATGTCCTCGTCAACAATGCCGCCGAGCAGCATCCGCGCAAGGCGCTGGAGGACATCGACAGCGCCCAGCTGGAGCGGACTTTCCGCACGAACTTCTTCGGCATGTTCAACCTGAGCCGCGAAGCCCTGCCGCACATGGGGTCCGGCGGCGCCATCATCAACACGACGTCGGTCACCGCCTATCGGGGCAGCTCGCACCTGATCGACTACGCCGCCACCAAGGGCGCGATCGTCGCCTTCACCCGTTCACTGTCGTCGGCGGTGGTCGAGCGCGGCATACGCGTGAACGCGGTGGCGCCGGGGCCGATCTGGACCCCCCTTATCCCCGCTTCGTTCAGCGCCGAGGAGGTCTCCACCTTCGGCTCGAAGGTGCCGATGAAGCGCCCCGGCCAACCGGAGGAAGTGGCCCCCTGCTACGTCTTCCTGGCGTCGGACGACGCCAGCTACATGACCGGCCAGGTCCTGCACCCCAACGGCGGCGAAATCATCAACGGCTAGGCCGGGCCGGCGCGCTGCCGAACATGTTCATCAGCGCATCGAAGCTGCTGGCGCCGCGCATGGAGAAGACGAAGCATTCGCCGTCCTGGTAGTCGGCGGCGCGCATGCTTTCGGCCAGGCGCTCGGCGTCCTCGATGGCTTCGTTCCAGGTGCCGCGTATCAGCGGGCAGTACCTGAGCCGGCTGTCCAGCATGTCCTTGCCCGAGCGGGCCTTGACCTCGACATAGCCTCGGAACTGTCCCTCCGGCAGATCGTGCACGCGGGATTTCAGGAAGTATTGAACGGCGGCGTGTTCGACGACTTGGTTCATGACTGGCCTCCAGGAGTCCGTCTCTTGATCCTAGTCCATTGGAGTGCAAGATTTACGAAGAGGTCCGCCGCGCTAGCAAAAGTTTACATTCGTGCCAGGCTTGTGGCGGTCGGCGCCACACGGCAACAATTTCGCGGCTGGCCGCATGCGGCTGCCGGTATGATGGTCGTTTCGTCGCCGCGCTGTTTCCGTACGTTCCATGAGGTCCCGCCACGCCGTTCTCGCCCTGCTGCTCGCAGCGGGCAACGCCTGCGCGGCCGACCCGGCAAGCAGCGCGCCGGCCGCTGCCGACACGCAATGGGCGGCCAGCTTCGCCGCGTTCGACCAGGCCGACCGCCTGCATGCGCCGGCCCCCGGCGGCATCCTGTTCATAGGCAGTTCATCCATACGCCTGTGGAACGACCTCGAAACCCGGTTCAAGAACCTGCCCGTCCTCAAGCGCGGCTTCGGCGGTTCGCGCATGATCGACTGCGCGCGCCACCTGACCCGGCTGGTCGTTCCCTACAAGCCCCGCATCGTTCTGGTCTATGCCGGCGACAACGACCTGGCCGAAGGCCGCTCGCCCCGCGAGATCCTGGACAGCTTCACCGTGTTCGTCGAAGGCGTGCGCCGGGCGCTGCCTGAAACACGGATCGCCTACATCTCGATCAAGCCGAGCCCGGCGCGCTATTCGCTGATCCCGCAGGCGCGCGTCACCAATACGCTGATCAAGGCCTACACGGAAAGCGTCCCCAACGCCGACTACATCGACGTCTTCACTCCCATGCTGACCGCCGACGGCATGCCTCGTGCCGAGTTGTTCCGCAGCGATGCGCTGCATCTGAACGACGCGGGCTACGCGCTCTGGACGTCGGTCATTTCGCGCCACGTGCGCTAGGCCCGCTTTCCCCTTAGCCCGGCCCCGTTCCCACGCTCAGCGTCGGCCCGGCTCCGCCGGCGCGAGCGGTCGGGGCCGCCCGCCGGCCCCGGCCCGCGCCCGGCCCGGAACCGAACATGCGCACCAGCCGGGCCACGGCGTACATCGCGGCGATGCTCAGGCCGAACATCAGCGGATCGAACCAGGGCGGCCGGCCCGGATGGCTTTCGCCCACCACGGCCAGCGCGACCAGGACGATCACCAGATGGGCGCAGAACACCGGCAGCGACGCGGCGCCCAGCGTTTCCAGCAGCCGCATGCGGGGTAGATGGCGGGTCAGCCAGCCGCCGCCATGCAGCAGCACCACGACCAGCGCCAGGAAATCGAGCAATCGCAGCGGCCCGATGTGCCACTTGTCGAACCACAGGTTGAGCGGATCGCCCTGCGCAAAGGGCTCCAGCCCGGTCATGTGGCGCCAGACGAAGAAGACGATCGCGGTCCCGACCGCGGCCTTGACCAGCCACGGCGGGAAGACGGCGCGGCGCTCGGACGGCACCCGCGCGTGGTAGGCGCCCAGGCACAGGCCGAGCACCCACAGCAACTGCCAGGCGAAAGTCTCGAACGACCCGGTCTCGCGAAACGGCACCGGCAGGCCGGTGGCCGCCACCAGGCCGTCGTACAGCGCGCGCGACAGGCCGAACTGGGCCGCGCCCCACAGCGCGATGCTGGCCCCTATCACCGTTTTCCATCCCCCTTGCAGGACATGGCTGAGGATCCACGGGCTGGCCAGCATGAAGACGATGTAGACCGGCAGGATGTCCAGCAGCGGCGGGTTGTAGATCATCAGCAGCCCTGTCCACAGGCCGGTCAGCGGCGCATGCAGGTAGAACGACATGAGGTTGTTGGCGGCGGGCTGGTGAAACTTCATGCCCAGCGCGGCGATGACCGTGAACAGGAAGAGCAGGCACGCCGCCTGGCAGGCATAGATGACCAGAGCGCGCCGCAGGAACGCGCGGCGCATCGCGGGAATGCCGTCGCGCACGGCGCGCTGGGTGTACACCAGCCCCGCCATGTAGGCCGACAGGAAGACGAAGCCTTCCGCCGCCGAGACGAAACCGAAAGGCTGGCCCGCCGGTATCGAGAACCAGGTCGGCAGGTGCGTGGACGTCATCAGCACCAGCATCAATCCGCGCAGCGCGTCCAGTTCCCAGCGGCGGGACGAGGCGGGCGGCGGAGCGGGAGCGAAAGTGGAAGCGGTGGACACGGGCGTGGCGGGCGCAATGTAGGGGGAGTCTGCATGGACAGCATGGAATGCGAACAATTCGTGGTTGTTGCAATCCGATACGGGTAAGCCCCTAATTACTTAACAAAATTAATATTTATCATTGTTAAACAAATCAACCCAAGAACCAGGGGACGGAGACACATGAAACGCATCCTGCTGGCCAGCGCCCTCGCGCTGGCCGCCACCGGCGCGCACGCGCAGAACGTGACGCTGTACGGCATACTCGATACGGGCATCGAATACGTGAACCATGCCAACGCGCAAGGCGACGCGACCTGGCGCATGCCCAGCAACACCGGCGGGCTCATGCCCTCGCGCTGGGGCCTGCGCGGCACGGAAGACCTGGGCAACGGCCTGAAGGCCCTCTTCACCCTGGAAAGCGGCTTCGGCGTGGATACCGGCGTGTCGGGCCAGGGCGGCCGCCTGTTCGGCCGCGCCGCCTGGCTCGGGCTGTCGGGCAACTGGGGCACGGTCACGCTGGGCCGCCAGTCCAACATGACGTTCTTCGCCCTGCTCGATTCCGACGTCATGGGGCCGGCGGTGTACGGCCTGGGATCGCTGGACAACTACATTCCCAATACGCGCTCGGACAACGCCATCGGCTATCGCGGCACCTTCTCGGGCCTGACCGTGGGCGCCACCTACAGCTTCGGCCGTGATGCCGCGGCCACCGGAGGCCCCGCCGCCACCAATTGCGCGGGCGAGGTTCCCGGCGACCGCAAGGCCTGCCGCCAGGTCACCGCGCTGCTCAAGTACGACCTGGGCCCGGGCGGCATCGCCGCCGCCTACGACCAGCTGCGCGGCGGCACCGGCGCCGCCGGCGGCCTGTCCAGCAGCGACACCTCCGACACCCGCACCGTGCTCAACGGCTACTACCGCTTCGGCGACCTGAAGATAGGCGGCGGCTGGATCGGCCGCATCACGCGGGCGGCCACCCGCTCGGAAGCCAACCTGTACTACCTGGGCGCCTCGTACGCGCTGTCGCCGGCCTGGACCCTGGACGGCCAGGTGGCGCGCCTGAAGAACAAGACCACCGACGCCCGCTCCACGCTGGCCACGGTGCGCGCGACCTATTCGCTCTCCAAGCGCACGGCGGTCTATGGCCTGGTGGGCTACATGGACAACAACAAAAACGCCAACCTCTCGGTCAGCGGCGGCCAGGCCTTGGCCGGTCTTCCCAACGGCCTGAACCAGACCGGCGTCATGCTGGGCATGCGGCACAGCTTCTGAAGTCCGGGCGGCGCGCGGCCGCCCCGCGTGGTATGTTGTGGCACTGGACTGGGCCGCCCTCGCGGCGGCCCTTTTTTTGCCACCGGGCCGCCCCAAGAAAAGCATCCAAGCGCCCGCGCATCGACTCGCACCCGCCACCACATGCCCAAGACTCCGCCGCGCACCACCCCTTCGCCGCGACCGGCCAAATCCGAACTGGACCCCTCCCGCCTTTCCCACCTGCTGGGCTTCCAGACCTCGCTCGCGCACGTCAAGCTGCAGAAGGCCTTCTTCTCGAGCATGAAGGACCTGGACCTGCGGCCCGTGGAGTTCGCCATCCTGGTGCTGCTGGCCTACAACGACAAGGCCAACCAGCAGAACCTGTGCCGCAGCCTGTCGCTGTCCGCGCCGCGCCTGGCGCTGGTCCTGGACCGCTTGCAGGAGCGCGGGCTGCTGTCGCGCCAGCGCAGCGACACCGACAGGCGCGCCCATCACGTGGTGCTGACCACCGAAGGCCGCCGGCTCGCGCTCGAGGCCGAGCGCCTGTCGCACGGCATGGAGGAAGACGTGCTCGCGCCGCTGTCCCAGGGCGAGCGGCAGATCCTGGGAGAACTGCTGGCCAAGATCGTGCGGGGCGCGCGCGGCTAGCGACGCGCCCTGGCCTCGAGCACGGCGTACGCCGCCACCGCCGGCACCAGCGGACACAGGTAGTAGATCGCGCGATAGGCCAGCAGCGCGGCCAGGATCTCGTAGGCGGGCAGCTTGCCCGCCAGCAGCGTCAGGAATACGGCCTCCAGCACGCCCAGCCCCGCCGGCACGTGCGTCAGCGCCCCGGCCACCGCGCTCAGCAGCATCACCCCCAGGACCGTGGGATAGTCGACCCGCCCGCCCATGAACAGGTGGATGATCAGCCCCATGATCAGCCAGTTGGCGATCGACATCGCGCCCTGCACCAGCGCCATCCGCCATCCCGGCCATTCGATGGCCACGCCCTTCAGCACGAAGCGGCGGCGCCCCACCCCGGCGCACATCGCCCCATACCCGGCCACCAGCGCCCAGCACGCCACGCCCAGCACGGGCAAGAAGCCGGCCGGTATGCCCCATCTTGGCGGCACGTGCACCGCGCCCGCAAGCAGCAGCGTCCCCAGCAGGATCAGATAGCCCAGCCAGTTGCTGAGCACGCTCAGAGCATAGACCTTGGTGATATCCGGTGCCGCCAGGCCCAGGCGGGAATACAGCCGGTAGCGAAAGGCGATGCCGCCGATCAGCGCCCCCATGTTCAGCGTGAACGCATAACAGATGCCCGCCACCACCGCGACTTGCGACGGGCGCAGGGCGTGGCCCACGTAGCGCCGGCCCAGCTGGTCGAAGCCGCCGAACAGCAGGTGGCTGAACACCGTCAGCGCCGCCGCCGCGGCCAGAGTCCAGGCCGTGTATTCCCTGAGCGATTGCAGGACCTTGCCCCAGTCGATCTTGCTGACCTGCTCGGCCAGCAGCAGCACCACCACGGCGACGAAGGCCAGCGTGAGCGCGTGCCGGCCCCACCACCACCATGAACGGCGGCGGCCCTGGGCATTCGCGGGCACGCCGCGCCTATCCGGTTTGGCGAGTGTGGGCATCGGGGGGCTCGGCCAGGCGCTGCCGGGGCGCCTCGACCTTCTCCAGTTTGGGGGTGTGCGCGGGCAGCCAGCCCGCCCAGGCGGGGAAGCGCCGCAGGAAGTGGAAGGCCACGAACGAGGCCGCCGCGCGCCATATCGGCCGCCGGTGCGACGCAACGGCCGTCACTTCGCGGCAGTGGCTGCCGACCAGCGTGTCCAGCCGTTCACGCAACACCCGGTTGAACCGCGGATCGCGGATGACGAGATTGGCCTCCAGGTTCAGCGACAGGCTGAGCGGATCGAGATTGCTCGACCCCACCGTGGACCAGTCGTCGTCGGCCACGGCCACCTTGCCGTGCAGCGGCCGCTCGCAATATTCGTAGATCCGCACGCCGGCATCCAGCAAGTAGTCGTGCAGCATGCGGGCGCCCACCTTGACGATGGGCATGTCGGGCTCTCCCTGCAGGATCAGGCGTACGCGCACCCCACGGCGGGCCGCGTGGCGCAGGTCGCGCAGCACGCGATAGCCGGGAAAGAAATACGCGTTGGCGATCGTCAGGTCATGGCGGGCGGCGCGGATGGCGATGCGGTAATGCTGCTCGATGTCCGTCCGGTGCGCGTCGTTGTCGCGCACCGCGAACAGACACTCCGCGTCGCCAGCACGCGCGGCGTCCGTGCCCGGCCCGGCGCCACCCTCGCCGCGCCTGAACTCTCCGGTACGGACGAAGGCGCGCAGGCGCGCGACGATGGGACCCCGCACCTCGATGGCATAGTCCTGCTTGGCACCCGGGCCGAAATCCGCGAGATGATCGGCCGAGAAATTGATGCCGCCGACGAAGGCGGTCTCGCCATCGACGATCAGCAGCTTGCGATGCATGCGCCGGAAGACGTTGGTGCGCATGCCCAGCAGCTTGGGACGCGGGTCGAAAACCCGGAAGTGCGCGCCCGCGGCGATCAGGTCCGCCAGGAACGCTTCCGACAGGTCCACCGAACCGTAGCCGTCCACCAGCACCGACACGAAAACGCCGCGCCGGGCGGCCGCCAGCAGCGCGTCGCGCAGTTCGGTCCCGACCTTGTCCTCGAACAGGATGAAGGTCTCGAGCAGCACCTCGCGGCGGGCCTGCCTTATCACCTCGAACACGCGGGGAAAGAAGGCCTCGCCGTTCTCCAGCAGCGACACCGCGTTGCCGGGCATCCATTGCGAACTGGCCGGAGGCCGGCGCGGGCCGCGCGCGCGGCCGACAGTGCCTCGGGTCGGCCCGCTCACAGCGCGATCTCCGCCGCCAGCGGCGCATGGTCCGACAGCGAAGTCCAGGGCCGGCGTCCCAAGTGCATGGGCCAGTGATCGCGCGCGCCGCGCACGTAGATGCGATCGAGCGGCAGGACCGGATACCATGCCGGAAAAGTACGGACCAGCCGTCCGCTCGCATGGGCATGCACTTCGCGCAGCCCGGCGCAGCCGTCCAGGACCCGGCCGGCGCGGCGGCGCCAGTCGTTGAAATCGCCGGCCACCACCAGCGGCGCATCGGCGGGTATCTCCTTTTCGACCAGATGGCACAGCAGTTGTAGCTGGCGGACGCGATGGCGCTCCTGCAATCCGAGGTGAACGCATATCGCATGGATGTCGCCGCCGGTTCCCGGCGCCCGGACCACGCAATGCAAGAGGCCGCGCCGCTCCGGCCCGCTGATGGAAACGTCGCGGTTCTCGTAGCGCACGATGGGAAACTTGGACAGCACCGCGTTGCCATGGTGGCCGTCCGGGTAGACGGCGTTGCGCCCATAGGCGAAGTCCGTCCAGATGGTGTCCGCCAGGAACTCGTACTGCGGCGTTGCGGGCCAGTCGGCGAACCGCAGCGAATGCCGGGCATGCGTGCCCAGCACTTCCTGCAGGAACACCATGTCGGCCGCCACGCTGCGCACCGCCTCCCGCAGGTCATGCAGGATGAAGCGGCGATTGAAAAAATTGAATCCCTTGTGGACATTCACGGTCAGGACGCGGAACGTCAGCCCGCCCGGGCCGCCTTGCCTCTTGCCTTCGATCTCGGTGTTCATGCGGGCTGTGCCGCAAGAAGCGTTCCCGGCTAGTCCAGCGGCAGCCACTGCCGCCCATCGCGGGCCAGCAGCACATCCGCCGGCACCGGCCCCTGGCTGCCGGCGCGGTAGGGATGGATCTCGCCGCCCTCCTCCCAGGCTTGCAGGAACGGCATCACCGCCTCCCAGCCCAGCTCGATGTCGGCCGCCCGCTGGAACAGCGTCGCGTCGCCCACCATGCAGTCGTAGATCAGCGTCTCGTAGCCCGAGCTGTGCCCGGTCATGAAATGATCGGCGTAGCGGAAATCCATGCTGACCGGCGCGATGCGGATCTTGGACCCCGGCACCTTGGCCTTCATGTGGAAGAACAGCCCCTCGTCGGGCTGAATCTGCAACACCAGGGAATTGGCCGGCGGCTTCTCCTGCGCGTTCTGGCGGAACAACGCGTGGCCAGCGTCCTTGAAGGCGATGACGATCTGCGTCTGGCGCCGTGCCAGCGCCTTGCCGGTGCGCAGGTAGAACGGCACGCCGCCCCAGCGCCAGTTATCGATGCCCAGCTTGAGCGCCACGTAGGTCTCGGTCCGGCTGTCCGGCGCCACGCCTTCTTCCTCGCGGTAGCCGCGCATGGGCTGGCCGCCCACCAGGCCCGCGCGGTACTGGCCGCGCACGCTGTTCTGCAACGCCTCGGCCGGCGTCTGGATGCGAATGGCGTCCAGCAGCTTTTCCTTCTCGGTGCGCACGGCATCGGCGTCGAAGGAATTGGGCGGCTCCATCGCCACCATGGCCAGCAGCTGGAACAAGTGGTTGGGCACCATGTCGCGCAGCGCTCCGGTCTGCTCGTAGAACTGCGAGCGGCGCTCCACCCCGATCGCCTCGGCCGCGGTGATCTGGACATGGTCGATGTACAGCCGGTTCCAGTTGCTTTCGAACACGCTGTTGGCGAAGCGGGACACCATGATGTTCTGCACCGTTTCCTTGCCCAGGAAATGGTCGATGCGGAAAATCTGGTTCTCGTGCACGACCCGCGTCAGCTGCTTGTTCAGTTCGCGCGCGGAGGGCAGGTCGCGGCCGAACGGCTTCTCGATCACCACGCGGCGCCAGCGGCCATGGCCTTGCTTCAACAACCCGGCATCGTGCAGGTGGCGCGCGATGGACTGGAAGAACGTGGGCGCGGTGGCGAAATAAAAGATGACCCCGCCCGGCTCGGGCGCCAGCAGGGTGGCCAGTTGGGCGTAGGTCTGCTCGCCCTCGAAATCGCCCATCAGGAAGGACGTGCGGCCCATCAGCCAGTCCCAGGCCTGGGCGTCGAAGCTGGCCGTGGCCTGCCCGCCGCGCGAGGCGACGACCTGCTCCATGGAATGCTTCAGCCCACGCCGGAACTCGTCGTCGTCCAGCTTGCGGTGGCCGACGCCGATGACGTGGAAGTCGGCGTGCAGCAGGTTGAAGCGGGCCAGGTTGTACAGCGCCGGCATCAGCAGGCGGCCGGTCATGTCGCCGGTCGCGCCGAAGATGACCAGGGTACAACGCGGGGCAGGCTGCAGCGCCGCCGCGGGCGCCTGCCTGTTCATCGGGGAATCCATCGCTTGCCGCCTCCAGGACATGGCCTGATTATGGCGGCGGCGATGCGGCGTCGCAACACGGCCGCGCCGCCCGTTCACATCTGGTCACGCCCTGCCCCGGGACGCATCGCGCTGCCCGTCGCCGGCCAGGATGCCGCCCTGGATACGCTTGCGGATCAGGTCGATGGTGGACTGGGCCAGCCGCGTCAGCGGCCGCTGCGATACCGTCGCGATCACCAGTTGGCTGGTCAGCGACGGCGAGACGATGCGGGACGCGTGCAGGTTCGGGCGATGGGCACGGCCGTAGATGGCATTGCGCGACAGGACCGCGTAGCCCATGCCCCGATCCACCAGGTCCAGCAGGGACTCGATCGCGTCCACTTCCAGCGCGACCGACAAGGGCACGCCCAGGCGCGCGCACTGCACGTCCAGCAGGTTGCGGATGGCGTTGGGCTGCCCCGGCGTGATCAACGGATAGTTCGCCAGTTCGCGCATCTTGACGCTGGCCGGCATGGGCTTGCCGTCCAGCCCCCGGCTGCCGATCAAATACAGATCCTCGGACCAGACATGCTCGTAGGCCGCCTGCTGCGTGACGGGCGGGTTGTACAGCAGCGCGAAATCCAGGCGCCCCAGCAGCAGCCATTCGTACATGGACACCGTCAGGGCCTCGACCACGCCCAGCGAGGCGCGCGGGAATTCGGTACGGAAATCGCTGACCAGGTCCACCGTTAGCGATTTGCCGACACTGGGCGGCATGCCCACGACGACCTTGCCGGCCGGCGAACCGCGCAGATCCTCGATTTCCTGCCTGGCCAGGCGCACCTGGTGCAGGATGCCGCGCCCGCGCTCCAGCAGCCGCTTGCCGGCATCGGTGGGTATGACGCCCCGGCCATTGCGTTCGAGCAGGTGTTCCTTGAGTTCGACCTCGAGCTGCCGCACGTGGCGGCTGACCACGGGTTGCGATAGATTGAGGGTGATCGCGGCCCGGGTGACACTGCCGAACTCGACGACTCGCACGAAGCATTCGAGTTGTTTCAAGTCCATGGAAAGCCCCGATTCATGTTTTTTAAGCATAACAGCTAGTTCTGATTTGTGGTTTCCAATGGGGGTTTCCGGGTCAAAATGGCAAGCTGACTGCATGGCGCCCATGGGCGTCCTGTATGACCAGAAGGCGGGCAGGCGACCCGTCGCCACCCCCTCCAACGATTTGAGGACGACAATGATCCGTACCCTGCTTGCGCGCCTGTGTCTCGGCGCCACCGCCACCCTGGTCGCCGCCGGCGCCCAGGCCCAGGAATTCCCCACCAAGCCGCTGCGCCTGATCGTTCCCTTCGGGCCCGGCGGCGTTGCCGACGTCACCGCCCGCATCGTCGCCCAGGGCCTGGCCGAGAAATTCGGCAAGCCGGTCGTGGTCGAGAACATGCCCAGCGCCGGCGGCATCACCGGCGCCGTCACCGTGACGCGCGCGACGCCCGACGGCCACACGCTCTTCCTGGTCAGCAACCAGCAGGCCGTCAGCCCGTCGCTGTTCAAGTCGCTGCCCTATGATCCGGTCAAGCAGCTCGCCATGGTTTCCATGGTCGGTTCGTTCGACATCGTCATGGCCGTGGACCAGAGCAGCCCGCTGCGCACCGTCGCCGATGCCATCGCCGCGGCCAAGAAAGATCCGCAGCACTTCAACCTCGGCACCATCGGCGTCGGCAGCACCCAGCACCTGTCGGCCGAGATGTTCCGCTCCATGGCCGGCCTGGACGTGCCCACCATTCCGTTCAAGTCCAGCGGCGAGGTCCTGAGCGCGGTCAAGGGCAAGAGCGTGCAGGTCATGTTCGAGACCGTGCCCGCCGTGATCGGCAACATCAAGGGCGGCAGCCTGCGCGTGCTGGGCGTGGGCTCGGTCAAGCGCGGCCAGTTGTTCCCCGACACCCCGACCATCGCCGAAACCGTGCCGGGCTATACCGCCGTCTCGTGGAACGGCTTCGCCGCTCCCGCCGGCACACCGCCCGCCATCGTCGACAAGCTGAACGCCGCCGTCCGCGAAGTGGTCAAGGATCCGGCCATCAACAAGAAGCTGGTCGAAGTCGGCATGATTCCGCAGACGAACACGCCCAAGGAATTCCAGGAATTCCTGGTGACCGAGATCGCGAAGTGGAGCAAGGTGATCGACGCGGCAAAAATCGAAAAACAGTAAAGGGATAGTCCCCCCCTACGCGCTTACGCGCGCCCCCCAGGGGGCGAAACTGGCGGACCGGCGGAGCCGGATCCGCGGTTTCCTGGGGTACCAATGGGCTGGCGATGACAGGCGTCTTGTTGGCAGGGCTGGCTGGTAGTGGTGGACACGATGCGACGTGTTGCTTAACGGTTGGAGAAAAGAATGCTGGGTGTAGTCGTACGAAAGAAGCCGGCGCTGCCCGAGGGCGCGGCCGAGAAGCTGGCTGCGCAGGGCGTGGCCACGGTGCATGAGGCCCAGGGGCGCAGCGTCGGCCTGATGCGGCCTTATATGCGTCCGATCTACGCGGGCGCGTCGATCGCCGGGCCGGCGGTGACGGTGCTGGCGCAGCCGGGCGACAACTGGATGCTGCACGTCGCGGTCGAGCAGTGCTCGCCGGGCGACATCCTGGTCGTGGCCTGCACCACCGAGAATGCCGACGGCATGTTCGGCGACCTGCTCGCCACCTCGCTCAAGGCACGCGGCGTGCGCGGCCTGGTGATCGACGCCGGCGTGCGCGACGTGGCCACCCTGACCGCGATGGGCTTCCCCGTCTGGTCCAAGGCCATCAACGCCCGCGGCACGGTCAAGGCCACCATCGGCTCGGTCAACGTGCCCATCGTCTGCGGCGGCGCGCTGGTTAACCCCGGCGATGCCATCGTGGCCGACGACGACGGCGTGGCCATCGTGCCCAATGCCCAGGTCGCCACCGTCATCCAGAAGGCCGACAAGCGCGTGCAGGAAGAGGAAGGCAAGCGTGCCCGCCTGGCTTCCGGCGACCTCGGCCTGGACATCTACAACATGCGCCCCAAGCTGGCCGAGGCCGGCCTGCGCTACGTCGACTCGCTGGACGAACTGAACGGCTAAGGCCGTCCACCCCCGGGGGAAGACCCGTCTCCACCGGACGCCGCGGCTAGCCGCGGCAGTCCCCGAACCTGAAGCTGAACCATGAAAACCTGCGCCGCACCCGATCCGAATCCCGTCAAACCGCGCGAGGCCCTGCCGGCCGGCGCGTGCGATGCCCACTGCCACGTCTTCGGCCCCGCCGACAAGTTCCCGTACGCGCCCGACCGCAGCTACACGCCGCCCGACGCCCCCTTCGAGCGCCTGCGCCAGCTGCATGACTTCCTGGGCCTGGACCGCGCGGTGATCGTGCAGGCCAGTTGCCACGGCGACGACAACACCGCCATGCTCGACGCCATCGCCCGCAGCGAAGGCCGCTATCTGGGCGTGGCCATCGTCAACGGTTCCGAGACCGACGAGCAACTGGCCGACATGGACGCCGGCGGCGTGCGCGCGGTGCGTTTCAATTTCGTCCAGCACCTGGGCGGCGCACCCGACCTGGAAGTCTTCGACAAGACCATCGAGCGCCTGGACGGCCTGGGCTGGCACGTCGTGCTGCACCTGGACGCGCAGGACATCCTGACCTACAGCGACCGCATCAACCGCATCAACGTGCCCTTCGTGATCGATCACATGGGCCGCGTGCAAGCCGCCAAGGGCCTGGACCAGGAACCCTTCCGCGCCCTGCTGGAACTGATGAAGAACCCCCTGGCCTGGGTCAAGGTGTGCGGCGGCGAGCGCGTGTCCGTGGGCAAGCGCCCCTTCGCCGACGCCGCGCCCTTCGCCGCCAGGCTGATCGAGGCCGCGCCGGACCGCGTGCTGTGGGGTACCGACTGGCCGCACCCGAACATCTCGAAGGACATGCCCAACGACGGCGAACTGGTCGACCTGATGCTGGACTTCTGCCCGGACCCCGCCCTGCGCCGCAAGCTGCTGGTCGAGAACCCTGAGAAGCTGTACCGCTTCAAGCCGCTGGCCTGAACCCCGCGCGCTGACTGACAACGCTTTACCCTCGGCCCCGGACGTGCGGATATCGCGCCCCGGGGCCATTCATTTGGGCCTGCCGCCCCGAGGGCCGGTCCTTCAGGCCGCCGCGCGGATCCGCTCCACCACCGCGGCCAGGTCCGCGCGGACCTTCTCGCTCAAGCCGGCGATGGGTGGACGCGCCGGACCGGCATCGCGGCCGGCCAGCGCCATGGCCTCCTTGATGACCACCGGGAACGATCCCCAGGCCCAGGCCGCGCGCAGCGGCGCGAACACGTTGGAGATGCGCAGCGCCTCGTCGTGGTTGCCGGCCTTCAGCGCGTCGTACATGCTGACCATCAGTTCGGGAAAGACGTTGGCCGCCGGCGAGATCGTGCCCTGCCCGCCATGGAACATCATGGCCAACGCCACCGTGTCGCGTCCGGAGAACAGCAGCGCGGGACGCGGCGCGGTCAACAGATACTCCACCGACTGGGTCAGGTCGCCGCTGGAGTCCTTCATCCCCACGATGTTGTCCGCGGCGCGCATGCAGCGCGCCAGCGTGGCCGGCTGCACGTTCACGCTGGTGCGTGGCGGGTTGTTGTACAGCATGACCGGCAGCCGGGTGGCGCGCGCGACCGCCGTGTAGTGCTCGACCAGCTCGTCCTGCGACGGCTGCGCGAAATACGGCGTGATGACCAGCGCCAGGTCCACGCCGAGGGCTTCGGCGGCCTTGGTCAGTTCGATGGACTTGCGCGTGGTCGCGCCGCCGGTGCCGGCATACAGCGGCACCCGGCCGTCGATGGCCCGCATCGACAACTCCAGCAGCCGGATGTGTTCGTCGGTGTCCAGCGCGAAGAACTCGCCCTGGCTGCCCGCCACCGAGATGCCGTGCACCCCGGCGCGGATGTAGCCCTCGATCAGTTCGCCCACCCTGGCCTCGTCCAGGCGGTGGTCGCGGGTGAAAGGCGTGGCCATGGCCGGCACGACGCCGTGGAACTTCGAAATCTGCATGTGAACTCCCGTGTAGGACGATCTCAGTCGCCGACGCCCATCAGGCGGCCCAGGCGGCCGACGTATTGCCCGAAGGCGGCTTGTTCCTTGGTGGTGCGCGGGTCGCGCGGACGCGGCAGGTCTATCCGCATGTCCTCGACGATGCGCCCCGGGCTTTCGCTCATGACCAGCACCCGGTCGGACAGGAAGACGGCTTCGGCGATGCTGTGCGTGATCAGCAGCACCGTCTGCCGCATCTCCTGCCAGAGCCGCAGCAGCTCGACGTTCAATTGGTCGCGCGTAAGCGCGTCCAGCGCGCCGAAGGGCTCGTCCAGCAGCAGCACCTTGGGATGCGTGATCAGGATCTGCCCCAGCGCCGCGCGCTGGCGCATGCCGCCCGACAGCTCATGCGGATGGTTGCGGCGGAACCGCTCCAGCTTGAGCACCGGCAGGATCTGCTCGACCCGGCGGTCGATTTCGGCGGGCGCCACGCCCGCCACCTCGGCCGCCAGCCGGATGTTGGCCTCCACCGTTTCCCAGGGCAGCATGTTGTGGGTCTGGAACACCACCCCCACATCGCTGGACATGCGCGTCTGGGAATGTCCGAACACCCGGATCTCGCCCCCCGCGTCGGGCTGGATCAGGCCGGCGACGATGCGCAGCAGCGTGCTCTTGCCGCAGCCGCTCGGCCCCAGTATGGATACGAATTCCCCTCGTGCGATGGAGAAATCGACCTGGTCGAGCGCCCGCACGCCGTTGCGCGAACGGAAGGTCTTGGCAGTCCGCTCGACCTGGACGGCGGTCTCGGTCCGCACGGCGCCCGCATCTCCGCCCGTCATGGCGGCGGCTCTCACTTGCGCGCCCCGACCCAGCCCCCCTCCGAGATGTCGAACACCACGCCGTCCAGGTCGCGGAACTTCATCTCGTAGTACAGGCTTTTCTTGTCGTGCGGCAGGTCCATGAAGAAGGTACCGCCGTACTCTTCGATGCGGCGCCGCTGTTCGTCCAGGTCGTCGACCCAGAAGCCGAAGTGGTGGGTGCCAACCCAGTCCTTGCCGCGGTCGTGGCCGGCGGCATCGTCGGTCTTGTAGTTGAGCAGCGCGAGGCAGATCGTACCGTCCGACAGGTACACGCCATCGGCCAGCGGCGAATGCGTGGGTTCGATGATCTCCAGCCCGAATACCTCGCTGTAGAACTTGGCGGCCTTCTCGGGATCGGGAACGGCAAGGGCGATGTGACGTAGCTTGGCCATGCGAAATGCTCCTGAAAGATATGAGATGGATGCGGGACTCAGAAGCCTCGCCACCAGATGCGCTTGGCCGCCAGTTCGACCAAGAGATACAGCAGGCCGGCCACGGCCGACACGACGATGAGCGCGGCGAACAGATAGTCGGTCCGGCCGTTGGCATTGGCCTCGAGAATCAGGTGGCCCAGGCCGCTGTCCGATCCGACGAACTCCCCCACGATGGCGCCGATGACCGCCAGCGGCATTGCCGAGCGGCATCCGTCCATGATGGAGGGCAGCGCCGCCGGCACGTACAGGCGGCGGAACGTCGTCCAGGCCGGCGCGCGGATGGCCTTGAAGTGCTCGATCAGATGGGCGGGCGTGCCGGCCAGTCCGCCCATGGTCGCGATCACGACCGGGAAGAAGGCGAACAGGAAGGCCATCAGGATCTTGGACGCCGACCCGTAGCCGAACCAGATCACCATGAGCGGCGCCAGCGCGATCTTGGGCAGCCCCTGGAACACCACGACCAGCGGATACAGGGCCCGCCGCAGCAGCGGCATCGCATGGATGGCCACCCCCAGCGCGATGCCGCCCACGACCGCGATCGCGAAACCCGCCAGCACCTCCTGGGTCGTGACCCAGGATTGCAGGACCAGCGTGGCACGGTTGGTCCACAGGCTTTCCAGCACCTTGGATAGCGGCGGCAGCAGGTAGGGCTCGATGCCGAACATGTCGACGGCCCGCTCCCATAGCAGGGCCAGCAGCAGGCACAGCACGGTGGGGTCGATCACGCGGCGCCAGGCATCGCCGGATGGCAGCAGCCAGGACGCGCGCCGCTCGGCGGCGGGCAACGTGGTGGGTTGTACGTGCGCGTTCATGCCTGCCCCTCCTGGTCCCCGCCGCCTCGGGGCCCCCAGTCGGGGGCCGGCACGACGAAGCGGGAAAAATGCCATTGATCGAAGGCCGCGAGATCGTTCCGCCACACCCGCGCGACATGCGGCTGCTCGGGCGTGACCTGCACCATTTCCGCGTAGAACTCGCAGTAGTTGCCGTCGGGATCCTTGAACACCAGGAACAGGTTCTCGCCCGGCCCGTGCTTGCCTATGCCGCGCACGATCTCGATGCCCTGGTCCTGCAGGTAGCGCGCCGCCTCTTCGATCTCGGCCAGGGAACCCAGCTCGTACGAGAAGTGCTCCATGCCCGGGCGCCCCGGCGCGTAGGTGGCCTCGCGCAGGAGGCCGCCGGCGGGAATCTGCGCCAGCGCCAGATCGTGGTGGTCGTGGCCGCAGCGCAGGAACGCCATCTGGTCCTCGATGTAGTCCGAGACCTCCAGCCCGACGATATCGGTATAGAAACGCACCGAGGCCGCGAGATCGCGCACGTTCAGTACGACATGCCCCAGCCTGCGCGGGCAAGGTCGAGTCGCCATGCTTGCCTCCTACTTCAGCAGATCGTTGGTGTAGGTGTCCTGCGGCTTGATCTTGCCGTTCAGGCCGAAGGCCTTGTCGACGAACTGCACCGTCGAACGCATGCGGTCCTCGCGCAGGTAGCCCAGCCCCTTGTCCTTGGCCTGCGGATCGACCAGCAGGTCCGCCATGTCGCGGATCTGGGCCAGGGCCACGCTCCGGTCGGTGACGGGGAACATCTTGACCATGAGATCGGCCGCCCGCTCGGGATTGGCGAAGGCGTATTCATAGCCGCGGTAGGAAGCCTTCAGGAACTTGCGCACCATGTCGGGCCGCTTGCGGATGGTGTCCTCGCTGGCGGCGAAACCGCTGCCGTAGGCATCCAGGCCGAAGTCGCTGTATTCGATCCAGCCCAGCGGAACGCCGGCCGCATCGGCCTGCTTCTGCGTGACGGCGCGGTTGCTGGCGCGCCAGCATTCGGCCAGGTCGATGCGGCCTTCGATCAGCGAGGCATCGACGACGGCCGGGTCCATGCGCAGCAGCCGGATGCTGTCGCGCGGCTGGCCGTTCAGCTCCAGCCATGCCGGCACCACGTTGTGGACCGGCGAAGCCGAGCCTCCGCCCAGCGTCAGCCCTTTCATGTCGGCGGGCGACTTGGGCTTGTGCCGCCGGGTATCGAAGCAGATGCCGGCTGGCCAGCGCGTGTTGAGCGCGCCCACCATCCGGATCTTGCCGCCATTGGACCGGTTCAGGACCAGGCTGATGGGATCGACGTAGCCGAACTCGTACTGCCCCTGGTCGAGTTCGTTGGCGGTACGGTTGCCGCCATAGCCACGCTGGATGTTGACGTCCAGGCCCGCTTCCTTGAAGTACCCGAGTTCCTGCGCGACGATCACGCCCACGGAGCTGCCCTGGGGCAGCCAGGCCATGTTGTAGGCGACCTTCTCCTGGGCGTGCGCCGCGCTTGCCCAACCGATCAGCGCGGCCAGGCCCAGTGCCCGGCCCCACGCCGCGAAACCTTGCTTGCAGGGTTGCATGTCTTCTTCTCCATACGTCGTACAGCGAATGACCACGACTACCCAGCGCGCTCAGACCTTTTCGGCCTGCACCTGGTTGGACAGACGGCCGATGCCGTCGACGGAAGCGACCATGGTGTCGCCGGCCTTCAGATAGATGCCCCGCCCCATGCCCACGCCGGTGGGCGTGCCGGTAGCCACGACGTCGCCCGGTTCCAGCGTGACGATGGTGGACAGATAGGCGATCTGCTCGCGGACGGTCCAGATCATGTTGGCGGTGCTGTCCTGCTGCATGGGCTCGCCATTGACGTCCAGCCTGAGCTGCACGGCCTGCGGATCCGGAATCTGCCAGGACGGCACCAGCCACGGTCCCAGCGGAGCGAACGTGTCGTGGCACTTGCCCTGGAACCAGTCATGCTTGAAGGGATAGTCGGACCGCACGTTCAGGTCGCGCGCCGATACGTCGTTCAGGATGGTGTAGCAGGCGACGTGGTCCAGCGCCCGCTCGGCCGAGACGCGCCGGCACCGCGTGCCGATGACGGCCGCCAGTTCCACTTCCCAGTCCAGCATGGCCGTTTCCGGCGGCAGCTGGACCACGTCGCCATCGCCCACCACGGTGTTCGACAGCTTCAGGAACATGTAGGGCTTGCTTTGGGATTTGGCGGCCAGGACGGTGCCCATCTCGTTGGCATGGGCCGCGTAGTTGGAGGCGGCGCAGAAGATGCGCTGCGGCACGTAGGGAGCGGCCACCGTGTGTTCGCCGGCGGGCACCGGGCGGATCGCGCCGGAGGCGACCAGGCGCTCGGCCACGGGACCCGCCTCGCGCAGCCAGGGGGCGGTTTGCGGCCAGGCTTCCAGCATGCGGCCGACGCCGCCGCGGCAGGCTTCGGGCAAGGCCGGCAATCCCGCCGCCAGGGCGGCGTCCAGGTCGTACAGGCGCTGGTCCAGGACCAGGGCGGGCGCCAGCCGGTCGGACCGGCGGTAAGTGGCAAGGGCAATCCAGGACATTCCACAACTCCTTTGTTGATGAACTCCGGTACAGCTTTGCATTCACTTTCCATAAATTGTGTGCAATTTTATTTTCCAGCACGCAAAGTGGTCAAGAAAATGTGCATAGGGGGAAACGCGCAGAAAAAAGTGCCGGATGGGAGGAGATGGGAAAGGCGGCGGCAGGACGGGGCCCCGCGATGCGGAGCGGGGCCGCCAGGCCCGGGAGGCAAACGCACGGCGTTCAGGACGAACGACCGGAGGGAGCGTTCAGGCGGCAGAGACGGAAGGATGGAGCTCGCGGCCGAAATGCTGCAGGACATTCATCGCGGAATTGGCCGCATGGCTGTGCATGGCCAGCGCCGCGGCGTCGCCGTCGTGCTCGAGCAGGGCCTTGACCAGGGCTTCGTGCTCGACGTGGGAATGCTGCAGCCGGTTCTCGGCCACGAAGAAGCCCTGCGCGCGGAACGGCGCCAGCCGCTGGCGCAGCCCCAGCGCGATTTCCTGCAAGGTCTTGTTGCGCGCGCCCGCGTAGATCAGCGCGTGGAATTCCTCGTTCAGGGCGGCATAGGCCTGCGCATCCCCCCGCGCCACCGCGTCGGTCGCCTGCTGGTGGATGAATTCGATCCGCTTGCGGTCGCTGGGGGCCGCCCGCAGCGCGCACAGCTTGGCGCACAGCGCCTCGACCTCGCCCGAGGCCTCGAACAGGCCGTCGAGGTCGGACTCGGCCATGACCGCGACGGAGAAACCGCGCCGCGGCAGGTATTCGACCAGCCGGGTCGAGGCCAGCTGGCGCAACGCGTCCCGGACCGGGCTACGCGACACATTGAAGCGGGTGGCGATGGATTGTTCGTCCAGGCGTTCGCCGGGCTGGAAGCGGCCGCGCACGATTTCTTCGGCCAGTTGATCCGCCACGGTCTGCGAGAGCGTCTTGCCGGGTCCTTTGTCCGTCATCTGGGAACCTTGTGCGATGGCTGCATCGACTCGAAAATTGTCTACAAAAACAATCTACCGCATACAATTTTAGCACCAGCGACGAGAAAAAAGGGGCTGCCGCGCAGCCCCTTCTTCGCCCCATCCCGCCGGCGACGTCAGTGTACCGGCGCGCCCTCCTGGAACCAGCGCGCCAGCAGGGCCCGCTCGTCGTCGGTCATGCCGGTGGCGTTGTTCAGCGGCATGGTCTTCTGCACCACGGCCTGCTGGTAGACCACCTGCGCATGGGATTTCAGCAGCTCAGGGGTCTGCAGCTGTATGCCCTTGTTCGCCAGTTGGGCGTTATGGCACATCACGCATCGCTGCGCCACCACCTGCTGGACCTGTCCGATGCCCTGGGCGCCCAGCGGCGCCGGCGGCGCGGCGCCCTTGCCCAGGCCGGGCGGCGCGATCGCCACGGCCACCCCCAGCAGCAGCGCGATGCCCGCCGCCGGATACCAGGGGTTGGTGACGCCCTTGTGCCGCAGCACGAAGAACTGGCGGATCAGGGCGCCCGCCAGCATCAGGACGATCAGCACCAGCCAGTTGTGGGGAGCGGAATAAACCATGCTGTAGTGGTTCGACAGCATGGCGAACAGCACCGGCAGCGTGAAGTAGGTGTTATGGACGCTGCGCTGCTTGCCCAGCTTGCCGTGGATGGGGTCGACCGGCTCGCCCGCGCGCATGGCGGCGACGACCTTGCGCTGCCCCGGAATGATGACCATGAGCACGTTGGCGCTCATGATGGTGGCGATCATGGCCCCCACGATCAGGAAGGCCGCGCGCCCCGCGAACAAATGGCAGGCCAGCCAGGCGGACGCCGCCACGAACAGCGCCACCGCGATGCCGACCTTGCGGTCCGCGCGCTCGTCGGTGCCCGCGACGCGGCAGATGATGTCGTACACCAGCCAGCCCACCACCAGGAAGCACAGCGCCGCCACCACCGCGGCCACGGGGCCCCAGTCGAACACGTTGCGGTCGATCAGGTAGGTCCGGGCGTTGAACAGGTACAGCGCCACCAGCAGCGCGAAGCCCGACATCCAGGTGGAGTAGCTTTCCCAGTAGAACCAGTGCAGGTGCTCGGGCAGGCGCTTGGGCGCGACGAGGTACTTCTGCGGGTTGTAGAAACCGCCGCCGTGCACGGCCCAGAGTTCGCCCGAGACGCCCTTCTCGATCAGTTCGGGATCCTGCGGTTTCAGCAGGCTGTTGTCGAGCCAGACGAAGTAGAACGAAGACCCGATCCAGGCGATGCCGGTGATGATGTGCAGCCAACGCAGCAGCAGATTGGCCCAATCAAGAATGTAGGCTTCCATGCCCTTCCTGCCAGAGAGCAATGCTCACCACTGCGGGCGCTGTGAGCAGGACGGGTCGCGCCAGATGCCAAGCGCCGCGGCGACCGTACAATAAACGGGGGCCTGACGGCCCCCCTTGTTACGCTTTGCATCTTCACCCGGCGCGCCGCGGCTTGTCAATATCGTCCGCCGGCGCCCCGCGGCCCCTGGGAATGGAACTTGCGGCACCCGCGCGCCGGGCTTGTACAGGAGGTACGCGATGATGTTCGTCTCCCGCCTTCGGCTGTTCGCCGTGTGCGCGGCCGCGGCCGGCGCAGTGGCCGCCGGTTGTTCCCATCCCAACGATCCGCTGGCCTATACCCGCAACGAATTCGCCCGCACCGACACCTACTCGCGCGCCTATCCGAAGGCGCCGGAAATGGTGTGCGAGGCCGGCAAGCGTTCGCTGCTGAGCCAGGGATACACGCTTGCCGACGCCAGCGCACGCTCGCTCGAGGGGCACAAGCAGTTCCAGAGCGGCGACAATTACAAGGAGATCACCTTCCGCCTCGTCTGCGAACCCGACCATGCCGGGACCACCCAGTCGATCGCCTTCGTCAACGCGGTCGAATCGACCTTCGCGCTGAAGAAGACCAACAACTCGGCCAGTGTCGGCGTCGGGCTGCTGGGCTCGGTGTCCATGCCCTTCACCTCGTCGGACGACTCCATGGTCAAGACCGGCAGCGAGACCATCGCCTCGGAAGATTTCTACAGCCGCTTCTTCGCGCTACTGGAACAGTACATGCCGTCCGCCTCGCCGGCGCCAACCGCTCCCGCCCCCAAGGCGCCCGAGGGGCAAACCAGGTCTCCCTAGGCGCGGGCGGCCATCCGCTAGAATGGTCGCGATGCTCCAGAACGGAGCCCCACGCCCGGAGACCAGTCCATGGATCGCCCTGCCGCCCCGCCCCAACTGGCGGATTCCCGTCTTTTCAGAAACCAGGCCTACATAGGCGGCGCGTGGGTGGATGCCCGGGACGGCGCCACCTTCGCGGTCGACAATCCGGCCGACGGCAGGACACTGGCCCGCGTCGCCGACCTGGACGGCTCGCAGGCCGAGGAGGCCATCGCCGCGGCCCAGGCCGCGTTCGGCCCGTGGCGGGCCGGCACGGCAAAGGACCGGGCCGCCATCCTGAGGCGCTGGTTCGAGCTGATCCTGGCGCATGCCGACGACCTGGCGGCGCTGATGACGCTGGAACAGGGCAAGCCGCTGGCCGAGGCCAAGGGCGAGGTCGCCTATGCCGCCTCGTTCGTCGAATGGTTCGCCGAACAAGGAAAACGCATCGCCGGCGATACGCTGGCGCCCGTGGCCGCCGGCACGCGGATGCTGGTGCTGCGCGAGCCCATAGGCGTGTGCGCGGCCATCACGCCGTGGAATTTCCCGCTGGCCATGATTACCCGCAAGGCCGGTCCGGCGCTGGCCGCCGGCTGCACCATGGTGCTCAAGCCCGCCGAGCAGACCCCGCTGTCCGCGCTGGCGCTGGCGGAACTGGCGCATCGCGCCGGCCTGCCCGCCGGGGTGCTGAACATCGTGACGGCCGACAGCGAACGCTCCATCGCCGCCGGCAAGGCGCTGTGCGCGAGCCCGGTGGTGCGCAAGCTCACCTTCACCGGCTCCACGCCGGTGGGCCGCATCCTGATGCAGCAAAGCGCTCCCACCATCAAGAAGCTGTCGCTGGAGCTGGGCGGCCTGGCACCCTTCATCGTCTTCGAAGACGCCGACCTGGACGCCGCCGTGGACGGCGCGATCGCCTCCAAGTACCGCAACGCCGGGCAGACCTGCGTCTGCACCAACCGCTTCTACGTGCACGACAGCATCTATGACGCCTTCGTCCGCAAGCTGGCCGAGCGCACCGGCGGCCTGACGGTGGGTAGCGGCTTCGACGCCGGCGTCGCCCAGGGCCCGCTGATCGACGAGGCCGCCATCGCCAAGGTCGACCAGCACGTGCAGGACGCCGTGAGCAAGGGCGCCCGGATCCTGGCGGGCGGCAAGCGGCACGCGCTGGGCGGCCGCTTCTACGAACCCACGGTGCTGGCCGACGTGTCCGAGGACATGCTGTGCATGCGCGAGGAAACCTTCGGCCCGGTCGCTCCCGTGGTCCGCTTCCGCGACGAGGCCGACGTCATCCGCCTGGCCAACGACACCGAGTTCGGGCTCGCCTCGTACTTCTACAGCCGCGACATCGGCCGCATCTTCCGCGTGGCCGAGGCGCTGGAATACGGCATGGTCGGCGTCAACACCGGCCTGATCTCGAACGAGGTCGCCCCCTTCGGCGGCGTCAAGCAGTCGGGCCTGGGCCGCGAGGGCTCGGTCTACGGTATCGACGACTACCTCGAGATGAAGTACGTGTGCCTGGGCGGGATATGAGCGCGCATGCCACGGTCAGGCCGGCGCGGCTGGAGGACGTCGCGCCCATCCTCGCCCTGATGCGCGGACTGGCGGAATACGAAAACCTGACCCACCTGTTCCTGGCCCGCGACGAAGACCTGCGGGACGCCTTGTTCGGGCCGCATCCGGCCGCGGAATGCCTGGTGGCGGACGTGGAAGGCGACGTGGTGGGCTATGCCCTCTTCTTCCACAACTATTCCACCTTCCTCGGCCGCCGGGGCCTGTACCTGGAGGACTTGTACGTGGCCCCCGACCAGCGTGGCCGGGGGCTGGGCAAGCGCCTGCTGCGCGCCCTGGCCGCCCTGGCGGTGGAACGCCGCTGCGGCCGTTTCGAGTGGAGCGTGCTGGACTGGAACCAGCCCGCCATCGATTTCTACGAGGCCATGGGCGCCGACGTGCTGCCCGAGTGGCGCATCGTGCGCGTCACGGGCGAGGCCCTGGCGCGACTGGGATCGACGACCGGATGAATCCGCCGCCAGGCTCCCGGGCCTAGACCCGGAACACCCCCACCATCCGATCCAGCCGCTCGGCCATCTCGCGCATTTCCTCGGCCGAGCGGGCTGTCTCGCCCATGGCGGCCGTGGTTTCCTCCACCATCTGGGCGATGCTCTCCACCTGCTGGGCGATCGAGGTACTGGCGGCCGATTGCTCCTTGGTCGCATGGGCCACTTCGCGCACGCGCTCGAGCGAGGTGTCCGCGCTGGAGCTGATCTCGCGCAGCGACACCGCCACTTCGTCGGCCAGGCTGGTGCCTTCGGCCACCATGGGCAGAATGTGCTCCATCGTCACGGTGGACTCGGCCGTTTCGCGCTGGACCGCGCTGACCATTTCCTCGATTTCCACCGTGGCCGACGACGTGCGCTCGGCCAGCTTGCGGACCTCGTCCGCCACCACGCTGAAGCCCCGGCCCTGCTCGCCGGCCCGGGCGGCCTCGATGGCCGCGTTCAGGGCCAGCAGGTTGGTCTGTCCGGCGATTTCCTTGATCGAGGCGGCGATGGAATTGATCTGCACCGCCCTTTCCTCCAGGCCGCGGATCTTGTGCGAGGCCTCGCCCACCGCGCTGGCGATGCGCTTCATGCTTTCGGCCGCGCTCATGACGCGGGTCTCGCCATCGCGGCATTTCTCGGCCACACCCTCGGAATTGTGCTGGGTCTGGCTGGCCGCATCGGAGATATGGGCCACCGACACCGTCAGTTCCTCGACCGCCGCGGCCATCGAGGACGTCGCATCGCTCTGCTGGACCGCCGCGGCGGAGACCTGGTTCACCGATTCGGCGATGCGATGGGCGTCGCGCTTCATGGTGGCGGCTTCCTCGCGGACCCGCGCGATCAGGTTGCGCACGGACTCCGACATCCGGGCGAAGCCGTCCAGCAGGCTGCCCGGCTCGGCATCCGGCAGCTTCTGGCTGAGATCACCGCCGGCGGCGCGGCGCATGATGTCGAGCACGGCACGCGGCTCGCCCCCGATCTGCCGGATGACGCCGCGGGCGATGAGGCCGCTGGCCAGCAGCAGGACCACCGCCAGCGCGAGTGCCGTGCCGATGCCGGTGACGAGCCGGCGCGAGATGACTTGGTCCAGGTCGTCGATGTACACGCCGGTGCCGATCACCCAGTTCCAGGGCTGGAAATGCTTGTAGATGTTCAGCTTGGGCACGGGCTCCGTTTCGCCGGGCCGGGCGAACAGGATGCGCATGGTGCTCTGCCCACCCCCATCGCGCATGGCGGCCATGCGCTCCTGCATGGCCACGCCCGGATCGCGCTTGTCGCCCGAGCGGGTGATGGCGTTGGAGCCGGCCAGCGCGGGATTGCCCCCGTTCATCACGATCAGGCCCTGCTCGTCGGTGACGAAGATGTATTCGGCCTTGCCGTTGCCGCCGCCATAGCGCAAGCCCTGCAGCGCGGCCTTGGCGGCCTCTTGCGCCTGCTGCTGGGTCAACTGCCCCTTCTGCTGCTGTTCCTGGTAGTGGTTGACGATCCCCCAGGCGCCCTGAGCCACGGCCAGGATCTCCGACTTCTTGGCCTCGAGCAGCAATTGCCGCTCGCTGTAGACGGACCATCCCTGAACCGCCAGCAGCAGCACCACCGCCAGGGCCACCAGGGCCGCCAGCCGGCCCTTCAGCGACGACCGGGCCGTCAAGGACACCGGGGCGGGACGTGTCTCGCCGCCGGAAAAACCACTCGTATCATGCATTACCGCGCTCATTCGATCCCCTTGCACGCGACCCGCCGGGGCATGGCGCACCGGCGCGGCGACGAAAACTCACTCAAGCCATTAACGGCATGCCCGGCGGGATCTGTATGGCGGAACACGGGGTCGGGCCAGCCGGCAAACATGAAAAAAGGGGAGCTTACGCTCCCCTTTTCCCTGGCTTTGCCGACGGCCCGTCAGGCGGCTTCGCGGCTGGCCCGCTTGCGGTCGTGCTCTTTCAGGTGCAGCTTGCGCAGACGGATGTTCTTGGGCGTGATCTCGACCAGTTCGTCGTCGGCGATGAACTCCACCGCGTACTCCAGCGTCAGCTGGATGGGCGGAACCAGGCGCACGGCCTCGTCCGTGCCCGAGGCGCGGACGTTGGTGAGTTGCTTGCCCTTGATCGGGTTGACCACCAGGTCGTTGTCGCGGCTGTGGATGCCGATGATCATCCCTTCGTACAGCGCCTCGCCGGGCGAGACGAACATGCGGCCGCGATCCTGCAGCTTCCACAGCGCGTAGGCCACGGCATCGCCGTCTTCCTGGCTGATCAGCACGCCGTTGTGGCGCTCGCCCAGGGTGCCGTCGCGCACCGGAGCGTATTCGTCGAACACGTGGCTGATCAGGCCCGTGCCGCGCGTCAGCGTCATGAACTCGCCCTGGAAACCGATCAGGCCGCGAGCGGGAATGCGGTACTCCAGGCGGGTGCGGCCCTTGCCGTCCGAGGCCATGTCCAGCAGCTCGCCCTTGCGACGGCCTAGCTCTTCCATCACCGAGCCCTGGTGGCCGTCCTCGACGTCCACCGTCAGCAGTTCGAACGGCTCGCACTTGACGCCGTCGATATCCTTGAAGACCACGCGCGGACGCGAAACCGCCAGTTCATAGCCTTCGCGGCGCATGTTTTCCAGCAGGATGGTCAGGTGCAGTTCGCCACGGCCCGACACCTCGAACACGGTGTCGTCGCCGGTATCGCGCACACGCAGCGCCACGTTGGACTTGAGTTCGCGGTCCAGGCGGTCGCGCAGCTGGCGGCTGGTCACGAACTTGCCTTCGCGGCCGGCCAGCGGCGAGGTGTTCACGCAGAAGTTCATGGTCAGGGTCGGTTCGTCGATCTTGATCATGGGCAGGGCCTCGGGCGTGTCGGGCGCGCACACCGTGCAGCCGATGCCCAGCTCGTCGATGCCGTTGATCAGGACGATGTCGCCGGCCTGCGCCTCGGGAACGATCTCGCGCTCCAGGCCACGGAACTTCAGCACCTGGTTGACGCGGCCCTTGATCGGGTTCCCTTCGGGACCGAACTTGATCACCACGTCCTGCAGCGGACGCACGCGCCCGCGGGTGATGCGGCCCACGCCGATCTTGCCGACGTAGCTGGAATAATCCAGCGACACGATCTGCAGTTGCAGCGGACCGTCGGCGTCGTCGTTGCGCACCGGCACCTTGTCCAGGATCACGTCGAACAGCGGCTTCATGTCGCCGCTGCGCACTTCCTCGGTCAGGCCCGCGTAGCCGTTCAGGCCCGAGGCGTAGACCACCGGGAAGTCGAGCTGCTCTTCGCTCGCGCCCAGCTTGTCGAACAGGTCGAAGGTCTGGTTGATGACCCAGTCCGGACGGGCACCCGGGCGGTCGATCTTGTTGATCACCACGATGGGCTTGAGGCCAAGGGCCAGGGCCTTGCGCGTCACGAAACGGGTCTGGGGCATCGGGCCCTCGACCGCGTCGACCAGCAGCAGCACGCCGTCCACCATGGACAGCACCCGCTCGACCTCGCCGCCGAAGTCGGCGTGCCCCGGGGTGTCCACGATGTTGATGTGCGTGCCTTCGTATTCGACCGCGCAGTTCTTGGCCAGGATCGTGATGCCACGTTCCTTTTCGATGTCGTTCGAGTCCATGACCCGTTCGGCTATCTGTTCGTTCTCGCGGAAGGTGCCCGCCTGCCGCAGCAGCTGGTCCACCAGGGTCGTCTTGCCATGGTCCACGTGGGCGATGATCGCCACGTTGCGCAATGCGCGTGTCATGTCGTTTCCTTGAATGAAATCAATCTGTCGGGCTGCAGCCAGCCGTCCTCGCAGCGAGCCGTTCCCAGGAATCCACCGTCCGGTCCGGCAACCCGGACCTTGCCTGCATCTGTCTCGGCGGCCGCCGTGCCGGTTGCATCGCCGGCGACCATTCTTTCCTTGCGTCCCTGCATGAAGCGCCGGGCCGCCGCGGCGTCCAGCCGCACGACCGGCAGGTCGGCCAGCAGCGACTCGATCGGCAGCAGCGCGCCGGCCGGATCGGCCAGGGCTTCCAGCCGCTCCAGCGTCCAGGCCTGGGCCAAATCGAACCCCGCCGTGCGCGTGCGGCGCAGCGCCGTCAGGTGCGCGCCGCATCCCAGCGCCCGGCCGACGTCCTGCGCCAGCGTACGGACGTAGGTGCCCTTGCTACATGCGACGTCGATCGTCGCCGATCGTCCGGACAGCGACAGCAGCCGCAATCCATGAATCGTGACCTGCCTCGGTTCCCGCTCCAGCTCGACGCCCTCGCGCGCGTATTCGTACAAGGGCTTGCCGTCGCGCTTGAGCGCCGAATACATGGGCGGCACCTGCGAAATCCTGCCGACGAAGCGTGACAACACGTCGAGCATCCCCGCCTCGTCCACGGCCGCCGCGGGATCCTGGCCGGGGAAGCCGACCGGCACGCCCGTACGGTCGCCGCTGTCGGTTTCCTCGCCCAGCGCCAGCGTGGCGGTATAGCTCTTGTCGGCATCGAACATCCCGCCGGAGAACTTGGTCGCCTCGCCGAAGCACAGCACCATCAGGCCTGTCGCGAACGGATCCAGCGTCCCGGTATGCCCCGCCTTGCGCGCATCCAGGATGCGCCGAGCGCGCTGCAAGGCATGATTGCTGGACAAGCCCTCGGGTTTATCCAGCAACAACACACCATCCAGCGCACGCCCGCGTCGGGAAGCCATCGCAATCGTCGGAAAAAAAGGACGCGGCGCGGCTTACGCGCGGTCGTCGTCAGGAGCGGACGGTTCTGCCGGCGCGATACCCTCGCGCGCGTCCTGGCCGGCCTGGCTGGATTCGGCCAGTTCGTCGGCCTTGACGCCCGGCGTATTGGCCTGGGCGATCAGCCGGTTCATTTCCATGCCGCGCGACATCTGGCGGTCGTGGAAGAAATGCAGCGTGGGAACGGTGTGGATGTGCAGTTGCTTGAACAACAGCGAATGCAGCCACCCCGCTTTTTCATTCAGCGCGGTTTCAGCCTGGGACGGCTCGGCGCCCATGACGGTGAAATACACCTTGGCATGGGCGTAGTCGGGCGTCAGGTCCACGCCCGTAAGCGTGACCAGCCCGGCGCGGGCCGTATCGACCTCGCGCTGGATCATTTCGGCCAGATCCTTCTGGATCTGGTCGGCGAGCCGCTGGTTGCGGCCGCCGCCGGGGAGCTTCTTCTGCCTGTGACGACTCATCTGCCTGCACGTGCCCCTTACAGGGTACGCGCCACTTCCTTCACCTCGAACACCTCGAGCTGGTCGCCGATCGCGATGTCGTTGTTGTTGCGCAGCGTGATACCGCAATCGAAGCCGGACTTGACTTCCCGCACGTCGTCCTTGAAGCGGCGCAGCGAATCGACCTCGCCGGTCCACTGGACCACGTTGTTGCGCAGCAGGCGGACCTGCGAATTGCGGCGGACCACGCCGTCGAGCACCATGCAGCCCGCGATGTTGCCGATGCGGGACACGTTGTAGACCTCGCGGATCTCGACCAGGCCGATGACCTCTTCGCGCTTCTCGGGGGCCAGCATGCCCGACATGGCCGACTTCACGTCATCCACGGCGTCGTAGATGATGTTGTAGTAGCGCACGTCGATGCCGTTGTTCTCGGCCAGCTTCTTGGCGCTGGCATCCGCCCGCACGTTGAAGCCGATGACGACCGCCTTCGAGGCGATGGCCAGGTTGATGTCGCTTTCCGACACACCGCCGACCGCCGCGTGCACGACCTGCACGCGCACCTCGTCGGTGGACAGCTTGGTCAGTGCCTGGACCAGTGCTTCCTGCGAACCCTGGACGTCGGTCTTGACGATGAGCGCCAGCGTCTGCACGCCCTCGCCCATGTTGTCGAACAGCGACTCCAGCTTCGCGGCCTGCTGGCGAGCCAGCTTGACGTCGCGGAACTTGCCCTGGCGGAACAGCGCGATTTCGCGCGCCTTGCGCTCGTCGCTCAGCACCATCAGCTCGTCGCCGGCGGCCGGGACCTCGGTCAGGCCCTGGATCTCGACCGGAATGGACGGACCCGCTTCGGCAATCGGCTTGCCCACTTCGTCCAGCATCGCGCGCACCCGGCCGAAGCTCGCGCCGGCCAGCACGGCGTCGCCGCGCTTGAGCGTGCCGCTCTGGACCAGGATGGTCGCGACCGGGCCGCGGCCCTTGTCCAGCTTGGCTTCGATGACCAGGCCCTTGGCCGGCGCATCGACCGGCGCCTTCAGCTCCAGGACTTCGGCCTGCAGCAGTACCTGCTCGAGCAGTTCGTCGATGCCGGCGCCGGTCTTGGCAGACACGGGCACGAAGGGCGAATCGCCACCGTATTCTTCCGGCACGACTTCCTCGGCCACCAGTTCCTGCTTGACGCGGTCGGGGTTGCTCTCGGGCTTGTCGATCTTGTTGATCGCCACCACGATGGGCACGCCTGCCGCCTTGGCATGGTGGATGGCTTCCTTGGTCTGGGGCATGACGCCGTCGTCGGCCGCCACCACCAGGATCACGATGTCCGTGGCCTGGGCGCCGCGCGCCCGCATGGCCGTGAACGCCTCGTGGCCCGGGGTATCCAGGAAGGTGACCACGCCGCGCTCGGTTTCCACGTGGTAGGCGCCGATGTGCTGCGTGATCCCGCCCGCTTCGCCCGAGGCGACCTTGGCGCGGCGGATGTAGTCCAGCAGCGAGGTCTTGCCGTGGTCGACGTGGCCCATGACGGTCACGACCGGCGCACGCGGCATTTCCACGGCGTCCGAGGCCGGCGCCTGGTCCAGGAAGGCTTCGGGATCGTCCAGCTTGGCCGCGATCGCGGTGTGGCCGAGTTCCTCGACCACGATCATGGCCGTTTCCTGGTCCAGCACCTGGTTGATGGTGACCATCTGGCCCATCTTCATGAGGACCTTGATGGCCTCGGCCGCCTTGACCGCCATCTTGTGGGCCAGGTCGGCCACCGAAATGGTCTCGGGCACGTGCACTTCGCGCACGATGTTCTCGACCACCTGCTGTGTCTTCTGGTCCTGGTGCCGGTTCCGGCCACCGCGGCCACCGCCACGCCAACCGTCGCGGCTGGCGCCCGGGGCATCGCCGCGGGTCTTCAGGCCCTTCTTGCGCGAGGCATCGTCGGACCAGGTCGAGGCAACGGCCCCGGCCTTCAGGACCTTCTTGCCCGGCGCGGCCTTGTCGTCCTTCTTGGCGGCCGGCGCGGCCTTGCTGTCCCCGGCGGCGGCCTTCGCGGCCGGCTTGTGCAGCGTACCGGCGATCGGCGCCGTCGGGGCCGTGGCCGGCGCAGGCGCCGGCTGCGGAGCATGCAGGACCTTGTTGCGCGGACGGCTCAGCATCTCGCGCAGCGCGGCGGCCTCGGCCTCGGCGGCACGGCGCGCCTTGTCACGCGCTTCCGCGGCCTTGGCATCGGCCTTGCGCATTTCTTCCGCCTTCTTGCGGGCCTCTTCGGCCTTGACGCGCGCCGCTTCGGCGCTCGACGCAGCCTGGCTTGCTACGACATCGCTCACTGCAGCCCCTCCCTCGGGCACGGCAGGGTGGGTGGATTGGGCAGCGGCCGCCTCGGCGGCGGCATGCTTGGCTTTCTCGGCTTCAGCCGCGGCTTCCTCGGCTTCCCTGGCAGCGCGCTCGGCGGCCAGACGGGCCTGCTCCTCGACTTCGCGCAGGCGCGCCTCGGCCTCGCGGCGTTCGCGTTCCTCGGCCTCGGCGCGCTCGCGCGCCTGCGCCTCCTGCTGCTCGCGCTCGAGGCGCTCGGCTTCCTGGGCCTCGGCTTCCACCTGGCTGGCGCGCACCTCGTCCTCGGGACGGGCCTGGCCGGCTTCCAGCTCGGCGCCGTCGCCGGCATCGCGCTTGATGAAGACGCGCTTCTTGCGCACCTCGACCTGGATCGTGCGGGCCTTGCCGGTGGCATCGGCCTGCTTGATCTCGGACGTCTGCTTGCGGGTGACCGTGATCTTCTTGCGGTCCTCGGACGCACCATGGGCACGGCGCAACGATTCGAGCAGTTGTGCCTTGTCGCTTTCGGTGACGGTATCGTCGACCGACTTGATGCTTACTCCCGCGGCGCGCAGCTGCTCCAGCAGTACGTTGGCGGGCAATTTCAGCTCGGTTGCGAACTGGGCGACAGTGTTACTCGACATTCGTTTCTCTTCCCCGGTGTGGCTGATCGACGGTATGGGCAAACTCAAGCCTGCTCGAACCAGTGCGCGCGCGCACGGACGATGAGCTGCTTGGCCTGCTCTTCATCGATGCCGGTCAACTCGATCAGTTCGTCGACGGACAGGTCCGCCAGGTCGTCGCGCGTAAGCACCTGGCCTTCCGCCAGCTTGGCGGCCAGCTCGGGCGTCACGCCTTCCAGACTCAGCAGATCCTGCGCGGTCTCGACCCGCTCTTCCTGCGCGATGGCCTCGGTCAGCAAGGCATTGCGGGCACGATTGCGCAGTTCGTTGATCGTGTCCTCGTCGAAGGCTTCGATCTCCAGCAGTTCCTGGATCGGAACGTAGGCGATTTCCTCCAGACCCGTGAAGCCTTCCTCGATCAGGATGTCGGCCACTTCCTGGTCGACGTCCAGCTTGGACATGAAGGTTTCGCGCAGGGAGCTGTGCTCCTGCTCCTGCTTGGCCTGGCTTTCGTCAGGCGTCATGATGTTGATCTGCCAGCCGGTCAGCTCGGACGCCAGGCGCACGTTCTGGCCGCTGCGGCCGATGGCGATCGCCAGGTTGTCCTCGTCGACCACCACGTCCATGGCATGGCGGTCTTCGTCGACCACGATGGACTGGACGTTGGCCGGCGCCAGCGCGCCGATCACGAACTGCGCAGGATCCTCGGACCATAGCACGATATCGACCTGCTCACCGCCCAGCTCGTTGCGCACCGCCTGCACGCGCGAACCGCGCATGCCGACGCAGGTGCCGATCGGGTCGATGCGGCGGTCGTGGGCGACCACGGCGATCTTGGCGCGCACGCCGGGATCCCGGGCCGCGCCCTTGAGCTCGAGCAGGCCCTGCTCGATCTCGGGCACTTCGTTCTCGAACAGCTGGGCGATGAACAGCGGCGTGGCGCGCGACAGGATGATCTGCTGGCCGCGGGCCTGGCGATCGATGCCCTTCAGGTAGGCCCGCACGCGGTCGCCCACGCGCAGGTTTTCCTTCGGGATCATTTCCGATCGCGGCAGGCGCGCCTCGACCTTGCCGATCTCGATGATGGCGTCGCCCTTGTCCATGCGCTTGATGGTGCCGGACACGATGGATTCGCCGCGCTCCAGGAAATCGTTCAGCAGCTGCTCGCGCTCGGCATCGCGGATCCGCTGCAGGATGACCTGCTTGGCGGCTTGCGCGCCGATGCGGCCGAACTCGATGGGCTCGAGCGCCTCTTCGACGTAGTCGTCCAGTTCGATGTTGGGCACGACTTCGCGCGCTTCCGACAGCAGCGTCTGCTGGTCGGGCATCTGCAGGCCGGCTTCGTCGGGCACGACCAGCCAGCGACGGAACGCCTCATGGTCGCCCGTCTCGCGGTCGATCGCGACACGAATGTCGACATCCTCTTTGTAGAGCTTCTTCATGGCGGAGGCCAGCGCGCTCTCGAGAGCACCGAACACCACGTCGCGCGTGACGTTCTTCTCGCGCGCCAGCGCGTCCACCAACAACAGAATCTCGCGGCTCATGGCTTTTTGCCCCTGAAATTCAGAACCGGATCCAGCTTGGCCCGCTCGATCTCGTCGAGCGTGAACCGCAGTACCTGGATATCCCCTTCCTTTGCTTCGAATTCGATGCCGAACGTCTCGGGTTCGGCGCCTTTGTCTGTCCCATCCGCCTGTGCGGCCGGATCGGGGTCCGGAACGACCAGCGTGCCGGCGAAAACCTTGCGTCCCTCGAACGGCAGGCGCAACTTGATCTGTGCGCGCTCGCCGGCGAACCGGGTAAAGTCCCTGGCGGTGCGCAGCGGACGATCGGTGCCCGGCGAGCCGACTTCCAGTCGCGCGTAGTCGATGTTCTCGACCTCGTAGACCCGCGACAACTGGCGCGAGACCGCTTCGCAGTCCTCGATGCGCACCCCGCCTTCGCGATCTATCGTGACACGCAGCAGCCCCTGCCCGGCGCGTTCCACGTCGACCAGTTCAACCCCCAGGCCCGCCAGGGATTGTTCGGTAAGCTGAAAAAGATCTGCCATGCCTCGTTATGCGCCCTCGTTCGTGAACGGCATGCCTGGCATGCCGCCGTGTATCGGCCGTGGCCCATCGCCCGGCACAGGCCAGGAATCCGACGGACACGAACCGGAAAACCAAAAAAAAATGGGCTGCACGGCCCAGCCCATTTTGCGACATCGTTCCGATCGCGCGCTTACGCGCCGCATGACCCGAACGACCGCCTGTTCTGTTGTCGGAGGACTCAACCGGGAACCAGCCTTTGGGCACGAATGCCGCAGACCGCCTTTCAACCGGAGAACCCTCCTGCCCTGTACACACCAGCCACCCCCTGAAACGCCGGGGGCCGCCATCGCGCAAGGTGAAGACCGGCTCGAAAAGTGCCCTGATCGTGCACTGAACCCTAAACGCGGTGTCTAGCCTGTAGATGTTAAGCCAAATCGGCCTTTTTTTCAAGCCAATGGCCACCGCGCCACAGGAGTCCGCCTAGCCACGGCCCCGCCGTGCCCGTCCGTTCGCCCCACCCAGGAATCCCAGGTGGGATTCGTGGGCCGAGGCGCCGCGGGGTTGGCGCTCTTCGCTCGGGCCGCGTCCGCCGCCCTTCCCTGCCTTCGGACCGTTGCCGCCCTTGGCGGGGCGGCCGCGCTGGGCACGTCCGCCGGCAGCGGCGCCGGCCTCGGGCTTGCGACCCTCGGACCGCCCGCCCGGACGGGCCGGACCTTTCTTCCCTGGCTTGCGCCCGCCGGGCCCATTGGCACGCTCGCCGCCGCCATGGGGATGCCCATTGGGCAGCCCACCCGCGAAACTCTGGCCGGTGCCATACGGATCGGAGGGAAAGCTTTGCGCCACGCCCGGCATCGCCGCCTTGCCGCCCTGGATACGGCCCTTGCGGCCGACGCGGGCGCCATGCATGCCGTTCTGCTCCAGCGTGCCGAAGCCCGGGGGCAGCGCGGCCTCGTGCGACACGGGTTGCGTGCTGCGCCGGCCCCGGCGCCCGCCTTCCTCGTCGTCCGCGCGGACCAGGCCCAACTGAACCTGCAACGCGGTCACCAGCGAGGGATCGAGTTCTTCCCACCGTCCGCGACGCAGGCCGCGCGGCAGGGACACGTCGCCGAAACGGGTGCGCAGCAGACGGCTCACCACCACGCCCTGCGACTCGAACATGCGCCGCACTTCGCGGTTGCGGCCTTCCTGCAGCGTGACGCGGTACCAACGGTTGCTGCCGTCGCCGCCCAGGTAGTCCAGGGAGCCGAACGCGGCCATGCCGTCTTCCAGCGGCACGCCTTCGACCAGCGCCCGGCGCTGATCGTCGGTCATCTCGCCCAGCACGCGCACCGCATATTCGCGTTCCTGCCCATAGCGGGGATGCATGAGACGATTGGCCAGGTCGCCGGAAGTCGTGAAGATCAGCAGGCCCTCGGTGTTCAGGTCGAGGCGGCCGATGGACAGCCATTTGCCGTTCTTGATCTTGGGCAGCCGCGAGAACACCGTGGCGCGGCCCTCGGGATCGTCCTGCGTGACGATCTCGCCCGCGGGCTTGTGGTAGAGCACGACCCGCGGCGGGCGCGTGGTATGGCGCCGTTGCACCAGCTTGCCGTTGACGCGGACCTGGTCGTTGGGCGCCACGCGCTGGCCGATGTGGGCGGGTTCGCCGTTGACCGACACGCGGCCAGCCACGATCAGCTCTTCCATCTCCCGCCGCGAGCCGATGCCGGCGTCGGCCAGCACCTTGTGCAGCTTGGGCATGACGGCCTCGCTGGACAGATACTTGCCCAGGCGGCGCTTGAGATCGGGAGCCTTGTCGAGGAAGGACAGCGCCTGGTCGGCCTCTTTCTCGGCCGCGCGCTGTTCCTCGGGGCTCAGGTCGGGCAGCGCCAGCTGCGTGCCATCGGCCTCGGCCTGGACACCCGCTTCGCGGCGCTTCTGGCCCCCGCGCCGCTGCTGTTGCGGCGGCTTCGGACCCTTGGCAGCCCGAGGGCCCTTGGCCTCCTGGGGGCCCTTCGCTGCGCGCGGCTTGCGGCGCTGCGGCTTGGCTTCGGCGGGGAACAGCGCAGCCTGCTCGCCTTCGGCGGCGGGCGCGTCGGCCGGCGCGCCGGCCTCGGGCGCGGCCTCATCGGTCGGACGGCGGCGGCGAAAAGGCGTACGCAAATTCCGCCGGCCCCGGGCCTTTTCCTGCGTGGGCGCACCTGTCTCCGACGGAGCGGACGCCTCCACGCCTTCGGCGGGGGGCATATCGTGCGTGGTTTCGTTCATGTATGGTCTTGGTTGCTTGTCTTCGTAACCGAGGACTCCTCGTCCTCGACGTCCGGCGCCGGCTCGGCGTCAGGCGCTTGCATGTCGGCTTCTTCGTGGCCGGCGGGCTCGTCCGCGGCGGCCTCGGCGACGATTTCCTCGTCCACCGTTTCCTGGGTGTCCGGCGTGTCGGCGGGAGCCTCGTCCGCGCCGCTGTCGCCGAGGTCGATGCCCTCGGCGGCGACTGCGTCCTCGCCCCCTCGCACTTCTTCGACGATCACCGCTTCTTCGGCGACCACCACTTCTTCGGCGACCACCCCTTCTTCGACCAGGACCGCCTCTTCAGCGACGACCGCCTCGGCCGCCGTATCGTCATTGGCGGCGGCGTCGTCGGCCTCGCCCGGCATGTCCTGCCCGGCCCCTTCCACCGCCAGGGACAGGTCCCCGGATCCATCCAGCCCGCTCAGCGCGGCCACGGATTCGGCGGACTCCAGCGGCGGCAGCTCGTCCAGCGCCTTCAGCCCCAGGTCGTCCAGGAAATGGCGCGTGGTGCCGAACAGCGCCGGCCGGCCGGGCGCGTCGCGGTGGCCGATGACCTCGATCCAGCCGCGATCCTCGAGCGTCTTGATGACCTGCGAGGACACGGTCACGCCGCGGATTTCCTCGATGTCCCCGCGCGTGACGGGCTGCCTGTAGGCCACGATCGCCAGCGTTTCCATGACGGCGCGCGAATACTTCGGCGGCCGCTCGGGATTGAGGCGTTCGAGATAGGGCCGCATGGCGGGCCGGCTCTGGAACCGCCAGCCGCTGGCCAGCGCAACGAGCTCGATACCGCGTTCGGCCCATGACTGGTGGATGTCCTGCAACAGGCCGCGTAGCGTATCGTTGCCGACTTCGTCGGCGAACAGCTTGCGCAGTTCCGACAATTGCAACGGTTCCTGCGCGCACAAGAGCGCAGTCTCCAGCACGAGCCTTGCCTCGCTGGTGTTCATGAGCGTGTGATCAAACGGGCGTAATCCGTATGGTTCCCAATACGGGTTCTGATTCTTAGAGCATGTGGCCTGGACGACCGGCCCGACCTTCAGGGCGAGCTGGCGGAGTTCTACGTTATGCTGAACCGGCCTGTGATGATGCGGGAGCGTTTTGGGAGCCGGGTTCGTGACCACCGGCAAGACCGGCCGCGCCTTGTCGGCGCGGGCGCAAGCCCCTGCAGCGGTTCTTAGTGTAGCGTCTGCACGCGCTTGTCACAAGCCTCCGGGCAAACCGGACCGCACGACCAACCCTGGCCCTCCAACCCACGCCCGCCTCCATGCCTGCCACCCGACTCTGGAATTCCGCCTATTTCCTCCTCATCACCACCGTGCTGTTCTGGTCGGGCAATTTCATCGTGGGACGCGCGGCCGGCGGCTCCGTGCCTCCCATCGCACTGGCCTTCTGGCGCTGGGCCGGCGGCACGCTGATCCTGCTGGTGCTGGCGCGCAGGCATTGGCGGGCCGACCTGCCTGTCATCAGGCGGCACCTGCCCATCCTGCTCCTGCTGTCGCTGCTGGGCATCGCCGGCTTCAACACGCTGGTCTACATCGGACTGCGGGAGACGTCCGCCGTCAACGCGCTGCTGATGCAGTCGGCCATTCCCATGGTGACGCTGCTGTTCTCGTTCATGCTGCTGGGCCAGCGCGCCTCGCTGGCCCAGATCGCCGGCGTGGCCATTTCCCTGGCGGGCATCGCCGCCATTGCCACCCGCGGCCGTCCGCAGGACCTGCTCGCCTTCGCGCTCAATCCCGGGGACGCCTGGATCGTCGCCGCGGTCGCGGTCTGGGGCTTGTACACCACCTTGCTGGCTCGCCGCCCGGCCCTCCACCCGCTCAGCCTGCTGACCGTCACCTTCCTGATGGGCACGCTGATGCTGCTGCCGCTGTACCTGTACGAACATGCGCAGGGCGCGCGCATCGAGGCCGGCCTGCCCAGCGCGCTGGCCATCGCCTATGTGATCCTGCTACCCGGCATCGTCGCCAATTTCTTCTACAACCGCGGCGTGGAACTGATAGGCGCGGGGCCCGCCAGCCTGTTCATCCACCTGATGCCGGTCTTCGGCACGCTGCTGGCGGTCGCGTTCCTGGGGGAGCGGGTCCACCTCTTCCATCTGGCGGGCATCGGCCTGATCGCGACCGGCATCGTGCTGGCCACGGTCGCACGCAGGCGGGCCGCGGCGCGGCCAGTATCGTGACAGGGAAGAGCCGGCGCGGCTAGGCGCGGAAGTCGCCCGTCCCCAGCTGGACGATGCCGCTGGTGGGCGTGCCCAGGGTTTCCTGCGCCGCGGTCAGGATTTCGTGCCGGCCCCGGTGGAAGGCGGCAAGCAGCGCGTCGGCGGACGCGTCCGAGGCACCGAAGTGCTCGCGCAGCACATCGGCGGAAATTTCGAACTCCTGGGATTTGCGGCCCTCGAACCGGGCGGTGAAGCGAACGGCGCCGTCCAGCACGGCGGGCCGGACTTCTCTGGCAAGCTCCGTGGTCATAAGCCTGTCTCCGATAGTCTGAACCAGCGGTCGTCCCTCGCGACGACCGATTCGCGCATCGCGATCCTTGACTCTAGGCCCAATGGCCGCGCCCGTCCACTGCCCTCCAGGTAATGCGATGCATAAACCTCACCCCGCCTGGCGGGCGGCAGCGCAACGTTTCGTTGCATGCGCCGCGCGCGCCCGGCACAATCGCGGCTTCGCCGGATCGGCATGTCGCGCTTGTCAAGGAAATCCGCATGGCCATGCTGGGTCTGAGGGGTAAATCGCTACTGGCATTGTTGTTCGCCTGCGCCGTGGCCCTGGTGCCGGCGGCGCTGCTGGCCTGGCAGGGCATCAACGCCGTGCGCGAATATTTCGGCGTCGCCTACGCCCGCAACCACACGCTGCTGAGCGAGCAGAAGCTGCTGGCCCCCGTCATGCGCGAGCTGGCGCTGGCCCAGCGCATGGCCAGCTCGACCCTGACGCTGGACTGGATGCGCGACCCGGCCAACCCCGAGAAACGCAGCCGCTTCTTCCGGGAAGCCCGGGGCTACCAGCACGATTTCCGCGACCACTCCTATTTCGTCATCGACGGCACGCCGTCCTACTATTACAACGACGACAAGGGACCTACGGTCGAAACGCCCCGCTACACACTGAAACGTTCCGAACCCAAGGACGCGTGGTTCTTCTCGACCATGCAGGACAGCGCGCCCTACGACCTGCAGATCGACGTCAACCACGTCCTGGGCGTGACCAAGTTCTGGTTCAACGTGCAGGTGCGCGACGGCCAGGAACGGCTGGGCATGATAGGCACGGGCCTGGACCTGACCACCTTCCTCAAGGGCTTCATGGAGGGCGTGGAGCCGGGCGTGAGCACCATCATCTTCGACCGCCAGGGCAACATCCAGGTCCATCCCGACGCCACGCGCATCGCCTACAAGTCCATGACGGCCGAGGAAACCGCCCAGCGCACGGTCCAGGGGCTGGTGGCCCGCGATGCCGAGCGCACCCAGCTGCAGCAGGCCATGGCCGATGCCCTGGCCCGCCCCGGCAGCGCCATTCCGCTGTTCGCCACGCTGAACGGCGCGAAATCGGCCGTCGCGCTGGTCTACCTGCCCGAGCTGCGGTGGTATGTCCTGACGTCGGTGGACCTGGGCATCGCCCGCATCGTCAATTACCAGTGGCTGGTGCCGGCGCTGCTGGCGCTTGCCGCCGTGCTGTTCCTGCTGCTCCTGGGCTTCGGCTACGCGGTCGACCGGCTGATGCTGGCGCCTCTGCGCCGGCTGCAGCACACGGCCCAGGCGATCTCGGCCGGCCGCTACGACGTCACCCTGCCCAAAGGCGGCAGCGACGAGATCGGCGAACTGAGCCGCGCCTTCGGCGTCATGGCCGAGAAAGTCCGCTCGCACACCGCCGAGCTGGAACAGCGGGTGCGCGAGCGCACCCAGGCGCTGGAGGAAGCCAACGAGCGCATGGCCGCCACCCACAAGACCATCGACGACTCCATCGACTACGCCAGCCTGATCCAGCGCGCGATCCTGCCCGACCGCCAGTTGGTGCAGTCCCTGGGGCGGCACCATTTCGTGCTGTGGAAGCCCCGCGACGTGGTAGGGGGCGATTTCTACGTGTTCCGGGCCGACGGCGACAACTGCCTGCTGGGCGTGGTCGATTGCGCCGGCCACGGCGTCGCGGGCGCGCTGATGACCATGCTGGCCCGCGCCGCCATCGACCACGCCATTTCCGAGGCCGGCCCGGGCGACCCCGCAGCCATCCTGACGCGCACGGACGCGGCCATGCGGGCCATGCTGAGCGACGCCGAACTGCCGCGCGCGCTGGCCACGAACATGGATGCGGCCCTGGTCTACGTAGACCGGCATGCTGGACAGTTGCGCTTCGCCGGCGCGAAAATGACGCTCTACGCCAGCAGCGGGGACGCGGTCGAGGAATACAAGGGCGCCCGCCGCGCCCTGGGGGAAAAGCGCGTCGGGGAATATACCAACGCCACGCTGCCTCTTGCCGATCGCACCTTCTACCTCGTCACCGATGGCCTGCTGGACCAATCCGGAGGTGAGCATGGCTTCAGTTTCGGGAATCGCCGCCTGGTCGACCTGCTGCAGTCGGTGGCCGGGCTCCCGCTCGACCAGCAGGCCCGCGCCGTCACCCAGGCATTGGTAGACTACCAGGGCCGCCAACCGCAGCGCGACGATATTACCGTCTTGTCATTCAAGTTCGAGCAGGCCAACCTTAGCGCGGAGTCATGATGGATTCGATCGACCTTTTCGCCATGCGCGAAAGCTTCACCCGCGACCGCATCATGCTGTGTTTCAACGGCCCCATCTCGCGCAGCCTGATCGAGGAAATCGGCAATGCGCTGCGCAACTACCTGCAGGCGGAGCAGGTGCAGCCCTCGGCGGCCATGGACGTTTTCGGCGCATACATCGAAATGACTCAGAACATCCGGCACTATGCCAGCGCCCAGGGCTATGCCGAACATGAAGCGATGGCCACGGTCATCGTGGCCAACAAGGAAGACGGCCGCCACGTCGTGTCGGCCGGGAACGTGGTGGAAATCGCCGACGGCCATTCGCTGCTCGGGCGGATCAACGCCCTGGCCCGACAGGACAAGGCCCAGCTCAAGGCCAGCTACAAGGAACAGCTGCGCAAGCCCCGCGACGCGGAGGCCAGCAGCGGCTCGGGCCTGGGTCTGATCGACATCGCGCGCAAGGCCAGCGAGCCGCTCAGCGCCTCGCTGCGGGAAATCGACGCGGGCCGGGCGTTCTTCAGCCTGAGCGCCGTCATCTAGCAAACGAGTACCAGCATCATGAGCAACCTCACGATTACAGGCAGCCAGTCCACTCCCGCCATTTCCGGCGACTGGGACGCCGGCGTCCTGACCATGACCGGCGATTCCTATCCGGAAAATTCCTTCGACCTGTTCAACCAGGTCATCGACTGGGTCGAGCGCTTCCTGGCCGAGCCCAAGCGTCCCCTGTCGCTGGAACTGCATTTGCTCTACCTGAACACCAGCAGCGTCCGCGCCATCATGGACGTGTTCGACCTGCTGGAGGAGGCGCACGGCGGCGGCCACCCGGTCTCGGTCAACTGGCATTACGATAGACGTAACGAACGGGTAGCCGAGCTGGCCGAGGAATTCAAGGAAGACTGCAGCTTTCCTTTCGCCATCGTCGCTCACGACTGACCTTCACGACCATGAAACGCGACATCGAGGACCTCGGCCGGCGCATCGAGCAGTTGCTGGCCCAGCCGGAATACCAGGACCATCCGCTGCGCGGAGCCCTTGATGAAGTCTGGCGCGCCCTCCTCGACCAGACCACCCGGCTGGAGCGCGTCACCCACATCTCCGACGGCTACCAGGCCCTGGTCAAGGAGCGCGAGAACGATCTGGACGGGCGGTTCCAGAAACAATTGCGCAAGCTCGAGAAGCTGGCACGCATCTCCGACCACTACCAGCGCATGATGCAGGACCTGAACGTCGCCCTGAGCGACGCCTCCAACCGCGACGTCCTGACCGGCTTGGCCAACCGCCGGCACCTGATGCACCGGCTGAAGGAAGAAAGCCAGCGCGCCTCGCGCTCGGGCCAGCCGTACACGATCGCCATGCTGGACATCGACCACTTCAAGCGCATCAACGACACGCTCGGGCATGCCGCCGGCGACCGCGCCCTGATCGAAGTGGGCCGCATCCTGCAAAGCTCCCTGCGCGAGTACGACCTGTGCGGACGCTGGGGTGGCGAGGAATTCATGATGATCATGCCCGGCACGACCCTGGTGTCGGCCCAGGCGCTGTCGCAGCGGGTCTGCACGCGCATCCGCGAACACGCCGGCGTGCCGGACGTCGGGCAGTCCATCAGCGCCAGCGTGGGCATCAGCGCCTATCGCCACGGCGAACACTACTCCGACACCATCGAGCGGGCGGACGCCGCGCTGCTCGAGGCCAAGCGGCGGGGCCGCGACTGCATCGTGCTGTCCGAGGTCTGAGCCCCGCGCCAGGGGCCGAAATATGACGACGGGGCCCGAGCCTCTATAATCGTCCCGCGGTCCGCCTGGACGGCACCGCAAAGCCGGACACCACGATCCGGCAGAGCTGGAGGAGGCTCAGTTTCAACGGGCCATCGATGCACATCCAGCCTTCCCTCCTGTTTCCCGCTCTTCGCCACCCCGCCTCGCGCAGCTTCGCGCTAAGGCTGGCCGCCGCCTCGATACTGGCCATGGCGGCCGCGACCGCCTTCTCCATCGCCAACCCCTGGTGGGCGGCCATGGCCGTCTGGATGATAGGCCAGCCCACGCGCGGACTGCTGCTCGAACGCAGCCTGATGCAATGGCTCGGCACCCTGGCCGGCGGCCTGGCGGCCGTCGGGCTGACCGCGCTGACGGGCGGCGCCCCGGCCCTGCTGCTGACCGCGCTATGTGTGTGGATGGGGCTGTGCTGCGGCGCCAGCAACCTGCTGCGGCACCAGCGCGCCTATGGCGCTGCCCTGTGCGGACTGACCACCGCCGTCATCGTCGTGCTGACGGCCGGCACGCCGATCGACACAGCCGCCTTCGCGGCGGCACGCGTGCTCGACAACATGATAGGCATCGCCGCTTCGCTGCTTGTCATCGCGCTGTGGAACGCGCCCTCTCCCGCGACCGCCCTGCTGGAGAAGACCCGCGACCTGCTCTGCGCGACGCTGGGCCACGCCGCCCGCCAGCTTGGGCCGGACCCGATTCCCGACACCGCGCCGCGCGCGCGCAAGCTCGTCGCCGCGCTGGCCGAACTGGAAACCACCGCCGAGGACACGACGGCCGGATCCCTGTCCCAGCGGCGCCGGCTCAAGCCCATGCGCGGCTTGCTGGCGGGACTGCTCGACCTGATCGCCATCATGCCGGCGCTGCGCCAGCACGCGCAGGCGCTGGCGCGGCGCCACGCGGAAGACCTGGACCAGTTGCGGGCCAGCCTGGACGACCTGGCCGAGACCATCCAGGCGGGACACGGGTCCTCGCTGGCCATCGTCCGCACCGCGACCCGCCGCCTGCGCGGCGCCGATCCGCTGTTCGACACCTGCCTGGACGAGTTCGAACAGGCGCTTGCGGCCATCACCGCGAGCTACCGGAACATGGCGGCGACCCTGCCGGAACCCTCTCCTTCGCCCACCGCCGCCCATCCGGATATCGCCGGCGTGCGCATCGCCGCCTGGCGGGGCGTGGCCGTCTCGGCGCTTGCCGCGGGGGCGTGGCTGGCATCCGGCTGGGAACCGCTGCGCTACCTGATGCTGGGCGCGTGCATCTTCACCGCCCTGTTCGCCCCGGTCGACGAACCGGTGCCGCTCATGCGGCGCGTATTGGCCGGCGCCTCCGCGGCGGCGGTCGCGGCCTTCGCGTGGCGCGTGGGCATCGCTCCCATCGTGCCCCATCCCTGGCTATCGCTGGTCCTGGCTTCGCCGCTCATCCTGGCCGCCGCCACCGCCCAGGCGCATCGCGGCACGGCCTTCATCGGCCTGGCCTTCAACATGCTGTTCGCGGTGCTGGCGCAACCGGTCAATACCGAACCCGCCGAACCGATGGCGCTGCTTACGGTCGAGCTCATGCTGCTGGCAGGCATCGCCTGCAGCTACGCCGCCTACCGGTGGCTGATCCCGATGACCACCCTGCGCCGCCGCCGGCACCTGCATCGCGCCATACGCACCGAGATCGCCGCCATCGCGCAGTGGGCCGGCACGCCCATGCGCGCGGCACGCCACCTGGCCCGCCTGCGTTTCCTGGTCCTGGCGCTGATCGCCCGCACCGGCACGGAGGCCGCCACCGCCGACGGCGCGCTGGCGGCGCTATCGCTGGGCCACGCGCTGGCGCGCATGGGCCATTTGCTCGACCGGCGGCCCGATGCGCCGGAAGCGCCGTGGATAGGCCAGGCCTTGCGCGCGATGAGCAAACCGCTGCCCACGCCGCACGATGCCGGCGCGACGCTGCGCAACTACGCCAACCGGGCCCGCGCGGCCGACGCCTCCGCCGCCGTGCCCGCCGCCCGCTGGCTGGAGGAAATCGCGGAGCACCTGACCGAGCACCCGGCATTCTTCCGCGCGCAGCCAGCAAGAGCATGGAGGCAGCGGGTCGCGGACATTTCTTCTTCGCCCGCCCGTGAAGACAGGAAACGCGCGTGAAGGCACCTTCCCACGCTCCAGTTTGCATTGGGAAGATGACAGGGATATAATCTTTTTCTTCAGACGCGGGGTGGAGCAGTCTGGCAGCTCGTCGGGCTCATAACCCGAAGGTCACAGGTTCAAATCCTGTCCCCGCAACCAGATAAGAAACGGCCTCGAACGCATTGCGTCGAGGCCGTTTTGCTTTGCATCCCTCAACCAAACGCGCCCTCGGCGTCGATATCCTCCGCTGCGCGCGGGGCAGCTCTTTGCCCGAGCCACGCCGCCTTCGGCCGACGATCTCTTTCACCTGCTTGTTAACGCACCGACAAGCTCAGCTCTCGCCCTAGGCTGGCAAGCGCGGCAGCAATGGTATCGATCTTGGTGGCATGGCCCAGGTCCATGATGCGGGTGACTTCCTGCTTGCGCGTTCCCAGCCGGCGCGCCAGTTCCACCGGCGCCACGTCCTGGCGGACCATTTCGTTGAGCAGCAGGACCTTTGCCCACAGGCTGGCAGGTAGTTCAACCAGGACCTCACCGGCCTGGGCCTTGGACGGCAGGGGTACGGCCCGTCGATCCTCGAAATAGAAGTCCATGGCCGTGCGCAATGCATCGGCCGCTGCGGCCTCGGCTTCCTCGCGGGTATCCGCAGCCGTCAGAGCTTCGGGGATGTCGCGGAACGACACCATGAAAACGTTGCCATCCGGTTCGATTCGAGCGGCGTAGCGCATCTGATTACCTCTTTGCGTTTGCGTTCGGTGGTACGGTGAAATGCGTTCGGGAAGTCCCTTGCGGCCTCTCAATTACTTGATCCCCAGTTGCTTGAGAATCGCCTTTCTCAGCCCTTCCCCAAGCTCCTGGCTTGGGTGCCTTGGCAGAGTGGTCTGCTTGCCCTGGTAGTACACCTTTGTGTGACCGGCGCCTTCCTTGAATGTGGCGCCCTGGGCAGCTAACCATCGCCGGAACTCGTTAACTTTCACCTCACCCCCGCGTTTGTCGACCCATGACAAAAGTAAACAAAAAAGATTACATGATCAACAAAAAAGATGACTAACGCGTCGCCTTCACCTTCAGTATGCTGGCTTGTGTCTCATCGCCACGGTGACAGACCTCCAGGCTAGACCTGGGTCTGTGGCACTAATGGGAGAGGGAGGTTCTTGAGCAAACACCCTTGAACGGAAAGTGCAAAGCAAAACGGCCTCGACGCAATGCGTCGAGGCCGTTTTTTATCTGGTTGCGGGGACAGGATTTGAACCTGTGACCTTCGGGTTATGAGCCCGACGAGCTGCCAGACTGCTCCACCCCGCGTCTGAAGAAAAAGATTATACACGTACTCGCGCGGCCGTGCTTTACGCCGCCAGTGCCACCTTCCCTCTTCCCTTCAACCCCAGCATCTCGCGCGCCTCGTCGGGCGTCGCGATCCCGAAGCCGAAGGACTCCAGGATCCCGCGTATCTTGCCCACCTGCTGCGCATTGGAGGTGGCCATCTCGCCCGGTCCGATGGACAGCGAATCCTCCAGCCCCACCCGCACGTTGCCGCCCATCAGTGCGGCCTGGGTGACCAGCGGCATCTGGTGGCGGCCGGCGGCCAGGACGGACCATTGGTAGCTGTCGCCGAACAGCTTGTCGGCGATGCGTTTCATGTGCACGAGATTCTCGGGATCGGCGCCTATGCCGCCCAGCACGCCCAGCACGAATTGCAGGAAGATCGGCCCTTGCACCAGGCCGCGGTCGACGAAGTGCTTGAGGTTGTACAGGTGGCCGACGTCGTAGCACTCGAACTCGAAGCGGGTGCCGTGCCCCCGCCCCAGTTGTTCGAAGATGGTTTCGATGTCGCCGAAGGTGTTGCGGAAGATGGCGTTGCGGGTCTTCTCCAGGTGCTCGCGCTCCCAGGGAAAATCGAAATCCTTCATCTTGTCCAGCACGGGGAACAGGGCGAAGTTCATCGATCCCATGTTGCACGAGGCCATTTCCGCCGAGGCGTCGATGGCGCCGGCCAGGCGCTGTTCGAGCGTCATGGTGTGCGAGCCGCCGGTGGTGATGTTGATGACGGCGTCGGTCTGGGCATGGATGCGCGGCAGGAATTGCCGGTAGACCGCGGGCTCGAAGGCCGGCCTGCCGTCGGCCGCGTGGCGGGCGTGCAGGTGCAGGATGACCGCGCCGGCCCGCGCCGCGTCCACGGCCTGTTCGGCGATCTGGTCGGGCGTGATGGGCAAGTGCGGCGACATGCTGGGGGTGTGCACCGATCCGGTAACAGCGCAGGTGATGATGACTTTTCTGGGCACGAAGAGGCTCCTGGACTGGCGTTACGCCGGCTCGGCGACGACGCGGTTTTCGATATGGCCGATGCCGTCGATCTCGACGCGCATCACGTCGCCGACCTTGAGGAAGGAAGGCGGATCCATGGCGGCGCCCACGCCGGAAGGCGTGCCGGTGGCCAGGATGTCGCCGGGCTCCAGCGTCATGACGGTGGACAGGTAGGCGATCTGGTCGTAGATGCTGTAGATCATCTCGCCGGTGCGGGCCTCCTGGCGCACTTCGCCGTTGACCCGCATGCGCAGCGTCAGCGCCAGCGGATCGGGCACTTCGTCGTCGGTAACGATCCACGGGCCGATGGGACCGGTGGTGTTGAAGGACTTGCCCAGGGTCATGGTGGCCGAACGCCGCTGCCAGTCGCGCACCGACACGTCGTTGCAGACGAGGTAGCCGGCGATGACGTCCCTGGCCTGCCCCGCCGGCACATGGCGGCAGCGGGTGCCGATCACCACGCCCAGCTCGGCTTCGTAGTCGAGCTTGTCGGACACGCGCGGCATGTGCACGGGGTCGTAGGGGCCGTTGATGCAGCTGACCTGTTTGTTGAACCAGACCTGGCTGTCGGGCACATCCACGCCGGCACGCTTGGCCTCGATCACGTGCTTGCCATAGTTCATGCCGATGGCGAGGTATTTGCCGGGATCGGGCACCGGCGCTTCCAGCCTGACGTCGGCCAGCGGGTAGGCCGGTGCCCGCTCGGGATCGACGTCGCGCGCGCGTTGCAGCAGGCCCCGGCCGCCGGCGAGCAGGCCGCGCATGGTGGCGGGCAGCGCCGGATCGGCGGCCGCGAGGTCGATCACCCGCGTGCCCTCGACCTTGCCGATGGAGGTCCTGCCGCGATGGGAGAAAGTGACGAGTTTCATGGGTTCCTTGTTCAAGCAGAAGAAGAAGGCGATCCGGCCAGGGCCTGCGCCAGTGCGTCGGGCGGCAGGTGGCCCCAGTCGCTGATGCGGTCGTATTCGCGCACGTCGTTCCAGTCCTCGCCCACGGTGCGGCCGGTGGCGCCGATCTCGACGCGCCAGCCATCGGGGCCCAGGCTGTAGAAGCTGACCATGCCGTCGTTGGCGTGCTGGCCCAGCGTGTTGGCGAGCGGCGTGCCGGCGCGCAGCGCGCGGTCGTAGGCCAGGCCCACGCTGCGCACGTGCGCGACCTCGAAGTTGACGTGATGCAGGCGCTGCGGCACCTCGGGCCGGGGCAGATAGGCGATGGCCAGCGAATGGTGGCGCGGGTTGCAATGGAAGAAGGAGACGTGCATCTGGATCTCGCCCATGGGCAGCCGCAGCCAGTCCGACAGGACGAGGCCCAGGCCGTCGATGGCGAAGCGGCGGGCCGCGTCGTATTCCTCGGCACTGCCCACGGCGAAGACGAAGTGGCCGAAGCCCTGCCCCGCCGTGACGAAGCCCTCGGAGAAGTGCGGGCTCGCGAAAGGCGTCGCCGCCTCCTCCAGCCCCGTCACCAGTTCCAGCGGGACGTTCCAAGGGGTCTGGATCACGGTCAGGTCCCGCACGCGCCGGGCCGCGCGCTCGGCCGCCGTGCCGGGCCGCATGCGCCACCCCTGTGCCGACAGCCGTCCCAGCACGCGGTCATACACCTGTTCATCGGCCGCTTCGAAGCCGATGCAGGCGGCATCGTTGCGCGCGCCTTCGCGCACCCATACCCGCTGCGCCTTGCCATCGACCCGCCAGGTGGCGGCACCGTCGGCGGCGGCCTGGCCGGGCATCAAACCCACGACCTCGGTCAGATAGGCGCCCAGGGCCGCCGGCGCCGTGCTGTCCAGGCCGATGTAGGCCGCTTCCAATCCTGTCCTCACGCCGGCCTCCTATTGCTGCACCGGCTGGGCGTTCACATCGCGCAGCACCTTTTCCCAGCGCGTGCGTTCGTCGCGCCAGTAGTTGCCGAACTCGTCCACCGACATGGTCTTGGGGTAGACGCCCAGCGTGTCGAGCCTGTCGACCACGTCGCGCTCGGCCAGCACGGTGGCCAGGTCCCGGTTGACGCGCTCGATGGCCGGCTTGCCCGTGCCTTGCGGCGCGACGACCGCGAACCAGCCGTTGATGACCAGCGAGGGATAGGTCTCGGATGCGGCGGGCAGGTCGGGACGATTCGGCACCCGTCCGTCGGAGAACATCACGACGGGCTTGAGCCGGCCCCCCTTGATCATGGGCTCGATGGGCGGGACGCCGTCGATCAGCATCTGCGCGTCGCCGCCGACCACGGCCGATATGCTCTGGGAGCTGCTGGAGAACGGCACGGCGCGCAGCGGCACGCCGGCGGCGCGCGACAGCATGTCCACCGCGAGATTGGGCACCGAGTACAGGAAGGTGGTCGACACCACGAAGCTGTCCGGCCGGCGGCGCGCCATGGCCAGCACGTCGGCCAGGGTATTGGCGGACGACGAGGCGCTGACCGCGGCCATCATGGGGCTGATGCCCACCATGGCCACCGGCTGGAAGTCGCGGACGATGTCGACCTGCGAACTCTTGTACATGTAGGGCGTGAGCGTCAGCACCGAAGCGGGGGTGAACACGAACATGTGGTCGTCGCGCTCGGCCGATTTCACCGCCGCCAGTCCGACCAGGCCGCCGGCGCCGGGCTTGTTCTCGACGATGACCGGCTGGCCCCAGAGCTTGGACAGCTTGTCGCCCAGCAGCCGGGCCATGATGTCGGGCGCCGTCCCGGCCGCCCCCGGCAGGACCAGCCGTACGGGACGGGTCGGCCAGGAGGCCGCGTGGACCGTGCCGGCCAGGCAGGCCGCCAGCGCGAGGCCGGCAGCCATCCATTTGCGTCGTGATGCGTTCATGAGTCTGTCTCCTGGGTGGTTTCTTGTGTGATGGCGGCGCGCCGGCGCTCAGGCGTGGACCGCGGCGCGACCCGCCGCGAGTTCCAGCGCCGCGGCGCCTTCCCCCGGATCGTGGCCGCGCCAGGCCACGTACTGGTCCGGCCGGATCAGGGCCAGGTCGGCGCCGTACAGTTCGCGCAGGCCGTCGACGGGCGGCGCGATCACCGTCAGCGGAATACCCGCGCCCGCCGCCTGGGCGGCCAGCGCCTGCGCCGCCTCCCGCGCGGCCGGACGGGTCGCCAGCAGCGTCAGCCCGCGAAAGGCGAAATGGTCGAACAAGGACGCGCCCTGGCCGCGACCCGGCGCCAGCCAGGCATGCGGCGCGCGGCACCCCGGGCGCGCGGTCTGCACATAGCGCGTCGAGTCCCAGGGCTCGTCCGCCCCCTCCGGCTCATGCGCCAGCACCGGAGACCGCTCGTAGCGGCTGCCCAGCACCACGCCCAGCGAATCGAACTCCTGGCGTTTGGAAACGAGAATGGCCCGCTCGGCTTCGCGCCGCGCGGCGTCCCCGGCCGGCCCCTCGTCCTCCAGCCCTTCGCGCCACAGGCTGCCGGAGCTGTGCGACAGGTTGTGCACGGCCTCGTCCACCACCCGGCGATGCACCTGGCGGCGTTCCGCCTCGTAGCTGTCCAGCAGCGCCGGCCCGCCCCAGCCGTCCAGCGCCGCCGCCAGCTTCCACCCCAGGTCCACGGCGTCGCCGATACCCATGTTCATGCCATGGCCGCCGAACGGCGGATGCAGGTGGCAGGCATCGCCGGCCAGGAACACCCTGCCGTCGCGATAGCGCGTGGCGATCAGGCGATGCGCGGTCCATTCGTCGCGGTGGCGGATGTCGATCGGGATGTGCAGGCCCAGCGCGGCGCGCATCAGGCCTTCGATGGGCGGCTCCTGGCCGTCGCGGCGGGCATAGCCGAAGGTCCACATGTCGTTGCCGTCCAGCGGCGCGACGACCGCCGGCGCCTCGGGGTTGACCAGCCAGTACATGACGGCCGGACCCAGCCCGTGCATGCCAGCCAGCCCCGAGGCGTGGAAGATGATGTTGCGGTGATGGGAAAGCGGGGATACGCCCTCCATCCGAACGTCCAGCCGGGCGCGCACGGTGCTGCGGGCACCATCGGCGCCGGCCATGTAGGCGGCCCGCACGCGCAGCGGTCCGTCCGGCCCCGCCAGCACGGCCTCGACCCCCTGGCCGGACTGCGAGAAATCTTCCAGCCGGGTCGAGAAGCGCAGTTGCACGCCCGGCAGGCTTTCCGCATGGTCGCGCAGCACCTCCTCCACCTTGTACTGGGGCACCCACTGCGCATGCTCGGGAAAGCGCTCGTCGCGCCGGGGCGAGCAATAGAACGCATTGGCGAACCGCGCCAGTTCCCGGCCGGCCAGCCGGGTCGCGAACACCACGTTGGACGGGTAATCGACACCGAAGGGCGCGACCTGCGCCAGCTTCCCGGCCACGCCCCAGCGCCGCATCAGTTCGCGCGAACGCACGTTGGTCGTCTTGGCGCGGGGCGCGAGTCCCACCCGGTCATGCTGCTCCACCACCAGGCAGCGGCGGCCCTGCATGCCCAGTTCGATGGCCAGCGCCAGTCCCACGGGGCCTGCTCCGATCACCAACACGTCGGTTTCCAGCAGCGTCTCGCCCGCCATGCCGTCTCCTTCCTGTGTTCTTGAATTGACAGCAGCTTAGGCATTCGGCGAAGCTCTGGAAAGATCATTACCTTGATATAGGTTATGAATAATCCAGATAACCAGGATCCTCAGATCGCGGACCTGCGGGCGGTGCTGGCGCTGATCGAAGACGGCACCGTCACCCGCGCAGCCCAGCGCCTGGGGCTGACCCAGTCGGCGCTGAGTTACCACCTCGACCGCATGCGCAAGCGCTTCGCCGACCCGCTGTTCGTCCGCGTGGGTAACCGCATGGCTCCCACGCCCTTCGCCCAGCGGCTGGCCGAGCCGGCCTCGCGGGTGCTGCGCATCGTGGAAACCGAGATCGCCGGGCTGGCCCGCTTCGATCCCGCATTGACGGACCGGGAATTCCGCATCGGCGTCAACGAGATCGGCGCCATCGTGCTGGTGCCCAAGCTGATGAAACGCCTGGCCGAAGTCGCTCCGCACGCCCGCCTCGCCCCCACGCAGGTATCGGCCGACACCATGGCCGCCGCGCTGGAGTCGGGCGAGCTGGACGTCGTCGCCGGCCACGTCTCGCGCCCGCACGACGCCCTGCTGCGCCAGCATCTCTACCGCCGCGCCTACGTCTGCGTGGCCCGCCGCGACCATCCCCGCATCGGCGACGCCATGACCCTGCGCGAATTCGGCCGCACGCCGCAGGTCCAGTCCCCGTCCGTGCCCATCACCTTCGCGTGGATCAACGACCAGCTGCGCAAGCACGGCGTGCAGAGCCAGGTGCGGCTCACCACCGAACACGTGGCCGCGATTCCGTTCATCGTGGCCGCCAGCGACCTGATCGCCATCATTCCGGACGAGGTCTACCACCTGTTCCAACCCATCGCGCCGATCAAGAAAGTCCGGCTACCGCTGCGCATCCCGTCCATCGACGTGCACCAGTACTGGCACTCGCGCGTGGCGGGGGACCCGGCGAACCAGTTCTTCCGCTCGGTGGTCTACGCGGTGGGCTGCGAACGCCAGCCCGCTTCGCCCGGCCACCTCTCGTATACTTGACGGACTCCCGGATCTCCGCAACCGCCGGGGCGCAGCGCCGCCTCCGCCCCCTGGACACGCCATGACCGCTTCCGACCGCGCCCTCACGTACTTCCCGGCTCCGCGCTCCCAGCGCTACTGCTCGCAATGCGGCAACCTGCTGGCCCGCCGCATCCCCGACGACGACAACCGCGAACGCGATCTCTGCGACCACTGCGGCGCGATCCACTACCAGAATCCCCGCATGGTGCTGGGGACCATTCCCGTCTGGGAAAAGCAGGTGCTGCTGTGCCGCCGGGCGATCGAGCCGCGCCACGGCTACTGGACCCTGCCCGCCGGCTTCATGGAGCTGGGCGAGACCACTGCCCAGGGCGCGGCCCGCGAAACCCAGGAAGAAGCCGGCGCCCGGATCGAGATGGGACCGCTGTTCGCGGTGCTGGACATCCCCCACGTGGACCAGGTCCACATCTTCTATCTCGCGCGCCTGACCGATGCCGAGTTCGAGCCCGGCCCCGAAAGCCTGGAAGCCCGCCTGTTCGACGAGGACGAGATCCCCTGGGACGACCTGGCCTTCCGTTCGGTCTCGACCGCGCTCAGGTTGTTCTTCGCCGACCGGGCGCGCGGCACGTTCCAGATCCACAGCGACACCCTGCTGCGCGGTCCCGAACCGGTTCCCGCGATCTCCACGCCCGCCCCTTGAGCCCCCCGCGTCCGCGCATGCCGGCCCTGCTGGAGCCGGACACGCCCTTCCCGCCGCTCGAACACGCGCTCGAAGATCCCCCGGGCCTGCTGGCCGTGGGCGCCGACCTGTCCATCGAACGGCTGCGCGCCGCGTACGCGCATGGCGTCTTCCCGTGGTACCTGCCGGGCGAACCCATCCTGTGGTGGAGCCCGGATCCGCGCATGGTGCTGTTCACCGAACGCTTCTCTCCTTCGCACTCGCTGCGCAAGAAGCTGCGGCAGGTCGCGCGCGATCCCGCCATCGAGGTCAGGGTGGACACGGCGTTCGACGACGTCATGCGCGCCTGCGCGGCGCCGCGCAGCGACGAGCGCCCCGCCACCTGGATCACGCTGCCCATGCAGCGGGCCTATCGGCTCTGGCACCGGCACGGCCAGGTCCACTCGGTCGAGACCTGGATCGGCGGCGAACTCGTGGGCGGCCTGTACGGCGTCAGCCTGGGCAGGATGTTCTATGGGGAATCGATGTTCACCCGGGTGGCCGACGGCTCCAAGATCGCGCTGGCCTACCTGGTGCGCTTCCTGCGCCGCCATGGCGTGGAGATGATCGACTGCCAGCAGGACACGCGCCATCTGGCCTCGTTGGGGGGGGCCACGATTACCCGCGCGGAATTCGAGCACCTGATTGTAAAATTCACCCGGATGCCCGAGCTTCCGTGGCGATCGGGCAGGCTGCGCCACGACGGCGAGATCGTCGACCTGGACGCACCCCACGCTGCGGCCGATCCCGGCTGAACCGCGCATGACGCATCTTCGAGAACTTCCCTTCGCCGCGCTGCAGTTCTATGCGACCGCTCCCTACCCGTGCAGCTACCTGGGGGACCGGATGGCGCGCTCGCAGGTGGCCACGCCCAGCCATCTGATCAACGCCGACGTCTATTCCGAGCTGGTGCGCATGGGATTTCGCCGTAGCGGCGTCTTCACCTACCGGCCCCACTGCGACGGCTGCCGGGCCTGCGTGCCGGTGCGGGTGCCGGTGAACCGCTTCCTGCCCAACCGCACCCAGGCCCGCACCTGGAAACGCCACGCCGACCTGCAGGTCTTCGTGGCCGAACTGGCCTATTCCTCCGAACACTACTCGCTCTACCAGCGCTACCAGTCGACCCGCCACCGCGGCGGCGGCATGGACCAGGACAGCCGCGAGCAGTACGCCCAGTTCCTGCTCCAGAGCCGCGTCAATACCCGCCTGGTCGAATTCCGCGACCGGCAGGGGTGCCTGCGCATGGTGTCCATCATGGACGTGCTGTCCGACGGACTGTCGTCGGTCTACACCTTCTTCGATCCCGACATGAAGGGCAGCCTGGGCACCTGGAACATACTCTGGCAGCTCGAGCAATGCCGGCTGCTGGAACTGCCCCATCTCTACCTGGGGTACTGGATAGAACAAAGCCCGAAGATGGCCTACAAGGTGAACTTCCGGCCGCTGGAAATGCTGGTCAACGGCGAATGGCGCGAGTACGCCGGCCCGCCGGCCGCCCAGCCCGCCGCGCCGGCCGTCATCGACACCAGCCGCCTGCACGCCTCCACCCGCCACGGCCATCCCGACGATGCGCCGTCCTCCACCTCCTGATCCCCATCCGCCTGATGTCCGCGTTTTTTCAAGCCTATCCGCTGCTGCGTCCAGCCCTGTTCGCCCTGGAACCCGAAACCGCCCATGCCCTGACCCTGTCCGCGCTGCAACGCATGCACGACATGGGATGGACACGCCCCGCCCGCGTCCCGGACCGCCCGGTCACCGTCATGGGCCTGACGCTGCCCAACGCGGTGGGCCTGGCCGCCGGCCTGGACAAGAACGGCGCGCACATCGACGCGCTGGGCGGCCTGGGCTTCGGCTTCGTGGAAATCGGCACGGTCACGCCCCGGCCCCAGCCCGGCAACCCGCTGCCCCGCCTGTTCCGCCTGCCACGCGCCGAGGCGCTGATCAACCGCATGGGCTTCAACAACGACGGGCTGGCCGTGTTCCTGGCCAACGTCCAGCGCAGCGGCTACCGCACGCGCGGCGGCATCCTGGGGCTGAACATAGGCAAGAACGCCGACACGCCCATCGACAAGGCGGCCGACGACTACCTGGCCGGGCTCGAGGCCGTCTATCCTCACGCCGACTACGTCACCATCAACATCTCGTCGCCCAATACTCAGAACCTGCGCAGCCTGCAGGGCGCCGACGAGCTTTCCAGCCTGCTGCGCCAGCTCGACCAGGCCCGGGACACCCTGGCGGCGCGGCACGGCCGCCGCGTACCGCTGGCGGTCAAGATCGCGCCCGACCTGGAAGAAAGCCAGATCGACGCCATCGCCGATCTGCTGCCGCGCCACGGCATCGACGGCGTCATCGCCACCAACACCACGCTGTCGCGCGATGCCGTCCAGGGCCTGCCCCACGCGGGCGAAGCCGGCGGCCTGTCCGGCACGCCGGTGCGGGAAATGTCGCTGCGGGTGGTCGAACGCCTGCGGCGCCAGGCCGGCGACGCCCTCGCCATCATCGGCGTGGGCGGCATCCTGGAAGGCCGCCACGCGGCCGAGAAGCTGGCGGCGGGCGCGGACGCGGTCCAGCTTTACACCGGCCTCATCTATCGCGGTCCGGCGCTGGTCGGGGACTGCCTGGCGGCCGTCTCGCGGGTTCGGCGCTAACCTCGGGTTATTCCCCGATGCCCTGTATGACAATGAGGGATGCTGCGTCGCGGAAATTCACGGCATAGGCGTTATACTGGTCCTACAAGAAGTGGCCTGCTGCAACGCAGAAAGGCTACCCATCTGCGGTGTAATAAAGCTATGAAATTTCACCATATGGGATAAACTAGCTTCATCGCGTAGAGACTCACCACGACAATGCCCAGAGTCACGACCCCCGACGCGGCCATGATCGCCCCGTCCGCAGCCCCCACGCCGCAGATCGCCATCCAGGTGCTCGAGCGCACCATGCACCTGCTCGACGCCTTGGCGGAGCATCCCGACCCCGTCAGCCTGAAAGAGCTGTCCCAGGCCACCGGCCTGCACCCGTCCACGGCCCACCGCATCCTGAACGACCTGGTGGCCGGCCGCTACGTCGACCGGGTCGACAGCGGCATGTACAGCCTGGGCATGCGGCTGCTGGAACTGGGCCACCTGGTCAAGGGCCGGCTGAACGTCCGCGACGCCGCCATCACGCCCATGCGCATGCTGCACCGCCTGACCGGCCAGACCGTCAACCTCTCGGTACGCCAGGGCGATGAAATCGTCTACATCGACCGCGCCTACAGCGAGCGCTCGGGCATGCAGGTGGTGCGCGCCATCGGCGGCCGCGCACCGCTGCACCTGACCTCCACCGGCAAGCTGTTCCTGTCGGCCGACGATGCCCGCCTGATCCGGGCCTACGCCCTGCGCACCGGGCTGCAGGGCCATACCGGCAACAGCCTGACCGACCTGGCCAAGCTCGAACGCGAACTGGACCAGGTACGCGCCAAGGGCTATGCCCGCGACAACGAGGAACTGGAAATGGGCGTGCGCTGCATCGCGGCCGGCGTCCATGACGACACCGGCAAGCTGATTGCCGGCCTGTCGATCTCGGCGCCGGCGGACCGCATGCAGGACGGCTGGATCGACGCGCTGGTGGACACCGCGGGCCAGATCTCCGACGCCCTGGGCTACGAACCGTCGCACGCGGTATCGGCGGCCTGACCCGCGGGGCGGGCCGCTCCGGTCCGCCTCAGGCGAAGCCGCCGTTGGCCCGCAATACCTGCCCATTGACCCAGCCGCCGTCCGGGCCCGCGAGAAAGGACACCGCGGCGGCGATCTCCTGCGGCGTGCCCAGGCGCTCCAGCGGCGCCAGCCGCGCGATCTGGTCGATCTGCTCGGCCGTCTTGCCGTTGAAGAACAACTCGGTGCCGACGGGCCCCGGCGCGACCGCATTGACCGTGATGCCCCGCCCCCGCAGCTCGTTCGCCAGCACCCGCACCAGCCCCTCGACCCCGGCCTTGGAGGCGATGTAGGGACCGTAGGACGGGAAGGCGCGCGCGATGACGCTGGTGGAAAGCGCGATGATGCGCCCGCCTTCGCCCACGTGCGCGGCGGCCTGTGCCAGCACCAGAAAGGCGCCGCGCAAATTCGTGGCGATCACCTTGTCGAAATCGGCCAGGCTGGCTGGGGCGATCGGCGTCATCGGCATCACGCCCGCGCTGTTGACCACCACGTCGATCCGGCCATAGGCCTGCCGGGCACCGTCGAACAGCGCGGCCACGTCGTCCTCGCGCCCCACGTCGCCCTGGACCGCCAGCGCCCGGCCCCCGGCGGCCTCGATCGCGGCCACGGTTTCCCGGGCCTTGGCGGCATTGCCGGCATAGTTGACGACCACCGCGTAGCCATCGGCCGCCAGCCTGCGGGAAATGGCGTGGCCAATGCCTCGCGAGCCCCCGGTGACGATGGCGGTCTTGGTGAGGTTTGTGCCCATGAAATTTCCTGGAAAGAAGAAGAAACGGATGGCGAGCATTCTTCTTGTTTATTGAATTGAGATAAACCCTGATAAATTGGCATATCAATTCAACACCAGACAACAATCCCCGTGGACCGCTTCGAATCGCTCCAACTGTTCACCCGCATCGTCGAACTGGGCAGCTTCAGCCGGGCCGCGATGGCACTCGGCATCCCCCGGGCCACGGCCACCCACGCCATCAAGGAACTGGAAGCCAGGCTGGCCACGCGCCTGCTCGAGCGCACCACGCGCCACGTCCGCCCGACCCTGGATGGCCAGGCCTTCTACGAACGTTGCGTGCACGTGCTGAGTGAACTGGACGAGGCGGAATCCTCGCTGCGGCACGTGGCGTCGAATCCGCGCGGCGTCCTGCGCGTGGACATGCACGGCACGCACGCGACCCGCATCGTCCTGCCCAACATAGACCGGTTCCGCGACCGCTACCCGGGCATCGACCTCGTCGTCAGCAGCGGCGACCGGCTGGTCGACCTGGTCCGCGAAGGCGTCGATTGCGTGATAAGGGCGGGCCGTCCGCGCGATTCGTCCCTGGTGGCCCGGCCGCTGGCCATCATGCCTCAGGTCGTCTGCGCGAGCCCCGCCTACCTTGCCCGCTTCGGCATGCCCGGCCATCCCGACGAACTGGGGGGACACCAGGCCGTGCGCTTCTTCGCCAGCCAGGGCACCGCCGACTATCCGCTGGAACTGGTGGTCGACGGCCAGGTCCGCGCCTATGCGCCGGACGGCTGGATGTCGGTGAACGATGCCGAGAACTACGTGACGTGCGCGCTGCGCGGCTGCGGCCTGATCCAGTTGCCGCGCTTCCATGTCCTGGACGAACTGCGGGACGGACGGCTGGTGGAGGTGCTGGCCGGATGGCCCAGCCCGGGCCTGCCGCTGTCGGTGCTCTATCCGTCACACCGCCAGTTGTCCCCGCGCGTGCGGGTCTTCATCGACTGGTTGCTGGCCTTGTACGGGGAAAGGTTCGCGCCCGCCACGGTCTGAGCCGCGCGAAAAAACAAACGCCGCGCAAGCGCGGCGTTTTCAGGGGCGAAAGAACGACGGGCTTACAGCGCGCCGATCTCGCGCTGGACCCACTGGCGGATGCGCTGGGCATCGGCCGTGCGCGTGAGCGAACCGACCGAATCGAGCAGCACGATGGCCATGTCGCGGCCGCCGATGTTGGCCAGCATGACCAGGCAGCGCCCGGCTTCGTTGATGAAACCGGTCTTGGACACGATGATGTTCCAGTCGGAACGCGCCACCAGGCGATTCGTGTTACGGAAGGTCTGGTGCCGGCCGGCGACCTCGACCGAGTACTCGGTATCGGTGGTGTACTGGCGGATCAGCGGACGCTGCGAGCCTTCGCGCATCAGGCGCACCAGGTCGCGGGCGCTGGAGACGTTCTCGCTCGACAGGCCCGTGGGCTCGACGTAGTGCGTATCCTGCATGCCCAGCGCCACGGCCTTCGCGTTCATGGCCTGCACGAACGCCGGCAGGCCGCCGGGATAGTTGCGGCCCAGTGCGTTGGCGGCGCGGTTCTCGGAAGACATCAGCGCCAGGTGGAGCATGTCGGCCCGCGACAGGCGCGTGCCGACCGACAGGCGGGAATGCGTGAACTTGTGCGTGTCGATGTCGTCGGTCGTGACCTCGATCATCTCGTCCAGCGGCTGGCCGGCATCGACCACGACCAGCGCGGTCATCAGCTTGGTGATGGACGCGATGGGGGCCACCGCGCCCTCGTTCTTGGCGAACAGGACGTCGGAGGAATTCAGGTCCTGCACGAAGGCCACGCTGGAGCGCAGCGACAGGTTGCCGTCGGCGTCCTCGAGCGCCGCCGACGACGGTGCGTAGGAAGCATGGCGGATGCTGGCGGCGGCAACGGCTTTCCTGGAGGCAGGCTTGGCGGCGCGTTTCTTGGTGGTCTTGGCCGAGGCGTGGCGAGTCGTGGAGGCGGTCTTGGACTTGGCGGACCGGGTCTTGCTGGCGGTGGCTTTCTTCGCCGGCTTGGTCTTGGCGTTCTTGGACGTCGTGGTGGTGGCGGCGTGGGCCACGGGAGCGACCGCGGGAAGGGCCAGCCCGGCGGTCAGCGCGCACAGCAGTGAAATCGACAGAATGCTCTTTCTGATGCGCGCCATGTTTCCTCCGGTAACGACTCAGCCCAGGCGCCGCAGCATATCAGATTTTTCGACAAAAATCTCTATTAAATGAACGACTTAGCGCGCACATTTTAAGTCGTTATTTAAATGCCACGGCAAAAATTACAAAAAAGGCAACAAAATGGGGCGGCGTCCCGCGGGACAGCCACCCCATTTGCCCCGGAAAGCCGGGGTCAGTCGGCGTAGACGCCGGCCTTCTTGATGACCGCGCCCCACTTGGCGGTTTCGGACTTCACCAGCGCGTCGAGCGCCGCCGGCGTGGCCTTGTCGTTCAGCACGATGGCCCCGAGTTCGGTCATGCGCTGCTTGAACGCCGGGTCATCCAGGCCCGCCTTCAACGAGGTCTGGAGCTTGGTGACGATCTCGGGCGAGGTGCCCTTGGGCACCCACAAGCCGTGCCAGATGCCCACCGAGAAGTCCTTCAGGCCCGACTCGTCCAGCGTGGGCAGGTCCGGCAGGCTGGGCACGCGGGTCTTGCTGGTGACCGCGTAGGCCTTGACCTTGCCGGCCTTGATCTGCCCGGTGGTGTTGGTGGTCTGGTCGCACATGAAGTCCACCTGCTTGCCTAGCAGGTCGTTCATGGCCGGCGCGGTTCCCTTGTAGGGAATGGTCTGGAACTCGGAGCCTATCGTGCTCATGAACATCAGGCCGCACAGATGCGACGCCGAGCCGATGCCGGCATTGGCCATCGACAGCTTGCTGGCGTTGGCCTTCACGTAGGTCAGGAATTCCTTGATGTTGGTCGCCGGGAAGTTCTCGCGCGCGATGATGGTCATGGGCACGTCGACGGTCAGCCCGACCGGCTGGAAGTCGTGGGCCTGGTCGTAGCTGAGCTTGCGATACAGGGCGGGCGCGGTCGAGAAGCCGATGTGCATCAGCAGCATGGTATAGCCGTCGTTCGATGCCTTCGCCACGCGGGCGGTGCCGATGGTGCCGCCCGCGCCGCCGACGTTCTCGACCACCACGGTCTGGCCCAGCGACTTGCGCATGGCCTCGGCCAGCGAGCGCGCCACCACGTCGGTGGGACCGCCGGCGGCAAACGGGACGATCATGGTGACCGGTCGGGTGGGATAGCCCTGCGCCATTGCCTGCGCAGGTCCGAGGACGGCCGCGCTGGCCAGGGCTACGGCCCCGATAGCCGCGGACACAGCTTTCTTTTGGATAGCCATTCTTTTATCTCCTGCCTCGTTAAATAGTTGCGACGCGAGCCAACAATTCCCGCGACGGTGAGACGAGTTTAAGGGATGGAAACCATGGCATCGTGACGGTTTCGCCTATCGTTTCCCCTGAGTCCAGGCCACCGCGAAGGCCGACAGCGCCATGCCCGCCACCATGGTCGCGGTCAGCGGCTCGCCGAAGGCGGCCCAGGCCATCAGTGCCGTCACGGCCGGGGTGAGATACATCAGGCTCGCCACACGCGTGGCCGCCCCGCGCCGGATCAACAGGAACAGGAGGCAGATGGCGCCGATCGACAGCGCGAAGACCGACCACGCCCAGGCGCCCGCCAGCGCCCAGGTCCACCGCACCGCCATGGTCTCGAACAGCCACGCCGCGGGCAGCACCACGGCAAGCGAGGCGCCGAACTGCAACAGCAGCCCGGCCCGCAGGTCCACCCCGGGACAGAAGCGCCGCTGATAGACGGTGCCCGCGGTGATCGACAGCAGCGCCGCCACCGCGAAGGCCAGGGCCTGCCAGGTCAGGCCCAGCGTGCCGATGCGGTTGCCTACCACCAGGGCCACGCCCACGAACCCCAGGACCAGCCCCGCCCACTGCCGCGCGGTGGGCGGTTCGCCCATCCAGCGTCCGGCCACGGCGGTCAGGAGCGGCTGCAGCCCCACCACCAGCGCCGCCAGGCCCGCCCCCATGCCCAGATGGATGGCGATCCAGACGCCTCCCAGGTAGCCGGCCTGCAGCAGCACGCCGGCCACCGCCATGTGCATGCCCTGCCGCCAGCCCGGCCAGGCGATGCCGGCGCCGACGCAGAACGGCGCCAGTACCGCCAGCACGCCGGCGAAACGCATCGACAGAAACGTCAGGGGTTCGGCGTAGGGCAGGCCGTAGCGGGCGACGACGAAGCCGGTGCTCCAGATCAGGACGAAGAAAGGGGAAATCAGGCGGGATGGCAGCGGAGAACCCACGACGGCGGCCTTGCGGATCGGTCAGTCGGGAAGTGTAGCCGCCGCGCCACGTCCCGCACCATGCCGGAGCATGCGGCCGCTGTCCGCATGGCGCATCGCACCAAGGAGAAGTGACGCAATGCAACACGTTCCTTGCCGTCACGACGCCTGGGGCCGCGTCTCCCCTGGCGGAAAAACATGTCTTCAATCAGTCACTTAGGGGCTTGACCAACACGGTGCATTTTTTTCGTCGGGTCTCTTGACTTTCGACCACACGTCCTTAAAATACGTTTTGTGCATCGCAGCAAAGACGCTTACCGCGGTACGGTGCGTGCACCAGGATCGGGCTTTTTGGGGCGTACTCCCCTGGTTTCCCGGTCGCCTCGTGTAGACAGTCCTCAAGGAGCCCCCTATGTTTGCCACCCCCGAACGCGCCCTGGCCACCCAAAAAGCCGCCTTCGACGCCCTGCTCGCCGCGCAGAACACCGCCTTCGCCGGCTTCGAGAAGCTGGTCGACCTGCACCTCAAGGTGACCAAGGCCACGTTCGAAGAGGCCTCGCAGAAAGCTCAGGAAGCCTTCACGCTGAAGGACGGCCAGGAAGCCCTGGCGTTCGTCTCCGCGCTGGCCCAGCCCAACGCCGAAAAGGCGCTGGCCTACAGCAAGCACGTGTATGACATCGTCGCCGGCGTGCAGAGCGAATTCACCCGTCTGGGCGAAGCCCAGGTCGCCGAACAACAGCGCCAGCTGTCGGACGTGGTCGAGCAACTGGCCAAGAACGCCCCGGCCGGCTCGGAAAGCGCCCTGGCCCTGCTGAAGTCCTCGCTGGCCACCGCCACCTCGGCCTACGAATCGGTGAACAAGGCCGCCAAGCAGGCTGCCGAGCTGGCCGAGTCCAACCTGACCGCCGCCGCCAACGCGACGTTCAAGGCCGCCGCCGAAACCGGCAAGACGACTCGCGCTCGAAAGACCGCATAGGCCCACCCCCTACGCGCTTCGCGCGCCCCACATGGTGAGCCCCCAGCCGCTACGCGGCAGCCCCCCTGGGGGGCCGGGGCCCGCCTTGGGGCGGCCCGGCGCCGGGCCCCGAGGGGGCGGCACTGGCGGACCGGCAGAGCCGGATCCACCGCATCCTGGGTAAAAAAAGCGGAGAACGGCTCGTTCTCCGCTTTTTTTTAGGTTGATGCGGCGGCGAAGACGCCGCCCAGGCGGCGGGCTTCGTCGCGTAGCATGGCCAAGGCCTCGGCGGCGGTGTCGGGGTCGCCCTTGACGCCCAGTTCGATGTGGCGCCGCTTGCCCTCGCCCATGCTGGGCAGGCTGAACACCTTCACGCCCGGCCAGCGCCGCTCGATGGCTTCCATCACGGGGGCGATGCTGGACTCGGCCAGTTCGAACACCATGAACGAATGCTCCACGTGCGGCACGGCGTGGTGCAGCCCCGCGTAGCGGTGGTCCAGCGTCCATTCGATCATCGGCCACGCCATCACCGGGAAACCCGGCACGAAGGTATGGTCGCGGATGAAGAACCCCGGGATCTTGTTGTACGGATTGGGCACGATCTCGCTGCCCACCGGGAACTCGCCCATCTGCAGGCGCCGCAGGTTGTCCGGCGCGGTCATGTCGGCCGTGCCCGAGCCCTGCGCGGCGGTTTCCGCGCAGCGCTGGGTGATCAGCTCGCGGGCCCCGTCGTGCAGCGCCAGCGGCAGGTCCAGCGCGGCCGCGGCCGCCTGGCGCGTGTGGTCGTCGGGCGTCGCGCCTATGCCGCCGCACGAGAACACCACGTCGCCGCTCGCGAAGCTGCGCCGCAGCGCGGCCACCAGGGCCTCGCGATCGTCGCCCAGGAACTCTGCCCACGACAGCCGCAGGCCGCGCGCCCCCAGCAGCTCCACGATCTTGGAAAAATGCTTGTCCTGGCGACGGCCCGAGAGGATCTCGTCGCCGATGATGATCAGGCCGATACGGCGATGGGAAATGGCGGTGTCGTTCATGGCGTGGTTTCGCTGCGCAAACGGCGCAGCGCCTCGAGTGCGAAGTGCGAGAACAGGAGCGCGGAAAACACCGGCAACAGGAACCAGGCCGGCGGCAGCAGATTGAGCAGCGAGCAGATCAGCCCCAGGCCCCAGAAGCCGCGATTGTGCCGCGCCATCAGGATGCGCCGCTCTTGCGGCGAGGCATGCTCGATCATGGCGTCGAGCCGCAGCATGCGGGTGAAAGCAAAGGCCCACCACGCGATCGGCAACAGCACCGCCAACGGCGGCAGCAGCCACAGCGGCATGGTGAACAGCCACCCCAGCACGAACAGCGTGGTCACCCACACCGCGTTCCAGACACTGGCCACCGTGGCATTGCGGCCGCGCCGCTGCAGGCCTGGATAATCGTGCTGTTCCAGGTTGCGCAGCACCAGCGGCATGATCAACACCGCCGCCACCACCAGCCCTAATATGCCCGACAACGGCAACAGGATCAGCGTCGCCACGACGGGAATCAGCCACAGCTTCAGCGACGCGATGCCGATCGCGACCAGCATGCTGTCGATCTGCCCCATCAACGGCAGCGAGAACAGCGTGCCCTGCAGCCACTCGGTCAGCGGCGTCCAGAACAGCCAGATCAGCACCACGGCGCCCACCAGCGCGACCAGGAACGGCAACAACAGCGCCAGCAGCATGGGTCCACGGAACTGGGACACCACCGCGCGCCCGAAGGCCAGCCCCACGCCTTGCAGGCCGGCGCTGACGTCACCGCGTTCGACAGGAGAAGAAGTCATCAGAGCTCCGGGAATTCAGCCACGATTGCAAGTATGACGCATGGCACAGGCATAATGGCTGGAACTCTCTACTTCTTCGCACCATGGCCGTCTATCTTCCCGACACCGGCGCCAGCGACCTCTCGCGGCGCCTCGACGATCCGCAGACCATACTGGTGGCATGCCTGTGCGCGGCCTGGTGCGGCACCTGCCGCGAATACCTGCCCAAGTTCGAGGAACTGTCCGGCCGCTTCAAGGATCACGTCTTCCTGTGGGTGGACGTCGAGGAACACCCCGATCTCCTCGACGACCAGGACATCGAGGACTTCCCTACTCTCCTGATCCAGAACGGCAACCAGACCCTGTTCTACGGCCCCATGCTGCCCCACATCGGCCACCTGGAACGCCTGCTCGAAAGCCTTCAGACCGACAGCCCTCCGCCCAACCTGCCGGGGGCGCCGGAACTGCGGCGCAGCCTGACCTGAGAAGCCTACCGGCTCAACGCCTCCCAGCTCTTCTGCAACCGCTTGACCGAAACCGGCATGGGCGTTCTCAGTTCCTGCGCGAACAACGCCACCCGCAGTTCCTCCAGCATCCACCGGAACTCGTCCAGCTTTCCATCCGGCACCCCCTTGCGCGCCGCCCGAGCCCGCTGATACGGCACCAGCAACTGATTCAGATCCGCCAGCAACCGCGCATCGCGCGCCGGATCCGCGCGCAGCTTGTCGATCCGTGCCTGGACCGCCTTGAAATACCGGGGAAAATGCGACAACTGCGGGAACGGCGTATCGCGCACGAACCACTTCCCCATCAGCCCGCGCATCTGCTGCTCCATGTCCGCATGGGCCGCGGCATGCGGCTTGGCCTGCGGCAGCTTGCGCTGCGCCGCGGCCCATTCGGTCAGCACCGCCGCCACCAGGCGCGCGATCTCCTGCGCCAGCAGCCCCACCCTGCCCTTGCCCTCGGTACGCCGCTGCGCGAACGACGCCGCGTCCGCCGGCCAGGGATCGGCCAGGCAGGCCTGCGCCAGCGCCGCGTCCACGATCTGGTCGCGCAGTTCCTCCTGCGTGCCCAGCGGCATGTAGAGCATGCTCATCTGCGTCATGCCGGTCAGGTTCTTCTCCAGGAACTTGACCTGCTCCTTCAGTTGCAGCCGGAACAGCCGCAGCAGCCCCGCGCGGTGGTGCCGCGCGGCCTCGTCCGGATCGTCGAACACGTCCAGGTCGCAGTGCGTGACCCGGTCCACCAGCGCCGGATAACCGATCACCGACAAGCCCCCGCGCTTGATCTCCATCAGCTCCGGCAAGGGCCCGAAGGTCCAGTCTGTCAGGTTCTCGTGCGCCAGCGCCTGCGCCACCTCCTTGTCGCGCGCGGCCACCTGCTGGAACGTGGCCTGCGCCTCGCGCCCCAGTTGCGCCTTCAGGTGCGACAGATTGCGGCTCATGTCCAGCATGCGGCCGTGCTCGTCCACCACGCGGAAGTTCATCGACAGATGCGCCGGTAGCGTCTCCTGCTTGAAGTCCGACGGCGCCAGATGCACCGTGGTCTGCTCGCGCACGTCGGCGATCAGCGCCTCGACCAGCCCGCGGTCAGGCTTCTGCGCCTGTTCGAACCAGCGATCGTAGAACCCCGCCGCGTACTCGGGCAGCGGCACGCAGTGCCGGCGCAGCTTCTGCGGCAGCGACTTCAGCAGCAGATGGACCTTCTCCTTCAGCATGCCCGGCACCAGCCACTCGCAGCGCGCCGGATCGAGCTGGTTCAGCGCGAACAGGGGCACCGACAGCGTCACCCCGTCGCGCGGCGAGCCCGGTTCGAAGTGATAGTCGAGCGCCATGTCGATGCCGTGCAGCGACAGTTTCTTGGGAAACACCTCGGTCGTGACGCCCGCCGCCTCGTGCCGCATCAGCTCGTCGCGCGACAGGAACAGCAGCTTGCCGCCACCGGGCTTGCGCGCTTCTTCCTGATACCACTTCTCCAGCGTCACCACGCGGTTCACGTCCGCCGGCACCTGCCGTTCATAGAACGCGAAGATCAGGTCCTCGTCGACCAGGATGTCGGGCCGGCGCGACTTGTGTTCGAGTTTCTCGATATCGGCGACCAGCTTGCGGTTGTGCGCGATGAAGGGCAGCCGGCTGTCGAGTTCTCCGGTGACCAGGGCCTCGCGGATGAACAGCTCGCGCGCCTGGCGGGCATCGATGCGCCCATAGTCGATCCGGCGGCCGGCATAGATGGTCAGCCCGTACAGGGTCGCGCGCTCGTTGGCGACCACGCGCCCTTCCTTCTTTTCCCAGCGCGGATCGGACCAGTTCTTGCGCAGCAGGTGGCCGCCCACGCGCTCCACCCACGTCGGATCGATACGCGCGATGCAGCGCGCGAACAGGCGCGAGGTCTCGACCAGTTCGGCCGCCACGACCCACCGCCCCGCCTTCTTCGCCAGCCGGGAACCCGGATGGATGAAGAACCGTATGCCGCGCGCGCCCAGGTACTGGGCCTCTTCGTCGGACTTGTAGCCGAGGTTGCCCAGCAGCCCGGCAAGCAGCGCCAGGTGGATCTGTTCCAGCGTGGCCTCGGTCTGGTTCAGGCGCCAGCCATGCTCGCCCACCACCGCGGCCAGTTGCGAATGCACGTCGCGCCATTCGCGCATGCGCACCGGCGACAGGAAATTCTGGCGCAGGTTCTCCACCAGCTTGCGCTGCGACTGCTTGTGTTCGACCGCTTCGTTGAACCATTTCCACAGCTTCAGGAAGGCCATGAACTCCGACCGTTCGTCGGCGAACTTGGCATGGGCCTGGTCGGCCGCCTCCTGCGCGTCCATGGGCCGGTCGCGCGGATCCTGCACCGACAGCGCGGCCGCGATGATCAGCACCTCGCTCAGGCAGGACTGGTCGCGCGCCGCCAGGATCATGCGGCCGATGCGCGGGTCCACCGGCAGCCGTGCCAGTTCGCGCCCCACGGGCGTGAGCACGTTGTCCTCGTCGATGGCGCCCAGCTCCTGCAGGAGGTGGTAGCCGTCGGCGACGGCGCGCCCCGGCGGCGCCTCGACGAAGGGGAACTGCTCGATGTCGTCCAGCTTCAGCGACTTCATCCGCAGGATGACGCTGGCCAGCGACGAGCGCAGGATCTCCGGATCGGTGAAGGGCGGGCGCGCCGCGTAGTCGGTGTCCTCGTACAGGCGGATGCACACGCCCGGCCCGATGCGGCCGCAGCGCCCGGCCCGCTGGTTGGCCGAAGCCTGGCTGACCGGCTCGATGCGCAGCTGTTCGACCTTGTTGCGCCACGAATAGCGCTTCATCCGGACCAGGCCGGTATCGACCACGAAGCGTATGCCGGGCACCGTCAGCGAGGTCTCGGCCACGTTGGTGGCCAGGACGACGCGGCGGCCGCTGCCCTTGGGGTGGAAGACCCGTTCCTGCTCGGCCTGCGACAGCCGGGCGAACAGCGGCAGCACCTCGGTGCCGGGCGGATGGTGCTTGCGCAGGGCCTCGGCCGCCTCGCGGATCTCGCGCTCGCCGGGCAGGAACACCAGCACGTCGCCCGCGCCGTGGCGGGCGCACTCGTCCACCGCATCGACGATGGCGTCGATCAGGTCCCGCTCCTCGTCGCGGGACAGGTTTTCCTTCTCGCGCGTCCGCTCGGGCTTCCTGGCCGGCTGCTCGTCGCCGTCGCTGGCCTGCATGCCGCGGGTGTCCACCGGCCGGTAGCGCACCTCGACCGGATAGAGCCGTCCCGAGACGTTGATGACCGGCACCTCGGGCTGGCCGGGCAGGCTGAAATGCCGGGCGAAGCGCTCCGCGTCGATGGTTGCCGATGTAATGATCAGTTTCAAATCGGGCCGCCGGGCCAGCAGTTGGCGCAGGTAGCCCAACAGGAAATCGATGTTCAGGCTGCGTTCGTGCGCCTCGTCGATGATGAGGGTGTCGTACGCGCGCAACCACGGATCGCGCTGCGACTCGGCCAGCAGGATGCCGTCGGTCATCAGCTTGACCGAGGCCCCCGGGGCCGTGCGGTCGTTGAAACGGACCTGGTAGCCGACCACTTCGCCCAATGGCGTGCCAAGCTCCTCGGCGATCCGGCGCGCCACCGAGGTGGCCGCCAGGCGCCGCGGCTGGGTGTGGCCGATCATGCCGGCCACGCCGCGGCCGGCGTCCAGGCAGATCTTGGGCAGCTGGGTGGTCTTGCCCGATCCGGTCTCGCCGCTGACGATGATGACCTGGTGCGCCGCCAGGGCACGCGCGATCTCGTCTCGCCGGCCGCTGACAGGCAGGTCTTCGGGGTAGGTAACGGGCGGAACCGGGTTGCGCCGTCGTGCCAAAGGCACATTCTTGGTGGATTGTGCGACCATGAGAAGAACTTGGGTTAACCCATCATTATAATTTTGGGATGAACGCAGCCGCACAGCCTCCCGACCCCGATCCTGCCCCCTCCGACCTGCACGCCCGCTTCGTGCAGTGGTTCCGCGAGGTGGCGCCCTACGTACACGCCTTCCGCGGCAAGATCTTCGTGGTGGCTTTCGGCGGCGAACTCGTCCAGGAGGGCGCCCTGAACGTCCTGATCCAGGACCTTTCCCTGCTCAGCGCGCTGGGCATACGCCTGGTGCTGGTCCACGGCTCGCGCCCCCAGGTCAACGAGCAGCTCCGGCTCAAGGGCATCCCCTTCCAGTTCGGCCGCGGCCTGCAGATGACCGACGCCGCCGCGCTGGAATGCGCCAAGGAAGCGGCCGGCGAAATCCGCCTGGACATCGAGGCGGCGTTCAGCCAGGGCCTGCCCAACACGCCCATGTCCCATTCGCATATCCGGGTCATTTCGGGCAACTTCATCACCGCCCGCCCCGTCGGCGTCATCGACGGCGTCGACTACCGCCATACCGGCCAGGTACGCAAGGTGGACGCCGAGGCCCTGAACATGGCCCTGGGCCAGGGGTCCATCACGCTGCTGTCGCCGCTGGGCTTCTCGCCCACCGGCGAGGCCTTCAACCTTTCCATGGAAGACGTCGGCACCGCCGTGGCGGTGGCCCTGCGCGCCGAAAAGCTGATATTCCTGACCGACGCCCCCGTCATCCAGGACAAGGAAGGCTACGTCGACACCGAGCTGGCGCGCGAGGACGCCGACGCCCTGATCTCCCAGGGCGACCTGGACGCGGGCACGGCCGTGGTGCTCAAGCACGCCTCGCGGGCGGTCAAGCTGGGCGTGGCGCGCGCGCATCTCGTGCCCTACGACCTGGACGGCGGCGTGCTGCTGGAGGTCTTCACCCACGACGGCGTGGGCACCATGGTCGTGGAAGACACGCTGGACGACCTGCGCCCGGCCACCATCGACGACGTCGGCGCCATCCTGCACCTGATCGAGCCGCTGGAAGTGGACGGCACGCTGGTGCGCCGCGGCCGCGGCAGCATCGAGCGCGACGTCGAGAAATTCTCGGTCAGCGAGCACGACGGCGTCATCTACGGCTGTGCGGCGCTCTACACCTACCCCGACGAAAAGATGGCCGAGATGGCCGCGCTGACCGTCAACCCGCAGTGGCAGGGCACGGGCGAAGGCGACAAGCTCCTGCGCCATATCGAAAGCCGCGCCCGGGCGGCGGGCATCACGCGGCTGTTCGTGCTGACCACGCGGACCGCGCACTGGTTCATCAAGCGCGGCTTCGCCCAGGGCAGCGTGGCCGATCTGCCCAAGGACAAGCAGGCGCACTACGACCGCAGCCGCAACAGCCAGGTGTTCATCAAGCGGCTATAAGCCGGTTTTCATAAAATGTATTTACATACATTTTCCCCAATCCAATATCAGAGCAAACTCTGATATTAAATGCATTTACATATTTCTTGCTTCGCATTACCTTAGGCTGAAACGACCCCCGCGCCCGCCCACCGGCGTCCGCGAAGCCAAGGAGCAAGCATGAACGTGCATCGCAGGCAATTCGGCGCGGCGGCGCTGGCCATGGCGGCAGCCTGGACCGCCGGCGCGCAGGACACCTATCCCTCGCGGGCCATCACACTGGTGGTGGCCTACGCCCCCACCGGCGACACGGACGCCATGGCGCGTCTCTACGCGGCCAGGCTGTCGGCCCGCCTCAAGCAGCCGGTGGTGGTCCTGAACCGCCCTGGCGCGGCCGGCACCATAGGCAGCCGCTACGTCGGACAGGCCGCGCCGGATGGCCATACCCTGCTGTTCGCGCCCAACACCGTGGCCACCGCCCCCCTGGTCATGAAGCCCGAGGCCCTGACCTACGACGTGCTGAACGACTTCGCCCCCATCGTCCAGACGTCGATCTGCCCGCTGATCCTGGTGGCCAATCCCGCCACCGGCTTCAAGACCCTGGCCGACGTGGTGGACGCCGCGCGCGGCGGGCGGCAACTGGCCTTCGGCACGCCCGGCCCGGGATCCCCCATGCACATCGCCGGCGAATGGCTGAACCGCGCCGCCGGCATCGGCATCCAGCACGTGCCCTACCGCGCCAACGTGGCGGCCCAGATCATAGGCGGCCATGTGCCGCTGGGCTACGTCACCCTGGGCACCGTCGCGCCGTACCTGCAGGCGGGCAAGGTCACCGCGCTTGCCGTGACCGATCCGGCCCGCTCGTCCTTCCTTCCCGACGTACCGACGATGGCCGAATCCGGCTACCCCCAGGTCGTGGTGGGTGCCTGGCACGGATTCTTCGCCCCCAAGGGCACGCCCGACCACGTCGTGGCGCTGCTCAACCGCCACCTGAACGAAATCCTGCGCATGCCGGACGTGGTCGAGACGCTGAAGCACTTCGCGGCCGAACCGGTGGGCGGCCCTCCCGCCCGCCTCAAGGAACTGGTGGCGGCCGACCACCGCCGGCTGGGCGGGATCATCGGCGAACTCGGTATCCGCGCCGACTGACCGGGGCGTCCGCAAACGGCCGAGGGGTCCATTTCGGCCAATTTGCGGCGGACGGCGGCCATCCTCGGGGCGGGATGCCCGCTGCCCGCGCACGCGCGGCTATATTGCCGCCGCATACGCCGCGAAAGGAGCAACCCATGAAGACCAAAGCCGCGATCGCCTGGAAGGCAGGCGCGCCCCTGACCATCGAAGAAGTGGACCTGGAAGGTCC